>JAYSRA010000054.1:0-96287 GCA_043721275.1 Burkholderiales bacterium
GCGAAACTCAGGCGCATACGCCGCCTTATAAACACGTTGACTCATTTCTGACTCCTTCTTCTCGGACAATAATGTGTCCGTGAAAGCGGGTCAACTCCACCTAGCCCTAGTTAAATCGAGCTCGCAGCGAAAAGCTATAGCGTGATTTCCAGATTATCTAGCAGCCGCGGCGTGCCCAAACGTGCGGCACCTAAGATCACTAATTCGCTGTCATCATCGTGCGGCATGTGCAGATCGTTGCGGCGGCGGACGGTAACGTAATCGGGTCGCCAACCGTGGCGTTCTAGTTCGGTTTTTGCTTCGGCTTCAATCGTTGCATACGCGTGCGTTCCGGTGCGCACCGCGTCGGCTACATCATTTAACACGCGCACCAGTCTTGGTGCCTCAATGCGCTCGGCAGGCGTTAAATATTGGTTGCGAGATGAGAGCGCCAGGCCATCGTCCGCACGCACCGTTTCGGCGAGAATAATTTCCACCGGCAACGCCAATTGTCGTGCCATGGTTTGCAGCACCAAACATTGCTGATAATCTTTTTTGCCGAACACGGCCGCACGCGGTTGCACCATGTTGAAGAGCTTTAGCACCACGGTGGCCACGCCGCGAAAATGCCCCGGGCGCACCGCGCCTTCAAGAATGTCTTCGATTCCCGACGGTTGCACGGTGTAGGTTTGCGGCTCGGGATACAGCTCGGCTTCATCCGGCGCAAACACCACATCACATCCGATGCTGTCTAACTTCGCGCAGTCGTCAGCCAGCGTACGTGGATAGCGGTCAAAGTCTTCTTTCGGCCCAAATTGCAGGCGGTTGACGAAGATGCTGACCACCGTGCAGGCCCCGCGCGGGCTGGCGTCTTCGACCAAGCGCAAATGGCCTTCGTGCAGATTGCCCATCGTCGGCACGAAGACATTATTCGGCACGCGCTCAAGATATTTGCGCAGTTCGGCGACGGTGTGGATCAGTTCCATAGCGATTTCTTTCCTTTTAATATTCGATCTGCAAATCAATTCGAGGCTAGACGCGACAACGTATCGGATTGAATTGCAAGTCGATTTAGGCAATCGAGTGGATGGTGTGCACCAATTCCTCAGGGCGCGTCACGATGTATTTGGCACCCGCGCCCACCAGCTCTTCACGCGAACCAAAGCCCCACAACACGCCCAGCGTTTGCGCCCCAACGTGCAGTGCAGCCTCAACATCTTTATCGCGGTCGCCGATCATCACCGAGTTTTCGGGCGTAGCTTTGTAATGCTGAATAAGGTGCGCGAGCAGATCCGTTTTACGATCAAATTTGCCGTCGAGTTCGGGGCCGTGAACGCCGTCAAAGTAGCGCGCCAGATCGAAATGTTCGATGATACGCTCGGCGAAAATGCGCGGCTTACTGGTGCACAGCGCAATGGTGAAGCCTTGCAAATGCAGCGAACGAATCGCTTGCGCCATGCCGTCGTACAAGGTGTTTTCAAGCCAACCGGTTTTTTCGTATCGATCTCGATAGTAAGCCAACGCGGCCTCCGCATTGATGCCCGGAAACACGCGCGGCAACGACTCGCGGAACGGCGGGCCGATGAACGGCAACACCTCCTCGTCGGTCAACTGGCGCAGTGACAGGCATTCAAGCGCGAAGTTAAGGCAGCGCGAAATGCCCTGAAAATTGTTCGACACCGTGCCGTCGAGATCAAAAAAAAGTGTGGTGACCGGCACGTAAAATCCTTTTTCTGTGTTCAAGAGCAAGCTATGTCTGCCAAGTTTATCGAAGCTCGCGTGGTTGGGCGCACCGACCACACGCCCACGCTGTTTTCCCTGTGCTTCAAAGCGGCGCTCGACGGCTTCAACGCGGGGCAATTTTGCCGGGTGGGTTTGCGTCTGCCCGCTGCGACGGCTGACGAGGACATTGTCATGCGCGCCTATTCGCTGGTGAACGCGCCCGACGAGCGGCCTTACGAAATTATTCTCAGTAACGTGTCGGCTGCCGAGGGCGGCGTTTTGTCGCCGCATTTGCATGCGCTTAAAGTGGGCGACGTTTTGTATGCGTCGCCACGCGTGAACGGTTTCTTCACCATGCCCGAGGTGCCCGATGCGAAGGTGTTGTGGGGACTATGCACCGGCACCGCGATTGGGCCGTATCTGTCTTTTATGAAGACCGACGCGCCGTGGCAAAAGTTTGCACAGATCGTATTTGTGCACGCGGTGCGTACCGGCTCTGAGCTCACCTATCGTGACCAGATTGCGGCGATTGCGCAGCGGTACGGCGAGCGCTTTCAATACATACCGTTCGTGTCGCGCGAGGTTTTTCCGGGCGCGATTCACGCGCGCATTCCGGCGGCGATTATCGACGGCAGCTTGGAGGTGCGCGCTGGCATTGCGCTCACGGCCGACACCGCACACTGCATGCTGTGCGGCAATCCGGATATGGTGAGGGACACGATGACCGTGCTGCAAGCACGCGGATTACGCAAGCACCGACCGAAACAGGCGGGGCATATTACGGTTGAGGCGTATTGGTAGTGGTGCGCCGAATCAACAGTCCCCGCCCCCAGCGGGGGAGGCAAATCCACTGTTCCCTCCCCCAGCGGGGGAGGGTTAGGGTGGGGGAACTTCGTTGAAGAATGTGTTTTGCCCACTGCCGCAAGACCTTCGCCTGCGCGATCACGCCCGAGCCTTGCGCGGGCAACGCCACCGAGGCAGAACGCGCGCTTTGGCGACACATTCGCGGTCAACTATTAGGGGTTCGCTTTCGTCGCCAGCACATCGTGTAACCGTTCATCCTCGATTTCTACTGCTTGGAGTTGAGCCTTGCGGTTGAGCTGGATGGTGGGCAACACAATGACGACGAAAAGCTGCGTGACGATCTCACTCGAACGAGATTTTTGGAGTCGTCTGGCATCAGCGTCCTTCGGTATTGGAACAATGATGTGCTGGCTGATATTGCTTCCGTGTTGACGCATCTTTGTTGCGAGATCGAGCGGTTGCGGGGCGCGAAGCTTCCCCCACCCTAACCCTCCCCCGCTGGGGGAGGGGACCTGCAAACCGCCTCCCCCGCTGGGGGAGGGAACCAAAAAACGTTAATCCGACTCGCCCAAAAATCCACCGCTCTGATGCGCCCACAAACGCGCGTACAGCCCGCCTTTTGCCAGTAGTGATTTGTGATCGCCTTCTTCGACAATGCGGCCCTCGTCGAGCACGATCAACCGGTCCATTGCGGCAATGGTCGACAGTCGATGGGCAATCGCGACTACGGTTTTGCCTTGCATCAATCGATACAAACTTTGCTGAATTGCAGCCTCGACTTCTGAGTCGAGTGCGCTGGTCGCCTCGTCCAGCAGCAATATCGGCGCGTCTTTCAACATCACCCGTGCAATCGCGATGCGTTGCCGCTGTCCGCCAGAGAGCTTTACGCCGCGCTCGCCCACGTGTGCGTCGTACGCGGTGCGGCCTTTCGGGTCGGTCAGTCGGGTGATGAATTCGTGCGCCTCGGCACGCGTGGCGGCATGCAACATGTCGGCGTCGACCGCATCCGGTCGGCCATACAAAATATTGTCGCGCACTGAGCGGTGCAAGAGGGAGGTGTCTTGCGTGACCATGCCAATGTTGGCGCGCAGACTGTCTTGCGTGACTTTTGCGATGTCTGCGCCATCAATCAAAATGCGCCCGCTTTCCAAATCGTGAAAGCGCAACAGCAAGTTCACGATGGTCGATTTGCCGGCACCAGAGCGACCGACCAATCCGATTTTTTCGCCGGCGCGAATGGTGAGCGTTAAGCCTTCGATCACTGGTTTTGAAACCTGCGTTCCGGACGCGCTCGCTTGTCGTTCGCGCCCGTATGCAAACGTCACGTTTTCAAAGCGAACCTCACCGTGCGGCACCTGCAACGTCGTCGCGTCAGGCGCATCGTTGACCGTGTGCGGCTCTGACAGGGTGGCGATGCCGTCGCGCACCGTGCCGATGTGCTCGAACAAGCCCGCCAGCTCCCACATCACCCAGTTTGACAGACCATTCAAACGCAGCGCCATCGCTGTTGCCGCAGCCACCGCGCCCACGCCCGCCGCACCGTCCGACCACAGCCATAAGGTTACGCCCACCGTCGACAACACGAGCATTATCAACAGCGAGTAGTGCACGATGTCAAACGCGGTAATGAAGCGCCACTGCTGATGCACGGTTGACATGAAATCCTGCATCGCGTTTTTTGCAAACGACGCTTCGCGCTGCGTGTGCGAAAACAGTTTCACCGTCGAGATATTGGTGTACGCGTCGGTGATGCGCCCGGTCATCATCGAGCGCGCGTCGGCCTGCACTTGGGCCACGCGCCCAAGTTTTGGCACAAAGTACCAACAAGCGCAACCGTAGCCGACCACCCACACTAAAAACGGCAGCGTAATGCGCCAGTCAAAACCGCCGATGCTCACCACCATGGTTACAAAATAGATGATCACGAACACCATCACGTCGGTCAAAATCATCCACACATCGCGCACCGCGAGTGCGGTTTGCATGACCTTGGCGGCGATCCGCCCGGCAAATTCATTGCTGTAGAAACTCATGCTCTGCGCGAGCATCAGGCGATGAAAATTCCAGCGCAAACGCATCGGAAAATTGCCCATAATGGTTTGATGTTTAACAAACGCAAACATCGACACCATCACTGGGCTGGCAACCAGCAACCCCACCAACAGTAACAAGCCTGAGCGCTGCTCATCCCATATCCGTGTTGGCTCGGTCTTGGCCAACCAGTCCACCACCCGACCGAGCATCGCGTACAACAGCGCCTCAATCAGGCCGATGATGCCAGCGGCAAACGTCATCAACAGAATGTACGGACGCAAGCCGCGTGTGCATTCCCAGAGAAACGCGCGCAACGATTTCGGTGGTGCAACGGGCGTCTGGTCCGGATACGGATCGACCAGTCGTTCAAAAAATTGATACATAAATTTCACTCATTTTCATCATAGGGTGCGCTCTGCGCACCAACAAATTCGGTGGTGTCTCGTGGTGCGCACAGCGCACCCTATAGCTGGTGATGCAGCGCCTGCGACGGCAAACTGCGCGTGCCCATCATCACTGTGCTGCGCCATGCGAACAACGTGAGCACCAACGCGCCCAAGCCCGCGCACGCGAGTGAGGCGCGCAGCCCGACGTGTTCGCCCACGTAGCCGCCAATCAGCGCGCCGGGGCCTGCGCCGATCAAAATTAACCAGCGCATGGTGCTGGTCATACGACCAAGCAAGGGCTCCGGCGTGACCGCTTGGCGCAGCGACAGAAAGTTGACGAACATCAGCGTCGCACCGCCTGAAAAACAGGTCAACATGAAGCCAAACAGCACCACGCCAAACGCATTCACGGGTGCCACCGACAAGGCAAGCCAGCCCGCCGCGCTGACCGCGATGCCCGCCACAATCGTGGGCCCTGGCCCGAATTTATCTGACACGCGTTTGCCGTAAACGCTCGCGAGGATGGTGCCCACGCCCATGCCGACGTAGCAGAAACCAATCGCTTGCGCGCTCATGCCCAGCTCGCGCGTGGCGACCAAAATTTGCACCACGCTTGCCATGTGATGCAGCAATTGCCAGCATCCAACGAACAGCGCCAACGTCCACAACATTTTGGTGCGCGCAACGAAATTGAGTCCTTCGCGCAGCTGCGCCATGAAGTTTGCACCGCCATGATCGGCAAGCTTTTCTTCAACGCGAATTCCTCGCAATAGCAACACCGATCCGGCGATCAAAATGGCATCAAACGCAATGGCAATCGGCGCGCCGAGAATTTTGATCAGTGCGCCAGCAATGCCTGGCCCGGCGATCTCCGAGCCTGATACGGCGAGGGCATTCTTGCTGTGCGCCTCCACCAATCGGTCACGCGAAACGATTTGTGTGAGCACGATTTGCGCGGCCGTTCCGCCGAACACATGCACGCAGCCGAGCACCACGCCCACGACGTAGAGCCAGGTCATTGACAATACGCCCGTCCACGCCGCAATCGGCACCGTGATGAGCGCCAGCGCGAACGCGGATTCGCCCACCACATACACCGGCAGTTTGCGCACCCGATCAAGCCACACGCCTGCGGGCAATGAAAGCAACGCGAACGGTGCCAACTCAAAGGCCATCAAAAATCCCATCTGCGTGGGTGACGCATTGAGCACCGTCGCCGCCGTCAACGGCAACGCGAGCAGCGTAATTTGCGCGCCGAAATGGGTGATGACGACCGAGGCAAAAATGCGCCGATAGTTCGCGTCGCGCAGCAGGTCGTCAGCGGGCAGCTCAGGTAGCTTGAGCAGTGCCCGCAATCGCGAATGTAGCCGGTTAGAAAGTGTCAAAAAAGCTTGCATGGCAAACCTCAAAAAGTCAAAAGTCGGAGCGGAAAACGCGCCATGGATCGCCACGGCGCACGGCCATCACGGCAGAAAAATGAATACAGCCGCGTGCTGAGAATCAGCACGGCCAATCAATTTGGCAAGAACGTATACGGAGGTTGAAGCGAGAGGCGCGAGTCGCCTCATCGAGAAGCCAAAAAACTGTCAGCTGCTACCGGTTCAACGCGGATGCGACGGCTTGGTGGGAATATTCCACGATGGACGCCCCACCAACGCGGCAGCCGCATTAACCATCGCGATACCGATCAGGCCAAATGTGGCGCCGAGGGAGAGGATGAGTGCGGTCTGCATGGGAGAGTCCTTTCTGGTGCGGGAGAAAATTCGCGCGCAGCCAACTTATGGTCAAGGCGCGCAGGAATTTATGCATAGGATTGATACTACCGCGCCGAAGTCACAATGCATAGACTCAGAGCGCAGGATCAATGCGATTTTCGCTGCCGCGTGGCAGGCGCGCGACAGCCAGTAGCTTTAAGCGCAGACCCCCGTTTTAATAGGGCTAACCGCTCAAAAACGCGTTAGTCGACTTATTGGTAAATCGGCATGTAGCCCGCGTTAAATGGCGGATACAGCGCAGAGCTGTGGCTTTTTTTGGGGCTGCGAATTGCGCTGCAAAGTGCCCGCGCGAAAGCGCAGCAATCGAATTGATCGTACCGATAAAGCCGCACGATAAGCGCGTACTGCACCTTCGTGGCGAACTGTGCATCTACGCTGCGCCGACGAGCGGTTTGCGGCCAGAAATCATCACCACGTTTGCGCTGGCAAACAGCCCAGATGCCACCGCCTGTGGCGCGATGCTTTGTTGCCAGCATGCGACCGCTTCGTCCGCCAAACAGAACCGCGGACACAGATCAATTTGCACGTCCAGCATGCCACGTTGCGCGAACAGGCGGCTCAGGCACTGCGCCGATAGCGGATTATGGGTGGCTCGCGTCGCTGCGAAATAGACGCGGCGTGACTCAAGGTCGGAGGCGTCGCTGTCGATGCTTAACGAGTCCCAATCGCCGCTGATAACGAGCACGTAACCGTTCGGTTGCGTCACCCGCAGCAGCTCGTCAAAGGCGCGCTCCGGATCAAGCAGCGTCTGAAACACGCGGTCGCTGCGCGTGGAATTGAAATAGTCATCGGGCCACGGCAATGCAGTGGCGTTGGCATGACGATAATTCAACCACGCCGTCGCGTTTTCGCTGCGCGCACCAAGCGTGGCCTGCAAGATCATGGCGGCGTCGTAGTCAACGCCCTGCACGATACCCGATGCCCCGATCACGCGCGCCATGGCGAGCGTGTCAGCGCCAGCGCCGCAGCCCACGTCGAGTACCCGTTGGCCCGGTGCCAGGTGCATGTGCGCGTAGCTTTTTTGCAAGATGCGCCGCATCAGTTCGGCGGCTGCGTCCAGCCGCATCGTGATGTCATCAACTTGAGTATCGGACATGGCAAACGAGCCCCAATGTCACCATCGGGGCGTTGGTCAATGATCTCGTTACTGCGCTACTGCGTCGCGTCGCTCGCCGTGGCGGCGCAGAACACCGGGCCGTCGGCTGAGTAGCCCGCAGCGATCATCTGGTTGTAGCGCGCGAGGCTCACCGTGTAGCGATGATTGCCATCGTTTTGCGCGCCACGATTGTTAAACGAGCGATACACCTTGACTGGCGCTGAGGCGGGGCAATTGCCGGTGGCGTCAGGGGTGGCCACCGCGAAATCAACGCCTTCATTTTTCGCCGCAGCGTTACCAGCAAACGTGGTGCCTACCAACGCGCAATCTGCGGGTGTGCCGTAGAAGTGTGTGTTGGCGAGTGGGGGCGAGAAATAGAAGCGGCAAATCGGCTGCGTGCCGGTAGGTGGCGCCGCGCCCGGCTCAGCAATAAAGCTCATGCCGGTCTTCGTGTAGATCGCGGGGTACAGCGCAAGCGTTGCCTTCTCGGTTTCACGCCCGGTGATGAAGTATTTTTTCAACGACGGAACGTAATATTCGGTGACCGTGGTTCGCGCGACCGTCAGCAACGTGTCGGCCGCGCGCGCGAAGGCGCCGCCCAACGGTTCTGGCGCTGCATTCACGCCTGCTTTGTTGGTGCCCGCGGTTGAAAACACTGCGCCGCTCGGGCCGTCTTTCACCTCTACTACGACGTCGTATTGCCCGGCTTGAAGCAGTCCGCCCAGCGCGACGCTGTAAATGCCGTCGCCGGGTTTGCGGTCACCGCCTTTACCGTCGTCGGTCATGGCTTTGGTGAGCTTCACCGAGCCGTCTGCGCCGTAGAAAATTGCGCTGGCTGCAGCGCCCTGCACCGAGCGGCTGGCCGCCAAAAACACGGTAAGAATTGGGTTCGCGCTGCCGTCGGCCATCACCTCAATCTCTGCGCGCAACGAGCTGTCGGCGCTGATGGCTTGCTCGACCGGTGAGTTCACGGCACTGGTGGCAAGCACGGTGCTTGTCCACACACCGTTTCGTCCGACGTAGGCTTTATCGACGTCGAAATAGGCCGAGTTCGATGCTGCATCAAAGGTGTAGTGCACCAAGCCTCCCGCGCCGAACGACTGATTGGTGAGCGCGTTGGTGGGCACAAAGCGAGCGCCGTCGGGTGCGCTGAGTTCAAAGCGCAGGCGGTTGTTATCGGCCTCGTCCGCCCAAAACGCGGCAAATGCGATACGACCATCGGTCTTCTCCAAAATAGGTGTCTTGACGGCGAACGTTGCGTTCGCAGCTAGGCTGTTGACGTGCTTGGTTGCCAAGTCAATCTCGGCGTCGCCGTGCGACATGTGCTGCGCCTTCACAGCACCCGCGGTGAGTGCGCCAGCGCGATTAGCGTCGTTGAATTGGCCGCCGGTGGCGTGTGCCAATTGCGCGAGCGTGAGATTGGCTCCAGACACTTTGGCGCGCATCGCGCTCTTGGCTAGGTCCTGCGGCGCAACGGCGCGTTTGGCGCTTGATCCGGGCTGTACGTTGTCGAAGGTGAGGATGTTGGCGTTCACCGCTACGCGAAGCGCTCGCGCACGATCACGGAAGGTGGTGGCCACCGCGTTCTGGCTGTTGCCAAACACGTTGATTGCAACCGCGTCGCCGGGGGTGTAGGTGCCCGCGCCGTAATAGGAAGTGACGTCGGCGAGCACCGCATCAAGCGGTGTGTTGATGTCGCCTGCGGTGGCGTCAACGGTGATGGCCTCGATGGCAGCAATGGCTGAATCGCGTTTGGCTTCGGAATCGAGAATGATCGTTGGCACGACTGCCGATCCCGGAAACGTGGTCACCGCGATGGCGGTGTTCGGGCCCACGGTCAGCTTGCGTATCGACGCGATGACCGCGTTTTTCACACCGACCATTTGATCCGCGCTCAACTGGCGCGCGATAACGTAATAGTCAACGTTTGACGGGTTCGGCACAAACACCACTTTGAACGCCGCGTCCCAGCCCGTCACTGGGCGGGTCAGGGCTGATGGGCTGGCTGGCAAAAAGCCCAGAAACACGGGGTAAGTGGTGCGTCCGTCATTTTTTGTCGCCGCTGAATCGGTGCTCGAATCGCGCGACAGCGTCTCCCATGCCGAGCCGCCATGCGCGCGTTTGTGCGCGGTTTGCGTTGCATCGGTAATGTCGCCCGGTGTGGAGAACGAACTAAATTCCGCCTGATTGTGCATCACCGAATTAAGCGGTGTGTCGACCTGCGACGGCGCGCCCGGATCAGCGGGATCAATCGGTTTGCCCGCCTCGCGATATTCGTCGTACACGCCGTAAACGTAATGACCGTTCTCGTGCGCGATGGTCTGGCCCAAGCCCTTCGCCGTCTCCACGTTGTCCTGCGCATCAACCAGGTAATTGGTCGACATTTGGCCGCGCTTTTCCCAGCCTGCGACGTGCGCGTTTGAGCGGCCCTTGGTGAGTGCCACCACCTTCGTGTCAACGTTATTGCCGAAGCGGTTGTTGCGATACACAAACACCGTGCCCACGCGATGCCGCCCCTCGGTCATGGTGAACGTGGTTTGCGCCATTGAGGCAAACGCAGCGGTCAGATAGGCACGGTCTAGCGCGACACCCGCGCCGACCGTTTGTGGCGGAGAGGCGTCAAAATCGAAATCGGTGTTGGCGGTCATGTCAATGGTTTGCAACACGGCTGAGTCGGTCTTCAGATACGAGTTCTGATGGATCGCAGCGGTTGCGGCCAAGGGTTGTAGCGCCATGCTCACGCCGAGCACTGCGGCGAGCGTTGACTTGAAACGAGAGCGGTATTTCACAAAATTCTCCTTTGGATTTGAGCTAACGGTAGGTTGAAAAATGACCACCGCACGCGACGGCGCGCGGCAATCTGATGTGTGAACTATGTCGGGAACTTGGCGTTAAGTCATTGCTTTTGACCTTAAACGTTCTTAATCCTGTACGCGTGTCGTAAACTCAGACAGCTCCTAAGAAGCGATGCTACATGTCTGTCCTTGACCTCATACCGGCTAGTGATTTCGCTTTCGGGCACTGTGTCATTCAGGCCTCAGCGCGGCAGTTGCTTGTCGATGGAAAGCCCGTCCGGCTAGGCGCGCGGGCGTTTGACGTGTTGACCACGCTGGTTGAGCGGCGCGACCAGGTAGTTAGCAAAAACGAGCTGCTCGACATCGTCTGGCCCGGTCTGGTGGTGGAGGAAAACAATCTTCAAGTGCAGGTGTCGACGCTGCGCAAATTGCTGGGGCCGCAAACCATCGTCACCATCCCCGGCCGTGGCTACCGGTTTTTTTCGCCGACCGTGGAGACGCGCTCGATTGCTGCGGCGGCTGCGGGCGACGCCGTGGCACCGATCGCGCCGATCGCGCCGGTGTCGCTCGGCAATCTGCCCTCGCAGTTGCCGCCATTATTTGGTCGCGACACCGAGTTGGCAGCACTTGCTGTGATGTTGCAAGGCAAACATTCGCGGCGTTTAATCACCATCACCGGTGCCGGCGGCATGGGCAAAACTCGGCTCGCGCAGGCGGCGGCGGTGGCGGCTCGCGAAGACAAGACGAACTATCCGGACGGCGTGTGGTGGGTTGATCTCGCGCCAGTAAGCGACAGTCAACTGCTGCTTGGCAGCATCGCGCGCGTGCTCGCGATTGCGCTCGACCCGGATGCGACCGCCGACCAGCTCGCCGCGCGCATCGTTGGTCGCCAGATGCTGATCGTGCTCGACAACTGCGAGCATTTGATTGAGCCCATCGCCACACTGGCCGCAACGTTGTTGCGCGCGGTGCCACCGCTAACGCTGCTGGCCACCAGCCAAGAATCGCTTAAGCTCGCCGACGAGCAGGTGCTGCGGCTGGGCACGCTGACGTTGCCGGTTGACGACGCGGTGGATTCGCGCGCCCAGAGCGAGACCAACGCTGCCAGCGGTGCCATTGACGAGCGTTTCGGTGCCCTCGCGATGTTCGCGGCGCGCGCACGCGAGGCCACGCCGCAGTTTGTTTTGAATGACGACAACCGTGCTGCGGTGATTGAAATCTGTCGCCGACTGGACGGCATTCCGCTGGCCATTGAGTTTGCCGCCGCGCGCTTGCCGCTGTTGGGCATTGAAGGATTGCGGCTGCGGCTTGATGATCGGTTTCGGCTGCTCACCGGCGGCACGCGGCTTGCACCTAAGCGGCAGCAAACGCTGCGCGCCGCGCTCGAATGGAGTCACTCGCTGCTCGATGCTGACGAACAAAAAGTGTTCCGTCGCTTAGGCATTTTTGCCGGTAGTTTTGCGCTCGATGCCGCGCAGCATGTCGGCGCAGGTGACGACTTTGATCCGCGGACGGTGCTCGATCATTTGGGCGCATTGGTCGACAAATCGCTGGTGATCAGTGAGGCCGGTGCCGCGCCGCGCTATCGCTTGCTTGAGAGCGCGCGTGCCTTTGCGCGAGAGCGCATTGCGCTCGCCCACGAGACTGATGCGGCTGCTCGCCATCTCGCTGACGCCGTGTACAAAACATTTGATGGCTGCTACCGCGCGCGCTGGACCACCGATACCGCCGATCTTTTGGCGGCAGCGCTGCCAGACATTGACAACCTGCGTGCCGCACTCAACTGGGCCGCTGGCACCGCCGGCACCGCTGGGGAAGCGGGAAATCCCGTGCACCTTGCGGCGTTGGTGGGCGCATCAGAATGGTTCTGGCGGCCAGCTGATTTGAAGACCGAGGGGATGCGCTGGTTTGAGCTTGCCGTTCACCGCATTACTGCCGATACGCCGCCCTCCGTTGAGGCGCGCCTCATGCGCGGTTACGCCGTACTCGCCCACCAAAAGGCGGCGCACAAAGAAATTCCGGCGTTGCACCGCGCAGCCGCGCTGCACCGCGCCATCGCTGATGCGCCCGGGTTGTACGAAACGCTCGTGACGCTCGCGCAAAAGCAGGTGTGGGCGCGCGATTTTGATGGCGCACAAGCGAGCATCACACAGGCCGACGCGCTGTTCGATACAGCGTGGCCCGCATTGATGCGTGAGGGGCAATTGTCCGCGCGTACTTATTTGTTCGAGGTGGCCGGTCGGCCCGCCGATGGAGAGCCGCTGATGCGGGAACTGGTTGCGCTGATGCGTGCCAGCGGGGATGCGAGGAAGCTTGACTTCGCTTTGATGAACCTCGCGGAAAATCTGTTCATTCAAGGCAAAGTGGCCGAGGCCATTGTGGTGCGCCGTGAAATCGTGCAGCGCATTGGCGGACGGCGCGTCAATTACGCGGGCAGCAATCTCGGCAACCTGTGCGCGGTGCTCGTTTTCAATAATGAGCTCGATGAGGCGCTGCACGTGGCGAGTGAATCAATCGCGCCGCTGCAGCGCAGCGGCGAGCTGCACCTTCACGCCGATCACTTTGCGCTGCTCGCATGCAAGCTGGGTCGACACGCCGCAGCAGCGCGGCTGCTCGGACGGGCCAATGCAAACTTCCAATCGTCCGGCTTTGAGCGCGAAGCCAGCGAATTGCGTGCCGCAGGCATGACAAGCGTTGCGCTCGGTGAGGCGTTGGCCGCAGACGTGCTGCAACGATTGTTGGCCGAAGGTGCGCTGATGAGTGACGAGGCGGCGATTCGTGTGGCGCTAGGGGTTGATCGGCGCGGTGCCGAGCGAGCGGGATCAGCAGCGTGAACGACGCAGCCGTCCGCAGCGACTTCACCTTCGGCGCGCACAGCGTTGACCGTGCCGCGCGGCTGCTGCGCGTTGATGGCCAAGCTGCCAAGCTCGGTGCGCGCGCATTCGATGTGTTGCTGGCGTTGATTGATCGCCGCGACCGCACCGTCACTAAAAACGAATTGCTCGATGTGGTGTGGCCCGGTCTGGTGGTTGAGGAGAACAATCTTCAGGTGCACATCTGGACGCTGCGCAAGTTGCTCGGGCCGCAGGCGATATCGACCATTCCGGGGCGCGGCTATCGCTTCACCGTGCTGCTGGCGGCTGATGCTGACGCGGTGAAAAATGCACCGCTGCCGGTGAGCGCGCCGGTCAGCCAGCCTGTAGAAATAGCGGCCACATTATTCGGTCGCGCCGATGATTTGATTGCGCTGTCGAAAGCGGTGACGGCGCATCGTCTGGTCACCCTTGTCGGCACCAGCGGCATCGGCAAAACGGTGCTGGCCAAAGCCACGGCAGCTGCAATGAAACTGAGGTTTGCTGACGGCACTTTGATCGTTGATCTGGCAGCACTTGATGATGACGCACAACTCGCACCCGCCATCGCGCGCGCGCTGAACGTGACGCTCGGCGCGGGGGCCAGCGCCGATGCGCTAACCATTGCGCTGCAACGGCAACGGCTGTTGATCGTGCTCGATAACTGTGAGCATCTGCTGATGTCAGTGGCCACACTTGCGGCACTTTTGCTCGCCGCTGCGCCGCAGTTGCATCTGTTGGCAACCAGCCAAGAGCCACTGAAGCTGCCCAGCGAGCATGTGTATCGGGTCGGCACGCTAGCCTTGCCCGCCGAGGTGGCGCTTGCAACGCTAGCAACGCTTGATCAAGCGCGTCACTCGGGAGCGGTGCGCTTGTTTGAAGAACGCGCCCGCCAAGCGGACATGCGCTTCACGTTGACTGACGCCAACATTGAAGCGGTGGTTGATATCTGCACTCAGCTTGACGGCGTTGCCCTGGCCATTGAGCTTGCGGCTGCGCGCGTGGCGCTACTCGGTGTGCACGGGGTGCGCGACCGTCTCGGTCAGCGTCTGAGCCTGCTGAGCAGCAGCTCGCGCGCTCTGTCTGAGCGGCACCGCACGCTGCGCGCGGCGTTGCAGTGGAGCCATGCGCTGCTCTCGGTTGAACAGAAAATTGTGTTCCGCCGATTGGGTGTGATGTCGGGTCGGTTTAGTTTAGCGGCCGCTCAAAAGGTGGCCTCCGACGATACGATTGACGCGTGGGCGACGCTCGATCATCTGGGCGCGTTGGTCGAAAAATCGCTGGTTGCGGCAGAGGCCGATTCGCGTGGCGACATGAGCTATCGCATGCTCAAAACCATGCGCCACTTCGCGCTGGAATGCAGCGCAGAATCCGGCGACGAGGCGGCCACCCGCGAACGACATCTTGCGTTTTTTTTAACGCTCGCGGAGCAGGCCGAAGCCCCGCTCGCGGGGCCGCAGCAAGGTGCGTGGCTTGATCGGCTCAGCGTTGATCGCGATAATTTTCTGGCTGCACTCGCGTGGTGTGAACACGCCGTGAACGGCGCTGAGCGTGGCTTGCGAATCACCGTGGCACTTGAGCGATTTTGGTTGAGCCGCGGCATGATGGCGCAGGGTCATCTAGCGTGTGTGGCGGCACTCGCGTTGCCGGACGCTGATCAGCATGCAAAACTGTGCTGCCAAGCGAGGTTGTTGTCGGGTCACATGCTGAGCTATCGCGGCCTGGATGTGGAGGCGATCACGCAGTTTCAGCAGAGCGTGGCACTTGCCCGCAGCGGCGGTTTTACGGTGCTGCTGACGCGCGCTTTGTCGCGGCTCGGTTACGCCTATTTGAGCAGGAATGAGCTGAAAACAGCGCGTACTTATCTTGAAGAAGCGAATGTAGTTGCCGCGCAAGCAACGGCCCAATCGGGGCGCACTAATATCGCGGCAAATATGCTGGCCGAGCTTGAGCGGCTGGAGGGGAATGTTGATGCCGCACGCGCGCTGTATGAGGGTGAGCTGCGCACCTTGCGTGCCGAGGGTGATCGGCTGAGCACGATGATAAGCCTGAATAATTTGTCGATGGTTGCCGTTGTTCAGCGCGATCATTCGCGCGCGCGCGCCATGCTGTTGGAGTCGCTCGCCATCAGTGACGAGCTGGGCTCACGGCGCGGACGATTGGTGGTGATGGAGGTATGCGCCGGGCTCGCGGCATCGTTAGAACTTTGGCTACTGACGCCGCAGTTTGATGGCGCCGCCGATATTCATACGGTGCAAATGGGCCGCCGTCGCGACCTGCCGGATGTAGCGTTTTTGGCGCCACTGATTGAGCGGGCGAAAAGCGCACTGGGTGTGACCGAGTACGACGCTGCGCTCAAGGCGGGCCGCGCCTTGAGCTATGACCAAGCGGTCGCCGAAATGACGCAGTGGCTGCGATCTCTCGGGTAAGTTTCAGCAAGATTTGGCGAGCAAAAAACCGCAACAACTTTAGGCCGAAAGCGCCGTTTTGCTTGGGCTAAACCCTACTTTTGGCATAAAGTCGATAATAGAAAAATAAGCTGCTTAGCCCTCGTTAAATGGCGGTTGTAGCGAAAAGTTGTTGAGGCATGATGGCTTGCAAAACACCTCAGCTGCGCACTTTCAATTTCATGCGCAATCCCACCGGCACCATCGTGAATGCCAGATGCTCGCGTGCCTCCAAGCCGTCGGGTGTGGTCACAGTTTCAATGTCGAAATTGCCGAGCAACACCGCTATCGCCATCTTCATTTCGAGCAACGCCAAATAGCGCCCCGGACAAATGCGCGGCCCCGCGCCGAACGGCATCGACACGCGTTTGGCGGAGTGGGCATTCTGCGCAGACGAGTCGGCATTCGCGCTCAGCCACCGCTCGGGATCAAAGCTCGTTGCGCGCGGCACATGGCGGTCGCTCACGCTGTCTCGCCGCATCACACTGATTACGATGATGCCCGCAGGTACCCGCACGTCGCCAATGGTTACCTCGCGCAACGTCTCTTGCGGCAGGATCGGCGCGACCGGCTTCAGCCGCATCGTTTCGTGCGCGCAGGCATCCACGTAATCGAGCTTGGCGATCTCCTCAAACGTTGGGTTATTTACGTCGCGCACCACCCAACGCACCTCGCCCGCCGCACGCGCCAACGCACGCGGATTTCGCCACAGTAAGTGAATCATCCACGCGATGGTGTTGGCCGTGGTGTCCTCGCCCGCAAGCAACATCGTCAGCACATTGCCTGCCACTTGTTTGTCATCAATGCCACTGTCCGGCACGTCAGCCGCAGCGATCATTGCCTCCAGCAAATTGCGCGGATTCTCAAGTAGCGATGGGTCAGCCTGCATGCGCTCGCGCGCCTGTGCAACGAATCCGGTCACTGCCAGATTCACCTCGGCAATGCTGCGTTTAAGTTCGCGATTGGCAGCAGACGGCACGTAGCGCCACGTTGGCAGCGGCGACAAAATGCGTTTGAATAACGCCGGAAAAATTTTGTCTAAATGCTGCTGGATCACGTCGCCTTCCGACTGTAGTGTGTTGACCTCCGCCCCGAACGCCAACCCCGCGATGGTGTCCACCGTGTAGCGCATCAAGTCGGGCTGCAACTCAATGGCCGTGTTCGCGCGCGCCGCCTTTTGCCAGCGTCCGACCAGCCGCTGCGCCACCGTTTGCAACGCCGGAAAGTAGCGCTTGACATGCGTCGGATCAAAGCCTGCCATCACCATGCGCCGTTGGCGCTGCCACGTCTCTCCGTTAGCGCCAAACACCCCCGTCGGCAACTTCATTTCACGCCAGATTTGCTCAAAGCGCGACGTGCGCCGGAAGCCATCAGGCCGGTCACGCAGGATTGTGGCGACCATCTGATGATCGCCCACCACCAACATTTTGCGGTTAGCAATCTGCAATTTGAAGAGCGGCCCAAACTCATCACACCATGCCTCAAGCTGCTGATGAAAGCGCGACGACTCAATCTGCAACGCATTGCCCAACACCGGAATGCCACGCGGGCCGGGCAGCGCGTCAAGCTCACGCAGCTTGGGGGGCAACACTTGCAAGGGCTGCGTTTGCTCAATAGGTGCGTCGAGGGTTTCAGTCTGCATGGATGCCTCGTGTTTCATCAGCGCGTTGATCGGGTGTGTTGTCTGAATGGATCGCGATGAGCAATCAGCGTTAGAGCACAACACCATTGTGCACGCACGGGAGCAGCATGTCCTTAAGCGATCTTAATTGTGGGCAACGATTTACCCACGCGACGGATTCACACCGCCCGCAACTGATCCGTCAGCGAGCGCGTCCTTTCGGTGACAACATCGCCCGTGTGCAACGTAGTCTTGCGCTCGATCAGCATCAAATGACACTCCGCGTCCGCCACCGGATTATGCCGAACACCCTTCGGCACGACAAACATTTCACCCTCACCCAGCTCAACCGATCCGCTCTCCATTTCGATGCGCAAATGCCCTTTCAAAATCAGGAAAAGCTCGTCCTCATTGTCATGACTATGCCAAGCCAAAGAGCCATGAACCTTAGCCACCTTAATGTAGGCATCATCCACCTCAGCCACCACACGCGGCGACCACAGTTCGGTGAGGGATGCAGCGATTGCTTTGGGCGAGGTTACGTTTGACATGTGTGTTCCGGAGGACGGTGCAGGTGATTTACGCGGCTGAAAAAGTAGAGCGTTACAAACATCGTTTGAGTACGACCGCGCTGGTCGCGGCGCTTGCGAGTTGGGTGAACCACACGTTCATCACGTCTCAAGCAGCGGTCAGCAACACTTGCATATTCACCGCAGCAGGCCCGGCGGCTTTGCCGTACCGTTTCAGCAGCGATATTTTTTCGATGTCGTCGGGCGCAACGTTTCTTGCGAGGGCTGAAAAGCCGTCTAGCCGGGATTGCATGATCCAGCCCATCAGCGCTTTGTCCTTCGACCAGCGCTGTTGGTTAGCCATATTCACCGCCAGCATGCGCAGCCAATCAGTCGGTTCATCGGGTAGCGGAACGGGCGTGCAGAGGCTGTTCTTCTCGGCGTCATCCGCGTAATGTGCCTCGACATGCGAGATGAGCGCGGCGCTGAAAGTGGGCTGCACGGTGCGCACAAATTGCGGGGTGATGGTGTTGCCGTTGAACACGGGCAAGACGGGCCGCCGCGCGATGGCGCTCGCTGAGCAATCGACAAACAGCCGATCTGGGCCGGTTGCCACCGTGCCGCGATCAAGCACGATTTGATGCGTTTCTATTCGCTGCACACGGCCTAGGCGCACGATGTTTTTGATGCGCTGCAGCGCAAGCATTTCTGATTCCGACATGATGGCGGAGTGAAACATGGTCGGCGTCACGGTCTCATCGAGTCGCAACAATTGCCCGGATGCGCTTAGTCGCGCAAATAAATCCGGCATCGAAGTGGCGGAAGCGACCGCCTCCATTTGGTCAGCGAAACCACCGTAAGACTGCGCAAAAAATTCTTCGCCCGGCTGCACTTTCGCGCGATTGAGGTACCAAGCGTCGCGCGGCATGATCCAAGTAATCGCGTCGGCGTCCACACCGTTTTCAAGCAGCCACAGGCAGGCGTCAATGCCAGTTTTGCCCGAGCCGACCACCACGTATCCCGACGGCGGTTGCGATACACGCGGCAGACCATTGAGCGGGATGCAGCGCACGCCCTCGGCAATGGCGTATTTCGGCGGCGTGGTCGATGGCACCATCGTTTGCAGGTAGGTGCTGTCAACGATTTTCTTGACTACGTGTACCTGCTGCATGTTCCCTGAGGTGAGCGACTTAAAGCGCTCGTCGCCCACGTAGTCACACATCGGAAAGTAGCGCACGCGACCGGATGCCAGCATCAGTTGCATCACCTGTTCGTAGTAACTCAGCAGGTCCGCGCTACTCGCCCGTTCGTACATGCCCACGTTGATGCCCGAGCCGTCTTTTGCGTCGCTGCCCAGCTTCTTTGAATTCACACCGTAGTAGGCCGACGGCTGATGCAGACGCACGAATGGATACGCATCGTTCCAGTGCCCACCGGGGCCGTGATGACGATCAACGATCACCATGCTGGCATCGGTCTCGTGGAATAGCGTGTCAGCGAACGCCATGCCGACGGCACCACTGCCGATGATGAGGTAGTCAGTTTCTAAGGGCTGTGTGTTCATGTCGAGTGGGTGGTTTTATGAGCAGGTTTTGCAGTTACGACATTGTGCATGCACCCGGTGCGCTGCGTCCTTAAGTGATCTTAATTGTTTGCTGTGCTTGCGCAGCCACCTACGGCCTCATCCTCGCCGCAGGCGGGGATCCAGACGATGGCACAACGCTTCAAGTCCGTGAACACCACCTCGCGAGCTTTCTGGATCTCGCCTGCGGCGAGAATGACGCCGAAAAGACGTTTGCGTCTTCGCGCCAAACTGATTAAACCAACGTATTCAGCGCCCGCTTCTGCGTTTTAACGTCCTCACCACGCCGTTTCGCCAGATCGGCAAACTGATCATCCCCGAGTTTGCCCACCGTGAAGTATTGCGCTGCTGGATGCGCGAAGTAAAAACCGCTCACGCTCGCCGGTGGCGTCATCGCGTACGACTCGGTGAGCCCCATGCCGATGGCCTCGGCGTTGAGCACGCGAAAGATGTCGAGCTTCTCGCGATGATCGGGACAGGCTTGGTAGCCCGGTGCTGGGCGAATGCCGCGATATTGTTCTTTGACGAGCGCTTCGTTATCGAGTTTTTCCTCATGCGCGTAACCCCAAAAATCTTTGCGCACCCGTTCATGCAAATGCTCGGCAAATGCTTCGGCCAATCGATCAGCCAACGCCTTCAACATGATCGAGTTGTAGTCGTCGCCTGCGGCGTCAAACGCCTTCACGCGATCATCGCCGCCAAGCCCGGTGGTCACCGCAAACAGGCCCAGATAATCGGCATGACCGCTGTCGCGCGGTGCGATGAAATCAGCGAGTGCGAAGTTGGGGCGGCCCGCTTCTTTCACCCCTTGTTGCCGCAGCGTGTGAAAACGCATCGCCACATCGGTGTGCGCGCCGTCGGCGAACACGATGATGTCGTCACCGTCGCTCGCGGCGGGCAACAAGCCGTAGGTGCCGTTGGCCGTGAGCCATTTTTCTTGCACGATTCGTTTGAGCATCGCCTGCGCGTCGCGGAATACGCGCTGCGCCTCGTCGCCAACGATTTCATCGTTCAGGATGCGCGGATAGTTGCCCGCCAAATCCCACACGATGAAGAACGGCGTCCAGTCAATGTACGGCACCAACGCCGACAATGGATAGTCGCGCAACTGCTGCACGCCGGCGTGCTTGGGCGTAGGCGGCGTGTAATGCAAATGGTCGCCTGCGAACGGAAAGAACCGGTTGGCGCGCGCCACTTCCAGCTCCAGGAGCGGTACGGTTTTTTTGTTCGCATGACGCTCACGAATCACGGCGTAATCGGCTGCCGTGTCAGCAACGAACTGCGGCTTCATTTCGTCGCTCAACAGCGCGGTGGCTACACCCACGGCGCGTGACGCATCGACCACATGCACCACAGGATGTCGGTAATTTGGAGCGATTTTCACCGCCGTGTGCATGCGTGACGTGGTGGCACCACCGATCAACAGCGGCACATGAAAATCAAGCCGATCCATCTCTTTGGCGACATACGCCATCTCTTCAAGCGACGGCGTGATGAGGCCGGACAGGCCGATGATATTTGCGTCTGAATCTTTCGCGGCAGCGAGAATTTTGTCGCAGGCGACCATCACTCCCAAGTCAATCACTTCGTAGTTATTGCACTGAAGCACGACTGCCACGATGTTTTTGCCGATGTCGTGAACGTCGCCTTTCACCGTCGCCAAAACGATCTTGCCTTTGGTCTTGGCCTTAGTGCCGAGCAGGCGTTTTTCTTCTTCGATAAACGGCACCAGATGCGCTACCGCCTGCTTCATCACGCGAGCGGATTTCACCACCTGCGGCAAAAACATTTTGCCTTGCCCGAACAGGTCGCCGACCACGTCCATGCCCGCCATCAACGGGCCTTCAATCACTTCCAGCGGTCGCGAAAAACCTTGCCGCGACTCTTCCGCATCTTCAACAATAAACGTGTTGATGCCCTTCACCAGCGCATGCTTCAAGCGCTCGTTGACAGGCCACTCACGCCACGACAAATCTTCAACGCGAACCTTGCCGCCGCCTTTAACTTTTTCGGCGAGCAGCAGCATGCGCTCGGTCGCATCCGCACGACGATTCAGCACTACGTCTTCACAATGCTCGCGAAGCTCGGGCTCCAGCTCGTCGTAAATGCCGACTTGCCCTGCGTTGACGATGCCCATGGTGAGCCCCGCTTTGATCGCGTGATACAGAAACACCGTGTGCATCGCCTCGCGCACATGGTCGTTGCCGCGAAACGAAAACGACATGTTGGAGATGCCGCCCGAGGTCTTCGCGCCCGGCAAATTGAGCTTGATCCAGCGCACCGCTTCGATGAAATCAACGCCGTAATTGTTGTGTTCTTCAAGGCCGGTGGCGAGCGCGAAAACGTTCGGGTCAAAGATGATGTCTTCCGGTGGAAAACCCACGGTATCAACGAGCAGTTTGTACGCGCGCTCGCAGATTTCAATCTTCCGTTGATAGGTGTCGGCTTGCCCCTTTTCGTCAAACGCCATGACGACCGCAGCCGCGCCGTGACGACGCAGCAAGCGCGCTTGTTTGATGAAATTTTCTTCCCCTTCCTTCATCGAAATCGAGTTGACCACGCTCTTGCCTTGCACGCATTTGAGTCCCGCTTCGATCACGTCCCACTTCGATGAATCGATCATCACCGGCACGCGCGAAATGTCCGGCTCGGTGGCGATGATGTTCAAAAATTTCATCATCGCGGCCTTGCTGTCGAGCATCGCCTCGTCCATGTTCACATCAATAATTTGCGCGCCGCTGGCCACCTGTTGCCGCGCGACTTCCACCGCGCCGGCGTAGTCGTCGTTGAGAATGAGTTTGGCGAAAGCGCGCGATCCAGTGACGTTGGTGCGTTCGCCAACGTTGACGAAAAGGGAGTCCGGGCTAATTTCGAGGGGCTCAAGGCCCGCGAGGTACATGGTGTGTTGCATGGCAATATTTTCGCCTATCGCGGCGCTGGCCGCACGCTTGTCGCAACGGCATAAAAAAAGCTGATGCGTGAGCTTAAACTCGCGCATCAGCTTTTAGTGATCAGCGCCAATGCACTTGGGCTAACCGTCATAAACGGCAATAGTCGACTATCGCGTAAATGTGCGTTTAGCCCTAGTTAAACGGGGCTTTCACGATAAAGCTGTTGCTACTTGGCGCACTCGCGAACCTTGAATTCCACGCGGCGATCAATGGCGTCGGTGGCATCGTTCGCGCCGGTGCCAACGATGGTGTCCTGAAACCCGCGACCGGCCGATTTGAAGCGGGTGCGGGTGTCGGCGCTGGTTTGGCTAATCATCGTCACGATGCTCTCGGCGCGTTGCAGCGACAAGCGGTCGTTGTACTCGGCTGCGCCCGATTTGCTGGCGTGCCCAGTCACGTCCAAGCAACGATTTTTCTCAGTGATTACCTGACCCACCGACTTCAACCACACGCGGTATTGGCTGTTGAGGTCCGCGTTTTCTACGAACGACGTGGCACCGACTTTGAACAACAGCTTGACCGCGAGCGCGCCAGAATCAAGGCTTGAGCCCACCAAATCGCCGAATGCTTTTTCGGCTTCGTCTTTGCGATTTAACTTCCAGTAGGTTTGATACAGGCCGGACAGCGCGCCCGGATTGTTGGTGGCGATGGCGCGTACTTTGGCAAAGCCCAATTCGGCCTCGGCGTAGCGTCCGGCTTCATAGGCGGCAATCGCGCTGGTTAATTCCGACTGCACTTTCAACTCAACTTCAAGCGATTTGCCGCCGCCGTCCATCGCGCCAATGCGGCCGCGATGGCGCGCATCGGTCATGAACATCGGCGCGTCTTTATAAAACGGCGTTGGCTCGGAGTTAAATTGTGTAGCGTCGAGATAGGTTGTAACGCGGGTCAACACTTTGCCGCTGGCCGACTCAAGCATCGCCACTTGCAGGCGCACCCATTTGCCGGGTGCCAAGTTATCCGACGCGCGGGGCGTGCCGTAATTGGCGAGCAGCACCCACTGCGCACCGTTGGCGCTGGGCACGTCAAGCGGCACAAATTTGACCGGCGCGAACGACGTAGTGAGCGAGGTGGCCAGGTCTTGCTGCAGGGCGCGTCCGGTGGTTGAAACCTCCGCCGATTGCACGCTGAAAAACTCTTCAACCGGCACCGTGCCTTGCGTGGGCCGGGCCACACCAGCGAGCTGTTGCGCCAGCGCTTTCGACAAAAATTCAACCGCTGCTGCGGCGTCGCGGTGATAGGTCACAGCGACCGGTGGCGGGGCCGTTTGGCACGCCGTGAGGCCGAGCGTCAAGGCGGTCAGCGCTACAGGCAGCAGGCGGCGCAATGCGGAGGATGGATACACGTTCATTCCTTTTATTTTCGCGATGCGTTATTTGCATCCACGTAGTTGATTTCGCTCGGAATCCGAAATGTCGGATCCCCCGAGCGACAGTTTAGCCAAGATTTGGCCGCAAATTTCGGGGGCGGTTGGCGATTTTGCAGCGCTGCGAACTTTGGGCGGCTGCACCGCTGTGGCGTCAGTCTGGTTGCCCGCGCTGGCTGTGACTCGATTCTCGGCGCCGCTCGCAAAGGCGCGCTGCGCTTGCGTTTGCCGCGGGGTGGTGCGCGCTGGCGGATCGAGCGTTGTGGTTGGATGCGTGTTGTCACGGTTGATGTCTGCCGCTTTGGGCGCTGCATTCGCTTCAATATCCAGAGCATTCCTAGCGGCCTCAATCGGCGTTGGCGGGACGACGGGTGCGGGCGCGGCAATCGCCGTGGGGGCTGCCGGAATCAACACGTCGGGCGATGCGCTCGGCGTTGGCAGCTGCGGCGTGGCTTGAGTGGACGTGCTGAGCACTTTTCTCGCGTTCCCGACGTAGATTGCTGCGGCTAGCGACAGCACCACGCCCAGGCTGATCATTACGGTCACGTTTCGGACGCGACGTGGTTGCGCGGTGGGCGCATTAGCTGAAGCAGCAAGCCTAGGCGCGGGCCGTGCGGGCTGCAGCGGCGGCTTCGTCAACGCTTTTGGCGCCGCCGTTTGTCGTGCGGCTTTGGTGGCGCTGCGGGTGGCCGCATCGGCTTTTGCTGGCGGCAGCGCCGGCGGCGAAAGCGTAGGTGGCCGTAGCGCAGCGGGCTCTGCCGAGACGGCAGCAGCGGCACGCACGGGCGAGGGCGCGGGCGCGGGCGAGGGTGAAGACGCAGGCGCATGTGCAAGCGTCTGCGTCATCACTTTCTCGATGTGCGCGGGGCTCAGTAACCGCGTTGAATTTTCAGCGCGGGTCGCGATTTTTTTGCTCGACGTCGGGGCTGCGTTTGGCGCAGCCGTTGCCGCCTGTTCGGTCTTTCCTGTCTTCGCAGCGAGTGCGGTTTCGCTCGCCGCCGCCGTTTTCGCAGCCGTCGCGGTGTTTGCAGCGCGGGTCGTCGTGCGCTGCGTGCGCTGCGTTTGCGGCGGAAACGAATCAAGGGTGAGCAGCATCGACACCGGTCGGTCATCACTGTCCGCACTGATCCAGCCTAATGCCTCGCGAAATGCAGCAACACTCTGCACCCGGTCATGGCCGTGCACTTCAAGCGCTGCCTTCACGGCGACGATAAACGCGTCGGAGAACCGGCCTGCTGCGTCGTTCTCAAACGCCTTCAGGGTGCCACCCATGATGCGAGTGACGGCCTGTGACGGCGGCGTGCCCACCGCCAGGAAATGCAGCACCGCGCCTAGGGCATACACGTCGGTCCACGGGCCTTGCTCCATTGTCCCGTCGTCGGCGTATTGCTCAATCGGCGCGTAACCGGGTTTAAGCACCGTGGTGAACGATTGCGGCGCGCCCGCCACCACCGAGCGGGCCGCGCCGAAGTCAAGCAACACCGGTGCGCCCGACGGCAACATCAATATGTTGTCGGGCGACACATCACGATGCAGCACGCTCTGTGAATGCAGCACATGCAGCGCGTCGAAAATGGGCGACGTGATTTGGCGTATTGACGCCTCGTCAAAGATCAACGCCGAGGCGGGATCCAAGCGCAGCGTGCGTAACGATGCGCCGGGGTAATAACGCATCGCCATGTAGGCGGTGGCGTTTTGCTCCCACACCCGATACACCTCAAGCATGGCGGGGTGTGAGAAGCGCGCCTGCAAGCGGGCCTCCTGCAAAAAGCTTTGCACGCCCGCCGCATACGCATCTTGGCTTGACAGCGCGCGTACCAGCACCGAATTGTCGGCATTGGCGCGACCAGCGATGGTGACCGGATAATATTCTTTGATCGCCACGGTGCGGTCAAGCATCGTGTCGTGCGCCGTGTAGACGATGCCAAAGCCGCCAACGCCGATCACTTCGCTGATGGTGAACTCGCCTAGCGCGGTGCCAACGGGCAACGCGTCTGGATACGGGTTTGAGGCGGATTCAGCCGGGGTCATCAGTGCGCTTGCAGAACCTTAATCGGGATTGAGCCGAAAGCGGGCTCCATCACGTGTGCCGATTTTACGGGGCGGTGAACCGCACAAGCCGCAACTACGCCCGCCCGTTTGCGCCTACGCCCGCGCGTCAATTCGCGCCAGATGCCAGCGCAACACATGCAGCAAATTCGCCGCACTGGCAACGCCCTTGCCGGCGATGTCGAAAGCGGTGCCGTGATCGACGCTTGAGCGCAGGAACGGCAGGCCGATGGTCACGTTGACGGCGCGCTCAAGGCCGAGGAGCTTGACCGGAATCAGTCCCTGATCGTGAAACATCGCGAGCACCACGTCAAATTCGCCGCTGCGCGCACGCATGAACACAGTGTCGGGCGGCAGCGGATCGGTGACGTTGAAACCGTGCGCGCGTGCTTTGTTGATGGCCGGTACCAGCACCCGCTCTTCGTCGCTGCCGAGCATGCCGCCCTCGCCTGCGTGCGGGTTGATGCCCGCGATGGCGATTTTTGGATTAACTTTGCCGAGCCAAATACCTGCCTCATGCGTGAGCTGAATTTTCTCGAAAATAAGCTCGGGTGTGAGTGCCGCCAGCGCTTGCGCGAGCGGCACATGGATGGTGGCCAGCACCACCTGCAAATGCTCGCTGGCGAACATCATGGCGAAGCGGTTGCTGCCTGCAAGCCCCGCCAGACGCGCCAGAATTTCGGTGTGACCGGGCTCGCTGATACCCGCAGCGCGCAGGGCGAGTTTGTTGATGGGTACGGTGCTCAGCCCGCAGGTGTGGCCGTCAAGGCTTAGTTGCGCGGCTTCCACTATGGCGTCGTAGGCAGCGCGGCCGGCTTCGGCTGACACTTTGCCGAGCGTGGGGAGTAGGTTGCCGGTGTCGAGCGACGGCACTGCATGCAGCGCGATGTCGTGCTCATGTAACTCGGGCAGCGCGTCGCGCAGGTTAACGTGCAACACGCGAAACTCGGGCGCATAACGTGCGAGCGCGTCTGCCAACACGCGCGCGTCGCCCACGACCACCACTTGATCGCGCAATATCGCGTCATGCGCCAACGCCTTGGCGACAATCTCGGGGCCGATCCCCGCCGGGTCGCCGAGCGTTAGCGCAAGTGGCTTCACGTCGCTCAACTTAATTGCCTGCGCAGCACGCAACGTAGCGCTGGGTTGCGCCTTTAAGGCCCAGCCACAGCGCGTCTGCGATGAGCGCGTGGCCAATCGAGACTTCATCAGGCAGCACGGCTGCGATGAAATCCGGCAAATTTTCAAGGTTTAAATCATGACCCGCATTGACGCCGAGCCCGAGCTCGCGGGCGCGCTGCGCGCTAGCGGCAAACTCCATCAGACAGCGCGCCGCCGCGGCTGCACCGCCGCGCGCAAACGCCGCTGCATACGGCTCGGTGTAGAGCTCGATGCGATCTGCGCCAGCGGCGTGTGCTGCCTCAACGCTTGCGACGCGCGCATCGACAAACACACTGACGCGAATGCCTTGCGCCTTCAAACGGGTGATGAGCGGCTGCACCGACTGCATCTCTTCACCCGCTGCGAATCCGCGATTGGAAGTCGGCGTGTTGACCGCGTCGGGGACGAACGTTGCTTGATGTGGGCGCACGGCTTCTACAATCGCCATCAAGTTGTGATGCGGGTTGCCCTCAATGTTGAATTCACGACCGGGGTACTGGGCGAGCAGTGCTGAGAGTGGCGCGATGTCGGTTAAACGAATGTGCCGCTCGTCGGGTCGCGGGTGAACGGTGATTCCGGCGGCATCTGCGTCGAGGATGGTTTTGGCCGCGCGCAGCAGATCGGGCAGCCCGTTGTCACGGCTGTTTCTGAGTAGGGCGATGCGATTGATATTGGCAGAAAAATGAGTCACGGCAAGAGGCGCTATGAAAACGGTTGAGAGCAGAGACGACATTGTGCAAGAAATGCGCGCAAAGGGCTTTTGCGTGGTCGCACCCGGCGCGCTTAACGCCTGTTTTGGTGTGACGGCAGCGGCGCTGTCGACGCTTGACGCAACATGGAATGATTTGCCGCGCGACGGTTATCTGAAAGACGGTGGCAAGTATCGCGCGCGCCGACATAGCTCGTTTGTGCAGACGCTAACGCCACCTTCGGTGACGCAGAGCCCGCATCGTGCGCATTGGCAGCCGGTGGATTACAACGCGTTGCACGGCGGCATTGAGCGGTGGTTTGAGCCGATTGCACCCGCCGTGTGTGACGCCGCACCGTGGCAAAACTTACTCGCGGGATTAGGCAACGCGTTTGCGCAGCTCAGTGCGCGTCAACAATGGTTTATCGAAGCGCACCAATTTCGCATTGACACCAGCAATGGCATTGGTCGCCCCACGCCGGAAGGTGCGCACCGCGATGGCGTAGATTTTGTGGCTGTGGTGTTGGTTAATCGCCAGCACATCAAAGGCGGCGAAACGCGCGTGTTTGAGGCGCACGGCCCGAGCGGCGTGCGCTTTACGTTAACCGAGCCGTGGTCGGTGTTGTTGCTCGACGACGCGAGGGTGATTCATGAATCCACACCGATTCAGCCGGAAGGTGCCGCGCCCGAGGGCGGCGCGCGCGACACGCTGGTGTTGACGTACCGAGCGGATGGGTTTCAGGATCCGGTAACGCCCAAAAAAAACGACCCCGAAGAGCCGTTCTTGTAGCCGCGATGAAGCGCAGCGGAATCGCGGAAGCCGGGGCAACTGTCTTGCCTCGATTCCGCTGTAGCTTCATCGAGGCTACGCCGCCTTCTTATCCATATCTCGCAACTCACGGCGCAGAATTTTTCCGACCGGGGACTTCGGCAAGTCAGTGCGGAACACCACGTACTTCGGCTTTTTATAACCGGCGAGATTTTTCTCGCAATAGTCGCGCACTTGTTGCTCGGTGAGCGCCGGGTCTTTCTTGACTACAAACACTTTTACCGCCTCGCCCGCCTTGTCGTCCGGCACGCCGATCACCGCACATTCCATTACACCGGGGCAGCTCGCCACCACGTCTTCCACCTCGTTCGGATACACGTTAAATCCAGACACCAGCACCATGTCTTTTTTGCGATCTACGATCTTCACGTAGCCCTCGCCGTCCATCACGCCGATGTCGCCGGATTTGAAGAAACCGTCGCTGGTCATCACCTTGTCGGTCTCATCTTGGCGCTGCCAATAACCGGCCATCACCTGCGGGCCTTTGATGCAAATTTCACCGGGTTCGCCAAGCGCCACGTCGTTGTTGTCATCATCGCGAATGGCGATGATGGTGGACGGAAACGGCAGGCCAATGGTGCCGGTGTAGCTCTCGATGGTCACCGGATTACTGGTGGCGCCGGGTGAGGTTTCTGACAAACCATACGCCTCCAAAATCGGCGTTCCCGTTTTTGCTTTCCATGCCTCAGCGACTGCTTTTTGCACGGACATGCCGCCGCCGTTGGCGATGCGCAGGTCAGAGAAGTCAAGATCGGAAAACGTGGGCGCATTCACCATCGCGTTAAACAGCGTGTTGACTGCCGGGAACATATGAATTTTGTGGCCGCGCAGATCCTTAATCATGCCCGGAATATCTCGCGGGTTCGGGATCAACAAAATCTGCCCGCCGCAGCGCACGCCAAACATGTAGCAGGCCGTAAAGGCGAAGATGTGGTACAGCGGCAGCGCACACACAATCACCAATTGCTCCGGGGCGGGGCGCTTTGGGTTATTCAGTGCAGGCGCGATCCATGTTTCGGATTGAATAACGTTGGCCACAATATTTCGGTGCAAGAGCGTTGCGCCCTTCGACACGCCGGTGGTGCCGCCGGTGTATTGCAACACGGCCACGTCCTCGATTTGTGCTTTTGAAGGCGACAACGCTAAGCCTTTGCCTTGTGCCAACGCATCATTAAATTTAACGGCCGTGGGCAAACTAAACGCGGGCACCATCTTCTTTTTATTGCGCACCACGTAGTTGACCAGCGTGCCTTTGATGAGCCCAAGCAGGTCGCCCATGGCGGCGAGCACAATGTGTTTTACCGGCGTTTTTTCGAGCACCTGTTGTAGCGTCACGGCGAAGTTTTCAAGGATGATGATGGCCTTGGAACCCGAGTCTTTCAACTGATGCTCGAGCTCACGCGGCGTGTAGAGCGGATTGACGTTCACCACCACATAACCCGCGCGCAAAATCGCCGCAATCGCAATCGGATATTGCAGCACGTTGGGCATCATGCAGGCAACGCGGTCGCCCTGCTGCAAGCCCAAACTTTGCAGGTAGGCACCGAGCGCACGCGACTGCGCGTCGAGCTCGGCGTAGGTAATGGTTTTGCCCATGCAGGTGAAGGCTTTGCGCGAGGCAAATTTCTGAAAACTTTCTTCCAGCAATTGCACCAGCGAGGTGTACTGATCGAACTTGATCGTTGCCGGCACGCCGGGGGGATAGTTTTTAAGCCACGGATAGTCCATGGGGGCCTCCTAATTTTCGTGATTTATGCGTGAATTTGCGTGACTGCGTTTCGGGGCTGTGTGTCCATTGTTCCTCGCACAACACCCCGCAATGCGATGCATGATAGCAGCGGTTTCGCGCACAGCAATGCGTGGAAACCGCCGCGTTCTCGGCGCTCATTTAGCGGATCAGCTTTTTCCAGAAAGCACCATTTAACGTGGACTAAAGCGTCAAAATTGGCATTAGTCGACTAGCAACTATTTAGCCGTATAGCCCACGCAAAATATGACGTGTAGCAAAAAGCTGTAGGTGTGCTGACTACACTTGGCATATGGCTTTATTTACCCTCCACAACGCTCACCTCGCCTTCGGTCTCGCCCCGCTTTTAAATGCTGCGGATTTTGCAATTGAAACCAGGGAAAGAATCGGCCTGATTGGCCGCAATGGCGCGGGCAAAAGCTCGCTGCTCAAAGTAATCTCCGGCGCGCTGGCGCTTGACGACGGTGCCATCGCACAGCAAGGCGGGCTGCGCGTTGCCACGGTGCCGCAGGAGCCGGTGTTCGACGCGGACACCACCGTGTTTGACGCGGTGTCTATCGGCGTTTCGCGCGCCCGTGAATTGCGTGACCAGTATGAAACGTTGGCCGCAGAAGGCGGCGACGAACACACCCTTTCTGACATTCAACACGATATCGACGCGCACGACGGTTGGGCGTGGGAATCGAAAGTTGAGGCCACATTATCGCAACTGAATTTGAACGCCGATACGGTGGTGGCCACGCTTTCCGGCGGTCTGAAAAAGCGGGTCGCGATTGCCCAAGCGCTGGTCGGCTCGCCGGATGTACTGCTGCTCGACGAGCCCACCAACCACCTTGATCTCGCCGCCATCGCGTGGCTTGAAAATTTGCTTGTAAGTTTCAAAGGCAGTGCCGTGATCATCAGTCATGATCGCGCGTTTTTGGACAACGTCGTCACACGCATCGTAGAGCTTGATCGCGGCAAGCTCGCTGGTTTTCCCGGCAACTACGAAGCCTATGAAGTGCAGAAGGCACAGCAGCTCGAATTTGAGGCGACTGTCAACGCAAAATTCGATAAATATCTGGCGCAAGAAGAGGTGTGGATTCGCCAAGGCGTGCAGGCGCGGCGCACCCGAAACGAAGGCCGCGTGCGCCGCCTCGAATCGCTGCGCGACACGCGATCAGAACGCCGCAACGTGCTCGGCCGCGTCAAGCTCGACATCACCAGCGGCGCGCAGTCTGGCAAGATGATCGCCGAGCTCACCGACGTGTCAAAAAAGTATGGCGACAAGGTGATCGTGAAAGACTTCACCAGCACTATTTTGCGTGGCGATAAGATCGGTTTGGTCGGCCCGAATGGCATCGGCAAAACCACGCTGCTCAAACTTATCCTCGGGCAAATCCAGCCCGACAGCGGCAAAATCCGCACCGGCATGAACATGCAGATTGCGTACTTCGACCAGATGCGCGATGGCTTGAACGAAGAGGCGACGCTAGGCGAATTCATCTCACCAGGCAGCGACTGGATCGAGGTCGGCACCAAGCGCACCCACGTGATGACCTACCTCACCGATTTTTTGTTCACGCCCGAGCGCGCCAAAGCACAGGTGAAAGCCCTGTCCGGCGGCGAAAGAAATCGTCTGTTGCTCGCGCGACATTTCGCCAAAGAAGCGAACGTCCTGGTGCTCGATGAGCCGACCAACGATCTCGATATTGACACGCTAGAACTACTCGAAGAAAAGCTCGCGAATTACGAAGGCACCGTCTTCATCGTGAGCCACGACCGACGCTTTTTGGACAACGTCGTCACGAGCTGTCTGGTGGCCGAAGGCAACGGCCTGTGGCGCGAATACGAAGGCGGCATCACCGACTGGCAAGCGCAGGTGAAGGTCATGGCGCAGATGCAGGAGGCGGCCGGAAACGCCGCGCCCGCCGCCACAAAATCCACGATGGACGCCGCCATCGCCGAGAACAATCGCCGCGTCGCCGCACCGCCCGCAGCCGCAGCGGTTGTTGCAAAACCCGCTGCAAAACTAAGCTACAAAGACCAACGCGAACTAGACGGTTTGCCCGCAAAGATAGAGGCGCTGGAAAAAGAACAAAACGAAATTAACAGGTTGCTAATCGATGGCAAGATTTTTCAGAGTGACCCGAAGCGCGCCAACGAAGTATCAAAGCGCCTAGGTGAACTGAACACATTGATTCATGATGCAATGGCGCGATGGGAACTGCTGGCATGATGGGCGCATGAATTTATTGCACATAACTTGACAACGTCATAGGGGGGGTAACGTTCCATTCGCATCCAAACATTTCAAAAGGGGTTCGCAATACAAATCAAATGTTTTATCCACCTCCTCATGGCAGTAGTGGCAGTGAATGTACTCGCCATCGGCACAACATACGCTGACATTGAAACAGTGGTGGTTGTCGGGAAAAAATGTGGCGACAGTCCGTGTAGAACGGGGCCTTTCTACGATCAGCCACCGGACTATGACCCGTACGCAATACCCGGTGGAGGCGGTGGTGGTACGACGTCGGAGTCGGCTAAGGTGAAGAGCGTCATGGACAAAGTGGATCTCCCGGCATGCCGCCCCCCAAGCAAGTCTACGTCTGAGCATACTGCCGACAACTATGGAAGCTGCATGATCCAAGCAAACGACAAGTATGCGGTAGCGAATGGAGAAGCGGCTGCGGCATTTGCCTTCACGGCGTTGTCCACAGCGTGTACTGCACGCCTAAATGCGACACCCGCGTGCTAGCTGCGGCTTTGACTGAGGCAATCGTAGTAACTTTTGCCTGCTGTTTGAAAGATGGAACCGCTAGCCGGAAACAATCCAACGCGTCGTCTGTAGCGAATTTTGCTGAGTCGCGGATTGGGATTGCCGCTGACTCAGGCAGATCATCAATACCTACATGGATAAATGACGATGACTAGGCAAATGAAAATAGCGATTGTGTTGTCCGCGACTCTTCTAATTAGTGTTGGCTTCTTTTGGCTTAAATCGCAGGAGTCATCAAAGCTGTCGGGTGCAGCGACGACTGATTCACGTATCGGTTTGTCGGCAGCAACGCGCGCAGCTTCGGGATCGACGGCGTCACCTTCAAGCACGGGCTCAGCAATTGACGCTGTTGATGTGAACGATACGGCTGCTAAAACAAAGGGAGCTGGCGTCGCGTCAAACACTGGGCTAGGTTGGTCGAAAGCAGTTGCGATTCGCGACACGAAATGGGCCATTGAACAGTTATCAATCAGTAACGATCCTAATGATCGTCTCCGTGGCTACGCTTTGTCTGTGATCTGTGCGAATATTCTGGTGCAACCACTCGAAGCATATAAATCTTCGTTTGAGGCTCGCAAAAAAACACCAGAACAGCAACGGCAAATCACCCAAATGCGTGACGACATGCAGTCGCGCTGCGGTTCGTCTGAGAATGGCAACCCGTATTTGCCTTCGAGCGGCTCGTCCCAAGGAATGCGTAGCGCCAAGGCGGCGCAAGTTCCGCTTGCTATCGCGTTTGATACGTCCTTTTTCGGTGCAGCGAAAACTGGGCTAGCCGCAACGGATGCCGATGCCGTAAGCGTCGTGATGAAAGACGAGTCTTTGCGCTCAGCTTGGCTGTCGAAAAGCCTTATGAGCGGATTGGCGCAAGAACTTAGCACTACACCGAACTTCTCCGAAGCGCCCGCCGATGAAATGACTGCAGCATTGATGACAGTACTGTGTCGATCAGGTGACGAATGCGGAGCTGAAAGTATTTATCGCCCATACTTATGTTTTACGTCCAGTTTTCGGTTTTGCACTGGTGCAACAATCGGCGAGGCAATTGCGGCAGAGCTAAACCCGGGGAGCGCCGTGCGCTTTGAAAATACAGTGCGGCGCTTGCAAACGGCCTTCGCGGCCGGCGATCTAGAAGCGTTGGGTTTGCGCAGGCGAAACCAGTAGCGCCTGCTCAAAGTGTTTCAGTTTAGACATCAGAGCTCGTTCAAGTATTGTGATTGTGCCGCGTGGTTTTTCGGCACGAATTCAAAATCCAGCCACCCCTGGCACACCGCGCAATCACGCGACCACGCTGACGACGAACAAATCGGCAATGGAGACGCCCCATAGCCGAAAACATCCGCCGCACCGCCAGCAACGGCTGCCAACGCCCATAAATCCGCCGTGAAACTAAGCTGCAAAGATCAACGCGACCTCGACGGCCCGCTTGTGAAAATCGAAGCCCGCGAGAACGAGCAAGCGGTGACCAACAAAGAACGAGCGGACGGCGCGATCTCGTACAAAGAACCGAAAGGCGCATGGGCACTGCCCAAACGAACTGACGAAATGAACAAATTGCTTGCGGCGGAGATGGAGCGTTGGGAACTGCTGGCATCGTAGCTGGAATATTTGTCGCTGGGCTTCGCTGGCTGAATGAACCGGATTACGCGCCAACTTTGTGCCGCACAAATTGGGTGCCAAGCGACCCTGTTGGGTGAGAGTTACGCGCTGTTTTCGCACTTGAGCGTGCTCGACAACGAGGCGTTTAGTTTGAAGATGCGTGGTGTGTCAAAAACTGAGCGTCACCAGCGTGCTTGCCGGTGCGCGAGTGGTGATGGCAAGCGCGCTGCCCGCACCTGGTCGCGAATCACCACGCTTTGACGCGCAATGGCAGTCGATGTCCGAGGCAATCGTGCGCCTGAGCGATCAATAATTTAGCGCTGGCAGGCAGCGCAAAACACCGTGGCGCGTCCACCGTGTCGCATCAGCTTAAGCGGCGCGCTGCACACTTTGCACGGCTTGTCATCGCGTCCGTAGACAAAATAATCGAGCTGAAAATAACCCGGCTCACCGGCCGTGTTGACGAAATCGCGTAGCGTCGAACCACCCGCAGCGATGGCCTCAGTAAGCACTGTTTTTACCTCCAACACCAGCCGTGTGTAGCGCGCCAGCGACACGCGATTGGCCGCGCGATTGGGATGAATGCCAGCGCGAAACAGCGATTCGTTCGCATAGATATTGCCCACGCCCACCACCAACGTGTTGTCCATCAGCGCCTGCTTTATGGCCACACTGCGCCGCCGTGTTTGTTCGTACAAATACTCGCCCGTCAGCGCGTTGGTTAAAGGCTCGGGGCCCAGTTGCGCGAGCAGCGGTTGCGCAGCGTCCAGCCCTTGAAAAAAGTGCATTGAGCCAAAACGACGCGGGTCGTTGTAGCGCAGCAGCAACGGCTCTTGTCGCCCAGCGAGCAGCACATCCACATGATCGTGCGGTTTGTACGCCGGGGGCAAATCGGCAGAATGCACACCAAAGCTGCCGGTCATGCCCAAGTGTGCAAGCAGCGTGCTGTTCTGCGTGCCGGTCAGCCGGAACAACAAGTATTTGCTACGACGTTCAATGGCGACCACGCGCTGGCCGCGAAGCTGCGCTTCAAAGTCAGCCGCAATTGGCCATCGCAAGCGCCGATCACGCACGATCACATCGGCAACCGTGGCATCAATCAGGCGTGATTCAAGTCCGCGGCGGACCGTCTCTACTTCAGGCAATTCGGGCATTGCACAAGTGTAGGCGGCAAACCGAAAAAGCACAGATCCGTACTGATTTAGTCCGGGTGTATGCTTTCGATTATGAAGTATGTTTCTCCCCTTGTTTGCGCCGTAATGTTGGGCTTGAGCCCTTACGTGGCAGCGCAGAATTCGCCGAGCGCGACCATCAATGATCGCGCCGTGGTGCTCGGCATTCTTGCCGCTGAATTTTCGTTGCAAAACGGCGATTTATTGACCGCCGCGAGCACTTATTACGAAGTGGCAAAACGGACGCAAGATGCGAAGGTGGCCGAGCGCGCGGTTGAATTGTTAATGCGCGGTCGACGCATTGATGACGCTAAAGAAATCGTCGCGCAATGGCAGATTTCGGATGCGCAGTCAGTGCGCCCTCATCAGGTGGCGCTGGCGTTGGCGCTGACCAGTCAAGACGAGCCGCGCGCGGTGACTGCGGTGAAGCGCATCGCGGAATTGCCCGAAGCGGTTCGCCTTGACGCAATGATGGATGTGGCGCGGCAGCTAGCGCAGTATAGGGATCGTGATTTCGCGGTGAAACTCGCGAGTGTTTTTACCGAACGCTACCCGAAGCTTGCCGAGTCGCAATATGCGCTGGCCGTGGCGAGCACCGGCACCGCAAATTCGCGGCTGGGCGAAGCGCTGATAGCTATTGATCGCGCGCTTGCCATCAAGCCGAATTGGCCGCAGGCGGTTGCCGTGAAATCGCGGTTGTTGCTCGGCAAGGCCGTGTTGGCGAAGACGCCGGTTGCTGAGGCGGGCGGCGATGCAGTTGCGCTACTTGAGGCCGGGATTGCCGCCAATCCTGAGGCGCGTGAGCTAAGGCTTTTGCTGGCACGCACGTTGTTCGACCTTGAAAAATTTGTTGCAGCGCGAAAGGGCTTTTTGGCTTTGGCTGACGACGGAAAAGACGATGCTGAAGAGATGCGCTTAGCGGCAACGCTTGCGTCATTTCAAGGGCAGGATTGGGACGTCGCCGAAAAAGAATTTAGCGAAGCGCTGGCTGCCGAACGTGGCGAGCCGCAGGCGATTCTCTATTACCTCGCGCGAATTTCTGAAAACAAAAAACGCTGGAGCGAAGCGGCTGAGCGCTTCGCCTTGGTGCCTCGCGGTGACCGCTACTGGGAGTCGCAATTGCGCATTGCGGGCGCGATGGCTCAGGATCAACGCTTGCTGCAAGCGATGAGCCACCTTCGCACGTTGAAACCGTCCACACCGGTTGAACGTTTGACCCTCGCGCAAACCGAGTCAACATTGTGGCGTGAATCGGGCGACAATGTCAAAGCGTTTACAGCCCTCGATGCTGCTTTGGTGGGTGATGCTGATAACGCAGATTTGCTCTACGACAGCGCGATGCTTGCGGAGCGTATTGATCGTTTAGATGAGACTGAGAAACGGTTGCGTCGCGTGATCGCTTTGCAGCCGGATCGCGCGCATGCGCACAACGCGTTGGGTTACAGTTTTGCGGATCGCAATATCAATTTAGACGAGGCGCGCACGCTAGTCGAGAAGGCGCACAGCTTGTCGCCTGATGATCCGGCCATTCTTGACAGCATGGGCTGGGTCGCTTTTCGACAGAATCGCTTGACAGATGCTGAAGGTTTTTTGCGCCGAGCGTTTGATAAATTCAAGGACGGCGAGATCGCCGCGCATCTCGGGGAAGTGCTGTGGGTGCAGGGCCGCAAGGATGACGCAAAAGCGGTGTGGCAAGCGCAGCTTAAAACGCAGCCGGATAGTGATATTTTGAAGAAGACGATTGCCCGGTTTGAGAAGTAGCGCGATTTGCGTTTGCGCACTGTTGCTTGTCGGGTGTGCCGCGTTGCCATCAACGCAACTTTCGACAAGTCTTGCCATCGCGCCAGCGGCCTTGTCGACACGCTTTTCGCTCTCCGGTCGCTTCAGCGCCAAAACCGCCAGCGAGCAAGTCAGCGGTCAATTTCGTTACACGCAAAACGACGCGCAACGCTCGCTCAATCTGTTCTCGCCACTCGGCACACCGCTAGCGGACATCATTGCCACGCCTGAAAGCGCCACGTTGACGCAGGCGAATGGAAGCACGCAAACAGCAGCATCGCTCGCCGCGTTGTTGCGCACCGTGATCGATTTGCCGGTAACGGATGCCATGCTGTCGGCGTGGCTACAAGGCTTGCCGTCAACGCCCGAAGTTGGATCCCACACAAGCACGGAGCGCGACGGCGCTGGGCGGTTGACGCGCTTTGTAGAAGGCGGATGGCATATCGAAATTTCGGCACGCATGGAAGCAGCGTCGGGCGGCCCAGCTACCCAATCGACGCTTGGTGCACCGCGCCGTATGCGCTGGAGCTTGGCTGCATCGCTGGACACGGAGGTGCGCTGGGCCATCGATGAATGGAGCGTGCCGTGACGCATGGGCTCACGCATAGGATGACGCTACCGGCACCCGCCAAGATCAATCTTTTCTTGCATGTCACCGGTCGGCGCGACGATGGTTATCACTTGCTTGAAAGCGTGTTCGTTCCCATCACGTTGGCCGATACGGTCACGCTGACGCTGCGAAGCGATGGCGCAATTCGGCTGCTGGATCCACCCGAAGGACTGAGCGATGCGAACGACCTTTCTTGCCGCGCCGCGCGCGCGCTGCAAATGGCATCGGGCACTAAGTTCGGCGTTGATATTCAACTGCTTAAGCGCATCCCGCAAGGCGCAGGATTAGGTGGCGGCAGTTCCGACGCTGCGACGACACTGCTTGGCCTCAATCGTTTGTGGAAACTCGGCTGCTCGCGTGCTACGCTGCAAGACATCGGCGCAACGCTCGGTGCCGACGTGCCGTTCTTCGTGTTCGGTCAACCCGCGTTGGCGCAAGGCATTGGGGAGAAATTGCGCGCCGTCACCTTGCCGGTGATTCACGCCGTTATCGCCAGCCCCGGCGTGTCCGTTGCAACCAACGCAGTGTTTGCCCATCCCAATCTCACCCGCGACACGGCAACGCTGCAAACGCCCGTTTTCCGGTTGGGTTATGGCCGCAACGATTTGCAGGCCGTCGCCACACACCTCGCGCCCAAGATTGATCTCCTGCGGCACGCCTTTGTCAGCGCGGGTGCAACGCCCAAGATGACCGGCTCTGGATCATGTGTGTTTGCGCTTGCTTACCGCCGTGGCGAGGCGCTGCAAATGCAGGCCGCACTTACGCGCGCCGGATGGCGTGCGTGGGCGGTCACCACACTAGCCAGACACCCGCTGTACAGTCTTGCCGACAGTGCTACAATTTAAGGCTTCCTGTGGCGTTTTGATTCATCACTACGTTGCCGGGAACGTGTAGGGGAGTCGCCAAGTGGTAAGGCACCGGATTTTGATTCCGGTATACGTAGGTTCGATCCCTTCCTCCCCTGCCAGCTCAGATATTTTTGAAACGACACAACGTTTCATTACAAAAAGCGGTCTTCAAGTTACCACTTCAAGGCCGCTTTTTTTTCAATAGTCATTCACGTCACTTCGCCCAGATTGGCCCGCCATGAGTTTTCATGACATGATGGTGTTTACCGGCAACGCAAACGCCAAACTGGCGGCCTCCGTTGTTGAGCACCTGAACCTTCGACTCGGCAAGGCGCAGGTGGGCAAGTTCTCTGACGGTGAAGTCAACGTCGAAATTCTCGAGAATGTGCGCGGCAAAGATGTGTTCGTGCTGCAATCCACCTGCGCGCCGACCAACGACAATTTGATGGAACTGGTGATCATGGTGGATGCGTTAAAGCGCGCCTCCGCCGGTCGGATCACCGCTGCGATGCCGTATTTTGGCTACGCTCGACAAGATCGTCGGCCTCGCTCAGCGCGGGTTGCAATCTCGGCAAAAGTGGTGGCCGACATGCTCTCCGCCGTGGGTGTGGATCGCATGCTGACAATGGATTTGCATGCTGATCAGATTCAGGGCTTTTTCAATATTCCCGTTGACAATATTTACGCGACGCCGATTTTGCTCGCCGATATCTGGAAGCAGAAATACGAAAACCTCCTGGTTGTTTCTCCGGACGTTGGCGGCGTGGTGCGCGCGCGGGCGGTGGCGAAACGGCTCGACACTGATCTCGCCATCATCGACAAACGTCGGCCTAAAGCCAACGTGTCTGAGGTGATGAACATCATTGGTGATGTGGCGGGCCGCACCTGTGTGATCATGGACGACATCGTCGACACTGCAAACACGCTGTGCAAAGCCGCGCAAGCGTTGAAGGACAACGGCGCGGTAAAGGTGATTGCCTATTGCACGCACGCCGTGTTGTCGGGTGACGCGGTCAATCGCATCGCCGGGCCGTCGCTTGATTCTCTAGTGGTCACCGACACCATTCCGCTGTCGAAAGAAGCGGGCGCACTCACCAAAATACGCCAGATTTCTAGCGCACAATTGCTCGCTGAAACCATGCAACGGGTGAGTAACGAGGACAGCGTTTCGTCGCTATTCACGGAATAAATTTTATTCGTTCGCATCACGCGAGCGAGCTTTTGGTTTTGACGCTGGTCGCGGCGCAGAGCACAAAATTTTTGAACCTTTTGGAGTATAAAAATGGCAACAGAATTCACCGCGTTTCCGCGTGAAGCAACAGGCAGTAGTGCGAGCCGCCGCCTTCGTTTAACGGCGAAAGTGCCCGGCATTGTTTACGGTGGCGAAGCAAAACCAGAAATGATCGAGCTTGATCACAACGCGCTCTGGCACGGCCTCAAAAAAGAGGATTTTCACAGCTCAATCCTCACTATGACAGTAGGCAAAGCCAAGAGCCAAGTGCTGTTGCGCGACGTGCAATATCACCCGTTCAAGCAGCTCATTCAGCACATCGATTTTTTGCGTGTTGAAGCCAACAAACCGATTCAGATGAAGGTGCCGGTTCACTTTGTGAATCAAGACATTTCGCCTGCGGTGAAACTCGCGTCTGCCATCGTCAACCACGTGATCAGCGATGTCGAAATCGCCTGCTTGCCGAAAGACCTGCCGCGCTTCATCGAAGTCGATTTGCAGAACCTCGCAGCGGGCGCATCGATTCACGCGTCCGACGTCACGCTACCTGCTGGCGTGACGCTGGTGTTCCGCGGCCGTAACAAAGACGTGGTGTTCGCCACCGCCTCGTTGGTGGCCGAAGAAGCAGCACCCGCAGAAGGCGCGCCTGCCGCAGCTGAGGTCGCCGCGTCTAAGCAAAAAGCGCCAGTGGCTGCCGCTGCTGCGCCCGCTGCCGGTGCCAAACCCGCTGCCAAACCAGCGGCGAAGAAGAAGTAATTTTTGGTCGCGATCAGAGGAAACTCTGTGCGCAAGAAAGCCCGCTTCGTGCGGGCTTTTTTATTGATTGAATCATTTATAGCTTTTTCGTGAAATGGCGCTTTGATTGGGGCTAGAACCTGTATTGGCCATAAGTCGACTATTATCGTAATAACGACCCAGCCCAAGCATAATAAGGCTTACAAAGAAAAGCTGATATTCAACGGTTACACTCGGAAGCATAAATATTCAGACCTCTGCCCTCACCGTGAGCTTCCCCAAATCGCCCATCAAACTCATCGTCGGACTCGGCAATCCGGGGCCGAATTACGAGCGCACGAGGCACAACGCCGGGTTCTGGTTTGCCGAAGATGTGGCGCACGATATCGGCGGTAGTTTCGCCAGCGAGAAAAAATTCTTCGGACAAATCGCGCGCGGCTTGGGCACCAAAAGCGAAGTTCGCGCGCTGAAACCGCAGATTTTCATGAACCTCTCTGGCCAGAGCGTTGCTGCCGTCGCCAAGTTCTTTGAGATCGCACCCGAATCGATACTCGTCGCGCATGACGAACTGGATTTGGATGCAGGTGACATCAAGTTCAAATTCGGTGGCGGTCATGCCGGGCACAACGGTTTGCGCGACATTCAGGCAAAGCTTGGCACGGGTGATTATTGGCGGCTGCGCATCGGCATTGGTCATCCACGTGACTCATTGAATCCACAGCAACCAGTGGCCGACTGGGTGCTCAATCGGCCACGGCGCGACGAGCAAGATGCCATTGAAATCGCCATCGAGCGTGCGCTCGCGCTGCTGCATTTTTTGCTGGCGGGCGACACGGAGAGCGCGGTGAAACAGTTGCACACCAAACCCAAACCCAACCCGAAAGACAGCGCATGAGCTCGCTCGCCGTCGCGTCCGCCTTGCTGTTCGCAGCCGTGCTGCTCGTGCCCATTTTCAAAAAACTCGGCCTCGGTTCGGTGCTCGGGTACTTAGTCGCGGGCGTGCTGATCGGCCCGTCTGCGTTTGCTGTGATTCACGAGCCCGAGGCGGTGCTGCAAACCGCAGAACTCGGCGTCACATTGTTGCTGTTTTTGATCGGCCTTGAGCTGCAACGCGAGCGGTTGTGGGCCTTGCGTAAAGCGGTGTTTGGTTTGGGCACCCTGCAACTCGTCGTCTGCGGCGGCGCGTTGGCTGGGCTTGCGTGGGCGGCCAATATTTCGGCCATTGGCGCGATCATCGTGGGCGTGGCGCTCGCCATGACTTCCACCGCGTTTGCATTGCCCGCGCTGGCCGAAAGGAATGAATCCAACAGCGAGCACGGTCGCGGTGTGTTTGCGGTACTGTTGTTTCAGGACTTGAGCGTCATCCCTATCCTCACGCTGGTGACGCTGCTCGGCGCGGGCGCCGTCGCGGCAGGTTCGGCGGGGGCCGCGCATGCGGCGACCGCACCCAGTTGGCCCGCGTTGCTCGCCGTAGCGGCGGTGGTGTTTTTGGGACGTCCGCTGTTGTCGATTCTGTTTAATTACGCGTCGAAATTCGGTTCGCACGAAATCTTTACCGCCGCCGCACTGCTCACCACGGTCGGCTTGGCGTGGGTGATGACCAGTGTCGGTTTGACCGCAACGCTCGGCGCTTTTCTCGCGGGCGTGTTGCTCGCCGATTCAAAATTTCGCCATCAAATCGAGGCGAGCATCGAGCCGTTTGAGTCGCTGTTGTTGGGCCTGTTTTTCATGGCGGTCGGCATGAGTGTGAACCTGAAATTGTTGTTTCGCGCGCCGTTGGCCATGCTCGGTTTGGCGCTGACGATTTTGCTGATCAAGACGGTGATGTTTTACGTGGCGCGCCGACTGCTGACGCGCGCGCCAGACGCTGTTGCGCGACCGCAAGCCATCGCGCTCGCGGTCGGTGGCGAATTCGCGTTCGTGCTGTTCACCGCTGCGCAGGGCGCGCGGCTCATCACTAATGAAGAGAATGAAGTGCTCACGCTCGCCGTCGCCTTGACGATGGTGCTCGCACCCTTGCTGTGGATCGTCAATGATCGTGTGCTCACGCCGTGGCTCACGCGCGACACCGAGCCTCCGCCGTTTGATCGCATTGACGACCCCGGCACGCCGGTCATCATCGCAGGCTACGGGCGCGTAGGACAGATCGTCGGGCGCGTGTTGAACATGCAAAACATTCGCTTCACCGCGCTGGATGCGAGCACCGATCAAGTGGATACGGTGCGCAAATTCGGTAACAAAATTTACTATGGTGACGCGACGCGACTCGACCTCTTGCGCGCTGCGAAAACGGGCGAAGCGAAGCTGTTTGTGGTGTGTGTGGATGACGTTGAATCCACCATCAAAATCGTAAAACTCGTGCAGCAACAATACCCAATGGTGAAAATTCTCGCGCGCGCCAGAAACCGCACGCAACTCATGGAGCTGCGCGATTTGGGCGTTGAAACACCGATCCGTGAAATGTTTGCCGGTAGCGTGCAACTGGCCACACAGGTGCTCGCCGAACTGGGCGAGCTGCGTAAAAATATTGACAAAATAATCAAGCAATTCGTGGCTCACGATGAGCTCATGTTGGAGCGGGCGCAGGCGGTGTTCCGCGACGAAGAAAAGTTGATCGCGATGAGCAAATCGGCGCGCGCGGAGCTCGATTCGATTTTGCAAGGCGACGCCGCTGCGGACGGCCGCAGTGATCGACAGGCACCCGAACAACAAGACAACGTTAACGGGGCCCCGCGTGCGAGCTAAACAGTGGATGGTGATGGTGGCGTTGAGCGTGCTCTGCGGTTGTGCCACGCGTTTTGATTTGCAGGCTCATCGCGGTGGCCGCGCGCTGGCTCCGGAGAACACGCTCACGGCGTTCGCCAACGCGATGGCCATCGGCGTCACCACGCTTGAGCTGGACGTTGGCGTGAGCCAAGACGGGGTGGTGGTGGTGTCGCATGATCGTCACCTGAACCCGGACATTATTCGCGATGCGAGCGGTGCGCATCTCACCGACAGAGGGCCGTTGATCGGCGCGCTGACCTTTGCTGAATTGCAACGATTTGACGCAGGCCGTATCAAGCCAGGAAGCGTTTATGAGAAGTCGTTTCCGCAACAAAAGGGCGTGGACGGCGAGCGGATTCCGGCGTTGAAGGCACTGTTTGATCTCGCGGAAAAACGCGGCGCGCGTGACCTGCGTTTCAACATCGAAACCAAGATTTCACCGAACGCCGCGAGCGACACGTTGCCGCCTGCGCCTTTCGTACGAGCGCTGATTTCAGAGATTCGCAACGCGGGATTGGCGAGCCGCGCGACGATTCAATCGTTCGACTGGCGCACCTTGCAAATCGCACAAAAGGAAGCGCCCGAAATCGTGACCGTCTATCTCAGCAGCCGGCAGGGCGCGGGCGACACCGTGCAACTGGGCAAGCCTGGAGCATCGGCGTGGCTTGCAGGATTTGATGTTGACGATTACGCAGGTTCAGTTGCACGAGCGGTCATCGCGGCAGGCGGCACCGTGTGGTCACCGAACTATCGCGACGTCACGGAGTCGCTGGTGCGCGACGCGCAATCGCTGGGCGTGAAAGTGGTGCCGTGGACGGTCAACGACGAGGCTGATTTGGTGCGGTTGCTTGGCTGGAAAGTCGATGGGCTCATCACCGATTACCCGGACAAACTGCGAGCGTTGATGAAGGCGCGAGGGATGAATTTGCCTGCGCAATATCCGGCACTCAAATAACCATGTGGCGTGATGCTCGCCCCTTCGGCATGCTCAGGGCAGGCCGACCTGCGGTCGGGCGGGAATCCAGAAGGGTGGCGACCGCTGCGATGCCACGAAAGACGCCAATTCCAGGATGTCTGGATCCCCGCCTGCGGCGAGGATGACGGCAATAAGACCTACTTTTTCATGCGCTCACGAATCGCGGGCATCAACTTACCTTCGACATCCGGCTCGCCGAGCGCATAGACCACCAACTTCTCGCCCTCGTACAAACTAAAGCTCGGGTAGCCCTTGATCTTGCCGTCGCTCTCTGCCTTGACGCGCGTCCACAGCCATTGCTGATCCGCTTTGAAGTCGTCTTCGACATGCGGTCGCGCGAGCGTTGGTTTTTTGATGACGATGTAGCGCACAGCTTTGCCTTCAGGCGTTTTCAAAAACTTCGCTTCGCCACCCGAACCCACAACTGAGCCTTCCCACCACGTGCACCAGCGGCAGTCTTTTGCTGACCAGTAGACAACCGTCAACGGCTCGCCTGCCGCCCATGCTGGACTCGTTGCGCCGAAAAAAAGCGTGGTGCCGAGAAGGGTTGCGAGATGTTTGATACGCATGAAAGTCTCCAATAAATGCGAGTGATTTGTTGTGGGAGCGGTGCCACCGCGATTGACAGCGTGTACACGCTGCCGTCGCGGTAACACCGCTCCCACGATAGCAATTAGCCCAATAACTTCTTCACATGCGCCACATACGCCTTCATCGCGTCTTCGAGGCTCGTGCCCTTTTTTGCGCCCCACGCGTCAAACTTGGCGCGACCCACCGGATCCATGATGCCGGGGCGGCGGCCTGCCGCGTCGCCTTCGGTGCCTTGTTTGTAGAGCGCGTACAGCTCCAAAAGCGTTGCGTTGTCGGGCTTTTCGGTCAGCGTTTTAACGTCAGCCTGAGCTTTTTCGAAATCGTCTTTCGTGGCCATGTTGAATGCCTCCTTGGTTTGTGAATCTTCGCCGCTATTATTGTCACTCAAATGCGAACCTGCAACACAGGTTAATCGCCAAGGAGGATTCAGCGTGGCAAAACAAAGAATGAGCAGTGTCGACACCGCATGGCTGCGGATGGACTCGACCACCAACCTGATGATGATCGTCGGGGTGATGATTTTCGACACGCCGCTCGACGTTGCCCGCTTCAAATCCTTGATCGCGGGCCGCTTGCTGGTCTACCCGCGCTTTCGCCAGTATGTGGTCGACGACGGCATGATGGCGCACTGGATTGACGACGAAGACTTTGACATCGATGCGCACCTGCACCGCGTGCGCCTGCCCGGCGCAGGCGGCGAGCGCGAGTTGCAGGCGATGGTGGGAGACCTTGCCAGCGAGCGGCTCGACACGGGCAAACCGTTGTGGCAAATGCACTTGGTTGAAAGCTATAACGGTGGCTCCGCGCTCATCACGCGAGTGCATCACTGCATCGCTGACGGTATCGCGCTGATCGGCGTATTGCTCAATTTGACTGACGAAGATCCGAATGCGCCGGACACGCCGCGCGAATCACCGATGCTCGCCAAATCTAAAGTCAAGAAATTTGCGAAGGCTCGCGAAAGCTTCAATATTTTCAGCGCACTCGGCCCGTTCGGTGAAACGCTGCAAGCCAAACTTGCGCCCGCCATCCAGGTGCTGGCTCCGGTTGCGGGCGTGGCGCAACAGGTGTTCGATCAACTCGGGCCGTTGAAGGCGCCGATTGAGTCGGCCATGCAATCCGTGGCAGATGACGGCGCGCGCATCGGCAACCGCATGGTCGCGAAATACAGCCGCTGGGTAGATGACCCGTCGCTGGCGATGGACGGCGCGAAAGTCGCGGCGGGCTTCGCGCAAGAGCTGGCGTATTTGGCCACAATGCCGAGCGACAGTGTGACGCGGCTCAAGGGCAAAACAGGCACGGTCAAGTGTGTGGCATGGAGCGAGCCGCTCGATTTAACGCGCGTGAAAGACGTGGGCTACGTGCTCGGCTGCTCGGTCAACGACGTGCTGCTCGCCTGCGTGGCCGGCGCGATCCGCAGCTATTTGGTAGGCAAGGGCGACAATGTTGACGGCGCGCTGTTGCGGGCGTTTGTGCCAGTGAATTTGCGCACCCCCGGTAATGAATACAAGCTCGGCAATCACTTCGGCTTGGTCGGCCTAGAGCTGCCGATTGGTGAGGCCAATCCGATTGCTCGTGTGTTCGAAGTGCGCGCGCGCATGAACGGGCTTAAAACGGGTTATCAGGCCGCCGTAAGTATGGCGCTGCTCGGCATCTTGGGCTATGTGCCCAAGGCCGTGCAGCGGCAAGCGCTGGGCCTGTTGTCCGACAAAGGCACAGCGGTTATGACCAACGTGCCCGGCCCAGCGAAACCGCTTTACCTCGCAGGCAGCAAAATTGCGCAGAACATGTTTTGGGTGCCACAAAGCGGACACATCGGCATGGGTGTTTCGATCCTCTCGTATGCGGGTGGCGTGCAGTTTGGTCTGATCACAGATCGAAAACTGTGCCCCGATCCGCAGGCGATCATCAGCCAGTTTGAGCCCGAGTTTGACAAACTGTTGATGTCGCTAATGTGGCTAGAAAAAGGCTACGTGGGTGCCGATGCGCGGGCGTTTGACGATATGCTGACGGCGTAAGCTGACCGTAAATATTTAAAAGTGTTCAATGAGCGATTCAATGTCTGATTCTCCCAACCAACCGCTGCGTCTCGATGATGGCTCAGGCGCATCACAGCCTATGCAGGCTGCCCCGCCACCCGCCACGTCCGCAACCGACACGGCCGACGCTGCGGAAACCAGACACCGTTTTGTTTTTAGTGGCAAAGGCGGCGAATATTTCGGCATCTGGATCGTCAACATCCTGCTCTCGATTATCACCATCGGCATTTATTCCGCGTGGGCGAAAGTTCGGCGGCTTCATTACTTCTATCGAAATACGCAGGTGGCTGGTTCGAGCTTTGATTTTCATGCCAGGCCTATCGATATTTTGAAAGGGCGATTAGTCGCGTTCGGCGCGTATGTGGCCTTTATTGGCCTGTCAAAACTGAGCGTCACTGCATCATTAGTGTTGGCTTTGTTTTTATTCGCGGTGATTCCCTACTTTGCCTATAAGTCGCTGCGCTTTCGTTACCGCAACAGCAGTTGGCGACAGATTCGTTTTAACTTTCGCGGTAAGGTGCCAGGCGCTTACGGTGCCTTCTTTGGTTGGCCGCTGGCTGCTTTATTTTCGGTCTACACCTTGGTGCCAATCGCGCATCATCAGTCCACCGCGTACACCCTCGGCAACGGTGCATTGGGGGCAACACCGGCCACCTTTAGCGCGAAGATATGGGATTTCTACAAGGTCTACTTTAAAACCGCAGGGTTATTTTTGATACTTATGCTGCTGGTCGCAGCGCCCATTTGGTTCGCCGCAAGCAAAATGTCGATTCCGTGGAAATCGCTTTTGCAAAACACGGCGATCGAATCACCGCAGCCCTACTCCGCATTGGCAAAACAGCCTACAGGCACCGTAGTAGAGTCGGACGTAATTAAAGGCGCGACGGATCCCAAGGAGGCTGTCGACAGCAAAAAAACGAACGAAACCAAAACAGCTGACGACGACGAAGACGACAAACAAGAAGACGCCGCTGTAAAAGATGATGTCCCGGCCTACTTCAAGGCAATGCTTCCGCTTTTTCTTATCGGTTTTTACTTGTTTGCTTTTCTTGCGATTGGTCCGTACTTCAGCGCGCGCATCGGCAACGTAATCTGGAACGGCACACGGCTCGGCCCGATGCGCTTTGAAAGCACGCTTTCTGCGCGACGGCTCAGTTTCATAACCATTACCAATTGGCTGGGCATCATTTTCACGCTCGGTTTCTTCAAACCTTTTGCCGCCGTGCGCATGGCGAAGTATCGTGCAGAGTCGCTGTGTTTGATTGCAGCCGGGCCGATCGCCGTGCATGCGCAAGTAGCTGGTGGAAAGCTCAATGCGCGAGGTGAAGAAATCGCTGAAATGTTCGACGTTGATATTGGTCTCTGATGCAGCAAGGCGCGATCTCTGCGGGCACTATCGCCTGCACCTACTTCGACGGCGGCGACAGCACAGCCCACTCGTCTATGCTGTCTGTAGTCGGCGCGCAACTGCGCATTGCAGGGCCGTGGGGTGAACACTTTGTTGCGCTGACTGACATCGTAGTGAGTGATCGGCTGGGCAGCGCGCCGCGTTTAATTACGCTACCAGCGGGCGCCGCCTGCGAGCTACCAGGCGGGGCAAACACCAACGCTTTTTTAAGTGCAATTGCGCCGCGAGAGTCGATGTGGTTTCGCGCGCAGTTCGATTGGCGCTGGATAGCCGTCAGCATCGCCTCGCTAGCCATTGTGGCGGTGCTCGGTTATCGCTACGGTGTGCCCATCGCTGCCAACATAATCGCCGACCGTGCGCCGCCCATCGTGGCTAAAAAAATATCCGAAGTCGCGCTGGCTGAGTTGGATCGCACCATCTTGAACCCATCAAAACTTTCTGAGGCCCGACAGCGCACACTCACCGAGCAATTCAGCGAAATGCTCATACCCGAGGGCCAAACGATTGCCCACCGCGTTGAGTTTCGTGATGGCGGACGGGTGATCGGGGCCAACGCATTTGCGCTGCCCTCGGGCACCATCGTGATGACTGACCAGCTTGTTAACTTGCTCAACAACGACGAACAAGTATTGGGCGTGCTCGCGCACGAATTGGGGCATGTGAAGCATAAGCACGGCCTGAAAAATTTGATTCAGGCAAGTGTCATAGGGGCGGCTGTCGCCTACTGGATCGGCGATTTCAGTGCTGTCATCGCTGGCGGTGCGACCGCGCTGCTGCAAACTAATTATTCGCGTGCCTATGAGACCGAGGCCGATGATTTTGGCGCAGCTATGATGCGCGCCAATGGCCAGTCGGGCGAATCGCTGGCGAGCGCGCTGGAGTTGCTTGAGGCGGGGCACACTGCGTCGAGCGTTGCGAAGCCAGCGCCGCGAAAAACGGGCGCCGCCACGGGCAGCGCCGATAAAAAGGCAGGCAACAAAGGCGACTGGTCTGACTATGTTTCAACCCACCCGAATACCGCGCAGCGGGTAGAGCGACTACGCAAGCTATAGGGCATCATGACCCGCAGCGCCGCTACTGCAAGTGCGCGCGCAGCATCCATGCCATCTTTTCGTGGGTTTCCATCAAACCCACCAAAAAGTCCGCGCTGCCTTCGTCGCCATAGTCGCTGGCCTTTGTCGCATCCACGCGCAGCTCGCGAATAATCGTTTCGTGTGCGCGCAACAATTTCTCGATCATCGCAGTGGCCGAATTTTCGTAGCCCGCGCTGTCATCAATAGATTTAGCACTGGCATAGGCGCCTACGCTCGCGGGTGCCGTAAAACCCAGCGCACGAATGCGCTCGGCCACGTCGTCAAGAATGTCGTCAAGCGCTTCGTACTGGCTCTCAAAAAAACCATGCAGCGCGCCAAAATTCGGCCCCACCACGTTCCAGTGCGCACCACGCGTTGCCACGTACAACGCAACTTCGTCGGCCAACAAATCCGCCAACAGCGTGCTGACGGCTTTGCGGTTTTTGTCTGAAACTCCAATATTTGGTTTCATTTAATTTCCCTTAACTTGTTCACATGAAGCCGTGATTGTCGGACAGTTGAGGTAATTTACAAAACAACTTAAACTCGTGATCATTATCGAATTTAGCGAACGCCATGGCTGCTCTTCCTTCACTGCAACAGCTGCGCTACTTGATCGCCCTCGAAGAGGAGCGCCACTTCGGTCGCGCAGCGGAGAAAAGTTTCATCACCCAAAGCACGCTCTCCGCAAGCCTGCGAGATCTTGAAAGCACCTTAGACGTGACGCTTGTCGAGCGTGACCGCCGCCACGTTTCCTTCACCACTATCGGTGAGGCTACCGTAGTCCGCGCCCGCGAACTGGTGGCACAGGCCAACGACTTGGTCGAACTCTGCGCCTCGTCGCGCCACCCGCTTACAGGCACTTTTCGCTTGGGAGTCATCCCGACCGTCGCACCGTTTGCATTGCCGTCAACGCTCGCCACACTGCGCACGCAATACCCAAAGTTAAAGCTCATGCTGCGCGAAGAATTGACCGGTATCTGCCTAGATCGTTTGCTGGCCAGTTCGCTCGACGCTGCGTTGATCGCGTTGCCGTACGACCTGCCCGCAGGTATTGAAACGTTATCGTTGTTCGACGATGAATTTTTATTTGTCACCGCAGATCCTAAACTCGGTGCGGCGCAGTCACCTCTGCCCATTGAAAAAATCGACCCCGATCAATTGCTGCTGCTCGAAGACGGCCACTGCCTGCGCGAACATGCCATCGCCGCCTGCTCGCTAAAAAGCGCCCACACCAACCGCGCACTCGCCGCCACCAGTCTCATCACGCTGACCCACATGGTGGAAAGTGGCCTTGGTCACACCTTGCTGCCCGAGCTTGCCATTGCGGGCGGCGTGCTCTCCGGTTCGAGCCTGTACGCCCGGCGCTTCACGCCACGCGGCCCGTCACGCACCATCGCGCTGGCGTTCCGAAAAACATCGGCGCGGCGCGAAGAGATTGCTGAGCTCGGAAAGATTTTTGCGCAGAGCAAGGGATTTACTGGCACCGCGCGTGCGAAGACGGTGCGTCAAGCTCGAACGCGCAAATAGTCAATGGTCGCGGAACTTACACGCCCGCGCAGGCTCAATCTTCGCGTGGCCTCTGGGCTACGTGCAGTCCGATAAATCCGTCAGAGCCTTAGATCTGTGAACCCGAAACAACATTGCCGGGTAATTCCGCCGCCGCCCGTCACTGCCATCGCCGTCTTTTGCGCGTTCAACGTCGCGTTTGCCAATCTCGTCTACGCACAAACCACGCCGGCCGCCGACACCAGTACGCAAGCCGACAAGGAAGAGGTGAAGGCGAAACCACCGCAAGTTGTCGACAAGGTTGAGATCAAAGGCACGCAGTCTGACTTTGACGAACGGCGCGAAGACATCGCCACCAAGATCGTGGTGACCTCAGAAGAAATTCGCAAGTTTGGCGACACACAAATTCTTGACGTGATGAAACGTCTGCCCGGCGTGACCGTGCAGAACAACTCGATTCGCCTGCGTGGCCTTGGCAACGGATACACACAAATTCTGATCGACGGCGAACGACCACCACCAGGCTTCTCGATTGACAATTTATCGCCTGATTTGGTGGAACGCATTGAAATTATTCGCGCCGCCACAGCCGAGTTCAGCACGCAGGCCGTGGCCGGAACGGTCAACATTGTGATGAAGAAAAAATTCACCGTGTCCAAACGCGAAGTCAACGCAGGTTGGTACAGCGGCACCGGCTATTCGTCACAAATCTTAGGCTTTAATATCGTCGATAAGGCGGGCGATTTGTCGTATTCAATCGGTGGCGGCGCTGGGCACGGCACCTTTGGTAGCGTGACCGCAGGGCGCACGCTCGGATACGACGGCAATGGCCGCACGATTTTGGAGCGCACCTCAAACAACTCGAACGACGGCAACAACCGATACGCCAGAATCAATGCGACTCTCGCCTGGACGCTGTCAGGCGGCGACTCCCTCACCATGAATCCCAACTTTAATGCGTATCGCTACGCGAACAAAAGTAGCTCACGAACTAACTATCTGCTTGGCGAAACCACCGTTTACCCGATTGCCGAGGGCCGCAACGGCGGCGATGGTTGGAGCGTGGGCAACAGCGTGAATTGGATAAAAAAATTCAGCGAAGGTGCGAAGCTCGACCTCAAGCTGAATGGGTACGTCGGTGGTCGGCGCAACGATTCGTTCAGCCAATCGTTTGACCTCGACAACACGCAAACGCTGGAGCGCAACACGCTTGGACCCTCACGTGACAGCCGCGCGTCATTTGCCGGAAAATACTCCACGCCGATTGTTGAAGGGCATTCGTTACTCGCCGGCTGGGATGTTGGCCTTAACCGCATCAAGTCAGCGTCCCAAGTCAACGAAACCAATGCCGCCGCAGCCCCCATCAACACGCTGGAAGACTACGCGGCCAGCGTGCGCAAGTACGCCTTTTTTGCACAAGACGAATGGAACGTCACACCCAATTGGTCGGTGTATTTCGGCTTGCGCTGGGAAGGCATCGACACGGCGAGTGACGCAACTGGAGTGGCCTCCACTACCAACCGCTCAAGTGTCCTGAGCCCGCTGTTTCAGACGCTGTGGAAGTTCCCTGACAAATCGGGTCGACAGTTCCGCTTGGCCGTCACCCGCACCTACAAAGCGCCCGACACCAATAGCCTCGTGCCGCGCATTTTCCGCACCACAGTGAACACGTCCACCACGCCCGACTACCAAACCGGCAACAGCAGTCTCAAGCCCGAGCTGGCTACCGGCGTTGATATTGCGTATGAGCATTTCTTCGCTAAAGGCGCGTCGATGAGCTTGAGCGGCAGCGTCAGGGCGCTGAGTGAATACAACACGCGTGGCATTTTTCTCGTCAATGATCGATGGGTCAACAAGCTGATTAACAACGGCAATGCAACTTCGCGCAGCATTGAATTTGATGCCAAATTTCCATTGCAATCCATCGTTGAGAGCGCCCCGCCGATTGATTTTCGCTTCAACATGGCGCGCAATTTCTCGCGCGTCGAAGAAGTGCCCGGCCCCAACAATCGCCTCGACCAACAAACGCCATTAAGCGGCAGCTTTGGCGCGGACTACCGCATGCGCGGCGGCATGGTGGTGGCCGGTGCAAGCTACACCTTCAAAACCGGCGGCGACGTTCGCGTAACGGTGAACCAAATCAACTACGCAGCCCCCACACGCGAGGTAGATTTGTACGTGCTCTACAAATACACACCCAAACTTCAAGTGCGGGTGCGCCTAGCCAACGTGCTGCGCCAAGATCAAGTTACTGCGTCCACCTATTTCGACATCACAGGCAGCACCCGATCTAGCAGTATTCGCCCCACGCAGATGAACATTGGCGCTAGTGTGAAGCTGGATTTTTAGGGCGATATTGAAGGCGCACCCCACCGCGATTGGCGGGGCCAATCCGTAGTCGCTCGTAGTGGTGCGTTGCAGCATAATCAAGCGATGGACACCTCAACGCTCGCCACCGATCTCGAAGATAAAGATGCGCCGCTCAAGGCTGACACCCGCTTGCTTGGCCGCTTGCTAGGTGACGTGATTCGCAGTCAACGTGGTGACGTTACTTTTGACAAAGTGGAATCTATTCGGCAGGAGTCGGTGCGGTTTCATCGGGATGGGGCTACGCATCGCACGTTGGATGCGTTGTTGGCGGATTTGTCGATTGAAGAAACGTTGGATGTGGTGCGGGCGTTCACCTACTTTTCGCATCTCGCGAACATTGCCGAAGACGTGCAGCAAAACCGTCGGCGGCGGCATCACAAACGGAGTGGCTCTGCGCCGCAGGGGGGCTCGCTCGCCAGCGCGTTTTCGCGTTTGAAGGCGGCGCAAATCAGCGGCCCGGAGATCGCGCATTGCCTCTCGCGGGCGCTGGTCAGCCCCACGCTCACGGCGCATCCGACTGAGATTAAGCGGCAGAGCACGTTGGATGCCGAGCGCTCGATTGCGCTTGAATTAACGCTTGAAGATGATGACCGCGAAGCGCATTTGCATCGCTTGATTTTGCAGTTGTGGCAGACCGCGATGCTGCGTTTAACCAAGCTTCGTGTGCGTGACGAAATTGACAACGCGCTCACTTATTTTCGCGCTAGTTTTTTGCGTGAAGTGCCTCGGCTCACCGCCAACACTTTGGCGTTGTTAGACGCGCACGATCACACCGTGGCCGAGCTGCCGCCGTTTCTCAAAGTGGGCATGTGGATCGGCGGTGATCGCGATGGCAACCCGTTTGTTAACGCCGACACGCTCGATTACGGCATCGCGTCGCAATCAGAATTGGCGCTCGCGCATTACTTGGCCGAGCTGCACGGGTTGGGCGCGGAGCTTGCCATGTCGAGCCGTTTGATCGAGGTCACGCCCGCGCTCGCGGAGCTTGCCGAGCGAGCAGCAGACGACTCGCGTTTTCGCGTGGACGAGCCCTATCGCCGCGCCATCACCGGCATGTATAGCCGCCTCGCCGCCACCTATCGCGGCCTCACCGGCAAGGCCAGCAGCCGTGCGCCCAACAACATGGACGCTACGCCCTACGCCACCCCCGATGAGTTGGCCGACGACATCGACACCCTCGCCGAATCGCTGAACAGCCACGGCTCGAAAGTGATCGCCGACGCGCGCGTGTTGCCGCTGAAACGGGCGGTGCAAATTTTTGGTTTTCATCTCGCCCCGGTGGACCTGCGGCAGAACTCCACGGTGCATGAATCTGTCGTCGCGGAACTCTTCGCGGGTTGCGGCTTGTGTGCCGATTATTCTGCGTTGAACGAGCACGAGAAAGTGGCGCTGCTGTCGCGCGAATTGGAGAGCGCACGATTGCTCGCCTCGCCGTACATGAAGCTCTCTGAGACGGCGTTATCTGAGCTTGCCATCTTTCGCAAAGCTGCCGATGTGCAGGCACGCTTTGGTGCCGCCGCCGTGCCGCGCATGATTATTTCAATGGCGAAATCGCTCTCTGACTTGTTGGAGTTGGCCACGTTGTGCAAGGAAGTGGGCCTCGCGCGCGGCGGCGATGCGCCGCATTTGGCGGTGGCGCTCGTGCCGTTATTCGAGACCATCGAAGACCTGCAAAACGCCCCGGTGGTGATGGCCGCTGCCTTCGCGCATCCGCTGTATCGGCGCTGGATCAAAGCGCAAAACGACGCACAAGAAATCATGCTCGGCTACAGCGATAGCAACAAAGACGGCGGCTATTTCACCGCCAACTGGGCGCTGTATCAAGCGCAGGCCGCGCTGGTCGAGAGCTTCGCAAAACACAGTGTGCGCCTCTGCCTATTTCACGGCCGCGGTGGCAGCGTGGGGCGCGGCGGCGGGCCGAGCTTTGATGCGATTCGCGCGCAACCGCCCGGTGCCGTAAACGGCTTTTTGCGGCTCACCGAACAAGGCGAAATTATCAGCAGCAAATACGGCGACCCTGACCTTGCGCAGCGCAATTTAGAAACGCTACTCGCCGCCGTTTTGGAAAGCACGCTACTGCCCAATATCGCCAGCGACGCCGCCCAACAAACTCGCTACGAAACGCTGGCCAACACGTTAAGCCGGCACGCCTTCACCGCGTACCGCGCACTGGTCTACGGCGACGACGGCTTCGTCACCTACTTTCGCGAAAGCACGCCAATCAAAGAAATCGCCGAGCTCAACATCGGCTCGCGTCCCGCCTCAAGAAAAGCCGGTGCCCGCATCGAAGATTTGCGCGCCATTCCGTGGGTGTTCAGCTGGGCACAAGCCCGCGTATCGCTGCCCGGTTGGTACGGCTTTGGCTCTGCCGTCGCCGCTTTGTGCGACGAACAACCCGACGCGATTAACGAGCTGCGCGCGATGGCAAAAGACTGGCCGTTCTTCGCCACCGTCTTATCAAACCTGGGCATGGTGCTCGCCAAAACCGACATGCAAATCGCCGCTGCCTACGGCGCGTTAGTGCAAGATAAAGTCATTCGTGACCGCGTCTGGGGCAAGATTCACGTGGAGTGGGAGCGCACTCGCGCAGCCTACGAATCCATCGTCGGCGCTGAACCGCTGGCCGATAACCCAACGCTCGCTCGCTCGATTCGCAATCGTTTTCCGTACCTCGATCCGCTCAATCATTTGCAGATTGAATTGATACGACGAGTAAGGTCGGGGGATTTGGAAGAACGCACGCAACGGGCGCTGCATTTGACGATTAACGGGTTGGCAGCGGGCTTGCGCAACACCGGCTAGCCGCAGCCCTCAGCTGCGCGCGTCGAAGGGTTGGTGGAAGGAACGCCGATGGTTGTCGTCACACCGGGGTCGCCTTCTTTTGGTTACTTTTTCTTGGCGAAGCAAGAAAAGTGACTGCCTCGCGGCATGAGCGGGATGTCGGCGCTCATCCGAGGCAGCCCCCTCACCCTAACCCTCTCCCGCGCGGGGAGAGGGGACGAAACAGCTCTAAGCGCAAACCACGTGCTGGATTCCCGCTGCGCGGGAATGACGGCAGGTTGGCGAGAGGGAACAGAACAGCGCCGCGCAGCCGGGGATCGGGACACAACAACTCCGCCCAGCAACGTAGCCCCGGCGCCCCCGGTCGCGCCGTAGGCCGACTACTCGCCTTCGCCGAACTTATCGTTGATCAGCGCAACCAGTCCGTCCATCGCGGCGGCTTCGTCTTCGCCGTCGGTTTCAATCAGGATGGTTACGCCTTTGCCGGCGGCGAGCATCATTACGCCCATAATGCTTTTGGCGTTGACGCGGCGTGCGTTTCTCTCCAAATTCACTTCGCACTTAAAGCGGGTGGCGAGCTGAGTGAGTTTGGCTGAGGCTCTAGCGTGCAGGCCTAATTTGTTTACGATTTCGATGTCGCGCTTTTGCATCGTATCGTTATATCAGTGGCGGTTCATGACCGGGGTGCCTTCGTTGGCTGCCGAGTGCGCAACGCGGGGCCCGAGGATGGGGTCGGCTTCGATGTGAAACACGCCTTCACAGCCGCCTGAGACGACGCGTTTCAGCATCACCTCGATGCCGCGAGTGCGATAAGTGACGGCGCGCAAAAGCATCGGCACGTTGGCTCCGGCCACGCCTTCCACGCGTCCGGGGATCAGCAATTTGCACGCTAAATTGGACGGTGTTGAGCCGAAAATATCGGTGATAACCAGCACACCTTCGCCCTCGTCAACCGCAGCCACGAGTCGCTGTGCGGTGGGCAACAAGCTTCGCGCGTCGTCGGTGCCGCTGACCTGCAGTGAGGTGATGCCGTCGGGCTTTTTGCCCAAAAGATGCGTCATGCACTGAATCAGGGAGTCCCCGAGATTGCCGTGCGCAATGATGAGTATGCCAATCATGGCGTGAACCTCTCTCCGCGTGTCTCCCTGTGCGATGCTGCCCGGCGTTGCTTTAAGCCGCGTTAGACTGAATCGCGTTTCGCCGTGCCCTCTAATGTGGCAGTTTTATGACGAAGAATGATGGTAGCAGGGAAATTGCTGCGGTGCAGAAAATTGCACCATTTAGAGTCTGACGGCGGTTTCCAAGTGGCGAATAAACAAATCGGCCACGTCAAAACCGGTCTGCGCTGCGATCTCGACGAAGCCGGTGGGGCTGGTCACATTAATCTCGGTGACCTTGTCGCCGATCACGTCCAAGCCCACAAAAAACAAGCCTTCCGCCCACAACCGTTTGGCCATGGTGGCGGCAATGCGCGCATCGGATTCGCTCATCGCGCGCGCTTCGGGGCGGCCGCCTGCGGCCATATTGCCGCGCGTTTCGCCGATCATCGGAATGCGGGCGAGGGCATACGGCACCACTTCGCCGGCGATCAGCAAAATGCGTTTATCGCCGTCAACAATTTCCGGCAAATATCGCTGCGCCATGATGCTTTGCGTGCCGAGCAGCGTGAGTGTTTCGATGATGACGTTTAAGTTTGCGTCTTTCTCGCGCACCCGAAAAATGCCGCTGCCGCCCATGCCGTCGAGCGGCTTGAAAATGGCGTCTTTGTGCTCGTCCACGAACTCGCGCAGCACGGCAGCCGAGCGCGTGACCACGGTCGGCGCGATCATGTCCGGATGCTTGAGGATCGCCATTTTTTCGTTGTTGTCGCGCACCGCGCCGGGGCGGTTGAACACGCGCGCGCCTTGATCCATAGCGCGCTCGAACAAATACGTGTGATAGACGTATTCCATGTCAAACGGCGGATCTTTGCGCTCAATCACGGCGTCGAACGCAGTCAGCGGCATGAGGGTTGTTGCTTGTGTTTCGTACCAATGATGATCGTCGGCGGTCACCGTTAGCGGCACAACGTTGGCTTGCACGTTGCCGTTGCGGCTAAACACATTACCCGGCTCAATGGCGAATAGCGAATGGCCGCGAGCCTGCGCCGCGCGCATCATCGCGACGCTGGAATCTTTGTACGCTTTGAGTTTGGCGAGCGGGTCGAGGTGGAATGCGATCTTCATGACCGCGAGGATAACTGAGAAGCGCAGCGTCGTGAGGTGCGCATCAGCTTTTTTCTGAAAAGTCTATTTCACTTGGGCTGAGACGTCATTTATGCTTAAGTCGATTAACAAATAAATTGCGGCTTAGCCCAAGCGAAACGGCGCTTGCAGCAAAAAGCTGTTACTTCTTTTTTGCTGGAAACACTGCGGGTGCGAGCGGCGCGGTGGGCTCGACGGCGGTCGCTTTGTCGGTCTTCATCTTGGCGTTTTCCGCATCGATCAATCGCGACAAACGGACGCGATCGTTGGCGTACACCGCGGTCAACGCGTCGAGGTCGCGCTGCTTGCCGTTGATGGCTTCTTTTGCGCGTGGCAACTCAGATTTCGCCTCCAGCAACAACATGTTCGCAGTTTTCACCACGGGCGTTTTAGTCGGTGCAGCGGGCACAGCAGGCTTGCCAGCCACCGGCGGCGCGGCAGGCGCGGGCACTGGTGCCGCAGCGATAACGGGAGCTACAAACGCGCCGTTGCTGGCAATGATTTTGTTGATGTTGACTTCACGCTCTTGCAACGCGCGAATGTCGGTGGCCATCGTGCCCAGCGCGCGCTCGCGCACGCGGTCAAAGTCAGCCAGTGTGCTGTAGGTCATCAGCAGCGCTTTGTCTTTGCGGTCGCGCTCATCGGCCACCACTTTAAGCTTTGCATCTTCCACCGCTTTGATTGCGGCCAAGCGCTTTTCATCAGCGGTCGCCGCGCGGTCGGTGGACAGCCGGACGGTACCGTCCGAGCGCAGTTCTTTGCGTGCGCGGTCGGTGCTACCCGGCGGAATGGTGTCGGTGTATTGCACCTTGCCGTTCTCGTCGACCCACTTGTAGAGTTGAGCGTGACTGGTGGAGCCCCCCGCGAGCGCTGCGAACAGCGTGCACGTCACCACCAGCCACTTCAACCGTCGCTCCGCGTTTTGTTTTTGCTGTTGCATTGAATGCAACTTCGGAGGACTAATCAACCACCCCATACAAACCTCGATACACCTCTATCTTGCCCCTGAACTCAGTCAGCGCGTTGTTGGCGCTGACCAGCGCAAGCACATCAGGCAACGCGGCAATGGCGATCACGGGGATGCCAAACTGCGCTGTTACTTCCTGTACAGCAGAGAGCGTGCCAGTGCCGCGCTCCATGCGGTCAAGCATGATCAAAACGCCCGCCGGTTCTGCTCCGCTCTCGCGGATCAGCTGCACCGACTCGCGCACGCTGGTGCCTGCGGTGATCACGTCATCCACGATCAGCACGCGGCCCGCGAGCGGCGCGCCGACAATCACGCCGCCTTCGCCGTGGTCTTTGGCCTCCTTGCGGTTGAACGAATACGGCAAATTGTGACCTTTTTCGGCAAGTCCGATAGCAAGCGCTGACACCAGCGGAATGCCTTTATACGCCGGGCCAAAGATCATGTCGAACGGCACAGTCGAGTCGAGCGCTGCCTGCGCGTAGTAGCGGCCGAGCCGCGCCAACGACTCACCAGTGTTGAACAAACCGCTGTTAAAGAAATACGGCGACAAGCGCCCCGACTTGGTCTTGAATTCGCCGAAGCGCAGCACATCGCATTCAAGCGCAAAGCGCAAAAAGTCTTGGCGAAAGGTGTCGGTTGAGGTCATGGAGGATGCCGTAAGGTGAACGTTGAAACCGCAGCGCGCAGTGCGCTGCTCATGGAAAATTAGAAGCTCACCGCATTTTCTCGCGTCTTGCGATTCAAGGACACCTTTCTCATGCGCATCGTCACCTTAAACGCCAACGGCATCCGCTCCGCGCACAACAAAGGCTTGGCCGCGTGGATGAGCAAATTGCGCGGCTGGGACGTGTTTTGCCTGCAAGAAATGAAGGCAAATTTTGAGGACGTGCCGGAAGAAATGCTGCGACCTAAGAAAAGTTACGGCCACTTTCATCCGGCCGAACGCAAAGGCTATTCGGGCACTGCGTTATGGTCAAAAAAGAAACCGTTGAATGTGGTCAAGGCTTTTGGCGTCGGCGAGTTTGATGGCGAGGGGCGCTATCTAGAGGCCGATTTTGGTCACCTCGCGGTCGTCTCGCTGTATTTGCCCTCGGGTGCTGCGGGGCCGGAACGGCAGGCCAGCAAAGACCGGTTTTTGACGGAATTTCCGAAGCATCTGAAAGCGCTGCGCCAATGCGGCAAAGAGATCGTGATCTGCGGCGATTTCAACATCGCCCATAAAGAAATCGATCTCAAAAATTACAAAAGCAACAAGAAAAATTCAGGCTTTTTGCCGCACGAACGCGAATGGCTCACCCACGTGTTCGATGAAATCGGTTTCGTAGACGTGTTCCGCACTTTGGACCAACGCCCCGAGCAATACACCTGGTGGAGCAACCGAGGCGATAGTTGGAACAAAAACGTAGGCTGGCGGTTGGACTATCAAATCGCTACACCGGGGATTGCAGCCACCGCGAAGGCGGCATCGATTTATTTAGAAGAACGGTTTTCGGATCATGCACCGCTGGTGATTGATTATGAGTACAGTCTGTAGCCGTTCTGTCCCCTCGCCCCTCGTGGGAGAGGGTTAGGGTGAGGGGGCGGGGGCTTGGATGAGCACCAACATCCCGCTCATGCCGCGGGGGCAGTCACTTTTTTTGCTTCGCCAAAATAAGTAACCAAAAAAAGGCGACCCCGACGATTGTCCTTCTCCTGCGATGCTCAGAAAAAAGCGGAACGGCCCGAAACTCGCTACGCTCAAACAGCGGGCCGTTCTGACCGCTTTTTTCTTCCGCTTCTCGGGGCCAATCAACGGGGACCCGTAGAGCCGATATTTGATCGCTTCGCGATGAGAGCTGCGGCAGCTTGGATTCAATCATACGCGTCGCTTTGCGCTAGTTGTTATATCGACGCTGACCCGCTATAACGAGCACACTTGCGACCAACCAGCGGATTGCTACACCAACATGCAAATCATTATTCGCACTGTTAAAAACGTACACGCGCGAAGCGCTCATAAATCACGCTGGGCCGCACCTGCGGTCGCGCACGATTTCCTAAGCCACCTTGAAGGCCCTTATGCTTGAACTTTCCCCCAACGCCAAACTTGTCTCCGAGATTTTTGTCGAAGTTGCCAAAGGCAATGGTGCGCCCTTTTGGGAGGCGTGTCACGATGACGTCGTTTGGCGAACTATTGGTGAAGGCTCTTGGAGCGGCGAGTTCGCTGGCAAGCAAACCATTATCGACGAGGTGTTCCGTCCACTTAATCGCGCTCTAGTTGAACGAGCCACTATCCCCACCCGCCTAGTTGATGGAGGTGATGTCATCGTTCTGCAAGCCAGAGGCAAGAATCTAACCCGCGACGGTCGACGCTATGACAACGACTATGTTTTTGTGATTCATTTCGAGCATGGAAAGATCGTCCGATACGAGGAGTATTGCGACACAGAAATGATCGCTCGCGTCTTGCCCGACCGCATCGCAGCCAAGTCGATTTCCGTAGTCAATTGAATGTGCGTCGCGCTGCGGGGCGCGGCCTAACCCTTAAATTATGCGGACTCGCGACGGCAGGCCGCGCTACACCGTCTGTATATCCTTGGTTCCGCGAGGGCTGCTTTTACGTGCTGCTCATCTCACACGTTAATGCGCAGTCCGAATGTCCGCAGCTGAGTTTTTCGCAGCCCTCATCGCGAAGCGATCAAACATCGGCTCGATGGGTCCCCGTTGATTGGCCCCGAGAAGAGGAAGATTGAAGCGATCAGAACGAAAAACTGTTTGAGCGATAGCGAGTTTTTTTTCGTTCCGCTTTTTTCTGAGCATCGCAGGAATAGGCCAATCGTCGGGGTCGCCTTTTTTGGGTTACCTTTTTTGGCGAAGCAAAAAAGGTTACTGCCCCGCGGCATGAGCGGGATGTCGGCGCTCATCCAAGCCCCCGTCCCCTCACCCTAACCCTCTCCCACAAGGGGAGAGGGGACAGAACCGGCGCGCGCACCGCCACTCAATACAATTCCCCCATGACATCTTCTCCCCGGCCTCGCCTGGCCTTAATTGCTGCCGTTGCCGCCAACGGCATCATCGGTCGCAATGGCACGATGCCTTGGCACCTGTCGGCAGACCTCAAATATTTCAAAACACTCACCAGCGGCAAACGCATTGTGATGGGGCGGCGTACTTGGGAGGCTTTTCCCAAACCGTTGCCCAATCGTGAACATGTGGTGGTGACTTCTACCGAGCAGCCGCTGCCGGACGGCGTCATCAAAGTGCGCTCGCTGGCTGAGGCGCTGAATTTGCCGCCGCATGCAGAGACGCCGGTTTTTGTGATCGGTGGCAACGCGATGTATCGTGAATCGTTGCCGTTGGCGGATGATTTGTATTTGACGGAAATTGATGCCAACGTTGACGGCGACACCACGTTCCCCGCGTGGGATCGCGCGCAGTTTCGCGAGGCTTCGCGCGAGCATCACGCGGCACCGCTGCAGGCTGGCGGGGCTGACGTTGCGTTTGCCTTCGTGCATTACGTGCGCCTGTGAGCAACGTTACCGATCACGCAGGCGCGCGCGCGGCGTTCAAAGCGGGCGTGATCGAGTGTTTGCAGCTCGTGCCTTCGTACGTGCCATTTGGTCTCGTGTGCGGCGTGGCGGCGGTGCAGGCGGGCTTGGGCGAATGGGGCGCGGTGGCGCTCGCGGCGTTCGCGTTTGCGGGCTCGTCGCAGGCGGTGCTCACGCAATTTTTATCGAGCGGCGCGCCGTTAACCATCGCGATTGTTTCGGGGTTGGTGGTGAACTTGCGCATGGCTGTTTACAGTGCCGCCATTTCGCCGCGAATCAAAGGTGCCACGCGTAAGGAGCGGCTGTTGTGGGCTGCATTTTTGGTCGATCAAACCTTCATCTCGAACGAGGCGCGGCATCAGCGTGGTGAGCACATGAATCATCCGCTGGCGTTCTATCTCGGCTGCGCGCTGACGCTGTGGCCGTGGTGGGTTTTGATGAACGCAATTGGCGCGTTTGCCGGTGCGAAATTGCCTGCGAGTTGGCAGTTGGAATTCACCATTCCGTTGTCGTTTGTGGCGCTGGTGGTGCCGCTCTTGAAATCGCGCAGCCAAATTTTGGCGGCGATTGCGGGCGGCGCGGCGGGCGTGTTTTTCTACGCCATGCCCTTGAAGCTTGGCCTCATTGCGGCATGTGTGCTGGGCACCTGCGTGGGCATGGTGGTGGACGCGTTGTTAAAGTTGAAAACGCCGAAGGTTTCACCGTGAACTGGGGCGGTTTTGGCACGCTCGACGGGTGGCTGGCGATTGCCGGTTTGGCCATCGGCACGTTCGCCATTCGCTATTCGTTCATCGGTTTGCTCGCCGGAAAAAAGTTGCCGCCGCGGTTCGAGCGCGCGCTGCAATTGGCGGTGCCCGCGATCTTTGCCGCGCTGGTGATACCGCTGATTTTGTTTCACGATAACCAGCTGAATCTCACCATGCGCTGGCCGCACGCGGTGGCCGCCATCCTCACCGGAATCTACGCTTGGTGGCGCGGCGGCATGCTGATTTCACTGTTGATCGGTATGGCGTCATTGCACGCTTTGCTGTGGTTGTTTGCGTTATAGCTTTAAGCGCTAAGCCCCATTTAACTAGGGCTATACGCGCAAAATAGCAATAGTCGAGAATCAACGTTTCATGCGTTCAGCCCAAGCGAAATGGGCGTTTCACTACGAAGCTGTTGAGGTTCCCGCGACCGAATTTTTCTGTAAAAACGGCACGATGCGTTGCAACAAAACGGCGAGCGGCCCGAGATCGTGGCCCATGCCGTCGATCACCGCATATTCGCTGCGAGCAATTTTTTTTGCCGTGTCTTCACCGTTCTTCAGTGGCACCAGCGGGTCGTCGTTGCCGTGAATCACCAGCGTCGGCACCGTGATGCGCCGCACCTCATCACTGCGGTCGCCGGAGGCCATGATGGCGGCCATTTGTTTGATGGTGCCCGCCGGATAAAACGAGCGGTCGAACGCCTCGCCGATGCGTTGCCGCGCGTCTGCTTCGGGGGTCGGAAATTTTGGGCTGCCAATGATGCCGAGCACGCGCACAAAATGATGGATGATGTCGTGGCGCAGCCTACTCTTTGGACGCGATAACAGCGCCATGGTGGCCTTCGGTGTGGCTTGCGGCAACCCACGCGCGCCGGTGGTGCTCATGATGCTGATGAGTGACGCGACGCGGTGCGGGTGATGGCTCGCTACGCCCTGCGCAATCATGCCGCCCATCGACACGCCAATGACGTGACAGCGCGAAATATTCAACGCGTCAAGCACGCCGCGCGTGTCCTCCACCATGTCGCGCAACGTGTAGTCGGCTTGCAGCGGTAAGCGCATTCGGTGCTTAAGCGCGATCCAAATCAGATTGGGTATTTTGGCCGTGGTTTTGTGCGACAAACCGATGTCACGATTATCGAAACGCACCACCCGAAAACCCGCTCGATTCAACGCGTTAACCAGGGCCAGCGGCCACGCGATGAGCTGCATGCCAAGGCCCATGATAAGCAGCACCGTTGGCGTGTCAGCGGTGATTTGAACGTTTGCGGGTTCGTTGATTTCGACCTCGAATTCAAGGCCGTTTGCGATGACTTTCATCGCATCAACCGAACAAAAAACGCGCGGCCATCGGCACCTTAAACGGCGTCCATCCGTCGCTGCGTTGCGCCAGTCGATCAGCCACGGCATACCAAGCGGCAGCGTTCACGCCGATGCCCAAATGACTAGCAAACACTTCCACATTTTCGAGTGCCGCATTGGCAGCGCTCGGCTTCTGAATGCTCCCTTGCCACGCCACCACGCCATCGGTTTTCGAGTACACGCTGGTGCACGGCACCGGTGGCGCTTCGGCGATTTGGCGCATCATCAATTCATCGGGCAACGTCTCGCCCGAGAGCAGCGAATACACGCGCGACGCGTTGGTTGAACGCGGGCTTTGCGCAAACGGCGTGCCCAGCGTGATGACGTTCCTCACGGCCTTCGGTTGCAATTTGGAGAGCTCTCGTGCGTACACGCCGCCCAAGCTCCATCCGATCAACGACACCGGTTGTTTTGAGTCGCGGTGCACAGCCACCAGTTGCTCCTGCAATCGCGCCAAAACGCCGCGCCCCGGCCCGCGATTCATGCCTTGATACCACCCGTGAACGGTGTAGCCCAAATCCTCAAGAAACGAGCGCAGCGGGCGCGTCGATGCGTCCCCCGCAGCGAGCCCCGGATAGACGATGACGTGCTGTGGATTAACGTCACTGGGCTTCGGCCACACGCCCATCATTTTGAGCATCGGCCATGCGGCGAGCGACGCGCCCCATTCCCACGGTGCCCGCGCCTCCATCGCAACTAAAAATGGGTTCGGGGCTTTTTCGTGAGTAGGCTGATTTGGCACAGTGTCGTGAAGCGTTTAAGGCGTGAAAAATGACGGTGAACTTGATCTTAACGGGACGCGGTGGAGCGTTTACTCGACGGCTTTTTAGCGGCGGTTTTGGCGGCGGTTTTGGCGGTTGCGGTGCGCGCTTTCGGCTTCGCTTTAACGCTAGGCGCAGCCTCCGCAGCTAGTTTTGTGGCTAAGCTAGCCAACGCTGTTTCACGCTCTTTGTCGAGCGCACTTTTCGCTTGCGCGAGCGCAATCAGTTCATCAAAACCGCCTTCAATCGCGGTGCCCAAATCATTTAAATCGGGCACGGCAACCTTGCACGCGATGATGCCGAAATCGATGCTGCCGCAATACGTTTGCACCGTGATATTTACCGCCAATCCGTGGGTGATGATCGACACCGGAAAAAACGTTTTCATCTGCGCGCCGGCCAGATACAGCGGCACCTGCGGACCGGGCACGTTGCTAATGACTACGTTGGCCACCGGCGGCAAACGCTCCATGAGTTTGGCGCTAGCCACAGCCGCGTTCACCCGGCTCACCAGTAGCGGTGCCAGCAAGCCCGGATAGTCCGTGGGCAGCACACTCTTCAAGCTTTTCAGCGATTCTTTGATCTTATTGGTCGAGGTCAAAATGGCCTTCCAACGCTTGGTGGCATCACCGTGATGGGTGCCGAGTTCGGCGAGCACCATCGACGCTTGATTGTTCAACTGCTTGTTGCTTTCTTCGCGCAAGCTCACCGGCATGGCCGCCACTAACGTGCGTTTCGGCAACTCGTTCAAGCCTTTCAAATAGGTGCGCAACGCTGACGAGCAGACGAACAGCACGCCGTCGTTGACCGAGCCGCCGAGCACCTTAGCCGCTGCTCGCACGTCCGTGAATGGCAGCGCAGCGGTCACAAAATTTCTCTTCGCCGAAATGTTCACATTAAACGGCGTGCGCGGTGCAAATTTAAACGGTACCTTGCGCGTGGCCGCTGCGTTTTTAAGCGCGGGCGCGGCCGCTTCAACGAGCTTGCCCGCTACATCAGGAATGGCGCGAATAATCTTTGCGTATTGCGCAAGTGAGTTGGAAAACGCGGCACCAATCATGTCGCCGATTTTGCTGTCGGCCTTGGCGGTCATGGCGCGCGAGGTGGCCGCGGGTGGCGGCACTTCACGCGGAACGGCCGTCAAGTCAAGAATTGAATTGGCAAGCACCGTGCCGCCTTTGCCGTCGAGCGCGGCGTGATGCACTTTGCCGTAGAAACCCACCTCGCCGGTGCCAAGACCGGTGAATAGGGTGAACTGCCACAGCGGACGATCACGGTCCATCAAGCGCGCATGCTCCGTGGCCACCGCCGCTTCAAGCTGGCGCATGGTGCCGGGCCGCGCAAGCGTGATGTGCTGCACGTGATAGGCCCAGTCGATTGCATCGACCGGTGCCCAGCTCGGGTGACCCAAGCCGAATCGTGCGTTTTCAATGACGTGCGTGAAAAGCGGCGCAAGATGCACACGTTTTTTAAGATGCGCCACCACTGCTTTTGGAAAGTTGCCCTTGAGTTTCGGCGGCACCTCGTACACGCACAAGCTCGATACGTGCATCGGTTGCTCTGGCGTTTCCAGATACAAAAATGATGCATCGAGACCCGACAAACTATGTGTCGTCATGAAACGCCTCCTGAGTCCGTGTGTTGTTTCGAGTTTGTAAGCGTAGTGCTTTGCAACGATAGTAGCGCGAGCGGTGCGTTGCGCCCACTTGATTTTGATCAGTCTAGAATTTGCCTGTAAGCACCGGGGGGTATTTTTGAACTTGATGGAATCCTCATGAAACAACAACGCGCAACTTTTTTCTCGGTGTTGCCTAAACTTTCAGCGACTGCGGCGGCCACCGCGCTGGCGCTCGTCGCGTGTTCCGTTGCCGCTCAGGTCAACATTCAGGCACCGGGCACTAGCGTAAAAATCGACGGCAACGGCGTATCAATTACGGCACCCGGTGCTGCGGTCAGTGCCGGTGCTGTGGGCACTAAAGCGGCCACCACCGCGACTACCGCTGCGACCGCTAAAGCAACAGCTGCCGCAACCGCCAACACGAAGGCAAAGGGCAGCACGCCGACAACCAACGGCAAATGCGTTGACGGTTTGCTCAGCGTTAAATCGGTCGGCGTGGGAGATCGCGCTTTTGCATCCTTAGTGTGCGACGTGGTGGTGATCGAGTCGGCGGGTGTGGGTGACTTGAAGGTCAGCGAGATCAAAGCCAAACAACTCAAAGTGGTGCTGTCCGGCACGGGCAATGTGCTGATCGGTAATGGCACTGCAGAATCCGCTGAGTTCACGCTCAACGGCATGGGCGATATAAAGGCCGAAACGGTTGCGGTCGACTACGTCACCGCCACGCTCGTAGGCACCGGTGACATACGCATTACCGCTAACAAGAAATTGGCCGCAGCCATTGAAGGCACGGGTGACGTGCGCTACAAGGGCGCGCCGCAAAAGCAGGCCACGGGTGCTGGCATGGGCGAGGTCAAGGCGCTGTAGTCACGCAGCCGTGCCGCCGCGTGTGGATTACACGCAGCGCCCGCCGTCCACTTCAAGACACGCGCCGGTGATGAAATTTGCTTCGTCACTGGCCAAAAATAGCGCCGCGTTGGCGACATCTTTTGGCGTGGATAAACGACCGAGCGGAATCGATGCAGTAAACATCGCGCGCTTCTCTGGCGTGTCTTCGCCCATGAAGGTGGCGAGCAGCGGCGTTTCACCGGCGACTGGGTTGATGCAATTCACGCGGATGTTGTCTTTGGCCAACTCCACTGCCATCGATTTGCTGGTCAAAATCACCGCACCCTTCGAGCCGTTGTACCAAGTCAAACCGGGCCTGGGCCGCACGCCAGCGGTCGATGCGATCTGCACAAAACAGCCGCCGTGTTGCGCGCGCATCACCGGCACGCAGTGCTTGGCGGAGAGATAAATCGACTTCACATTGGTGGCATATACGCGGTCAAACTCGGCTTCGTCCACATCGAGCATTGGCTGATTTTTGTGCGACACGCCGGCGTTGTTCACCACAATATCAATGCGCCCAAACGCCACCAACGCCGCGCTCACCAGCTCGTCCCAATCAGCCGATTTAGACACGTCCGCCTGCTGCGCCACCACCGGCAAACCCGTCGCATGCGCCTGCAATTTTGCGGCGGCCATTTCAACGGCATGCGCTTGCACGTCAACCAACATCACGTTGCAGCCTTCCTGCGCAAAACGCTCAGCAATGCCGTAACCGAAGCCCTGCGCGCCACCGGTGATGATCGCGACTTTGTTGTTCAAGCGCATGTTTGTGCCTCGCAATTGGAGCGTTGCTAGTGCAACGGGTTGTGTTCGTACAGCAGGCCTAGTTGAGCAGCGAGTTCGGCCAAACGTTTGTCGCGCGTCCAGAGCTTTAGATCGGACAAGATCGCGGAGCTGAGTAAGTGCAAATCCATGAATCCAGCGCCTCTGCCCATCCAACGTCGCTGCTCGATAAGATGAAAAACCTCGGCGTGTTCCGCGACTATCGCTTGCGGTAGATCAAACATCGCTGAGAGAATAAAACGGTCTCGTAGGTTGCCGCAGGCGACCTCGCCAACCACAATCGGATGACAAAACAGCAGGCGCTCGTCCAATGCAAGATCAAGTGCTGCGAGCGGAGACCGGATGTGATCTATCCAAATCGAACTGTCGGCAAGGATCATGCGCGGTCAATATCGGCCAGCGGGTAACTGGCCGGTCGCTTACGCGGCGGCAACTCGAAATCGGGCTGTGATCCCCCCAGCTTGGACAATCGGCGCGCGGCTTCGCGCTGCACTAACGCGCGCAGTGCCTCATTGATGAGCGTAGACCGTTCCTGAATGCCAGTGTAGAACTGAGCCTTGGCGAAGATTTCATCGTCAAACGTGACTGTGGTGCGCATGATGCTTTCTCCAGAACTTCAGACTCAATTATTGCACTAATCGATGCGCCGAACGATGCTGGCTCACTCCGCCTCAATCTTCGCAGCCTTAGTCAGCTGCCCCCAACGCTTGATTTCACTGTCGATGAGCTTCGCTAAACCTGCTGCGTCGGTCGAATCAATATCCAAACCTGCCGCATTCATTTTTTGTTTGACCTCGGGGCTGGCGAGCACTTTTTGTAGGGTGGTGGTGAGCTTGACGGCCACCTCTTTCGGCAGGTTCGCCGGGGCCATCAGCGCGAACCACGGCACCAGTTCATAGCCGGGCACGAGTTCAGTGATCGCAGGCAAATCGGGTAGTTGCGGCGCGCGCTTGGCGCTGGTGACGCCGAAGGCTTTGACTTTGCCGCCTTTGATTTGCGCCTGCGCGTTGCCAAGATCCGCAAACACCACTTCGATGTTGCCGCCGAGCATGTCGGTGAGCGCGGGCGGAATGCCTTTGTACGGAATCATTTGCATGTCACCGCCGATCATCGAGGCGAACAAACTGCCCGACACCCACGAGCCGCTGGAGCCTTGGCCAAAACGCACTTTGCCCGGATTCGCCTTCACGTAGGCGATAAATTCGCCGAGATTATTCGCGGGCACTTTGTCATTGGTGATGAGCACAAACGGCGTGGTGGCGGCCTTGCCGATGGGGGTGAAATCTTTGACCGGGTCGTACGAGAGTTTTTTGATCAAACTGGTCACTGCGGCCTGTGTGGTGCTGGTGGTCACCAGCAGCGTGTAGCCGTCGGCGGCTGCGTTTTTCACATCACCCGCACCGATGGTGCCCTGCGCGCCGGCTTTGTTGTCGACGACGATGCTCTGCCCCAGTTCTTTGCCCATGGCTTCGGCCAGCACGCGGCCCACCACATCAGTGGCGCTGCCAGCGGGAAACGGCACCACAAATTTAATGGTTTTGCTCGGATAGCCCTGCGCAAAAACGAGCGGCGCGGCGAAGAGCAGCGCGCTGGCGATGAGCGCGCTGGCAACGTGACGGAAGGTGCGAATGTGCATGAAATGCCTCGAGCGTGAACAAAATTAGTCGATCTCAATTTTATGAACCGTGCACACATTTGAGGCGGCGATAACCCGATCCCGCGCCTACAGCTTTTTGCTACAAGCGACATTTAAATTGGGCTACATCGCTAAATATTAATTTATCGACTATTAGCTAAATGCGAGCTTAGCCCAAGTGAAATAGGCGTTAGAGCGATAAGTTGTAAATAAAAATCTCGTAATGGAATACCTTTCCATCTGATGAAATTTATCCTAGAATTGCGACATCAACGTGCGACAAGCGCATTTTTTTATGGTGCAATGCACACACGCGACAATGACGTCCAGGCCGCAACGAGCCGCGGCTGACGGCGGTGCGCCCAAGCATTGCAAGCGGCAAAAAAGGAGGATCAATATGCAAAACACCAACACCACCAATCCGGGCGATCTAGACCCGAAAGAGACCAGCGACTGGCTCGATTCGCTCGACAGCGTGATCGCCAACGAGGGCTACGAACGCGCGCATTACCTGTTAGAGGCGCTGTTCGACAAGGCGCGCCGCACCGGCGGCAACGCACCGTTTTCACCGAACACGGCCTACCTGAACACCATCCCCACGCACTTGGAGGCCAAGAGCCCCGGCGATCATGAGATGGAGCACAAGCTGAGGAGCTACGTGCGCTGGAACGCGGCGATGATGGTGCTGCGTGGTGGCAAAAAAGACCTTGAACTTGGCGGTCATATTTCATCGTTCGCGAGTGCTGCAACGCTGTACGACGTTGGCTTCAATCACTTTTGGCACGCCCCCTCCGCCGATCACGGTGGCGACTTGGTGTACGTGCAGGGCCACAGCTCGCCGGGCGTTTACGCGCGTGCTTTTATGCTGGATCGTTTGAGCCAAGATCAGATGGATAACTTCCGTCAAGAAGTCGATGGCAAGGGCATTTCAAGCTACCCGCATCCGTGGTTGATGCCCGACTTTTGGCAGCTGCCCACGGTGTCGATGGGACTCGGTCCGTTGATGGGCATTTATCAAGCGCGTTTCCTTAAATACTTGCATGCGCGCGGCTTGGCCAACACCGAAGGCCGCAAGGTTTGGGTGTTCTGCGGTGACGGTGAAATGGACGAGCCGGAATCGCTCGGCGCGATCAGCATGGCGGGCCGCGAAAAGCTCGACAACTTGGTGTTCGTCATCAACTGCAACCTGCAACGCCTCGACGGGCCGGTGCGCGGCAACGGCAAAATTATTCAAGAGCTCGAAGGTGATTTCCGCGGCTCTGGTTGGAACGTGTTGAAGCTGATTTGGGGCGGCTATTGGGATCAACTTTTAGCGCGCGATAAAGACGGCCTTCTGGTCAAGCGCATGGAAGAAGTCGTCGACGGCGAATACCAAGTGATGAAAGCGCGCGACGGAAAATATGTGCGCGAAAACTTCTTTGGTAAGTACCCGCAACTGCGCGAAATGGTAGCCAGCATGTCCGACGACGACGTGTGGCGCTTGAACCGTGGCGGCCACGATCCGCACAAGATTTATGCGGCCTACGACAGTGCGGTGAAACACCAAGGCCAGCCCACCGTGATCCTCGCCAAAACGGTGAAGGGCTACGGCATGGGCCACAGCGGCGAGGGCTTAAATATTGCCCATCAAGCCAAGAAAATGGACATCGAATCGCTTAAGCAAATGCGCGACCGTTTCGACATTCCGCTGAAGGATGATGACCTAAAAAATTACCCGTACTTCAAGCCCGCTGCCGATTCGCCCGAGATCAAATACATGCGCGAGCGCCGTGAAGCATTAGGCGGATATTTGCCGCAACGGCGCATGAAAAGCGTGTCGCTGCCGACGCCCGAACTGTCCGCATTTGACGCGCAACTCAAGGGCACGGGTGAACGTGAGATTTCAACAACGATGGCCTTTGTGCGCATCTTGAACACGCTGGTTAAAGACAAAAATATTGGCCGCAATGTGGTGCCGATCGTGCCGGATGAATCGCGCACGTTCGGCATGGAAGGCATGTTCCGCCAGCTCGGCATCTGGAACCAGCAGGGCCAGAACTACGCGCCGGTGGATGCCGATCAATTGATGTTTTACCGAGAGGCCAAGGACGGGCAAATTCTGCAAGAAGGCATTAATGAGCCGGGCGCGATGGCCGACTGGATTGCAGCGGCCACGAGCTACAGCAACAGCAATGTGCCGATGCTGCCGGTGTACATTTTTTATTCGATGTTTGGCGTGCAACGCATCGGCGATTTGTGCTGGGCCGCAGGCGACATGCGCGCACGCGGTTTGTTGGTCGGCGGCACCGCAGGGCGCACCACGCTCAACGGCGAAGGCCTGCAACACGAAGACGGCCACTCGCATGTGTGGTTCAGCGCGATTCCGAATGTGCGCACGTATGACCCAACGTTCCAGTACGAAGTCGCAGTGATTACGCAGCACGCCGTGAAGGGCATGCTCACCGATCAAAAGGATGAGTACTACTACCTCACCGTGATGAACGAGAACTACACGCATCCGGATATGCCGGTGGGTGCTGAGGCGAACATCATCAAGGGCATGTACCTGTTCAAAGAGGGTGGCAAGGACAAGAAGAAAGGCATGCGTGTGCAGCTCACCGGCTCCGGCACCATCCTGCGAGAAGTGATTGCGGCGGCTGATTTGCTGCGTGACGACTGGGGCGTTGAGAGCGACATCTGGAGCGCACCCAGCTTCAACGAATTGCGCCGCGACGGCATCGATTGCGAGCGTTGGAACTTGCTGCATCCGATGGATGAACCGCGTGTGCCGCATGTTGCCGCATGCGTGCATTCGAAGGCGGGCCCGGTGATCGCAGCGACCGACTACATGCGCATCTACGCCGACAGCGTGCGCCCGTACATCAAGAAAACTTTCAAGGTGCTCGGCACCGACGGCTTCGGTCGCTCGGACAGTCGCGAGAACTTGCGCCGCTTCTTCGAAGTGAACCGCTTCTACGTCACGCTTGCCGCGCTCACTGCGCTGGCCGACGACGGCGTGATCGAACGCAAAGTGCTCGCCGATGCCATCAAGAAGTACGGCATTGATGCCGACAAACCCAATCCAACGACGGTGTAAGGGGAGGGACAAATTATGTCTTCGCAAGAATTAAAAGTACCCGACATCGGCGATTTCACCGACATCCCCGTCATCGAAATTTTGGTGAAAGTAGGCGACACCGTCGCTAAAGAACAATCCATCGTCACCCTCGAATCCGACAAGGCCACGATGGAAGTGCCTGCTGATGTAGCGGGTGTTATCAAAGAGCTTCGCGTGAAGCTGGGTGACAAGTGCAGCATGGGGACTGTGGTGGCCGTGATTGAGGTGGAGGCGGCTGCTGCTGCTACTCACCTCTCTCCCCCGGAGGGAGAGGGGCAGGGGGAGAGGGGGAGGCCACCTACCGCGACTCAGGCTACTTCCACGCTCCCGGCAGCTGCTGCCACTCCGCGACCATCACCCTCTCCCCAACCCTCTCCCGTCAAGGGAGAGGGGGCAAAACCCATCGCTGCAACCGGCGCAATCGACGAAGCCAGTTTCAGCAAAGCCCACGCCTCGCCTTCCGTGCGCAAATTCGCCCGCGAACTCGGCGTGGATTTAGCTCGGGTCAAACCGACCGGCCCGAAAGATCGCGTCCTGCAAGAAGACGTGCAAAGCTTCGTTAAAGGCGTAATGTCGGCACCGTCGGCATCAGCTGCGAGCAGCAACGCAGACGGCGCAGCACTCGGCCTGATCCCATGGCCAAAAGTGGACTTCGCGAAGTTCGGCGAAGTGGAAGCCAAGCCACTCTCGCGCATCAAGAAAATTTCCGGCGCCAACCTGCATCGCAACTGGGTGATGATTCCGCATGTGACTAATCACGACGAATGCGACATCACCGAACTTGACGCGCTGCGCGTGCAGCTCAACAAAGAAAACGAGAAGAGTGGCGTGAAGGTTACGATGCTCGCCTTTGTCATTAAAGCCTGCGTCGCTGGGTTGAAAAAATTCCCGGATTTCAACGCCTCGCTCGATGGCGATAACCTCGTTTACAAAAAATATTTCAACATCGGTTTTGCTGCGGACACGCCGAATGGCCTAGTTGTACCCGTGCTGAAAAATGCCGATCAAAAAGGCATCTTGCAAATAGCCAAAGAGATGACCGAGCTGTCGCTCAAAGCCCGCGAAGGCAAACTCGGCCCAGCAGACATGCAGGGCGGCTGCTTCTCAATCAGTTCACTCGGTGGCATCGGTGGCACGGCGTTTTCACCGATCATCAACGCACCAGAGGTCGCAATTCTCGGCCTGTCGCGCGGCGAAATGAAACCGAAATGGAACGGCACAGAATTCGTGCCGAAGCTCATGTTGCCGCTGTCACTCTCGTACGATCACCGCGTGATTGATGGCGCGTCCGCTGCGCGATTTAATGCGTATCTGGGCAGTCTGCTCGCTGATTTTCGCAGGATTGCGCTATGAGCAACATCGAACTAAAAGTCCCCGACATTGGCGACTACGCCGACATTCCCGTCATCGAAATTTTGGTGAAGGTGGGCGACACGGTTGCAAAAGAACAATCGCTAGTCACCCTCGAATCCGACAAAGCCACGATGGAAGTGCCTGCTGATTCGGCGGGTGTGGTGAGAGAGATTCGCGTGAAGCTCGGTGACAAGGTGAGTATGGACACTGTCGTTGCTGTGATTGAGGCGGCGACCGCAGCTACCCCCTCTCCCCTCGCGGGAGAGGGCGGGGGTGAGGGGGCAGGTGCCAAAGCAGCACCAACTTCGACTCCACCCAACCCCTCATCCCAACCTTCTCCCGCAAGGGGAGAAGGGGCCAATCCGGTAGCGGCAGGGAGTTACACCGGCCCCGTCGACATCACCTGCGACATGCTCGTGCTCGGCGCCGGTCCGGGCGGTTACAGCGCCGCTTTCCGCGCGGCCGACCTTGGCATGAAAACGGTACTCATTGAGCGCTACGCAACGCTCGGTGGCGTGTGCCTAAACGTCGGCTGCATCCCGTCAAAAGCGTTGCTGCACACCGCGTCTGTCATGGATGAAGTGAAAACGATGTCGCGGCACGGCATCACCTTCGCGCCGCCCGTGATCGACATGATGAAGCTTCGTGAATTCAAAGACGGCGTAATTAAAAAACTCACCGGCGGTTTGGCCGGCATGGCGAAAGCGCGGAAGGTTGAAGTCGTTCGCGGCGTTGGTAAATTCCTCGACGCGAATCACGTAGAAGTTGAGATCACCAGCGGCACGTCATGGGATTTAACGGGCGAGAAAAAAGTCGTCAGGTTTGAAAAGTGCATCATCGCTGCAGGCTCGCAGGCGGTGAAACTGCCGTTCATGCCCGAAGATCCGCGCGTCGTGGACTCTACCGGCGCGTTGAAGCTTGAATACAAACCCGAGCGCATGCTGGTGATCGGCGGTGGCATCATCGGCCTAGAAATGGCCACCGTGTATTCCGCACTTGGCGCGCGTATCGACGTAGTGGAAATGCTCGATCACGTGATGGCGGGCGCTGATCGCGACCTCGTCAAAGTGTGGGAAAAGCACAACGCGCCGCGCTTTGACAACATGATGTTGAAGACAAAAACCGTCGGCGCAGAAGCAAAGAAAGACGGCATCTACGTTCGCTTTGAAGGAGAGAAAGCACCGGCTGAGCCGCAACGCTACGACCTCGTTTTAGTCGCCGTGGGCCGCTCACCGAATGGTAAAAAAATTAATGCCGAAGCAGCAGGCGTGGCGGTCACAGATCGCGGCTTCATCAATGTCGACAAGCAGATGCGCAGCAACGTGCCACACATATTCGCCATCGGCGACATCATCGGCAACCCGATGCTCGCGCATAAGGCCGTCCACGAAGGCCACGTCGCAGCGGAAGCCGCGCACGGCGAAAAAGCGTACTTCGACGCACGACAAATCCCAAGCGTCGCGTACACCGACCCCGAGGTCGCCTGGGCAGGCAAAACGGAAGACGAATGCAAAGCGCAGGGCATCAAATACTCGGTCGGCAAATTCCCCTGGGCCGCCAGCGGCCGCGCCATTGCCAACGGACGCGATGAAGGCTTCACCAAGCTCATCTTCGACGACGAAACCCACCGCATCATCGGCGGCGGCATCGTCGGCACTCACGCGGGCGATTTGATCGGTGAAGTGTGCCTAGCCGTAGAAATGGGCGCAGACGCCATCGACATCGCGAAAACCATTCACCCTCATCCGACGTTGGGTGAAAGTGTGGGCATGGCGGCTGAGGTTTGGGAAGGGGTTTGTACGGATTTGCCGCCTGTGAGAAAGTAGTTTGCTCGTTCAGGTCATACGTTGGGCGCTCGTCATTTCATTTTCGTCTGCGGTCGCATACCTGTGGTGGCAAACTGACCCGCGCAGCTACTTTTCGTGGGGGACCGCGAACACGGTCGGGACGGTAACGAAGTCCGAGCTGACCGTCCGGACGTGGCAGGGAAGAGGCGGTCGCAAGGTTAGACACACGTATTGGGAGTTTTCAGCGAACTATAGGGTTGGCAACGACGTTTTTTCGACGAACGTATACCACCGCGACTCGATACCCATGAACCAAACCGCAGAAGCGCTCAGCGTGATCCATCCGGTCAACGGCAGCGTGCCGATCACGTACTTGGTTTCACGCCCGACCATCGCATGGGTCAAGCAAGACATTCCGCCAGTTACTCGAATGAAACAAAGTGCTCTTCTTGGCTTCTTTGCGCTCTTTTTCTATTTGGTGTTACATCCTAGACGCGATCAGTTTCTAAGTTGGGCCAGCCGAAAAGTTGTCTTTTGACTGTCGGCACGCCAATGTAGTGCTGAGGTCGGAGAAGCGTAGCGCCATCCTACACTTGGGATTGCGCTGAGTCACGGGTCGGAAGGCGCTACGCTTTCCCGACCTACCGGGCTGCGCAACTTTTTGCCACCACTCCTGTTCATAGAACGGCATTCAAAAATCACCCAATGACATGTTGACGCGAATACTGCGGCTAATCATTCTCATTTTTGCGACATTTTTAGTGGCGGATTTATGGATTTCTGTGGATCCAAGACGCTACTTTAGTGTCCTCACGGCTAAAACCGATGGCGTTGTAATTCGATCAGTGAAGTAGGGTGCGCATCAAAATGCGCATCATGGAGCTGACGAAATCAGCGTTCGCTTGGATAACGCGGTGCGCACTACGGTGCGGCACCCTGGCTTCGTGCCACCCGCTTGGCGGAACCTCTTCGAGTTCCACCCTACCTTCATGCTCAGTTTTCACGCGAGCATACGCATCTGCGGCGGCTTAACTCCCCTCTTCCCTTGCGGGAGAGGGGCTGGTGGAGAGGGGGAAGGTTCATTGCCTCGGCGCGTAGTTCTAACCGCCCCCTTTCCCTAACCCTCTCCCGCAAGGGGAGAGGGGACTACGCCGCGCTGCGCGCGGTTTGAACTCAACCCACGCAGCCGCGTAGCTCGAACCGCTCGCGGTTCCGACTCGTGTAACCGCCGAAGGCAAGCTACCTCGCTCCGCTCCATCGCCTTGGCGGAACCGCTTCGATTTCCGCCCTACGTTTGCTGCCAGAATTCCCAGAAAAGTACAATACACCCATATCAGCCAATATGGGTGCCCAGCTATGAAGACCACACTTGATATCGCAGACGGTTTGTTCGCTCAGGCAAAGCTTACGGCGCAGCGCGACGGGGTGACTTTGCGTGCGTTGGTGGAAGACGGTTTGCGGCTTGCCTTGAGGGCGCGTGAAAAGCCTGCTAAGCCGTTCAAACTCAAAGATTGCAGCGTGGGAACACCGGGCGGGCCGGGACTTACCGATGAGGCGATTGCGCGCGGCGGTTGGACGGCGCTGCGCGAAATGGCTAATGATCGTGACTTTCGCTAGCGCAGCGGAGCGCCTGCGTTGTGATCGCGATTGAGACCAATATTCTGGTGTACGCGCACCGCAGCGACAGCCCGTTTCACAAGGCTGCGCGCGCTGCAGTGCGCGAGGTGGCTGAAGGCTCACGACCGTGGGTGATCCCGTGGCCCTGCGCGCATGAATTCATCGGTGTCGTCACCAATCATCGAGCGTTCGCCACGCCTTCAACCTTTCAGCAAGCCTTCGATCAAATCGAGTCCTGGGCCAGCTCCGGCACACATCAATGGATCAGTACCACGCCAAAACATTGGCTCACGCTCGCCGCGCTGTGTCGTGACGCGAAAGTCGCAGGCGGCATGATTCACGACGCGCGAATCGCTGCGATTTGCATTGAAAATGGTGTGAGCGAATTGTGGACGGCGGATCGGGATTTTTCGCGCTTTGCAGGGCTTAAAACAAAGAATCCGCTGGTGTAGTTTCGCGATTCCACATCGCGCAACCCACACCGCACACCGCGCAGTGCTCGCCCTTTTAAACAAACCCTTCAACGTGCTCTCGCAATTCACGGGCGATGCGCATGAGCGCACGCTGGCCTCGTACATCGACATTCCGAACGTGTACGCGGCGGGGCGGTTGGATGCGGATAGCGAGGGGTTGCTGGTGCTTACTGACAACGGCGTGTTGCAGGCAGCAATTTCTGGCGATCGTTCGAAGGTGACGAAGACTTATTGGGCGCAGGTGGAGGGTGCCGCGACCGAGGCGCACGCGGCGCAGCTTGGTCGTGGTGTGACGTTGAAGGATGGGCGAACATTGCCTGCACAGTGTCGCGTGCTCGGGCCCATGGCCGAGCTGTGGCCTCGGGTGCCGCCGATTCGGGTGCGTAAAAACGTGCCTGATAGCTGGATTGAATTGACGATCAGCGAGGGCCGCAATCGTCAGGTGCGGCGCATGACGGCACACGTGGGTTTGCCGACGTTGCGCTTGATTCGCGTGGCGGTGGGGCCGTGGCGGGTGGACGGAATTGCGGCGGGAGAGTGGCGTGTGGTGACGGACGATGAGGCGTTTGCGGCGCTGCGTTTGTCGGTGTGATGCGGCGAAATCTAGTCGCGCAATTGGGCGGTTGAGCCCTCGATTCCGCTGTGCTGCATCGAGGCTACATTTCCGGGCTAGATTGAATACAGCTTTTTGCTGAAAGCGCTATTTTACTTGGGCTAACGCGATAAATCTCGGGTTATTGACTTTAGGCGTTATCGGGCTTTAGCCCAGGTTAAATGGCGACTGTACGCAAAAGCTGATACGTCAAGTATCGAACCGCGCAGTCGCTTCGGTCAGATAAAACCACTCGTGATTTGCCTCGGCCAGCGCGTTCGGAAACAGGATTCGACCGTCTTTCGGTGCGGTCAAAATTTCGCCGCTGGCACGCGTGCCGATCACATCGCCCGCCTTGAGCGCATCGAAGCTTTGCCAAGCGCGGGAGAACGTGTCGGCGTTGTCGAATTTGTCGACGACCTGCGCGATGTGCAGGCCGTCTGCTGCGCCCGCGAGCGGCGGCTTCGCATCATTCGTAAGCCCGTAGTACGCGAGGGTGTTGCGGATCGCGCGATACGCGACTTCGCGGCCGTGCGGGTCGTCGTGTTGCCCGCATTCGAGGGTGAGCGCGATGCCGCCGACGCTTCGCATGTATTCGGTGGTGCCGACGCCGTATTTGGCGTCGAGGTCGTGGCGATTGCCGACGTTTGGATTGAGCTGCAACGCACGACTGCGGCGTGTTTCAACGCCGACGGCGTAGGTCGACAACCAACCATCCACTGCGCGATTAACACCCAGTCGCAACGCCCAATCGCGCTCGGTGTCGCCATGAATCGTGGGCTCCAGCGCGTCTGAATTATTCTCCGGTCCGACCATCACAAACGCTTGTCCTTGCGCCTGAAACGAATGCAGATCGAGCAGCGCGTCATGCTTGGCCATCAGCGGACACAACCAGTTTGCGATGTGATCCTCAAACTCGGCTGGCGTGTCAGTGGGTTGGAGGTTACGGTTCAGATTGCGGTCGCCGACGCGGCGCTTGAGCGCGTAGGCCATGGGGTTGGTAATGGGCACAAAGGTGACGGTGCCGTTCGCAATTTCCAGCGCGCCGCTCTCAATCTCAGCGACGACACGACGAATGCCGTGCATGCCCGCAAGTTCGTTGCCGTGCACCGCGCCGAGGATCAGGATGCGTTTGCCGAGCTGGACGGCGGTGAAGTTGATGGATTGGAAGGGGCGCATCAAAGCACTCGACAAAAAACCGCTTTCAAATACCGGCTCTCCGTCACATGCGCCATCCACGGATGATCGGGGCCAGCACCGCGCACTTCTAATATCTGCACTTCGCGTCCCGCATAAAAAGCGGCTCTTCGCAGCATGTCAAGAAACTGCTCTTCACTCACCACGCCGGTGCATGAGCAGGTGAGAAACAACCCGCCCGGCTTGACGACCGACAGCGCGAGCTTGTTCATATCCAGATATTTTTTCAGCGCGTCGATCACTTCGTCGCGGGCTCGCGTCATCTTCGCCGGGTCAAGCACGACGGCGTCCCAGCGTTTGCCAGCCTCGTGCGCCTCACGCAGCCACGGAAAAATATCGGCTTGCGCAATCTTCGCTTTGATATTGTTCAAACGCAAATTGCGCGTCGCGAAATCCACCGCTTCTTCGTCGAGATCAACGCCGGTAATGTCGGTCGCGCCGTTGAGGCCGGAGTACACCGCGAAGCCGCCGGAGTTGCAGCACAGATCGAGCATGCTGGTGCTCTTTGTCGCGGCAATCAGCTCGCCCCAGCGCTGACGATTGTCGCGTTGATCGCAGAAAAAACCGGTCTTATGTTTGCCGCCAATCTGCACATAAAACTTCGCGTCAAATTCGCTGATGGTCACCGGTTTGCCACCGTGCGGAGGCTTGCCGGGCGGGCATTCAAAGCCTTCTTGCTTTTGCGCGTTGTCGTCACCGAACGCAAAAATCTGCGACTCGGGAAATTGCGACAGCAGCGCGTCATAAATCCAATGCTGCATGCGGAACATGCCCGCTGCGTAGAAACACACCACCAGCACATCGCCGAAGCGATCCACGATCAGGCCGGACAATCCGTCGCCCTCGGCATGAATCACGCGATATGAATCGCTGACATCATCAAGGCCATAAACCTCACGCCGCAATTTCACTGCCGTCGCAATGCGCTCTGCGATGAAATGCGTGTCAACAATGTCGTCTTCTTTTTCGGTGAGCAAACGAATGGCCATCGGTGCCTGCATGTTGAGCATGCCGCGCCCGATGAACTCACCGTCAACGCTGACCACCTCTACCAAATCGCCGGGCACGATGCGCTCTTGCGGGCGCTCCACCATCTTCTGAAAAATCAGCGGGTGATGAAATATCCGCTCGCTTTTTAAGCGGACGACGGGAAGGGATTCATTGCGTTGTTTACGGGCCATAGACCCGATTTTAACGTTCGCCCTCTCGGGCGACGGCTACAGGCGAAGCGTGCCCCCGCCAAACAGGCCCACCAAGCCGATGATGATGAGGTAAATCGCGACAATGAAATTGAGCAGCTTCGGCATGATGAGAATCAGGATGCCAGCGACCAGTGAGATAAGCGGCGTAAGCGCGACGTGCATGTTCAAGTGAACTCCTTGCGGTGATGTGTGTGTCGATGTGGCAAAAGTATCTGAGTGCTGCTGTGGCCAACGCGTAGGAGCGCGCCTGATATGCGCGTCAGACGATTGCGTAGACAATCACCGCATCAACGTTTTATGCCGGGCGCACGCATCGTGGACTCAACCAACGGCTTTCAGCCTAAACCCAATCGCGCTGCGCTGCGCATTAACGCGAAAAAATTGCTGCTCACCAAGTGGACGGCGGTCAAGCCGCAGAACAAGGAAAAGCACTTCATCGTCACCAAGCTGATCGAGCCCGATGTGCCCGACGCGCAGATTGAAATGATAGAAATCGAGGCGACGTATTCGAAACGCAGCTTCGCGTTGCCGTGGCGTGATTTAACTGACGAGACGCAGTGGCTGCAAGGGTGGAAATAAATTCTCGACCAGCGCACCGGAAGTGGCACGATGCACTTGTGCAGTCAGCGCAACAGCTGTGCAAAGCCTGCCGCCGCTAAACAAACGCAAGCAACTGCGGTCAAGCGCAAGCGCAGCGGCAAATACCAGGCGGGCAACTTGGCAACGCGGGTCAGTCTAAGGTCCTGAATGTAATTCGCCACAAATCCAATGATGAGCGGTGCCGCAGCCACCTCGTAGCCAAAAAAAATACTGGTAAAGCAGATTTGTGCAGACACGGCCACCAGCATCGCGGCGGGCCACGCCAGCAGCGCGGGCACGACGCTCCAAGTAAAGCACTCGGCTCGTTTTGCAACGCTTAGATTAGGCAACGTCATACCGAACGCCCAGTGCAGCGCGCCGACAAAACTCAAGATCAGCGCGCCGTAAAGCAGCAGCGCAACGCGACAAAGTGCGGCATATTCCGCAGCCGCGAGCGATCCGGCAGCAAGCGCCACAAACGGCAGCAAGCCACCATATCCAAGCCACACCACAATCGCGGGAGGTGCTTCGATGGACGCGTTGTTTGCGTGATTCATGACGTGAGTTTAAGCAAAGGCCCAATCACGTTTTCTGCATCAATTGCCACACCCGCGCCGCCGTCAGCGGCATTTGCAGCAGCGGCGCAATCGATGCCAATCCGTTTCGCGCAAACGCATCAGCCACTGCATTCACAGCAGCGGGTGTGGCACCAATGGTGCCCAACTCGCCCACGCCCTTCACGCCCAACGGATTGTTTAAGCAGGGCGTGGACTGATCGAGTGCGTGCGTCATCACGCCAATAATGTCACTGTATGGCACGGCGTAATCCATCAGGCTGCCGGTTACTAATTGGCCACTTTCGCGGTCGTATTGCAGGTGCTCGCACAGCGCCTGCCCAAGGCCCTGCACCGCGCCACCGTCAAGCTGACCGCGAACAATCATCGGGTTGATCACCCGGCCCACATCGTTCACCGATGAGTAGGCGACCACCTCGACGTGCCCCGTGTCGGGATCAATTTCTACTTCACAAATATGGCAGCCATTGGGCCACGACGGGCCGGCCACGGTGCTCGTCGATTCAACAAAAATTCGACGCTCCGTTTGCCTTGCGGCCAACGCAAATAGATCAATCGACAGATCGGTGCCCATGACAGTAAACTTCGCGTCGGCGTAACTTACGTCGCCCGCCGAGACTTCCAACGCATCAGCCGCCAAAAGTTTCGCCGCATTGATCGTGCGCTCGGAACCGATGCGCACCGCCGAGCCGCCAGCAAAGATGGAGCGTGAACCCGCGCTGCCAAAGCCGTCGCCGCGATCTGTGTCGCCGAGCACGATGCGCACTTTGTCTATCGGCACGCCAAAACTATCGACCACCAATTGCGCAAGCGAAGTGGCAATGCCTTGCCCCATCGCCTGCACCGCAGAGAACACTTCAATCACGCCCTCGGGTTTGACGGTGACCGTGACGCGCTCTTGAAACACGTTGCCGCCGGTCCATTCCAGAAACGTTGCGATGCCGAGCCCGCGCCACTTGCCGCGTTGCTTTGATTCGGCTTCGCGCGTAGCAAATCTCGCCCAATCGGCGAGCGCCAAACCCTGATTCATCACCTGCTCAAAGTTGCCGCTGTCGTACAGCTGCGCCATCGCATTTTTGTACGGCATCTGGCTTGGCGCAATTAAATTACGGCGGCGCAATTCAATGCGGTCTATGCCGATCTGGCGAGCGGCTTCGTCCATCAATCGCTCGATGATGTAGATTGCCTCAGGACGCCCCGCGCCGCGATATGCGCCAATCGGCGCGGTATTCGTGAGCAAGCCTTTGAAGTGAAAGTCGATGGTGCTGATGTCGTAAACACTGGTCTGCACCCATGGGCCAATCATCAACGCAATCGCAACCGCCACACCGGTGGCGTACGCGCCGATGTTGGCTTGACTCACCACTCGCAGCGCGAGAATTTTGCCGTGCTCATTCAGCGCCAATTCAGCCACCGACTCCACATCGCGGCCGTGACCTGCCGACAAAAATTCTTCGCCGCGATCAGCGATCCATTTCACCGGTTGCTTCAACGCGCGGCAGCAAAATGCGACCGCAACATCCTCCGGATAAGCGCCGGTTTTCATGCCGAAGCCACCGCCGACGTCGCCCACCACCACGCGCACTTGATCCTTGGCGATGTTGAGCGCGCCGCACACGGTGTCGCGCAACCCCGAAGGCATTTGGCTGCTCATGCGGATCGTTAGTCGCCCGCTTGCTTCATCAAACGTGTGCAGCACGCTGCGCGGCTCCAACGCACACGCAGACACGCGTTGATTGGTGAGATTCAATTTAACGACGTGCTTGGCAGCAGCGAACGCCGCCGCCGTAGCCTGCGCATTGCCGTGACGCATTTCGGCAGCGATGTTGTCGCTCAGCTCGTCGCACAGCAGCGGCGCATTCGGCGCGGTGGCATCATCAAGATGAACCACGACCGGCAGCGCCTCATAGCTCACGTCAATGGCCTCCGCCGCAAGCCGCGCCTGCTCCGACGTCTGCGCGACGACGGCAGCCACGGGTTCGCCGACAAAACGAACGCGGCCCACGGCTAACGCATAACGCTTTGCGGATCGCGCGGGCGTGCCGTCCACCCGCGTAAAGCCCGCGACGCCAGGCACCGGTTTGACACCCGCCGCGATAAGATCATCGCCAGTCACGATCAGCAGCACGCCCGGCATCGCGCGCGCGGCTTGCGCGCCGATTGAGGCGATGTCTGCATGCGCATGTGGCGAGCGCAGAAAAAATAAACGATTCAGATGCGCCGCCGTCACGTCGTCGGTAAATTGACCCGACCCCTTGAGAAGCTGATCGTCTTCAACTCGCCGCACGTCTTTGCCGCTGCCGAAGGCACCAAAGCGGCTGGCCCCGGCGTCGCTGACGGCGGAGGGTATCGATTGTGTTGCAGTGTTCAAGAGTATCAACCTCGTGATGAAAAACGCGTCAGCAGAAGGATCCAGCAGGGCCGAACCTAAACCCAAGTCAGGCCCCGATCAAAAGCGCCGAACAATCGAATTATGCCGAGCACGGCTCGTGCCCTGCTGCTTAGCGCAAAGCAGCTATGCAAATCTGACCTCGCAAATCACCGCATACTGTCACGCATAGCGTGAAGCCAACACGTTGCACATTTTTGACATACGCTTGCGAAATTAATTTTATCTATGCGGTATGCAATTTAGACCCCTTCGAGCCGTGATCGTCGCGCTACTCGCGTTGTTCACGCTCAACTCGTTGTTGGCCATGACCAACTGGTGGCCAACGCCTTACGTCAAACTTGACGGGCGCATCTCACCTGAGTTTATCTACGCGTGGTGCGGCATTCTGTTGTGGGTATTTTTAGTTGAGCGTCGTGTCCTGCCAGCGGTTAGTGGCGTGGCGATCACGTTGCTTTCGTTGTTCTACTTCGCGCTCACGCTAGGCCGCTACATCGACACCACTGCTCCGGCGCTGTTTGGTCGCGCGGTGAATTTGTATTGGGATGGATGGCAGGTGCCGCGCTTGTTGTGGGTGATGGCAAAAAATCAGCCGTTGTGGGTAACGCTCGCAGTCGCAACGGCATTGGTTGCCTTGATCGCGGTGGTCTTTTCGGCAATCAGGTGGGCTCTACGTACAACCGCGACGAGCGTTGCGCCCTACGCGCTAAAAAGAGCTTGGGTGCTGCTGCTTAGTGCTCTGATGTTGTTCGTTGCAATTGCCAATGCGTCAGGTGTTCAAGCAACGTGGCCCTACATTTCCCGACCGGTCATCCCGACCTATTGGCAGCAGGCAAAAATTCTCGCAGCCGCGCTACAAAATGGCGGGGCGGTGGTGCCCGAGTCGCCGCCGTTCAGCTCAGATCTCGCCCGGCTTAACGGGCTCGATTTCAAATTGTTCTTTTTAGAATCCTACGGCGCGGTGACTTTTGACAACCCGTCGGCTTTCGGAGCGCTCGCACCCGTGCGGGCTGCGTTTGCGGCAGAGCTCAGCGCATCGGGGCGACAGGTTGCCTCCGCCTTTGTCACCTCAACCACGTTCGGAGGTGGTACCGACCTTGCTCACATGGCGCTCGCTACGGGCATCGACACGCGCGACCCGATTCGCCACGACGTGCTGCTGACTTTGCAGCGGCCCACGCTGATGCGGCACTTCAAAGCGCGGGGCTATCAGACCTTTGGTTTTTATCCAGGCCTTGACTGGGATTGGCCGGAGAGTGCGTTTTTTGGCTTTGATCACTTGGTGGACGGACGCGCATTGAATTACTTGGGGCCCAAGTTGGGCTACTGGAAGATTCCCGATCAATTTTCGTTAGCGCGGTTTAGTCAACTGCATCCGATCACGGCCAACAGCCCACCACGCATGCTGTTTTTTTCGTCTACCACCAGCCATTTTCCGTTTCATCCAGTACCACCCTATCAAGCTGACTGGCAGCGGGTGCTCTCAGCTGCACCGTTCGACCCCGCAGGCTTAGCCCGGATCGAAAATAGCCAAACCGATTGGCTCAACATGCTGCCCAACTACGTCGCGATGATCGATTACAACTTTCAGTGTTTGCGTGGCTACTTTAAGCAGGATCACGCGCGTGACTTTGTAATGTTGGTGTTGGGCGACCATCAGCCGCCGAGTAGCGTCACAGGCGAGGGCGTATCGTGGGATGTGCCGGTTCATGTGATTGCGTCAAACCCCGAGCTGATGCAGCGGTTTCTGGCGCTGGGCTTCACGCGAGGATTGCAGCCCGACCGCAAGCCGGTCGGCACGTTGGCTGACCTCACCACGCTGCTGCTCGACGCACTCGATAGTCAAAAGTCGGTCGCTCGACCGATCGCCCGCTAATGCCGTGGCGCGTGTATCGATGGGTTGCGGCATTGATCACGGTCGGTTGCCTTGCATTGATCGCTGCGTATCACGTGCGCTATAGCGCGGTTGAACCCGCGGCTGTTGGCGCGTTCTGCGAAGCCGTAGCCGCGGATTGGCGGTGTCAGGTTCGGCAGGCCTTCTTAGCGCTGCTCACCGATCAACGCCTGGGTTGGCTTGCCATTGCAGTGGCCGCAGCGAGTCTAATGTTCACCGCGCAGTGGCTAGGTTGGATTGCGTGGTTTGTGGCGAGCGCTGGATTTGTGCTCTACAACGCCGAGCTGGCGTCACCCGCGCTGTTGCTGGCTGGGGTCGCGCTCACCAGATCGCGTTCTCGAGCGCCAGATCGACGGCGCCGCGAGCAGCGCCCAGCAGCCTGCAAGCGCTAGCGCCTCGCGGTTAGCTGACCCTTCTTGAATCACCATCACGGTTGCGGCTAACAACAGCGACCATGCCAAAAACGCTGATTCGTAGCGCAAATATTTACTTCCTTTATCAGCCTCGTTTGGCACCAAAGCAAAGCAGACGGAGAGCAGTGCGGGCATCAAGAACAGCGCCACCGGAAAGCCCCGGTAGCGCGGGTCGGCGTTCAGGATAAGTGCCCAAGATGCGGCGATAAACAGGAGCGTCACGCGAGCCCAAGCGAGCGTTTTCGCTGCTCCGCTCAATCGTTTTTCTGATTGACCCGATGGACGGCACAGTACACACAACATGAGGATCGTTGTGACCCCAACGACCAGCGCCACCATGGATGCAACGCCCCACTCGCGCGGCGTTCTGCTCCACAGCGCAATGAACGCGCCGTGCATGGCGATGGTTGCACCGATGATCGCAGTGCCGAGGGTTGCGATGATTACGTTCGTTGCTACCGCGCTAGCAGGCCGTTGCAGCTTAGTCACCACGGCGCCGCTTAGCGCCACAATGGCCCCGATCAACAAGCCCAGTCCCGCCCCTATCCACACATGCCACTCAGGCGGCGCTTCAACCACTGCGCCTTGGAGGCTCATTCTGCTTGTGCCGTCTGCTGCAAACAATCCCCACGCGCCGCCCATCGCTCCTTCCAGCGCGCGCTTCCACGGCTGGTCGAACGCCTCAATGATGTTGATAGGCACCGCTTCGGTGGTCGCACGAGACGCCAACTGGCGAATCAGCAGCGTCTGCTCAAACACGCCCGGACGTGCGCCCGCGCGCTGGCGGCCGGCAACGGGCCAGCCGGTTTCGCCTACCCAAATTGGTTTACCAGCGAACACACGTTGCATCTCGTGCGCGATTTTGAAAACATGGTCGGCGGCATCGCTGGCGGCAACTGGCGCGTCTTCCCAATACGGCAGGATGTGCACCGTCACCCAATCAACGTCGGCTTGCAACACGGCGTGGCGTTGCCAAAATTCCCACACATCGGCGTAGGTTACGGGGATTGTTGTGCGGGATCTCACTGACTGCAAATGACCCGCCAGTTGTTGAACGGTCAAGTCTTGACGCAGCAGCACTTCGTTGCCGACGATCAATACGTCAATCACATCTTGATAGTCGTTGGCTAACGCAATAGCGCGGTCAATTTCGACGCGATTGGTGGCCTCATCACGACCTAGCCACATGCCTTGCCGCACTCGCATGCCCAGCTTGCGGGCGACGCCTGGCACTGCGTCCAACCCACCCGCCACGCCGTAGGTTCGGACGCAGTGGGTCAAGGGTTTAATGAGCAATAAGTCGGTTTCAATCTGCGCGGCGGTGACCGCGCCAAGCAGCGTAAAGGGCGTGCTACCCGGCCTACGAAACGGCGCGTACGACACGCAAGGCAAGGAGCTGACAGTGGCGTCAGCAAGCGGCTTGGGTTGACCGCGCTGCCACGCGCACGCCAGCAACAACGACAGCGCGCCGAGCAAAATGCCAACAATCGCGCTTGGGCTGCGACAATAGCGGATCAGGTGGTGAAAAATGGGTGAATTCTCCCCTGCGAGCTCTGTAAGGTTAGCGTTGTGTCAGCCGACTCATCGGACTATCCGTTGTTGCACTTTGGCGCTGTGGATCACACGCCCTTCCTATTCATGTCTTCCGCCAAAACTCCGCTGTTGTAGATGCGAATGTACCGTTTGACCGCGCGCGCGCACTCTTTTTCTTTCCTAATCGCCCTCGCGGTGGCCGCCATCAATTTTGTGGTGTGGGCATGGGTATATTGGCCGGTGATAGCGTCGGACGTACCTGCTCGGGTGGCCGGTGTGTCCTATGCGCCGTATCAGAGGGACGACAATCCGGCCAAGCACCGTTCGCCCAAATCGACCGACATCGCGCGCGACCTTGCGCAACTCGCAATACTCACTCCGAGTATCAGAACCTACACCTCGGCGCAGGCACCCGATCTGCCGGACATCGCTGCCGCGCACGGATTGGCGCTCACCGCCGGTATCTGGCTGACCGGCAAAGATGCTGAGGATGACGTAGAGATTGGAGCGGGCGTACGGGCCGCAACGCAGTCAAAAAGCGTAACCCGACTGATTGTTGGCAACGAGACGGTGCTCAAAAAAGTGTTCACGCCAGAACAACTTGCCGAGCGGCTCAAGCGCTTGAAATCGATGGTGCGGGTGCCTGTTTCAAGCGCTGAGCCGTGGAACGTGTGGTTAGACAATCCCCTTCTCGCTGAGCACGTTGATTTCATCACCATTCATTTGCTGCCTTACTGGGAGGGTATCGACCAGTTCAATGCCGTAGGCCACGCGCTGTTTCAGATCGACGCGGTTAAACGACGCTTTCCAAACAAACCCATCCTTATTGGCGAGGTGGGCTGGCCGAGCAATGGCGACACGATTGGCAGCGCTCGCGCATCGCCAGCAAATCAGGCTCAATTCATACGCGAGTTTTTGGCGGCTGCAGCAACGCGGCAACTCGACTACTTTTTAATGGAAGCCAACGATCAGCCTTGGAAGGTTCAGGACGAAGGCCACGCGGGTGCCTACTGGGGCCTGGCTGATGCCAACCGAAAAGCAAAATTCGCGTTCAGCGGCCCGGTCGAAGTGGATCCCTATTGGCGGTCAAAGGCGGCAGCGTCTTCAATTCTGGGGTTTGTGTTGCTGTGCTTGTGCCTGACGCGGGTCGCTAATATGCGGCCATTGGCGCGGGTGAGTTTTGCGGTGGCTGCGCAACTGATCGTGGTGGGCGCACTGATGCTCGTAACGGCTCCGTTTGCCGCGTATTTGCGAGCGACCGACTGGATTGCGATTGCCATCTTCGTGCCAACGCTTTTAATGATGGTGTTGATTCTGTTGGCGCACGCGTTCGAGTTCGCTGAACTGTTTTGGGACGGCAGCCTGCGTCGATCCTTTGCGCCGCGGCCGCTACGTAGCGACCAGCGGCAGCCAATGGTATCGATTCATGTGGCCTGCTGCAACGAGCCGCCCGCGATGGTTATTGCCACCATCAAGAGCCTTGTTCAGTTGCAATACGACAACTTCGAAGTGTTGGTGATCGATAACAACACCATTGACGCGGCAACGTGGCAACCGGTGGCGGACTTTGTTGCCACGCTGCCACAGCACTTCAGATTTTTTCATCTTCCCGAGTGCAGCGGATTTAAAGCGGGTGCGTTGAATTTTGCGCTGGCTCAGACCGATTCGCGGGCCGAAATCGTTGCCGTGGTCGACTCAGATTATCAGGTTGATCCGGCCTGGTTGTCGTCGGTCGTAGCATTCTTTGAAGACGAAAAAGTAGCCGTGGTGCAAACCCCTCAGGCGCATCGCGAGTGGGGCGGACACCTGCTTCGCACCATGATGAACTGGGAGTATGAAGGCTTCTTTCGCATCGGCATGCACCATCGGAATGAGCGCAATGCCATCGTTCAGCACGGCACCATGACCCTAATCAACGCGCAGGCTTTGCGGCAACATGGTGGGTGGTCTCAGTGGTGTGTGTGTGAGGACACCGAGTTGGGCCTGCGGCTGATGCAGCACGGCTTGTCGACTGTATACGTCGATCAAGTGTTCGGGCGCGGCCTGACGCCCGATGGTTTCGCCGCGTTCAAAAAGCAGCGTTTTCGCTGGGCGCAGGGTGGCATGCAAATTCTCAAGGCGCATTGCAAAACGTTGTTGCGATCAGGCCGACTCACTGAGGGCCAACGCTATCACTTTTTAGCCGGTTGGTTACCATGGCTGGGGGACGCGCTACATTTGGTGTTCGCCTTAGCAGCTGTCGCGTGGTCGTTCGGCGCGGTGTTGCTACCGACGGTAGTGACCTTGCCTACGCTATTGTTCATGCTCCCGCTAGCAACGTTTGTGTTGGCAAAACTCGTCGTTGGGCCGCTCCTTTACTGGCGCCGCGTGCCGTGTTCGGTGGCAGAAATTCTTGGCGCTGCCATCGCGGGTATGGCCGTGTCGCATGGCATCGCGCGTGGCGTAATTGCGGGACTGTTCGGGCGTAACGCGCACTTCGAGGTTACGCAAAAAGGAGCGGTGGTCGGCGCGTCGATGAAAGGGGCCGCCAGCGCCGTGCGCGAAGAGGCCCTCATGTTGTCGCTGCTGACCTCCGCGGCTTGCGTGCTGGCACTGTCGGCGGCATCGATACCCGCATCGGCGCATCGTGCACTGTGGATCGCCATGTTGCTCGTGCAAGCCGTGCCGTATGCGGCTGCGCTGGGATGTATGTGGCTTTCAACGCGACCCAGCGAGCATCCCGTCGCCCTTGATCGCACCGCGCCCGGCGCGATGTAGAGGGTTTGGAGCTCGTAGGTGAGCAACGCGCAACAAAAATTGGCGTGTAGTGCATTCGCATTTTTTTCAGATACTGGTTCGGTCTGGCACGTTGCAGTGTTCGCCCCTACTTACGGGCGATGTCTGCGTCGAATCGCGCCAGCGTCATAATCGCTTCTATGTTGCAACGACTTGTTTTCTTTTTCTGCTTTGCGTACATCGGCATAGCCATAGCCGCTGACGCGTCGCCGCTCAAGGTCGGCTCAAAGCGGTTTACCGAGTCCTACGTGCTCGCTGAGATCATCCGTCAGCAGGCGGACAGCGCGGGTGAGGGACGCGCAGCGCATCAGCAAGGCCTCGGCAATACGGCCATTGTGCTCGCTGCGTTGCGCTCGGGAGCCATTGATGTTTACCCAGAGTACACGGGTACGATTGCACGAGAAATTTTGAAACTCGATACGGTGCCGCCGCTCGACGAGCTCAACACGCGTCTCGCGCCGATGGGGCTTGCGGTCTCGGTTCGGTTGGGTTTTAACAACACCTACGCGCTAGCCATGCCGAGCCGGCTCGCGCAGACGCGCGGTATCACCACGTTGAGCGATCTCAAAGCGCACGGCAATTTGCGGCTGGGCTTATCGCAAGAATTTATCGGGCGCGCGGATGGCTGGGCGGGCTTGAAGGCAGCTTACGATTTGCCGTGGACGTCGCTGCGCGGCCTTGACCATGGGCTCGCATATGACGCCATCGCGCAGGGCGAAGTGGATGTGATCGACATCTATTCCACCGACGCCAAGATCGGCAAATATCAACTGACGGTGCTGGCTGACAACAAACAATATTTTCCTCGCTACGACGCGGTGCTGCTGCACAAAATTGACGTGCCGATGCGGTTTCCCAAGTCGTGGGCGGCGATTGGCTCGCTTGCCGGTCGTATTGACGATAACGCCATGCGGCGCATGAACGCCGCTGCGGAACTTGACAACCTGGCCTTCGACGTTGTTGCGCGTGATTTTCTATCTGGGAGCCAACCAAGCAGCAAGGCAAGCGACGTAAATCAAAGCGCCGGTAATTCCACGAAACGTTTTTGGGCAACGCTGTTTGGGGCGGACTTCGTCCGCCTTGCGGCCGAGCATGTGGGGCTGGTGTTGCTGTCGCTGGCGGCCAGCGTGTTGATCGGCGTGCCGCTGGGCGTTGCCGCCGCGCGACACCCACGCTTGGGGGCGCTTATTTTGGGCGGCACTGGGATGTTGCAGACGATACCGTCGTTAGCGCTGTTGGCGATTCTGATTCCGTTGACCGGGCGCATTGGTCTGGTGCCAGCGTTTATCGCGCTCTCCGTTTATGCGCTGTTGCCGATTGTGCGCAACACGCACGCAGGCATGGCGCAAATTCCCGTCGGCATTAAGGAAGCGGCGCAATCGCTCGCCATGACCCCGTCGATGATTTTGCGCTTGATCGAACTGCCACTCGCGCGCGCCACGATCATGGCGGGCGTAAAAACATCCGCAGTGATCACGGTCGGTACGGCGACCATCGCCGCCTTTATCGGCGCAGGTGGCTTTGGCGAGCGCATCGTCACTGGTTTGGCGTTAAACGACAACGTCACGCTATTGGCGGGCGCGATTCCGGTCGCCGCGCTCGCAATACTGATTGAAAATGTGTTTGGCTACTTCGAGCGCAAGCTCACGCCACCCGCGCTCAGGCCTTCTTAGGCCTTGGCGCAATTTTGTGGCGCGCTGCTCACTTAGCGGGCCGGTGCAACGCGCACAGTTTGTTGCCATCGGGGTCGCGCACATACGCCAGATACATTTTGCCCACGGCGCCATCGCGAAAACCGGGTGGCTCTTCACACGTCGTGCCGCCGTTGGCAATGCCCGCATCGTGAAACGCATCAGCTTGCTCAGGAGACTCGACGTTAAATCCAATCGTGCTGCCGTTGCCATGCGTGGCGGGTTCGCCGTTGATGGGCGTGGTGATGCAAAAAGTGCCGGTCGGGCTGCGATAAAAATATCGGCTCTTGTTGGCCATGCCGGGTGGCACACCGAGCGTCCCTAGCAGCGCGTCATAAAACTTTTTCGACACTTCAAGATCGTTAACACCCAACATCACATGACTAAACATTGTTTTCTCCTCGTTGAAATCGAGGCAATGCTAAGTCAACCGCGTTGATGCCGACGGGCTCCGTCCCGCAATAGTCGAGTGCGCTTAAGCTGGCGTGTCACAGTCGCTTGCGTTATGGCGTTCTGGCAATTGCTGGCTCACCTCGCCCCAAGTGCGATTGACGCGGCGTCCGCGCTGCACGGCAGGGCGCTGCGCAATTTCGTCGGTCCAGCGCTGCACGTTGGCGTAGCTCTGCACCTGCAAAAATTCCCCGGCCTCGTAGAGCAGTCCTTGAGCCAATGCACCGTACCAAGCCCACACCGCCATATCGGCAATGCTGTACGCGTCGCCCGCCAGATAAGCGCTCTCCGCCAAGCGACGATCCAGCACATCCATCTGCCGCTTCACCTCCATCGCAAATCGATCAATCGGGTACTGCATTTTGGTCGGCGCATACGCATAAAAATGGCCGAAGCCGCCGCCCAAATAAGGCGCGCTGCCCATCTGCCAAAACAACCACGACAGACACTCAGCGCGCGCCGCACCATCCTCCGACATGAACGCACCGAACTTATTCGCGAGATGCAAAAGAATCGCGCCTGACTCAAACACGCGCACCGGTTTAGGTCCGCTGCGATCCAGCAGCGCCGGAATCTTTGAGTTCGGATTCACCGCCACAAAGCCGCTGCTGAATTGGTCGCCCTCGGTTATGCGGATCAACCAAGCATCGTATTCCGCGCCCGTGTGCCCCAACGCCAGCAGCTCTTCCAGCATCACCGTCACCTTCACGCCATTCGGCGTGGCCAACGAATACAACTGCAACGGATGCTTGCCCACCGGCAAGTCCTTCTCATGCGTAGCCCCCGCAATCGGACGGTTGATGTTGGCAAAGCGGCCACCGTTGGCTTGATCCCAAGTCCAGACGGTGGGTGGGGTGTATTCGGGTGTGTTGCTCATGCTTGTTTCTTTCAAGATCGAAGATCGCGCGGGGCGTTTGCCGAATTATGACGACTCATGCACGCCATGACCGTAGCGCATCGCGTGCCACATCAGCAAATGCGAATTGGCGTACTTAGCGAGAAAGGCTCTGATCGCCGGAAGGCTTGTTAAGGTTCCGATTTGATCGAGGTTGTATGAAAGCTCGTGGTGCACCGCCCAGCCACAGGATGTTGGTCGAGACGCGCGCTCAATGATGACGACCGTGCTGGCGCCGCGTGTATTCGGCGAACTACCGCGATAAATGAACGCGATTCGTTCAGTACCCTTAGCCGCAGGCACCGCGCCGAAGGCCTTGATGCCATCGCAGCTCAATGCCTCTGTCACCCCCACACCCACCAGCACCAGCGACTGCGCCGATGTCACACCCGTTTGCAGCCGCGCACCGCACCACTGCGAGGGCAATCCACCCGGCGGTGCCGACAGGCCTTTGCCGCGTAACGGTGTGATGTGGGTCACCACACTGCGCTGGCGCACACTGGAGTTGACCCGCTTTCACGGACACATTATTGTCCGAGAAGAAGGAGTCAGAAATGAGTCAACGTGTTTACAAGGCGGCGTATGCGCCTGAGTTTCG
>JAYSRA010000055.1:0-12355 GCA_043721275.1 Burkholderiales bacterium
CGCCCGCGTCGCACGACGCGGGCGTGGATTGAAACATCATGGCGGACGTGCCCGCCGTCACGCTCACGAGTCGCCCGCGTCGCACGACGCGGGCGTGGATTGAAACGCTAATGCCGTCTTCGTTGCGCTTGGCTAATGCGGTCGCCCGCGTCGCACGACGCGGGCGTGGATTGAAACCATGTCGGTGCCGCTCAGCTTTGCGACGGTGCGAAGTCGCCCGCGTCGCACGACGCGGGCGTGGATTGAAACAATCCAGCAATCTGCCACGACACCGATTTTTCAAGTCGCCCGCGTCGCACGACGCGGGCGTGGATTGAAACAAAATGACCGTCGTCATTGGCGGCAAAAAAATCGGTCGCCCGCGTCGCACGACGCGGGCGTGGATTGAAACTTGCGGCCTTTTGATTTGTGGCTCACTGCGGCACCGTCGCCCGCGTCGCACGACGCGGGCGTGGATTGAAACCGCGAAACCAATGCGGTGCTGACGCGCATGATGGGTCGCCCGCGTCGCACGACGCGGGCGTGGATTGAAACGAGCGCGATGCGGCTGGCAACGCGCGGCATGAAGGTCGCCCGCGTCGCACGACGCGGGCGTGGATTGAAACTTGGGTTAGGCGCTCCACTCCCAGCCGCTATAATGTCGCCCGCGTCGCACGACGCGGGCGTGGATAGAAACAAGCCCGCGATTTGCCACGACACCGATTTTTCAATGTCGCCCGCGTCGCACGACGCGGGCGTGGATTGAAACACGCCGGTACCCTCGCAGGGCATCACGCGCCTCGTCGCCCGGGTCACACGACGCGGGCGTGGATTGAAACGCGGCCTTGATGCGATCCTCAATGTCGGCGCACCGTCGCCCGCGTCACACGAAGCGTGCGTGGATTGAAACCAGTTAATCTCTTGCCCAACAACTGCTTGACCGAGTCGCCCGCGTCGCACGATGCGGGCGTGGATTGCAATTAAAACGACCGGCGACACCAACCTTGGCGCGTGCTACTCTCGATGGGGCACGATAGCAGACCCGCGTCACCTGCAGCCGCGAGCTCAGACGGGCGCGTGTCCCCGCACGCTGCGTCATGCCGCAGCTCGGAGCGTCGGGGCGCAGCGAACGCAACGCACGCGCGCCACAGATCGCACCTCGCCACGTAGGGGCTACGGCCTGCAATTGCTCACCCACAGCGGGCTCAAAGTGCACCACGACCGCGACAGCGGTTAAGAACCTCCAACCTGTTCGTTGAAACGGGTCAAGTCCGAGTCCAACTTGATTAAGTAACGAAGCGTTGCGAATAGCCATTGCTCAACTTGTAGCCAAGAATAAATGCGATCAAAACATGCATAGCGTCATCCTAAAAATGTTGGATGATTATGATTGCGTGGGGCGTCCGAGGCCGGTAATGCTTGGGCTTGCGGGGTGACGTGCGGACGGCGCTATTCAAAGTTATGCCGGTAGAGAACACGTCCGCGCGTGAACTCCAAAATCAACAGCAGAACTACTCCGATGTGTCCTTGACGCATCCCGAAATACCGTCGAACTACCCAGCGTATCGCGGAGATGCTCAAAGTTGCAATGACGGCCCATCGCATCATCGATTCAGTCAGGGACTGCGCGGTTTGAACCATCGAAAGTCGGTGGCACTGATCCAACGCAAACGCACCAATTGACTTGAACGCAAGTCTGTCGAACCAATGCGTCGCACCCATTAATGCGCTGCACTTTGCAATGAGTTTGAACGGCAACGCACGAATTTTGCTGCCGTCTGCGTTCTGCTCGATTGACGCGGGCACACAGCGCCTTGCTTTTTCTATTGTGATTTGATGTTTCATGAAATCACGATACTTTAGAAATGTCTGGTCGCAAGCCGCCGAGAGCGAGTTGGTAGCCCAATGTGAGGGACGTCGTTAATGTCGTGCGGCGTCAGCGCGCGACGAAATACACTGCGCACGACTCGCGTGACGGTGATGATTGGTACTCGGCTTGGGCGAATCCTAAAGTCGTGTCTACGCCCGTATCGCGTCGTTCTCGCGCGACAGATGAGCACATCGAAATGAGCAAGGCCGCTACGCGTTGTCAATCCCGCTGTGCGAGTTTGAAGTCGCGATAGGGCGGCTCGACCGGTTCGCCGCGATACTTACGAACATGGAGCTTATCCATGTTGCGAGGTGCATGTGCCATTCGCTTTTGCGCCTGCCCCGAGTCGTCGCTATCGATTGCGACCTTTGGCGTGAATATCCCGCAACTGAAATGCAAATCCGCTTCAGACGTGCTCAACACGCGATCCGTCCAGCAACCGATCTCCGCTCGCTTGAAGCAGCGCGACGCCGCGCTGGGTGGACGCGCAAACTAGCGGGACGCTGATGTCCGTTTCAAATCACTGCCGACGTACGGTGCCAATTTCTCACCGAGCGCCTGCCAAGCTGCCTTCATTCTCGCGCCGTACTCCGCACGAATGTAGACGCGCGCCATGTGATCGGCGGGTTGGTGATTCAAGCAATAGTTTGCGACGACCTCAGAAACGTCGCAATATTGAACCATCCACGTGGCACAGGTGCGTCTGAGATCATGCGGCGTCCATCGCCCACCCGCGAGCACCAATGCGTCAACCCGTGGCGTGCGCCCTTTAAGCGCTGTTTTGCCGGGACGTTGACGATCAGCAATGAGTTTGGTGAAGGTCTTTTTGTTAATCGCGCCAGTTGTGAACGTCGCCGGAAAAAGAAACGCCGAGCCCAACGACTGCGCCCGTGCGATTATCGGTTTCATATGTGCGACTGCAAAATCGGACAACGATATTTCGAAGCTACTGCCGTTCTTGGTCTGATGGAGCATCATCTTTCGCTCCGTGAGATGGATGCTCGCAAGTTTGACTTGCGTCAGTTCTTCGCAACGTGTGCCGAGCGCGAGCGTTAACCAGATGAAGTGTTGCACCTCGTCGCCGAGACCGCTATCTACCAATTGTTTCGAGAGACTCGAAAGCTCCGCTGTGCTGAGCGTGCGATCCCGCTCCACTTTTTCGCCAAACTCAGACTTTTGCAGAAGATAGGTCGGGTCAGCAGCGACCAGTTCACGACGCACCGCAAACGTAAACATTTGGCGCAGATCCGAGAGCAGGTGTCGAGCGATTTGAGGCACACCGCGCGAACTCACCACCGAATCAAGTAAGTCTGCAATCATGGTTCGCGTCACATCAGTCGCTGCAACCTGCCCAAGCTTAGGGAACACGTCCTTTGTGAACGAACGTAGCGCCTCGGCACCACCGTCTTTTCGTGCAGCAAGCGCAGCTTTGTGCCAACGATCAAAGAGCTGACGCACCGTTAGCCGAGCCGATGCAACCGCTGCCGCCCGTTCCTGCGCTACTCGCGCTGCTTGCAGGGAAAGTAACTCCGCAGATTGCCGCTCAGCCGTAACGGCGTGTTGCATCGACAAGTGTTGCTTAAGATCGGGATACTCGGCGCGCAGGCGACGCAGTTCGTTGGCTCGCTCACCGGCTTGCGCCAAAGTAAATGAAACAACGCCGTCACCATCGCGCGCATAACTTCCAATGCGAATGATCGGCTCGGTGCCGACATGGCTGTACCGAAAATAGAAGAGGGGCGTGCCAGAAGAACACCGCGCAACCAGACGACCGTTATCGCGGCGGGCGCTCTCGGACAGCCAAGTTTGTTTGGCGTATCTTTTTCGGAGTTGTGCGTCGGTAATTGACATGAAATTCAAACGTCAAAAGCGAAAAAATTGCGGTAGATTCATCCTACGACCCCTAAACGTCTGTAGCGGTTCCGTAGCGACTCCGTAGCGGTTCGCGACAACACCATCACAAACACGCACGAACAGTAAAAAACAGAAATTTTTATAGGTTATTGTTTTTATTCATTTATTAGAGCTCATAGCGCAAATGCGAGCAGATAAAAACAGACGAGAACTTGGCTACGAACCAAGGGGTCGTGGGTTCAATTCCTGCCAGCCGCGCCAAACACTACAAGGGTTAGTCAGTTAATAGCTGCTAACCCTTTTTCTTTGGCTGATCCGCGTTACCGCTCGCGTCGTTTCCGTATAGGCCACCCGAAGCCGCCTCGCGCTAGTTTGCGTCGGCGGTAGTCACCATCCTTCAGAATTTCGTGGACTCTGTGCTGGCATGCAACATGCTCGCTCAGCACTCGCGACCGAACCCCACGTTGCCTCGGTTTTCAAAAGGATAAAGTTTGCATTGTCTTGCTTCAATAAAACACGTTTGGTTCCGGCGAATGGCGCCCTTAGTGGTGTGCCTCTTACCTGCCCTTAGCACCGCCGCGCCGCCTGCCCCGCGATGCCTTACCGAGTGCTCGCCGCGTATCGGCATCGTCTCTGCGTTCGGCGCTGAGGCAGACATTTTGATTGCTGAAACGCAGCGCAAGCGGGTGTATGTCGTTAATGGCAATCGCTATACAACTGGCGTGTTGCGCGGCAATCCGGTGGTGATTGTGCTCTCGGGTGTGAGCATGATTAACTCGACGATGGTGACTCAATTGATGTTGAACCATTTTCGCGTTGAGCGGCTCATCATGAGCGGCATTGCGGGTGGCGTGAACCCAGCGAATCATGTGGGGGACGTGACCGTGCCGGATCGTTGGGCGATGCCGATGGAGGTGTTTTGGAATGCCGATTCGAAGCTGCCTGCGCCGTGTGGAAAAGCCGCCGACATTAGTTGTCTTGGGTTGCAAATCGCTACTGGAAAAGACGGTCAACCGCTACCGCCGTTCGTGATGAACACGCCGCAGGGCAAGGTTCAAACGGGTTTGTTCATGCGCAAAAATTTTCTTCTGAATGCGAAGAATGCGCCCGAGGGTAACTTCGTGTTCGACTATGCAGTTGATGATGCGATGTTGGCTGTTGCGCGTGGCTTGAGCCCTGATTTATCGCGTTGCGGGCCGAAAGCTAAACGCGCAGATGCGACGATTGACGAGAAGCAATGCGTGCGCGAGCAACCACGATTGCTGGTCGGTGGACGCGGTGTGTCGGCCACCGTTTTCCTCGCCAATGCGCAATATCAAACGTATTTACACGAGGTGCTTGAAGCGCAAACTTTTGAGATGGAAACCGCAGCGCTCGCTCACGTGGCGCGCGTCAACGGTGTGCCCTACATTGCGTTTCGTTCTCTGAGCGATCTGGCGGGCGCTGAAGGCTTTGACGAAGATGTCGGCGCGTTGTTCAGCAGCGGATTGGCCGAGGCGAACGAGGCCAAAGTAACGCTCGCATTTCTTCAAGCTTGGAAACGCAGCACGATTAAATCGAAGTCACAGAAACAGAATCGTTTGACGGCTCGCTATTAGCAGTCTGAACAATCGCAGCAAACGCCCATCCCACCGTGCGGGTCGCAGTCGAACTTAAGCCGAAAAACTCATCGGCACCGTGTCCTGGTACACCTCGTACGTGATCACATCAAAGCGCAGCAAACTATGCTGACCAAAGCCCATTACGATGGGCACATCACCCGCGTCTCGCCCTTGCGCCATCACAATGCGACCGAGACGCGCGCGGTTGTGACGCGCGTCACACGTACACCAACGATCACCTAGAAAAACCTCAAACCACGCGCTGAAATCCATCGGGCCTGCCACCACCGGTACGCCAATGTCACCCAAGTAACCGGTCACGTAGCGCGCGGGAATGTTCATGCAGCGACACAGCGTGACGGCCAGATGGGTGAAGTCGCGGCATACGCCCACGCGCTCGCGAAAGCCTTCAAGTGCAGTGCGATTTGCGCGCGCGCATTGGTAGTCAAAACGAATGTGGTTATGAACAAAATCGCAGATTGCCTGCACACGCGGCCAACCGAGCGGCGTTGATCCGAATTGCGCCCAAGCGAAATTAAGCAACTCGCTGTCGACCTCACAGTAACGACTCGGCAGCAAAAATTGCAGCGTGGACGCGGGCAGGTCGCGCGGATCGTGCTGGTAGGCGTCAAAGTGTTGCGCGTCAAGCAAACCACTGTCACGAATCACCGCGCGGCTGCTGAACTTCACGCTGCTCACACCGTCCGGCACATTGATGCGCCCACAATGATTGCCAAACGAGTCGGTGTATTCCTCCGCAGTGAAGGGCGGTGAAACGTCAATCACCTCCGGCTGCAACAGATCATCGCGCCGCGACGGATGAACGTGCAACAGGTACACCAGCGCCATCGGTGAGCTTATGGCGAGCTCAATGTCATATCCAATCTGGATCAGCATAATTTTGATTCGTTCATCAAGAGGCGGCATGCATCGGTTTGTGACGCGGATCGCTTCGGCGCGCATCGTTGCAGCATCTGCGCGGCAGAAGCACTATTTTCAACGCCGTAGCTATTTGCATTGATCGGTTCAATTCCAAATAAGGTGTAGGACGATGTGCCGCAAGCTGTCATCAGACCGCGACGACGCTTACGTGACCGTCGCCTGTAGGTGCCCGCTGACGCACACACGCTACGTCGTATGACAGACGGTCAGGCGCAGCGCTTCTAAGATTGCCGCGAGATGCGCTGGCAATCACCCCATTGTCTCGTCGTCATCAACCCCATTAACTGTTATTGAGGAGCCACTATGAATATGCAAGCTACACCCACCCCTCGTCCAGACGATGATGCGGAACAAGGCAACGCCAAATCAACCACTGATTCCGGTGCGCCGATTGGCGAGGGCAGCTACGAAGGCACGCAGCGTTACGCCGACGGTATCGAGACTTATCTTGAGCACGCTGACGTTGCCAAAGACGCCGCTGATGCCGCCCCTGATTCGCCGGATGAAGCCGATGCCATGAAGCAAGCAGAAGAAGAGGCGGCAGGCCGCACTCGCGCCCCGGGCAAGTAGCGCGCGCAACGGATCGCGAGCGCGGTCTTCTCGTCTCACGGTCAGTTTTTATAGACACCCAACGCGACGAGTTTTGACGCACAACCACATTGACATCGCAACGGAATCACATTGATGATCGCAACGGGCACGACGGTTTTAAGCGGCAACGAAGCTGTGGCGACGGTGCCCGTCGCCGACATTGAACCGGCGATAAGCGACACACTTGTGCCGCAACCGGCTGTGCCTGCCGATGCTGCGGCGGATGCCAATCAACAGCCCGTAGCCGCGCCGACGCAAGACCCCGCCGCTGCAACCGCGAGCGAGTACCCGCGCTGGCCGATGTACATCGTTGCGTTCGGCGCGACGCTCGCGTTGATGAAATGGGCGCAACCGTTTCTGGTGCCGCTGGTGGTGGCGATACTCATTTTTTATGCGCTGGTGCTGCCGGTTGATGCGCTCGAGCGTATGCGTGTGCCGCGCGCACTGGGCGCAGCGTTGGTTGTGTTTGCCTTGATCGCCGCAACGACGATGACGATGTGGGCGGTGTGGTCGCAACTTGACCGTATCGCAGAGGCCGTGCCGCGCGCTGTGGTCGAGCTTAAAACGCGCTGGGGTCAGATGAAATACGACCGCGACAGCACGCTATCGAAGTTGCAAGGCAGCGCCGATGCGGTGCAGCGTGCGATGGATAGTGATGCGCCAACAAGCACGGCTGGCCCGGCTAACAACGCGCTACGCAATCGTGCTGCCTTCGCGCAGGCAGCCGCCGCTCCACAGGGCAGCGGCGTGTTCGAACGCTTCGCGTGGAGCGGCACAGTCACGGCGTTGGAGGCGCTGGCGTCCCTAGCGGCAATTTATTTACTGGCGTATTTTCTGCTGGTGGACGGCGACAACTTTCGGCGCAAGTGGATGAGCTTTGGCGACAAAGCGTTGTCCACGCGACGCGTGACGGTGCAGGCGCTTAACGCCATTGATTTATCGGTGCGCCGCTACCTCGCCATGCTGTTTGTGACCAACGCGATTCTCGGCGTGCTCACGTATGTTGTCTTGCGCCTCTTGGGCGTTGAAGACGCGGCAGGATGGGGCGTGTTGGCGGGCTTGCTGCACATCATTCCGTACTTCGGCCCGATACTCGTCGCGGGCGGTGTGTTCGTCACCTCGCTGCATCAGCTGGGTGACGTTGACGCTGCTGTTTATGCGGCGCTTTCAACGCTTGCTGTAGCCACCGTGATTGGCACTTTCGCGCAAACGTGGATCACCGCGCGCATTGCGAAGATGAGCGCGTCGGTGGTGTTTGTCTCTATCCTGCTGTTCGGTTGGTTGTGGGGCGGCGCGGGCCTATTGCTAGCGGTGCCGATTGCCGTGATCGCAAAGGTGGTCATGACGGCGGTGCCATCGCTTAATCCTATCGGGCAATTGTTAGGCGATGGACGACGTAAAAAATAGCGCACAACCAGCGACCGCAACGCTTGCGATGTATCGCTTGCGTGAGCCTCGGCAGTGGTTGGCGTTAATCCGTCGCCCGCTCGACATTGCGTGGCAAGCGGCCGAAGGTTGGGTTGACCATCGCTGTGATTCACAAGCCGCAGCGGTGGCGTTTTATGCGCTGTTTTCGCTAGCACCGATGTTGGTGCTAGTGGTTGCGATTGCGGGCTATGTGCTTGATGCATCCGTTGTCTCCGAGCGCATATTCGTCGAGCTGCGCAACGTCGTTGGCGTGAGTGCGGCGGAGGCCGTGCGCGCGACGGTTGCGCAGGCGAAATTGTCGGACTGGAGCAGTCAGGCAACCGTCGCCTCAATCATTGTCACGCTGATTGGCGCGACCGCCACCTTCGCTGAATTGAAGGCCGCGCTGAACGGCATTTTGGGCTACCAGCGCGCGCCAAAAACGCCGCTGTCAAAAATCACTTGGACGTTTGTCAAAGCGCGATTGTTGTCGGCGGCGCTGGTGGCCGGCATTGGTTTCATGTTGATAGGCTCGCTCGCGTTTGACGCGCTGTTGTCGCTTGCTGGCGCATCGGTCGGCCCGGTGTTCACATGGCTGCGTCTGGACTTGATTGCGAGCGTCGTGGTGCTGGGTTTGGCCTTCGCGGTGCTGCTCATGGTGTTGCCCGACATCAAAGTGTTGTGGGTTGACGCGCTATGGGGCGGATCAGTTGCAGCGGTGATGTTCACCGCGGGCAAATACGGCTTTGCGTATTACTTGGCCGCTGCTGGCACCGCCAACGCGTTCGGCGCGGCAGGCAGCGTGGCGGTGACGCTGATGTGGCTGTTTTATTCGGCAGCAGTTTTCTTTTTTGGCGCGCAAATTGTCAGGGCACGTCACGGCGCAGCGCCGAAAAAAATGCCGTAGCGATGGCGCGTGAGCGTATCGATTGGTGCGTTATTTTTGGATGAACCGGTGCAACAACTTTTAGGTGTAAGCTAACTTTTACTTGGGCTTAAGGCTAAAAAAACGTTAAGTCGATAATCCATTAAATACGCCGTTAGCCCAGGTAAAATGGCGGCTACACGAAAAAGCTGTTGCAACGTTTGCCGATCGCTCGACGTTAAAAATACCGGTGACACATCGCCAACAGGCGACTCTGCGACCGATGCGACGCGTGGCGGTCGGTCGGCTCGCCCGCACCGCTACCGCGGCGCAACAAATTTGCATATAATTTCGGGTTCGGACACCGTGGTGCTTTGATTTGACTGGTTTTCCAGCAGATCGAGGGCACACAGTTGAGCAACCGGCCACAAGCATGGGTTGCGTTAATTGTGCAAAGCGTGCGCGAGGCCGTAGATACCCAGTTTTGAAATGCCCTCAGGGGCCAGAGCGTCATTACCCAACGACGTGCGGCTTATGCAAATTTTGCAAACTCTTGAGGAAGAAATATGTCACAGGAAACATCCCCCCACGGCCAGCCACATTTGACCGGCGCTGAAATACTCATGCGCTGTCTCGCCGAAGAAAATGTCGAATTTGTGTTCGGTTATCCGGGCGGTGCCGTACTCAATATCTACGACGAGATATTTAAGCAAGATAAATTCAAGCATGTGCTGGTTCGGCATGAGCAAGCCGCTGTGCACGCGGCAGACGCGTATTCGCGCTCCAGCCAAAAAATCGGCGTGTGTCTGGTCACCTCCGGCCCCGGCGTCACCAACGCCGTCACCGGCATCGCCACCGCGTACATGGATTCGATTCCAATGATCGTCATTAGCGGCCAAGTGCCGACGCACGCCATCGGTCAGGACGCATTTCAGGAATGCGACACGGTCGGCATCACGCGTCCTTGTGTCAAACACAACTTTCTAGTGAAAGATGTGAAGGACTTGGCCCTCGTGATGAAGAAGGCGTTTTTCATCGCGACCACCGGTCGGCCCGGCCCGGTGCTGATCGACATTCCAAAGGACATCACCGCGAATAAATGCGCGTTCGAGTATCCCAAAGAAATTGCCATGCGCAGCTACAACCCGTCTGGCAAGGGGCACAGCGGGCAGATCAAAAAAGCGGTGCAACTGCTGCTGGAGGCCAAGCGTCCGATGATTTATGCCGGTGGCGGTGTGGTGCTAAACGATGCATCAGCGCAGTTAACCAAGCTCGTGCGCATGCTCGGCTTTCCGTGTACCAACACGCTGATGGGACTCGGCGGCTTTCCCGCGAGTGATCCACAGTTCGTCGGCATGCTCGGCATGCACGGCACATATGAAGCGAACATGGCAATGCAAGATTGCGATGTGTTGCTCGCTGTTGGCGCGCGATTCGATGATCGCGTGATCGGCAATCCGGGGCACTTTTTTCGCGACGGTCGCAAGATTATTCACATCGATATTGATCCGTCATCAATTTCAAAGCGCGTGAAAGTAGACGTGCCGATTGTGGGTTACGTGCGCGACGTGCTCACAGAAATGATTGGTTTGGTTGAAGCGTCGGACAAGAAACCGGACGCCACTGCACTCAAAGGCTGGTGGACGACGATCAAAGAATGGCAGAGCAAAAAGTGCTTGGTGTTCAAGCCGACCGTAGGCGATGGCCGCATCAAACCGCAGGCCGTTGTGCAAGCGCTGTGGAATGTCACCGGCGGCGACGCCATCATCACCAGCGACGTCGGCCAACATCAAATGTGGGCGGCGCAGTATTACCCGTTCGACAAGCCGCGCAAATGGATTAACTCGGGCGGCTTGGGCACCATGGGCGTGGGCATTCCGTACGCGATGGGCGCGCAGCTCGCCAACCCGGATGCAACGGTTGCCTGCGTCACAGGCGAGGGCAGTGTGCAGATGTGCATTCAGGAGCTCTCCACCTGCAAGCAATATTCGATTCCGATGAAGATCATTAACCTGAACAACCGCTCGCTCGGCATGGTGCGGCAGTGGCAGGAATTTTTCTACGGCAATCGCTACGCCGAGAGCTACATGAACGCGCTGCCGGACTTTGTGAAATTGGCCGAGGCCTACGGCCACGTCGGCATGAAAATCGAGAAAGCGGGCGACGTTGAAGGTGCGCTCAAAGAAGCGTTCGCGCTCAAGGATCGGTTGGTGTTCATGGACTTCATTACCGATGAAACCGAGAACGTGTTCCCGATGATTCCGGGCGGCAAAGGGTTGTCGGAAATGATCTTGGCGGAGGATCTGTAGCCATGCGCCACATCCTCTCCATACTGATTGAAAACGAAGCGGGCGCGCTCGCTCGTGTGGTCGGCTTGTTTGCGGCGCGTGCGTACAACATCGATTCGTTGTCAGTGGCCACCACCGAAGATACGACGATGAGCCGCATGACCATCGTCACCCACGGCTCGGACGACGTGATTGAGCAAATCACCAAGCAGCTCAATAAACTCATCGAAGTGGTGAAGGTGGTGGATCTCACCGACGGCAATCACATCGAGCGCGAGCTGATGCTGGTGAAAGTTCGCGCCGCGGGCAAAGATCGCGACGAGATGAAGCGCCTCGCGGATATTTTTCGCGGTCGCATATTGGATGTGACCGATAAGAGCTACACCATCGAACTCACCGGCGACAGCCATAAACTCGATGCCTTCATCGCGGCCATCGAGGCAGGTACGATTCTGGAAACGGTGCGCACCGGTGCCTCGGGAATTGGCCGGGGCGAGCGCATTCTGAAAGTCTCGTGAGCGCAGGGGCGGAAATCAGAGCGGTTTGCGCTGCCTTACTTTTTCCGGCCGGTCCTCACCTAATCTTTGAAACTTAAGAGGCGAATATGAAAGTGTTCTACGACAAGGACGCGGACCTGCGTCTGATAAAAAGCAAGAAAGTCACCATCCTCGGCTACGGCTCGCAAGGCCATGCCCATTCGCTCAACCTCAAGGATTCCGGCGTCAAGGTGACGGTTGGCCTGCGCAAGGGCGGTGCTTCCTGGGATAAAGCCAAGAAGGCCGGCTTCGACGTGAAGGAACCGTCCGACGCAGTCAAGAACGCCGACTTCGTCATGATCCTGCTGCCCGACGAGAATATCGGCGACGTCTACAAGGAAATCGAGCCGAGTCTGAAGAAAGGCGCGGCACTGGCCTTCGCGCATGGTTTCAACATCCACTTCGGCCAGGTCGTACCGCGG
>JAYSRA010000056.1:0-37729 GCA_043721275.1 Burkholderiales bacterium
CCGTCCTTTCGTCTTCAAGAAACCAAAGGGTAGCGCAACGCTTCTCTTCATCCCTCCCAAAACCTAAGTTCGACTGTTCGTGGTTTAACTCAGCTTTTAACCGGTTTTCCCTATTGCGAATGCGGGTTTCAGTAAAAAGCCATCGCATAAAATGTGCAAAAACGAAGCGCTCATTTCGCAGTGCGCTTAACCCAATCGGCAATGCGCTGCACGCCCTTCACGATGTTCTCGTTTTGCGTCGCGTAGCTGAAGCGAATGTGCTGCCCGTCACCCGGCACACGGTGACCGAAATGAATGTCGGCGAGCACCGCAACGCCCGCTTCGTACAGCAACCGTTTGCGCAGCTCTTCGCTGTCCACAAGGCCGGTCATCTTGCACAATTCCGTCACATTCGGCCACGCATAAAACGCACCGCCGCTGGCTTGACACGTAATGCCGGGCACCTGGTTGAGCAAACCCACAATCAGGTTTCGCCGTTCGAGAAACGACAGCCGCATCACCTCTGCGTCATGCTGCGGCCCGCTCACGGCGGCAACGGCCGCCCATTGCGAAATGTGGCTGGCGCAACTGTCAGTGTTGGTCACCCATTTGGTGAACGCTGGTGCGAGCAATTTATTCGCGGTGAAACCGATGCGCCAACCGGTCATCGCCCACGTTTTTGACGCGCCGTCCGAGATGATGCAGCGCGCTTGCATGTCGGGCAAACTGGCGAGCGATTGAAAGCTCCCCTCGAACGTCAGTCGTGCATAAATCTCGTCACAGAACACCCAGATTTGCGGATGCTTGCGGAGTATTGCCGCGATGGCTTCGAGATCAGTTTTGGTGAGAATGCCGCCGGTTGGATTTTGCGGACTGTTAAGAATCAGCAGCTTGGTTTTGGACGTGATTTTTGATTCAAGCTCAGCTGGATCAAACGCAAAATTTCGCGATTCGCGCAAATACAAAGGCACCGGCACTGCGCCGTGAATGGTGATTTGCGACTGGTAAATCGGAAAGCCCGGCACCGGATAAATCACCTCGTCGCCCGCACCAAAATCAGTGGTCGACAAAATCGTATACGCGATGAACGGCTTGGCTCCGGCACCAACCACCACATCTTCCGGCTCAATCGTGATGCCGCGCATGTCACCCATGTAAGTCGCCGCCGCCGCACGCAGCTCAGCGATACCAGCGCTCGGCGTGTAGCCGTGCTTGCCCAAACGTATCGCCTCGTGCCCCGCCTCCTGCACATGCGTTGGCGCAGGAAAGTCCGGCTGCCCGATGCAAAAGCTCGTGATGTCGTAGCCCTCGGCAATGAGCTTGTTGACCTCGGCGAGAACGACGAACGCGTTTTCAGTGCCGAGAGATTGCGCGCGGCGGGAGAGTTCGAGTGGCATGGCGGGTGGACTCAACAAATGGCAACAGCATGAATGCTACCTGCCACCATTCGTGCAGATAAACTTTGGTTTTATTTGTCGACCATCAGTTTTTTATGCGAACACGCCACTGTCGGGCCCTTCTTTTGCAAGCCATCCCACTATCTGTGATGCTGCTTTTCTCGGCTGCTTCGCACGCTAACGATTTCATGGCGCAGCCTGCTACGGCCTGTGACTGGTTTGCGCAACAGGGGTTGCGCGCGTCACTTGCGTGGAGCAAGCCCAAAGCCGATCAACCGTATTGGTGGTGCCAGTACGCCACGCAATTCGGCGGTGCTACACCGTTCTATGTGCGCTCAGGCCGCGTCGTGCTTGACGAAAAAGAGAAAAAAGTAACTGTTGCACTGTCAGTTCAGGCAATGGGCTCAGACGGCACGCGCGCGCACGCTCAAAAGGCGCTTGTTGAATTCACCCAAGCGTTTCTGCGAGCGCAGGGCAAAACATACAGCGCTGAAATAAAAGCCGCCGTTGAAGGAAAAACTCAAGCGATCAAGACAGCAAGCGGGGTTGAAATTACCCCAGGGGACGAGTCGATTTGGGAAAAGCATAAGGTGCTGGGCTTCAGCTTATCCAGCGCAGCTAGCGCAGAGGCGCTCGCCGCCGCAGCGCTCGAGCCGAGCGCCGCCGACAAAGCCCGCGAAGCGCACCTTGAAAAAACGCTGGGCGAGCGCTGCGATGCGGCTATTCGCAGCGCTTCATTCGATGGCAAACCGGGCGCTGAATTTTCAGCCTACAAACGCAGTGGAAAAAAGGCATCCGAAAGTCAGTACGTGTTCGACTACGCTGAGCCCAGCGGCAGCGCCTACAACTGCCGCGTGTGTGATGATTTGAATCCGAGCGTAAATTGCGGATTCACCATTGGCGCGTTGATCGCGTTTGAAGCAAAGGACGGCACCAATGGGCGAGTGCCTGCTGAGCTTGATCGCAAATGTGTGGGGGCGCTGCAAAAGCAATTGAAGGATCCGAGCGATCCGCGCTTTGTTGACGTTGAGTTGGTCAACAACATCAAAGTAGATGCCGCACACACCGACAAGAGCTACGTGTTCAACCTGCGCATTAAAGATGACGCAAACCGCTATCGCTGCGTGATTCGCAAAAACGACATGAGTTATTCGGTTGAAAGCAGCGCCGACGGCCGCGACTGGCGGGGCGTCGTTGGCGGGCGCATGATGTAGCGTCGAAACCGATCATGCGGCGAAATCAATTGAAAGCAGTGCGCTCGTTTTCTGTGACGACAGCACTCGCCGCGATTGCGCTGCTCTATTCGAGCGCATCGCTTGCGAACGACCCCTGCGCCGCCCGCAAACCGCCACAGGATGCCTGTAGCGCACGCAACGGCGTTTGCAGCGTGGTGCAACTCAACGGCCAACCCAGCACCGCGTATGCAAAACCCACCGAGTTTGCCAAGCCTTTAAAGCACTACAGCGTGTGCTGGCAGGCGACGCAGCCTTTACCCGCAGATTTCACGGTAACGGCACGCGCGGGCGGCCACGACGCGCAGTGGGTAGGCTCGCTCAACGGTATTGACGTCATTGCATTTGCACTCGATGATTACGACGAAGCCGTAGGGTCGCCCATCGCGGCGATGCATCATGTAGAAATCGTGAATCAGCGCATTCAGCAGCATCCACCGGGTCAACGCGCAAAGTCGTTAAAACCCGGCGAATACGTGTTGGTACTCACGATTCGGGGAATGAATAACTGGGATCGGCAAGTGGTCTACGTACGAGTAGCGGAACGCTAAACGCTACGACGAGAGCACGAAGAGCACCATCAGCCTCTCGTGAAACAACCGCTGTTATCGCTCTAAGGCCTGTCTTACGCTGCTATCGACTCATTACTTTTTCGCTAGGTTCGCTCAGTCCTTTTGTCGGCTTCCAATTAACGCTGTGTCTTGCTGCCCAGCCTGCAACCGCACTGTAATCGAGCCAACGCACTAATTTAGCGCCGCTTAGCAGCAGCTCGAACCAAATGTGAGCGTGAGCCCTTTTTTGCGGCATCTGAGCGCTCATTCGTCTGGAAATGCGACGGCAAATCCATGGCACGGCACTTGCGAATAGCGCGTCATGCTCATCGATTGAGCGTGCAAGACCGTATCCATCATTCGTCATTAAGAAAACCTCTGGAGAAGACCCCATGGCACATACTACCCGTCGCGGAGCGCTCAAAACGCTGACCGCCGCGATCATCACGGCGAGCATTGCCGCTGCGTCGTCATCCGTATTTGCGCAGTCGAAAGACCCAATCAAGGTCGGCGTCCTGCACTCGTTGTCGGGCACGATGGCCATTTCGGAAACGGTATTGAAAGACGTGGCCCTGATGGCCATTGAAGAGATCAACGCCAAAGGCGGCGTGATGGGTAGGAAGCTTGAGCCGGTGGTCGTTGACCCGGCTTCCAACTGGCCGTTGTTCGCAGAAAAAGCCCGGCAACTGATCTCGCAGGACAAGGTCGCTGTGACCTTTGGTTGCTGGACTTCGGTGTCGCGCAAATCGGTACTGCCGGTGTATGAAGAGTTGAACAGCCTCCTCTTCTATCCCGTGCAATACGAAGGAGAAGAGCTGTCTAAAAACGTGTTCTACACCGGTGCCGCGCCTAATCAGCAAGCGATCCCGGCGGTTGAATATTTGATGAGCAAAGACGGTGGCTCCGCCAAGCGCTGGGTGCTGCTCGGTACCGACTACGTGTATCCACGCACCACCAACAAGATTCTGCGTTCGTTCCTGAAATCCAAAGGTGTGCTTGATGCCGACATCATGGAGGAATACACGCCGTTCGGTCATAGCGATTATCAAACCATCATCGCAAACATCAAGAAATTCGCCGCTGCTGGCAAGAAAACCGCCGTGATCTCCACCATCAACGGTGACTCCAACGTGCCGTTCTACAAAGAGCTCGGCAACCAGGGCCTTAAGGCAACCGACGTACCCGTAGTCGCCTTCTCGGTCGGCGAAGAAGAGCTGCGCGGTGTTGACACCAAACCACTCGTCGGCCACCTTGCTGCGTGGAACTACTTCATGAGCTTGAAGAACCCAGCCAACGCTGAGTTCACCAAAAAGTGGGCTGACTACGCCAAAGCCAAGGGCATCGCTGGCCACAAAGACAAGCCGCTGACCAACGACCCGATGGAGGCCACCTACATCGGCATCTACATGTGGAAGCAGGCGGTTGAAAAAGCCAAGTCCACCGACACCGATAAAGTCATCAACGCGATGGCCGGTCAAACGTTCAAAGCACCCGGCGGATTCACCTCCACTATGGACTTGAAAAATCATCACCTGCACAAGCCGGTGTTCATCGGCGAAATTAAGGCCGACGGTCAATTCAACGTGGTGTGGAAGACGTCCGGCCCTGTGCGCGCCAATCCGTGGAGCCCGTTCATTGCCGGTAACGACAAGAAAAAGGACGAGCCGAGCGGCAAGTCAATGTAGGGGTGTTACGTTTAGGTCAGGTTAACAGTCGAGTCCTCCGTGAGCCGAGGTTTGCCACAAACGTGGCAGCCTCGGTTTTTTTGTGTACGGCATCGCAGAAGGCGTGTCACCTGAGTACCGAGCTAACCGGTGGCCGCCAGTTCACTACATTCACTCGGTCACGAAGCACCTGTCGAAATACCAAAACTGTCATCGTGAGCCGAAGGCGAAGGATCGCTGGATATGCCATCTGATCCTTCGCATCGCTCAGGATGACAACCCAGTGGATTTAAATCAAAGGTCACTATGCGCTACACGTTCTGCGAATCGAAATGAATAGTCGCTCCGCCCACAAAAATTTTTTTTGTGCGTCCCTGCTCGCGTCCCTCTGCGCGCTGAGCTTGGGCGCGTCAGCACTCACGCCAGAGTCCGCCCGCGCCATCGCCGTAGGCGAAAACGATGATCGGATCAAAGCCCTCGCTGCCGCGCTCACCCAGCCCGACGCCGAGCTGTCTCGCCTGATCGACGCGCTGCTTTGCGACTCCGTGAAAATCGCGGGCGACAAAGTGTTGATTGTCACCGACGGCAAAGCCATTGACGCTGTTTCAGGGACTGAAACCCCACTGCCCGCGAACGCAGAAGATGTCGTCAACAACAATCGCATGCGCCGCGAAATCGACGGCGCCAAGGCCACCCTCGGCCTTTTTTCGGACAGCATCACCAAGCGCAACAACGCCATCACCGAACTTAAAGATTCAGCGGACGAAAGCAAGCTTCCGCTGATTGACCGCGCCCTCGCACAAGAAACCGACCCATCGCTCAAAGCCAAGCTGGAGCAACTTCGCGCCGCGATGCTGATTGCCTCCAGCGACAAACAAAAGCGCCTCACTGCCGTCGCGGCGCTCACTAGCAGCGGACAACCCAGCGTGCGCTCGCTGATGCAACAACGTTTAAACGCAGGCGGCGAAACTGACCCCGAGGTTCGCGCCGCGCTCACTTCCGGCATCAAAGCAATTGAAGGCAAATTGGTGTGGGGCGAACGGCTGGGCGTGATCTTCACCGGCGTGAGCCTCGGGTCTATTTTGTTTTTGGTCGCGCTCGGGCTCGCCATCACCTACGGGCTGATGGGCGTCATCAACATGGCACACGGCGAGCTGTTGATGATCGGCGCGTACGCCACGTATTTGGTGCAAAACGGGTTCCGCAAATACCTGCCCGGCGCATTCGATTACTACATCATCGCGGCCATCCCGTTGTCGTTCATGGCAGCGGCCATCGTGGGTGCAATGTTAGAGCGCACCGTCATCCGCTGGTTGTACGGCAGGCCACTCGAAACGCTGCTCGCGACGTGGGGCATTAGCCTCATGCTGATTCAGTTGGTGCGCACGTTTTTCGGCGCGCAAAACGTGGCGGTTGAGAACCCATCGTGGCTGTCGGGCGGTGTTGACGTAATGTCCAATTTAACGCTGCCGTACAACCGCATCGCGATCATCTTCTTCGCGTTTTTTGTGCTTGCTGGTGTATCGCTGCTCATCAGCAAAACACGTCTCGGTCTGTTCGTGCGCGGCGTCACGCAAAACCGTAGCATGGCCGCCTGCATGGGCGTAAGCACAGCAAAGATTGACACGTACGCCTTTGCGCTCGGCGCAGGCATCGCGGGTCTCGCCGGATGCGCGTTGTCACAAGTCGGCAACGTCGGCCCCGACCTCGGTCAGGGCTATATCGTGGACTCATTTATGGTCGTGGTGCTCGGTGGCGTGGGGCAATTGGCGGGCACGGTTTACGCAGGACTTGGCCTCGGCGTGTTGAACAAATTACTTGAAGGATGGACGGGTGCGGTGCTCGCCAAAATCATCGTGCTGGTGTTCATCGTCGTCTTCATTCAACGTCGTCCTCAGGGCATCTTCGCCCTGAAGGGCAGAAGTGCGGAGGCTTGAGATGAACACCGTTACCGCCGCGTCTCAACCGACGCCAGGCACGCCGTCATTGCTAGGCGGCTGGGGCAGGCTCGCGCTTGTGACCGTCATCGCCCTGATCCTAATCGGCATTCCCGTCCTAAACCTAATCGTTCCCGCCAACAGCGCACTCCATCTCTCCGACTACGCCGTCTCGCTGCTCGGCAAAATCATGTGCTACGCCATCTGCGCATTGGCGATGGATTTGATCTGGGGTTACACCGGCATTTTGTCGCTCGGCCACGGGCTTTTTTTCGCACTCGGCGGTTACGGCATGGGCATGTATTTGATGCGCCAGATTGGCCGCGACGGCTCGTACAAAAGTGATCTGCCCGACTTCATGGTGTTCCTTGATTTGAAGAGCTTACCGTGGCAGTGGTTGGGCAGCGACTCATTCTTGTTTCAGATGTTCTTGGTGATCGCGGTGCCGGGTTTGCTTGCGTTTGTGTTCGGCTATTTCGCGTTTCGGTCGCGCATTAAAGGCGTGTACTTTTCGATCATCACGCAGGCGTTGACGTTTGCTGCGATGCTGCTCTTTTTCAGGAACGAAACGGGTTTCGGCGGCAACAATGGTTTCACCGATTTCAAGCGAATCCTTGATATTCCTATTGCCACGCCGTCAATGCGCGTCACACTTTGCGTACTCACCGGCATGGTTTTAGTTGGCTTCTATCTGCTGTCCAAAGCCATCATCGCGAGCAAATATGGCCGTGTGTTGCAGGCCATTCGGGACGCTGAATCTCGCGTACTGTTCACCGGCTACAACACGCTTTGGTACAAGCTTTCGATCTGGACGTTTTCGGCGATCATGTGCGGCATTGCCGGCGCGCTGTACGTGCCACAAGTGGGCATCATCAACCCCGGCGAAATGAACCCAGCCGCGAGCATCGAGATCGCGATTTGGACGGCGGTCGGCGGTCGCGCGACGTTGATCGGCCCCATTGTTGGCGCATTTTTTGTGAACGGCGCGAAGAGTTGGTTCACCGTCGCGTTTCCCGACTATTGGTTGTACTTTTTAGGCGCGATGTTCATCGGCGTCACGTTATTCTTGCCGCAAGGTATCGTGGGCCTGGTGCGAAAAATAGCGAGTAAAGGAGCTCAAGCATGACACCCGATCTGCTTGAAGAAGGTAGCAAGCGCCGCGAAGCCTATCTCGCGCGCATAGCACAAAATCGTGCGCCCGGAGAATCGGGCGGTCAGGCGGCAAGCTTCGGCCATGTGGTCACATCCGACGTGGTCGACACCAGTAACGGCGGTATTTTGTACGTTGACGACATCACGGTTTCATTCGATGGTTTCCGCGCGCTGAACAAGCTCACGCTCAACATCGCGGTGGGTGAACTGCGCTGCATCATCGGCCCGAACGGCGCGGGCAAAACTACGATGATGGACGTGATCACGGGGAAGACGAAACCCGACAGCGGTCGCGCATTTTTTGGCACCAACATCGATTTGCTGCGCTTGCGCGAGAGCGAAATCGCTGGTCGCGGGGTGGGCCGTAAATTCCAAAAACCGACGGTGTTCGAGCAATTGAGCGTATTCGAAAATCTTGAACTAGCACTCAAGATGGATCGACGAGTTCGCGCGTCACTGATGCACAAACTCACCAGCGCCGACACGGATCGCATCGCAGAAATGCTCAAGCTGATTCACCTGCGTGACGACGGTGCGCGCACCGCAGGAGACCTGTCGCACGGTCAAAAACAGTGGCTGGAAATCGGCATGCTGCTGATGCAAGACCCGAAGCTTTTGCTGCTCGACGAACCGGTTGCCGGCATGACTGACGAAGAGACGGAGCGCACGGCTGAGCTCTTCCTGTCGTTGGAAGGATCGCACTCGCTGGTCGTCGTAGAACACGACATGAAGTTCATCGGTGAGCTGGTCAACGGTGGGCAGCGCGAGAAGAAAAAAATCGTCACCGTGCTGCACGAAGGCAGCGTGCTCGCCGAAGGCGTGCTGGCGGATGTGCAAGCCAATGAGCGGGTGGTGGAGGTTTATCTTGGGCGCTAATTTTCACATTCGCCATACCTTTGATGCCCGGTATCCACGCCCGCAGCAGAGTCAACGCGTTGCACCGGGCGCGGGCCCCGGCCTTCGCCGGGGTGGCAGAAAATGTAATCTCGGGGCAACACATCATGCTTGAACTAAAAGACGTCAACCAATACTACGGCGGCTCGCACATCTTGCGTAACGTTTCCATTGACGCCAAGATCGGCGAGATCACCGTTGTGCTCGGTCGCAACGGCGTCGGTAAGACGACGATGCTCAGAAGCATCATGGGCGTGGTGCCGATCAAGGCGGGCAGCATCACGCTTGACGGCGAAGCGATTCACAAGCAAACCTCATACGAGCGGGTGCGTCGAGGCATCGGCTTCGTGCCACAAGGCCGTGAAATCTTTGGTCGTTTGACGGTTGAAGACAACCTGAAAATGGGCCTCGCCTACAAACCCGCCAGCGAGCGGATTCCGGCTGAACTTTACGAACTATTCCCCGTGCTGAAACAAATGCTTGGTCGCCGTGGCGGCGATCTGTCGGGTGGTCAACAACAGCAACTAGCCATCGCCCGCGCGCTCGCAGCGAATCCGAAACTGCTCATCCTCGACGAACCCACCGAAGGCATTCAACCCAGCGTGATCAAGGACATTGGCCGCGTGCTGCGTCTGCTCGCCGACCGAAAAACGATGGCTATTTTGCTGGTCGAACAGTTCTACGATTTCGCTGAAGAACTGGCTGATCAGTACATTGTGATGGAACGCGGCGAAGTCATCAAACGCGGACGTGGTGCGGATATGGAAGCGGATGGCGTGCGCGGGTTGATGTCGATTTAGCGGCGTGGTTGCGCGCTAGTTGCTGTCGTTTAACTCAGCCCTCGTGAAGCGCAACGTCGAGCGGTTTAGCTGAGCCCGTTTGATCTCGCTGTTAGTCCCGTGAAGCAGGCATTCGCGTTAATGGCTTTCGCCTGAAGTGACTACTGCACTTGGGCTAAGTCAGCAAAAGGCTTAAAGTCGACAATCCATTATTATCGCACCGAGCCCTTTTCTAATAAGCCGTTCAGCGAAAAGCTGTTACTTGGCTTTGCTAAGCTCCAAACGCCAATTTCAAACCTGACGAAATCGAGTTTGTTTGCGCCAGCGCAATGAAAGCGACTGTGTTGTCGCGTAACTTCGGTTGACAGTGATTTCTCCGTGCCGACTTGTGCTGATTCAGAGCGCGACGGTGCATCGAAAAACCAAAGCGCGCGATCCGCATAAATCGACAAAAAACATCCGGTGTTCGTTTGGATGCGGCGCAGAAAGCCACGTCATGGACAGTCTGAACGATCCCGAATCTGGCGCAAGCCGATCGCGCGAGAAGCGCATGTTTTTGTTTTTAACCGTGGTGCTGGCACCGATGATTGCGGTTGCGCTAGTCGGCACGTACGGACTCATCATCTGGTTGTACCAAATGGTGCAGGGGCCGCCGCAAGGCTAGCGCCATGGCTGATCTACACATCGCCAGTTGCATCGCGCAAGTGCGTCCGGCGTCTCTTGCCGCAGCCATTTCAATGATCGAAGCCATCACCGGCAGCCCCGTGAGCGCGCGCAATACGAGCGGCAAACTGGTGATCGTGATCGAAGGTGCGAGCACCGGTGCGCTGCTCGATCAGATGGACGACATCCGCAATATTCCCGACGTGCTGAATGTAGAAATGGTCTACCAGCACGCAGAAGAAGAATCTGTCATGAAGGAGTTGTTGCCATGAATGCGATCACGCTCACCCGCCGCGAATTCGTTCGCAACACCGCCATTGCGGTGGCCGCGTCCGCCGCCGGAATTCCGCTGGCTGCGGATGCGGCGAACATTGCCACTGAATCATCCTCGACCGAGCTTAAATGGAGCAAGGCGGCGTGCCGATTCTGCGGCACCGGCTGCGGCGTCAATGTGGCGGTGAAAAATAACCGCGTTGTCGCCACCCACGGCGATCCGGCAGCAGAGGTCAATCGCGGCCTCAATTGTGTGAAGGGCTATTTCCTCTCGAAGATTATGTACGGCAGTGATCGCCTCACCCAGCCGCTATTGCGCATGACCGATGGCAAGTACGACAAGTCCGGCGCGTTTACGCCGGTCAGTTGGGATAAAGCCTTTGACGTCATGGCCGAGAAATGGAAAGCGGCGCTGAAGAAAAAGGGCCCGACTTCGGTGGGCATGTTCGGTTCCGGTCAATGGACGATTTGGGAAGGTTACGCGGCCAACAAATTATTCAAGGCCGGATTTCGCTCCAACAATATCGACCCCAATGCCCGTCACTGCATGGCCTCAGCCGCGTCGGGATTTATGCGCACCTTTGGCATGGATGAGCCGATGGGCTGCTATGACGACATCGAAGTGGCCGACGCTTTTGTGCTGTGGGGATCGAACATGGCCGAGATGCATCCCATTTTGTGGTCGCGCGTGACCGACCGCAAACTGTCGACGCCGGCGGTGAAGGTGGCGGTGTTGTCGGTGTTCGAACATCGCAGCTTCGATCTGGCCGATCTGCCCGTTATTTTCAAGCCGCAGACCGATCTGGCGATGCTGAATTTCATTGCCAACCACATCATAAAAACCGGTCGCGTCAACAAAGATTTCGTGACCAAACACTGCACCTTCAAGCGCGGCACCGAGGATATTGGTTACGGTTTGCGCCCCGAACATCCGCTGGAGAAAAAAGCGAAGAACGCCGCCACGGCCAACGACATGTCGCCGATGACGTTCGAGCAATTTCGCGATTACGTCAAGACCTACACGGCGGAGTCGGTGTCGAAGCTCTGCGGCGTGTCGGTGGACAAATTAAAAGCGCTGGCCGAGCTGTACGCTGACCCGAAAATTAAAGTGGTGTCGTTCTGGACGATGGGTTTTAACCAGCATACGCGCGGCGTGTGGGCGAACAATCTGGTCTACAACATTCACTTGTTGACGGGAAAGATTTCCACGCCCGGCAATTCGCCGTTCTCACTCACCGGCCAGCCGTCCGCCTGCGGCACCGCGCGCGAAGTCGGCACCTTTTCGCATCGTCTGCCGGCCGACATGGTGGTGACCAATCCCACGCATCGCGCCAAGACCGAAGAAATCTGGAAGATGCCACCGGGCACCATCGTCGACAAGCCCGGCTATCACGCCGTGTTGCAAAACCGCATGCTCAAAGACGGCAAGCTCAACTGCTATTGGGTGCAGGTCAACAACAACATGCAGGCCGCCGCCAACATGATGAGCGAGACGCTGCCGGGCTATCGAAATCCCGAGAATTTCATCGTCGTCTCGGACGCGTATCCGACGGTCACCACGCAGGCTGCTGACTTGATCTTGCCGACCGCGATGTGGGTCGAAAAAGAAGGCGCGTACGGCAATGCCGAACGGCGCACTCAGTTCTGGCATCAGATGGTGACGGCACCGGGTGAGTCGAAATCTGACCTGTGGCAACTCATGGAATTCTCGAAGCGCTTCAAGGTGGAAGAAGTGTGGCCGGAGGAATTGCTCGCGAAAAAACCTGAATACCGTGGCAAGACCTTGTTCCAGATTTTGTATGCCAACGGCGCGGTGAATAAATTTCCGGTATCGCAGATTGAAGCGGGATTTGAGAACGACGAATCGAAGGCTTACGGCTTTTACGTGCAGAAAGGGTTGTTTGAGGAATATGCCGAATTTGGTCGCGGACATGGTCACGATCTGGCACCGTTTGACGAGTATCACAAGGTGCGCGGCCTGCGCTGGCCGGTGGTCAACGGCAAGGAAACTAAATGGCGCTATCGCGAGGGGACTGATCCGTACGTGAAGGCCGGTAGCGGCTTTGATTTTTACGGCAACGCCGACCATCGCGCCAACATCATCGCGCTGCCCTACGAGCCCGCACCGGAGGAGCCGGACAGCGAGTATCCGTTCTGGCTGTCGACCGGGCGGGTGCTTGAGCACTGGCATTCGGGCTCGATGACCGGACGGGTGCCGGAGCTGTACAAAGCGTTCCCGAATGCGGTGGTGTTCATGCATCCTGACGACGCGAAAAAGCTGAACCTGCGACGCGGCTCAGAAGTGCGCGTGGTGTCGCGGCGCGGTGAAATGCGCTCGCGGATCGAGACCCGTGGCCGCAACAAACCGCCGCAAGGTTTGGTGTTTGTGCCGTGGTTTGATGCCTCGCAATTGATCAACAAGGTCACGCTCGATGCGAACGACCCGATTTCGCGACAGACCGATTACAAGAAGTGCGCCGTGAAAATTGTCGCGGTGTAGGGACAAGAACAAGGAACATCATGAAAAAAGTAATCGCCTTGCTGTTTTCCTGCCTCGTGTTGTTGGTTGCCGCACAGGTCGGCGACCGGCACCCGCCTGGACTGCGCGGCACGGCTCCGCTTGACCAGGAGCCCGCCGCACCGCTGATGCCAAAAATGGTCAACGACGACGTTCGCAAAGGACGCGCCTTTGCGATGCAGCCGCCGGTGATTCCGCATCAAATCGAGAACTATCAGGTCGACAAGAGCTTCAACAAATGCATGAGCTGCCACGGTCGCAGTCGCGTGCCGGACAGTCAGGCACCGATGGTGAGCGTGACGCACTTCATGGATCGCGACGGAAATTTTCGCGCCGAGATTTCACCGAGTCGCTATTTTTGTGTGCAGTGCCACGTGCCGCAAATGGTGGTGAAACTGCCGGTGGAAAACACGTTTGTCGATGCCGAAAAAGCGGTGGTGGCTAAGAAGAGTGTGAAGAAATGAACACCGCGTCTCGATTTGGCCGCGTGAAAAACTTCATGCACAACTATTGGGTCACGCTATCGACACCGAGCAAGGTTTTTTCTCTCGGATTCTTGACCATCGGCGGCTTCGTGGCGGGCATTATTTTTTGGGGCGGATTCAACACCGCGCTTGAGCTGACCAACACCGAAGCCTTCTGCACCGGCTGCCACGAAATGCGCGACAACGTGTTTGTCGAATTGCAGCCCACCATCCATTACACCAACCGCTCCGGCGTGCGCGCCACCTGTCCGGACTGCCATGTGCCGCACAACTGGACGAGCAAGATCGCGCGCAAGATGCAGGCGTCAAAAGAAGTGTGGGGCAACATTTTTGGCACCATCAACACCCGCGAAAAGTTTCTCGACAAACGACTGGAGCTCGCGCAACACGAATGGACGCGCCTGAAAGCTAACAACTCGCTGGAATGCCGCAACTGCCACAATCTGGCATCAATGGATTTCACGCGGCAGAGTAAACGCGCAATGGAGATGCATTCAACCCAGCTTCAAAGCGGTGCCAAGACCTGCATCGATTGTCACAAAGGGATTGCGCATCGGCTGCCAGACATTAAGAGTGCGGGCGCGAAGTAGGCTGAAGGCCAAGTTTGTTGAAATTCTCAATGATCATGGCTGTGCGCCGTTCGCGCTGAGAGAAGCGAAGGGTTTGATTTGCCGCGATTAGTCAACTAGCAGCGAACCCCAAACTGCTGATCCTCGACGAGCCCACCGAGGGCATTCAACCGAGCGTGATCAAAGACATCGGTCGTGTGTTGCGCCTACTCGCCGACCGCAAAACGATGGCGATTTTGCTGGTCGAACAGTTCTACGACTTCGCCGAAGAGCCGGCTGAGCAGTACATCGTGATGGAACGCGGCGAAGTCATCAAGCGCGGACGCGGCACCGACATGGAAGCCGACGGTGTGCCCGGGTTGATGTCGATTTAACGCCGATTTGCGCTACGAGAGCACCAGCAGATCGCTGGCGGCAGTAAGGGGTTGTCGTTCTGTCGATGCCGCAACCGCCGCGTCCATACGCGCAACACCTTCCGCAAATTCGTCATCGGAAAGGTGCTCGAACGTCGAGATTGCGCGCAGACGAATGCGCGCTGCATACGCCGCGAGATCAGTTGCAAACTCTTCCTGAATGCCGGTGAGCGTTATCGGACGCAGACCGACGCTCGCAAAAAGCTGGATGACGGTATCGCTACTCGGGAACATTTGCATCTCGATGTCGCGTGCACGCGGGAAGAAATGATGGTAGTGCGAATCAGGCATGCGATCGGCAAACACGCTGCGAATCAGTACACGTCCGCCAGGACGCAGCACGCGTGCGCTCTTTCGCCGCTGCTTCACGTTGCTGCACATGGTGAAACGATACAAACATCAGCACAACGTCGCAGCTCTTGTCTGGCAACGGGATGCTCTCGGCACTTCCGGCCAGATAGGTGATGTCGGGATGCGTTGACTCTGTCATTGCAACGGCGCGCATTTTGGCCGAGGGTTCTACGCCGTAAACCGGGCCGCCAAATGTGTTGGCGAGCGCTGGCGCGAAGCGCCCTGTTCCTGAACCGAGATCAAGCACGGCGAGCGGTCGAGCGGAAGGTGTGTGCGCAGTAAACGCGTCCATCCAGACTGCGATGCTGTCAGGGCTCATTCTGCGGCCCTGTTGATAGACGGCGTGTTGACGGTGATCGTAATTGACTTGAGCGAGCATAGTGGTCTTTCTGGCTGAGCTGATGTCAATTTGATTTTACGGAGGGCGGTGCTGCTAGCGCTTCAAGGTAAGCGGAAATTTGAACTGTTTCATGGACCCGTCGGGCAACGGGTCACCCTGCACGCAGGTCGGAACAGCGAGGCGCTTTCCGACAATTAGCGCCGCGAGGACGCACACGAACGCGGCAAGGCGCTTCGCTTTTCCGACCCACTGCACAAGTGCTACCATCAATTCCATGATTGATTGGTCAACCTGCACCACTGTAGAACGAGACCCAGCCATCCTTAGCGGCGCATGGGTGTTCCGAGGTACGCGTGTGCCCGTCGCGGCGCTGTTCGAGAACCTTGAAGATGATGCGTCAGTACACCAATTTGTAGAGTGGTTCCCCGGCGTTTCTACTCAACAAGTGCGTGCTGTGCTGGAGCATGCAGCGCGCAGCTCCTTGGCGTTGGCGTGAGTGCTAATACTCTTTGATCAAGGCACACCGGCACCGTTGCGCCATGCGCTGTTGGGGCACGTTGTGGAAACAGCTTATGAGCGCGGTTGGTCAAGCTTGAAAAATGGCGAGCTGATTGCCGCCGCTGAATCCGCAGGATTTGAAGTATTCGTCACCACCGACAAAAATCTCAAGTACCAACAGAATCTCGTTAACCGCACGATGGCCATCGTGGTTCTGCAATCCACAAGCTGGCCGCGCATTCAGCGAGTGCTGTCACAGATTGCTGATGCCGTCGCGACGGCAAGCAGCGGCAGCTACAGCGAGGTCAGCGTCGAGTGATGGGGCGAGCCACTAACCTTTCCAAGTAAACGGAAACTTGAACTGCTTCACGAATCCGTTGGGCACGTAGTCACCCAGCACGCCGTACTTTTCCGGCCACAGTTGATCGCTTTTCACTGCGGTGCCGAACAGGTGATCTAGGAACGCGAAGTGCGCGGCGTAGTTGCGATCAAGCGCTGCTTGATCCTGGCTGTGGTGCCAGTGGTGGAAGTTTGGGGTGACGATGATGTAGCGCAGTGGGCCGAGCCGCACGCTGACGTTGGCGTGATTGAACACCGCCTGAAAGCCCACGATCAGGATGTACGCGTCGATGACTTCCTTGGAAAAACCGAGCACGAAAATCGGCGCGAGCACCAGCGTGCGCGTGATGATGAGTTCGACGATGTGTTGCCGCGAACCGGCGAGCCAATCCATGCTTTTTGCGCTGTGATGCACGGCGTGCAAGCGCCACAGCACGGGCACCTCGTGATACGCGCGGTGCGTCCAGTATTGAACGAAATCCGCGACCAGCACGATCAGTAACACGCCAACCCAGAACGGCAAGGCCTGCACCCAACCGCGAATGCCGTCGTTGCCTGCCCAGCCGAAGAATTTATGCACCATCAAATTGGTCGCGAGCAAAACGAAGCCGACCACCATGTGATTGACGATGAAGTGATGAAAATCGGTTTGCCATTCGGGCCGGAAAACGGGCTGATCTTTGCGGTGTTTGAAGAGCTTTTCGACGAAGATAAAAATCAGCGATGAGCCGAGCAAATCGAGAATGAACCAGTCGAGCCCGATGTAGGGCGTGTTGTCAGCGAAATCAGTCACCGGCACCTTGTGACCGCCAAGCAAAGCGGTCGCGGCAACCAGCAAAAACGCAAACGCCGAGAGCCATCGCGAACGATTAAAAATGACGTTGACCAAACTGACGCCACCGGCAATCACCAGCGCGGCGAACATGATGATGCGGATCACCTCCACGTTGTAGCTCTTGCGCAATTGCGGCGTGGTCAGGTATTCAGGGAAGTGAAAAGCCAGCACGCCTAGAAAACACAGGATCGCGAGCGACAGCGCGATCACGCCAGAAATCAGCCCGTGACCACGCTTCAATGCGCCGTGGCCTTCGGTCAGTTCGTTGAGTTTTTCGAGCATTATTTACTTCCTAAAATACCATCAGCTTTTCGCTGTTAGCGCCATTTTACTTGGGCTACATGCCTATATGAATAATTATCGACTTAAGCCGAATATGCGCTTTAGCCCAACTTAAATGGCGCTTGTAAGAAAAAGCTGTTGTCGCAATTTTGGCACTTACCGACCCATAAACGGATACGCCGGGTCGTGATAACCGGGCGTTGATGGATGGCCTTTGGGCACCAACGAATCCACCATCGCGTCATCGTCGGTCGCCCACGGATAATCCAGCGCTGCGAAATACGGTTTGAACTGATCTAATGTTTTTGGGCCTGCAATCACACTAGTGACGAAGCGATTGGCGAGCACCCACGCGGTGGCAAATTGCAGCAGCGTGAAGCCTTTTGCGCTGGCGTGCGACTCCAGCTTTTGCGCGATCACTAACGATTCTTCGCGCCATTCGGATTGCATAAAACGCTTGTCGCCACGCGCGGCGCGGCTGTCGGCTGGCAACGCCGCACCGGGTTTGTATTTGCCGGTCAACACGCCGCGCGCAATCGGGCTATACGGCGCAACACCAATGCCGTGGAACCCGCATGCAGGCAGGATTTCGACCTCGGGCAAGCGATTGAGCAAGTTGTAATAGGGCTGACAAATCGCGGGCAGCGGCACGCCTTGGCGCTTGCAAACGTTCACCACCTCAGCGATGCGCCAAGCGCGAAAATTGGAAACGCCGAAATAGCGAATTTTTCCGCTACGAACCAGGTCGCCGAGCGCGGCTACCGCCTCTTCCAAACTGTCTTCTTCAAAGTCGCGGTGCAAGTAATAAATATCGATGTAATCGGTGCCCAAGCGCTTGAGCGATGCGTCACATTCCTGCATCATCCATTTGCGTGAATAGCGATCCTGATTTGGCACATCGGTCGTGGGCGACATCTTGTTGCCGAGCTTGGTGGCCAGCACCCACCAGTCGCGCTGCGCGCGAATAGTGTTGCCGGTGATTTCCTCCGATTTACCGAGCGAATACACATCCGCAGTGTCGATGAAATTAACGCCCTGCTCCCTCGCTTGATCGACGATGCGTTGCGATTCGGCGGCATCCGTTTGGTCACCAAACATCATGGTGCCTAGGCAGATCGCGGAGACGCGAAGATTGGTTTTTCCGAGGCGGTGGTATTTCATAAATTCAATGTCTTTCTTGCGAAACGTTGATAGATCGCTGGAGTATCAAACACCCTGCCGTCACGGCGAATGAAAAATATTCAGGCAAGGCTGCGTAGCCTTGATGCAGCGCCGCGGTGTCTAGGGCAACCACGCTCACGCAACACCGGTTCCGCGATTGCACTTCGTTGCATCGCGGCTACGTCGGCGGTAAATTACAGCGAAACTTTCGCCTCACCGAGCAGCCGGAACTTGCCGTCTTTAATCGTGATCACGTCGCGTGCCCTTTTATCGAGGCCGTTGTGATTTGCGGCGGTAATATTGAAGACGCCCTGTGCGCCAACGATGTCCTTCTGCGTTTCTAGCGAGTCGCGCAATGCGCTGCGGAACGCTTCCGTCCCCGGTTTGCCTTTTTTCAATGCATCGGGCACCGCGTATTGCAGCAAGATGCCCGAGTCGTACGTGTTCGCGCCAAACGTCGCCGGACGCGAGCCGTAAATTTTTTCGTAGGCTTTTATGAATCGTGCGGCCACACTCTTGACCGGATTGGCGTCGAGCATTTCATCAAACACCAACATGCCGCCCGCAGCGAGCACGGTGCCCTCCACTTTGGCCCCGCCGATTTTGATGAAGTCTTGCGTGGCAATTGCGTGCGTTTGGTAAATCGTGCCTTTGAAGCCCTGATCGCGCAAAGTCGCCTGCGGCAACACGGCAGGGCCCCCCACCGCAGCGATGAACACGGCATCTGGTTTCGCCGCGATCAGCTTCAACGATTGGCCGGTGACCGATTGATCGGTGCGGCTGTATTTCTCGGTGGCGACCAGTTCAATCTTCGCTTTGGCGAGCATCGCGGGCAGAATTTTCAGGAAGCCCTCGCCGAACGGGTCGTTAAAGCCGATGAAACCTAGCTTCTTGACTTTGGCACGCACCATGTGACCCACCAGCGCCTCCGCAATCAAATCGTCGTTCTGCGTCGTTTTAAAGGCCCAGCGCTTGGTGGCGTCCTGCGGCTCCACCACGGCTTGGCTGCCGACGGTACTCACCAACGGCACTTTGGCCTCGGCAATGATCGGCAAAATCGCCAGCGCGTTGGGCGTGGTGGACGGGCCAATGATGGCGTCGACATTGTGTTGCTGGATGAGTTGTTTGGCGTTTTGCACCGCGCGGGTGGTGTCGCCGCCGTCGTCCAGCGTGATGTATTCAATGGTCATGCCGCCGACCGTGGTGGGCAACAGCGCGACCGAATTGCGCTGCGGAATGCCGATGGCCGACGTTGGCCCAGTGGCCGAAACCATAGCGCCGATTTTGATTTGCGCGTGGGCGGGCACAAGCACGACGGCCGCAGCCAAAGTCAACAGCGCGCGTGACGGGAAGGAAAGCTTCATAATTAACTCCGGGAAACAGCTTGGCGTCGGTCGATGCGTGAAGTGTATTTGACCCCAACGAAGTTTTCATGCCTGCAACTCAATCCGAACTAGACCCCCTTGCGCTGCGCCATGCGTTCGCGAGCTTTGCCACCGGCGTCACCGTGATCACCTCGCTCGACGAACATGGCGCGCCGGTGGGCATGACGGCCAATTCGTTTGGCTCCATCTCGCTCGACCCGCCGCTGGTGCAGTGGAGCTTGCGAATCAATTCGGGGCTGCACCGCACGTTCGTTGCCGCCACGCATTTCAGCGTGAGCGTGCTCGCGTCGCATCAGCGCCACATCGCACAACAATTCGCAAGTCGTGCGCCAGATCGCTTCGTAGGGATTGAATGCACGCAAAACGTGGGCGAGCCACCGCTGATTCGCGGTGCGCTGGCGTATTTTGTGTGTAAAAAAATTGACGTGCATCGCGTGGGCGATCACGAGCTATTTATTGGCGAGGTGCTGCATGCGTCAGCGCATGTCGGTCAGGCGTTGCTGTTTCATGGCAGCAAGTTTTTAACGACGCGCTAGAAAAGCTGCCATTGCGCCACGGGCGCGAAGCTGCGCCGATGCTCATCACACGGGCCGTGCTCAGTTAGCGCTGCCATATGCAACGCGGTGCCATAGCCCTTATGCGCGGCAAATCCATAGTGCGGGAATCGCGCATGCACATTGAGCATATAGGCGTCACGAGCAGTCTTCGCAAGGATGGATGCGGCACTCACCTCCTGAACATCAGCGTCAGCGCGCGGCTGCGCGATCACGGTGATGTTGCGTGAAGCGGCCCACGGTTTAAGCGTACCTGGGATCTGCGTGCCGTCAATCACCACATGCCGCGCTATTGACGTATGCGCGTCCGGCAGCTGCTCAATAGCGCGAAACATGGCGAGCATTGTTGCCTGCAAAATATTCAGTTGATCCACTTCTAATGCAGTCGCAGAGGCAATTGCCCATGAATGCGCCTGTGCTTTGATTAAAACAGCGAGGGCTTCACGGCGCGTGGCAGTAAGTTTTTTTGAGTCATCGAGACCGCTAATTGTGCGACCCGCTACGCCCAACACCACTGCTGCGGCAAACACCGGCCCCGCTAGTGGGCCGCGCCCTGCCTCATCGATGCCGCACAGCCAAGAATCCATCAGCGAAGCTGCGCGAGCACGGCGGCAACCATAGGATCAAACGTAGCAGTAGCGGGTGATTGCAACGCCTCACCCATCATGGCATACGCAGCCTGCATACGAAGCCTCAGATGTTCATGGTCAATCAAGCCACTCATCGCGCTCACCAACGCTTCAGGTGTTGCTGCATTCTGCAACAGCTCAGGGACGCACCAGTCGTCCGCCATGATATTTGGCAACGACACGAAGTGGCTGTTGATTTTTTTGCGCACGATGGCGTAGGTAATTTTGCTCACGCGATAGCTCACCACTTGCGGGCAGCCGAGCATTGCGGCCTCTAGCGTGGCAGTGCCCGACGCAACCAGCGCAACGTCAGCCGCACGCAGCGCGAAATCGGCGTGCCCGAACAGCAGTTGCACCCGTGGTGCGAGCGCTTCACCGGATCGCCACAGCGCTGCCTCGAAGCGTTCGCGCGTTTCCCGAGTGACGAGCGGCACAACAAATCGACTAGACGGATATTTTTCGCTCAAGCGCGACATCACCTGCACAAACAGCTCGGCGTGCAGGTCAATTTCGCTGATGCGCGAACCGGGCAACACCGCAATCAGTGGCGCATCGGGATTGTTGTCATCATGCTCAAGCTTTCGCCGCAGCCGCTGGCGATCTGCATGACGCAGCGGTGCTTTTGCCAGCGGATGACCAACGAAGGTCGCGGCAACGCCGTGTGCTGCGAGCAGCTTAGGCTCGAACGGAAACAGGCACAACATGTGATCAGCCGATTCCTTAAACCGCGCTGCACGTTCCGGTCGCCACGCCCAAAACGACGGCGACACGTAGTGCAGCGTGCGCTGCCCGTGCGCCTTCAAATCACGCTCAACGCGAAGATTGAAATCGGGCGCATCAACGCCGATGTACAGCGCAGGTTTCAGTGCCTGCGTTCGTTCGATCAACTCGCGTTTTGCCCGAAAGATGCGCGGCAGCGCAGCGACAACCTCAGCATACCCGCGCACCGCCAGCGTCTCGCAATCAATCCACGTGTGCACGCCCGCGGCCCGCATGCGCGGCCCCGCAATGCCGTGAAAACGCACGTCAGGCGCTGCTGCGAGCACACGTTCAACCAAGTCGGCGGCCAACTGATCGCCGGATGTTTCTCCGGCGACGATCACTACATCGGTCATGGACACACCTAACGCGCAAGACCTCGGCCGGGCGTTTGCAGGAAAGTGACTAGCGGCATCAGAGCGGCCTTGGCGTCCTCCGACGATGCAAGCATCTCGGCCTCAAGTGCGGCAATCGCTTCCTTGAGCGTCAGGTTGTTGCGGAACACCGTTTTGAATGCGTTGCGAACGGTGGTTACAGCCTCCACGCTAAAGCCGCGACGCTTCAAGCCTTCGCTGTTAACCGTGCTCAGCGAAAACGGATTGCCTTGACCGAGCACATACGGCGCAACATCCTGCAGCACGCAAGACGCACCGCCGACCATCGCGTGCTCGCCGATGCGACAGAACTGATGCACCCCGGCTAAGCCGCCGAGAATCGCCCAGTTGCCCACATGAACGTGCCCGCCGAGCGTCGCGGCGTTGGCGAGAATGACGTCGTCGCCAATGATGCAGTCGTGCGCCACGTGGGCATACGCCATGAACAAGCCGCGCGAACCGACGGTGGTAACGCCGCGATCCTGCACCGTGCCACGATGCACTGTGCAGCTTTCGCGGAACACGTTGTCGCTGCCAATGATGACCTTCGTCGCTTCGGCGGCATACTTTTTATCTTGCGACGCGAGGCCGATCGAACAGAACGGAAAGAAAGTATTGCCGGTACCAATATGCGTGTGACCATCGATCACTACATGCGAAATCAGTTTGCAGCCGACGCCCAGCACAACATTTTCACCGACGGTGCAGAACGGGCCAACTTCAACATCAGGCGCGAGTTTTGCCTCCGGGTGAACGACCGACATTGCGTGAACGTGCGCCATCAGCCCGCCTGCAATGCTGCGATCAAGGTGGCCTCAACCGCGAGCTGCCCATCAACGGTGGCGCGACACGCGAACTTGCCGATATTGCGCACAATGCGGCTGGTCGTCACTTCAAGAATCAACTGATCGCCCGGAATCACGATGCGCTTGAAGCGCGCGTTATCAACACCCGCCAAGTACACAATTTGCGTTCGGCCGGTGGCATCTTTCGGCTGCGACGTGTAGGCTAGCACCGCAGCTGCTTGGGCCAGTGCCTCAATCATCAATACACCGGGCATCACCGGTTTACCTGGAAAGTGGCCGTTAAAAAACGGCTCGTTCGCAGTGACGTTTTTAAGTGCTTTGACTCGCTTGCCAATGTCCAACTCCAGCACCCGATCAATCAACAGAAAAGGATATCGGTGCGGCAAAAGCTCGGCTATTTTAGTAATGTCGAGCGTCAAGCCGAGCATGGCAACGGCAGGAGATGGAACGTTTAAGGCGGTCACTTCAGTCGCGGATTCATTCATATCCCCAATTGTCGCAAAACGCGCAGGCGTGATGACGCTAAACCGTTAGCTGGGTTTGGACGGCGCTTTGATTGAGCGTCGCAACTTCGCCGCGATTTTGATCCAATCACGATGCGCAGTGGTCGGGAACACACCGGTGTACTGACCGGGTTGTGTAATCGACGCGGCAATCAAAGTACCACCGGAAACAATCACGTCGTCACAAATCGACAAGTGGCCGACCACCATGGACGCACCACCGAGCATGCAGCGCGCGCCGATGATGGTGCTGCCGGCAATGCCTACGCACCCAGCGATGGCGGTGTGGTCACCGATACGCACGTTGTGCGCGATCTGCACTAGGTTGTCAATCTTGACCCCGTTGCCGATCACCGTGTCCTCGATAGCGCCGCGATCAATGGTTGTGTTGGCTCCGATTTCTACGTCGTTGCCAATGACCACGGCGCCAACTTGTGCAACCTTCCGCCAACCCTCGCGCGTCGACTGAAAACCAAAGCCGTCCGAGCCGATCACGACGCCCGAATGCACAATGCAGCGATCACCCAGTTCAACACCTGCAAGCACGCGAGCGCCGGGGTGCAGCAAACAGCTCCCGCCTATGACGACGTCGTCACCAACAAAGACGTGCGCACTAATCACGCTGCCCGCACCGATGGTTGCTCGCTCCCCGATGGTGCTGAAGGCATCAATATGCGCTCCGTCAACAAGCGCAGAGGACGCGACCTGCGCCATCGGCGACACGGTCGCCAAATGCAGTGGCGCTGGAAACAGCAGATCCAGTGCGCTGGCAAACGCGGCGTGCGGCGCAGCGTGAATGATGCGAGTGCAAGACGCAATATCGGAGTCGGCCTCGCCAACTATCAGCACGCTGGCAGCGCTACTCATCGCCGCAGCTCGATGTTTTGGATCGGAGAAAAAGGAGAGATCACCAGCGGTGGCGCGCTCAATGCTTGCAACGCTAGTGATTCGCACGGCATCGTCACCGATACACCGCGCACCCAACTCTAAGGCCAGCGCCTTAGCCGTGAGCGGTCGCTGTACGCGTCTTCCCATGCCCGACACTCGCGATCTATTTGTCGACGAGCGCTTTCAACACGCGATCTGTGATGTCGACCCGGTTGCTGACATACACAGCTTCTTGCAAGATCAAATCAAATTTTTCTGATTCTGCAATTTGTTGAATAGTCTTTTGCAGACGCTCTTGAAGCCCCGCCAGCTCCTCGTTGCGACGCAGATTTTCGTCTTCGCGTAACTCACGTTGGGCGCGGAGTAAATCGCGGTTCATCACCTCGAGTTCGCGTTGCTTGTTGCGGCGGTCGACATCGTTGAGCGTGAGTTGCTCTTTCTCAAACGCGGCAGAAGAGTCGCGAAATTTCTTCGCGACACGTTCCACGTCGGCTTGGCGCGCAGCGAATTCTCGCTCAAGCTTTTTGAAAGCGCGCTGCGCGGGCGCTGACTCGCGTAGCAGTTTCTCTGTGTTGACCAGCCCAATTTTGAGCTCCGGCGAACGCGCCGCTGGCGCAGCGGTTCCCTGCGCCCAGACGAGGCCCATGTGCGCCAACGAAAGGCCCATTGACAGGATGACAGCCGAAGCGCGGATCAAAGCAAACATCAACATGAAACTTTCAAGTCTAGAACAACGTGCCAACTTGGAATTGGAACCTTTGCGCCTTGTCACTGGGCTTGGATCCAATCGGGATGGCGTAGCTGAATTTCAGAGCACCGATCGGCGACTGCCATGCGATGGCCAGACCGGTGGAGAAGTGAACGCGCTCATTGTCTTTTTGCAGCGGCCCACCTTTGTCGTAAACCTGCCCGGCGTCAATAAACAAACTGCCGCGAACGGACTTATCATTTTTGGTGCCCGGGAACGGGAATAATATCTCGTTATTGACCGTGAACTTGCGCCGTCCGCCGGTTGCGTTGCCAGTGAACGATGTGGTCGATGAGGTGGTGCCATCGGGGTTGGTGGTGATGGCGGAGGTAATCGCTTCGCGCGGCCCAAGCGAATTCGTTTCGTAGCCGCGCACGGAGCCAACGCCGCCACCATAGTAGTTTTGGAAGAACGGTAACGAGCGTCCGCCGTAGCCGCTGCCAAAGCCGGCCTCGACGTTCACGCCATAGACAAAATCAGCGACCAATGGAAAAAATGCTTGCCCCTGATAGTTGATCTTGAAAAACTTCACGGCGGTGAGCGGCAACGTCGATTCGACACTGATGCTTTGTAACCAACCACGCGTGGGATAGATCAAACTATCGCGACTATCTCGCGCCCAACCTGATGACACTTTGTAGGTGTTGTTGTTGTAGCCGAACTCGTTAGCGTAGTCGTAGAAGCGTTGCGGGCTGATGCCTGGGTACAGCTGCAGGTTTGAGTTCTCTGCCGAAAATCCAACGCTCACGCTATCGGTTTCGCTGATCGGAACACCAAAGCGCATGCCTGTGCCGTAGGTAGACAGCTTGTAGCTACCGACGCCGGTAGAAGTCGGGTCATAAGTACGACGATAAATATCGATGCCGCGGCTGACACCATCGGGCGTGAAATAGGGATTGGTATACGCAATCACGGCGGTCTTGGCAGTGCGGCTCGTGTTGACTTGTAGCGCTAGCGAATTTCCGGTACCCAGCACGTTATTTTGCGAAATGGAAGCAGTCAGTACCAACTTGTCAGCGCTCGAATAACCCGCTCCAGCGTTCAGGCTGCCGGTATTTTTTTCAGTCACTGCAACGTCAACATCGACCTGATCACTCGCGCCCGGGACCGCTTGATTGTCCATGGTCACTTCAGAGAAGAACCCTAGCCGATCAAGGCGAACTTTTGAGCGTTGAATTTTGCTCTGGTCGTACCAAGAAGCCTCTAGCTGACGCAGCTCACGCCGAATCACCTCGTCTCGCGTTTGCGCATTGCCCGAAACATTGATGCGCCGCACATACACGCGACGGCCAGGATCGACGACAAAGTTAAACGCAACCGTGCGCTTCTCGCGATCAATTTCGGGCACTGCGTTTACGCCCGCAAAGGCGTAACCTTCACGTCCGAGACGATCACTAATAGCTTTAGCGCTGTCGGCCAGACGCGTTCTAGAAAAGGTGTCGCCCGGATTGACTCGGATCAGCGAACGCAACTCCGCCTCGGGCACCAACAAGTCCCCGCTCAGTGCGACGTTAGACACGGTGAACTGCGCGCCTTCGCTAATGTTGATGGTGACAAAAACCTTGGTGCGATCAGGCGACAACGACACTTGTGTTGACTCGACCGTGAACTCGAGGTACCCGCGGTTGGTGTAATAGCTGCGAATGACTTCTAAATCAGCCTGAAGCTTTTGCTTCGAGTATTGATCGTCTTTGGTGTACCAAGAGAACCATCCGCCAGTGGCGAGCTGGATTTCTGAGAGCAGCGTCTTTTCTGAAACGACGTTAGAGCCGACGATGTTAATGACGTCAATCTTAGCGACGTCGCCCTCTTTCACCACAATGGCAACGCCGGTGCGATTGCGCTCAAGTGGCGTAAGGGTGGTGATGACCTCAACATCGTAGCGGCCGCGTGACAGGTACTGTTTTTTGATTTCCTGTTCCGCTTTATCGAGAATGGTGCGATCAAAAATGCGGCCTTCAGAAAGCCCTGCGTCACGCAGCGCTTTTTTGAGCGTGTCCTTATCAAATTCTTTGGCACCGGTGATATCGATGGATGCAACGGTAGGTCGCTCGACCACCGAGACAATCACCACGCCTTCCAGTGCTTCAATACGGACATCGCGGAAGAAGCCCGTGGCAAACAGCGCTTTGATCGCGCTTGACGCCGCGGCATCGTCGAAGCGGTCGCCCACTTTGACGCCCATGTAATTAAATACGGTGCCTGCGTCGGTGCGTTGCAGTCCTTCAACGCGAATATCGCGGACGGTGAACGGATCGATTGCAAAACCCGAGGCAGAATAACCAAAGATGCCAGCACAGAGCAGCCCAAAAGTTACGCGACGTGGCGAAAATGGAAAACGTAATGAGGGTCGGGTCACGAGATGATTCGCAAAAAGTCGTTGTAGAGAGCGAGCGCAGTGAGGGCGGTGACAAAACCGATGCCAACGCGCTGTCCAAATGCTTCAGCACGCTCTGAAAGTGGCGCTCCCTTGAGGGCTTCAAGTAGATGATATAGCAACTGTCCCCCGTCGAGCATGGGCACCGGCAGCAGGTTAAGCACACCAATCGAAATGCTGACGATGGCAAGGAACAGCGTAAAGGCCACGGCACCTTGACTGAGGGTAGAACCGGCACCCTCGGCCATGGTCAATGGGCCGGAAATTTGGCGCAGCGAAATGTCACCTGTCACCATGCCCCAGAGCAAACGCACGGTCAGCACCGACGCGTCATAAGTGCGCTGCAGGGCAGCAATTGTTGCTTCCGGAATCGAGCGCTGGCGATCAGTGACCCAGCTATCACCCAGTGTCATCGGGTTGATCGCGCCGACGTCAATGCGTCCGACAGAAACCTTGGCAACGAGTTCGCCACGCGGCTTAACGAGGATTTCTTGCGTTGCGCCCTGCCGACTGAAGCCCAGTTTGACCTGCCCACCAGACGCGGCCTGAACAACTTTGGTCAGCTGCGTCCATTGACGAATAGTTTGCCCGTTAACTGCCACAATTTGGTCACCGGTTCTAAGGCCTGCTGCTGCCGCTGGCCCGCCCTCTTTCACGGTGCCGATGATCGCAGGCTGATCGAAGACGAGGCCCCATCCGGACAGCCGGGAACCGACGCTGTCGGGGGTTGTTGCGGCGCTTTCCCCACGCGTCAACGTGAGGCTGCGCTGTGCACCACGCTCTTCAACGTCAAGCTTCAATTCAGTGTCAAACAAACTTGTCAACAGCGCCCAGCGAACGTCGCCCCAGTGCGCAACCGCACGGTCATTGATGCGCAGAATGTTCTCTCCACCGCGCATGCCTGCGATGGCGGCGGGCGTATTCGGCTCAGGTTTCGCGACGAATGCCGTAAGGTCGCGATCAGGTGCCGCCAACGCTATCGCGTAAAGAAATGCGGCAAGGATGAAGTTGGCCAAAGGGCCTGCGGCCACGATGATTGAGCGTTTCCACAACGATTGCTTGTTGAATGCCGCGCTAGTGTCCACATCCTTGGCGTCGATCAAATCTGGATCGCGCGTGTCGAGCATGCGCACATAACCACCCAACGGAATGGCCGAAATAGCGAATTCAGTGCCCGCAAAAATGCTGCGTTTGCCCACCCACTTGAGCAGCACCGGCCCAAAGCCCACCGAAAAACGGATCACCTTCACCTTACACCAACGCGCGGCGAGATAATGCCCCATTTCATGCACCGTGACAAGAATCGCCACTGCGAGCAAAAAACCCAACAAAGAACTTCCAAAGAATGACATCAGCTTACCGTCACCATTGACGAACTCTCCAAAACTGCACGGGCTTGGGTGCGGGCGAGACGGTCTCGCGCGAACACTTCATCCATGGATAGCGGGTCAGACAGGTCAAGTTGCTCAAGGGTTCGCTCGGTGGTGCGAACGATGTCGGTGTAGCGAATTTCACCCGATAAAAAAGCAGCAACTGCGACTTCGTTGGCAGCGTTGAGCGCAAGGCACGCTCCCTGCCCCTGCTTGAGAGCCGCGTAGGCGAGCTGCAACGCCGGGAATCGGGCGTTGTCCACCTCAAAAAACTCAAGTTTGCCAAGTTCGGTCAGCGATAAGCGAGGAATCGCAAGTGGAAGTCGCGCCGCTGCATCAAACGGTTCTGCGGCGATGCCTAGCGCGTGAGCAATAGGCACCTGCATGTTGGCGGGGCCCAGGTGCGCGAGGATGGAGCCATCCACGTATTCGACCATCGCATGCACCGTGCTGGTTGGATGAATCACGACGTGTACGTCAGCTGCGGGGCGATTGAACAACAACGCCGCCTCAATCACCTCAAGCCCTTTATTCATCAGGGTCGCGGAGTCTACGGAAATCTTCCGCCCCATCGCCCACGTGGGATGCCTGCAAGCTTCGTCGGGCGTGATGGAGTCAAAGGTGTCAAGTGGGCGTAAACGGAACGGGCCACCCGACGCCGTCAATGTGATTGCGCGAACTCGGCGTGAATCACAATCGAGCCCATTGGCGCACTGGAACACGGCGTTGTGCTCGCTGTCGATGGGCAACAGTCGCGCCCCACTCGCCATCGCTTCGTCGAGCAGCAATCGACCCGATGCAACGAGCGCCTCTTTGTTGGCCAGCAACACCCGCTTGCCTGCCGAAACAGCAGCCCAGGTCGACGGCAAGCCGGCGAATCCGGAAATACCAGCGATGACAACGTCCACTTCGTTGGCGCTCGCGACGGCGGTCACCGCATCGTCGCCAGCCTCTATTTGCAACGTGTTGCGTGCAGTGACCGCATCGCGCAGCGCTACCGCCGCGCCTGCATCTGCTACCGCGCAGAACTGCGGCTGAAATTCTTCGATGATGGGTATCAGTGCTTGCCAGTTGGAACGCACCGCCACCGCAATCAATTGAAACCGGTCGCGATGTTGGCGCAACACAGCGAGCGTGCTTGCGCCAATTGAACCGGATGCGCCGAGCAGTGCCACTCGAATCATACGTTCACCATAGCGGCTGCACCAGTGTGAGCAGAACAGTCGACAGCGGCAACACCGCCAACTGCGCGTCGATACGATCCAGCACGCCACCGTGGCCGGGCAGCAATTGGCTTGAATCTTTCACCCCAGCCTGCCGCTTCAGCTGCGACTCCCAGAGGTCCCCCATCACCGCACTGGCCCCGAGGACTGCGCCGGCCAACGCAGCCAATAACAACTGCAAGATTCCCGAACACAGCCCCATGTAGAACGACATAGCCGCCGTCCACAGCGCGGCGGCGAGGACGCCACCCACAGCGCCCTCTCGAGTCTTCCCCGGGCTGATGGACGGAGCTAACTTAACCCGCCCGAACTTACGACCCACAAAGTATCCCGCCACGTCAGCAACAACGGTAAGGACTATCACCGCAATCAGAAATCGTGTGCCCGCTCGTTGCAACAACACCGCCGATAGCCATGCCGCGCCGATGACGATGGGCATTGTCAAAACGCTCGGCCAAGCGTTCAAGACAATCCTTCGGCGCGATAACTGAAATGGCACCACTGCCAACCAAAAAGCTGCCGCGATCAACAGAAAAGGCAGGAACGTTTTGAAAAGTTCTTTCCCAATTTCGGAATTGTTTTCGCTGATAAACAACGCCACCGCAAACGCCGCAATCAACGCCGCGAGAAGCAGCCACGACAAGCGTATTTGCGCGCGAGAGGCCGCAGGCGACAGACGCGCAAACTCCCACGCTGCGGCCGCACAAAAGCAGGTAACAAGCGCCGCCCAGAGCGCCGTAGAACTGGTCACGAGCGTGCTAATAACTACGGCTGCCAAGACTAGTGCAGTCATCACCCGGATGCGCAAATTGGATCGCACGATGGTCAGAGTGTCGCCGCTGCGGGACTGAACTGCCGCAACTGATCGCCGGTTTTACCAAATCGCCGCTCCCGCGTTGCGAACCACTTAAGCGCATCTGCAAGCTCGGCTTCGCTGAAGTCAGGCCACAGTGTGTCGGTGAAATAGAGCTCGGTGTAGGCCAGTTGCCACAACATGAAATTGCTGATTCTTCGTTCGCCGCCGGTGCGAATAAATAAGTCAGGGTCAGGTTGATCAGCGAACGCTAGGTAATTTGGAAAGGTTTGCAAGTCGCCGCTCGCTTGGGCGCGGTTAACGGCTTGCTCCACATCCCATCGTCCCCCGTAATTGACTGCAACATTTAGGCGAAACTGGTGATTAACTCGAGTCAAAGCTTCGGCGTCACTAATCAGATTTCGCGTCTCTTCACTCAATACTGAGACGTCGCCCACAGCGCTAAAACGAATGCCGTTGCCGTGTAGTTTTTGCACCTCTTCGCGCAATGCGCGCAAAAACAAGTCCATCAAGAAAGATACTTCGTCTGGCGGTCGCTGCCAATTTTCGCTGCTGAACGCGAAGATTGTCAGGCACTCCACACCCTGTTTCATGCACCCGCGAATCAACGCGCGCACCGCTTCCAAGCCCTGCTTGTGCCCCGCCACTCGCGGCAAAAAGCGGCGCTTTGCCCAGCGCCCGTTACCGTCCATCACCACAGCAATGTGGTGCGGCATAGCGCTTAAGTCGATCAGGGTTTCAGCGGGCACAATGAAAGTCTTGATGGCCGGGCTTTGCTGCGTCTAAACAGACAACAACTCGCCTTCTTTGACGGAAAACTGACGCTCCACCTCACCAATACACTTATCGGTCAATTTCTGCACGTCGTCCTGCGCGCGACGTTCCTCGTCTTCCGAGATGATCTTGGTTTTGAGCGCATCTTTGAGCGCGTTATTGGCATCACGTCGTACGCTGCGAAGCACGACGCGCGCGTCCTCAGCCTCACCCTTGACGAGCTTCACCAGCTCACGACGACGCTCTTCGTTCATCATCGGCATCGGTACGCGAATCACGTCGCTGGTCACCGACGGGTTGAGACCGATGTCCGCGTCGCGAATAGCCTTTTCAATGGCCTGAATCATCTTCTTTTCGTACGGTTGCACGCCGAGCGTGCGCGCGTCCAACAACGTCACATTGGCCACGCCACTGACTGGCGTCATGGAGCCGTAGTACTCCACTTGTACTGAGTCAAGCATGCCCGAATGCGCTCGCCCAGTGCGCACCTTGGCGAAGTTATTTCTTAGCGCTTCGAGGGCCCTGAGCATTTTTTGCTCGGCAGTTTTTTTGGTGTCAGCGATCATGATTTAAATATTGGAGCTTGAGTTAGCAAACAACAGTCGTCCCTTCATCTTCGCCACACACCACGCGTTTTAGCGCACCAGCTTTGAAGATACTGAATACGTTCAACCGCAATTGTTGGTCGCGACACAGCGCGAGTGCTGTCGCGTCCATCACTTTCAAATTTTTGATAATCGCTTCGTCGAAGGTGAGGCTGCTGTAGCGAGTGGCAGTCGCATCTTTCATTGGGTCAGCGGTGTACACGCCGTCGACTTTGGTGGCCTTCAGCACCAAATCAGCGTTGATCTCGCGACCGCGCAACGCCGCAGCGGTGTCGGTGGTGAAAAACGGATTGCCGGTGCCTGCACCGAAGATCACAATCTTGCCTTCTTCGAGGTAGCGCAACGCTTTGCCACGAATGTAGGGCTCAGCGACTTGATTGATCGTGAGCGCGGATTGCACGCGAGCAACCAAGCCCGCGCGGCGCATCGCGTCCGCCAGCGCCAGCGCATTCATGAGCGTTGCCATCATGCCCATGTAGTCCGCTGTGGCACGATCCATTCCGGTAGCGCTAGGCGCGATGCCGCGAAAAATATTTCCGCCACCGATCACGACGCCGATTTGCACGCCCAAGTCGGAAACCTCTTTGATCTCGCCGACGATACGGTCAATCACCAGCGGGTTGATTCCGTAAGCGTCATCCCCCATCAGCGCCTCTCCGGAGAGCTTCAACAGGATTCGCTTGAATGCAGGCTTTAGCGCTGGCGTCGGTACGGGCGTTGGCGTAGATAAATTTGGACTAGACATAACCTTGAAGTTTATCGCGACAGCAGCTACTTTGGACTATGACAACGGCGCTTCACCAGACAAAAGAGGCCCCGAAGGGCCTCTCTTTTGCTGCGACGAGGACGGGACTACAACCCTGCGACCGCCGCCGCCACTTCCGCTGCGTAGTCCACCGCCTTTTTTTCGATGCCTTCGCCGACGACATACATCTGAAAGCTGTGCACTTTGGTGTCGGCCGCTTTGAGCACTTGCTCGACGGTTTGCTTGTCGTCCTTAACGAACGGTTGGCCCAACAGTGCATTTTCTGCCAGATACTTTCTTACCCGCCCCTCAACTACTTTCGGAATGAATTCAGGCTTCTTGCCTTCTTCCACAGCCTGCGCGGCCGCAATGCGGCGTTCATTCTCAATCAGTTCTGGCGAAATTTCGTCGGGAGACACGCAAATTGGGCGCGTACCGGCCACAGAAGCAGCCAAGTGCATCGCAACGTCCCGCGCCACGTCGCCATTGCCATCAAACTCAACGAGCACACCAATGCGTCCGCCGCCGTGCACGTAGCTCACAACTTTGCTACCAGAGCCACCGACGCGCACGAAACGACGCACGTTCATGTTCTCGCCGATTTTTTGCACCAATGCAGCGCGTTTGGCTTCCGCCACTTCGCCATCGATGTGCGTGTTCATCAACGCCGCTACATCCGCAGGATTTTCGCTGCCGACGTTTTTAGCGAGTGCTGCGGCCATGGCCAGCAAGTCAACGTTCCTCGCTGCGAAATCGGTTTCGCAGTTGAATTCAACCAGCGAGCCCACTTTGCTATCAGCCGAAACGTAGACGCCAATGGTGCCTTCCGCGGCCTGACGGGACGCGGCTTTGCTCGCTTTGGCACCGGACTTGATGCGCATCAGCTCTTCCGCTTTTTTGATGTCGCCATCGGTTTCTGCGAGTGCACGTTTGCACTCCATCATGCCGAGACCGGTCATCTCGCGCAATTCTTTAACCAGGGATGCAGAAATTTCTGCCATGTTCTTCTCCACTTCGTCGTGCACCTCTGCGGCCACGGCGTAAAAAATCTAAAGGTTCAGCTCAATAAAAAATGGGGCTCGCATGCGATGCAGAGCCCCACGTTTACGGCAGGACTGTTACTGCTTCGCCGCCATGTCGGCGGGATCCACGTCTACAAATTCTTCGCTTTGCGTTTGTGCCTGAACGATTTCTTGAACGGCTTGCGATTTGCCTTCTAGGATCGCGTCGGCGACGCCGCGCGCATACAGGCGGATGGCTTTGCTTGAGTCGTCGTTGCCTGGGATGACGTAATCAATGCCGTCCGGCGAGTGATTGGTGTCCACCACGCCGACCAACGGAATGCCCAATTTGAGCGCTTCTTGCACGGCGATTTTTTGGTAGCCGACGTCGATGATAAACATCGCATCAGGCAACGAAACCATGTCCTTGATGCCACCCATGGAGGTCATCAGCTTGTCGTATTCGCGGGTCAGGGTCAGCGCCTCACGCTTGTTCATGCGCTCAAACGTGCCATCGAGCTTCATCACTTCAAGCTCTTTCAAACGCTTAATCGAACCTTTAACCGTTTTGAAGTTTGACATCATTCCGCCGAGCCAACGGTGGTCAACAAATGGCATACCGGCGCGCTGCGCTTCTTCTTTAATAATTTCGCGGGCTTGACGCTTGGTCGCCACGAAAAGAATGGTGCCACGATTGGCCGCGAGGCGGCGCACGTAGGTCATCGCCGCGTTGTATTGCTCCATCGTCTTTTCGAGATTGACGATGTGAATCTTGTTGCGCGCACCGAAAATATACGGTGCCATTTTTGGGTGCCAAAAACGCGTTTGGTGACCGAAATGGACACCGGCTTCCAGCATTTCACGCATGGTGGTTGACATAACTTTTCTCCTGGTGGGTTTAACCTCCACTCGCTAGCGTCTGCTGAAAAGCTGAGATTCAACGTTTTCGGCAAACACCCATCAGATTGTGCGAGTGTGCGGATTTGTCCAGTGTGGACAGCCAATTAGTATAGCGGGTTTCGGTGCGAATTTGTGTTTTCCGCTCGTAAAGTTCGGTTGGATAACCTAGTTTTTTGCGTGACAACTTTTTATAATTTGCCCTTTGCACACTTGGGCCAACGAACGATTTTATAGAATATCGATAACTACCTAAATTGAGCCTCAGCCCAAGCAAAATGGACGTTTTGCTGAAAAGCTGTATGCTCGTTTCAAGCTTTGAAATTCGCCCCCACATCACCAGTTAGCAGCAAAATTTGCACACCGGCTGAACGCGGCGGGCAACCATCTTCTCCTCAAACACCACCATGAATCTTCGCTCACCAGATCACGTCGTCTTAAGTTTTGACGGAGCAGATGCGCTCTCTTTTTTGCAATCGCAGCTGACCAATGACGTGGCAGCACTTGCCGTCGGTGGCTGGCAATGGCAGGGCTACTGCTCGGCCAAAGGCAGGCTACAAGCCACCTTCGCGATGGCGCGCACCGGCGAGCATGCGTTCGCGGCGGTGGTGCACCAGTCCGTGGCGGCGACGCTCGCGAAACGACTATCGATGTTTCGTTTTCGCGCGAAGGTCACCATTGAGCTGAGCGCGTCGCTCGTCGCAACCTTGCATTTAACGCAACCCGATGTCGCGCAAGTTTCCGTTGTAACCATCGATCTTGGCCACGGTCGCTGGATCACCGTCGCGCCACTAAAAATGGCTGGTGAACCCGACGACACAGACGCCAATAACGCGTTCATGCAACGCTGGGATTTGCTCGGCATCGAAGCCATGCAACCGGAGGTGACCGCAGCCACCGCCGAGATGTTCGTCCCGCAAATGATTAACTGGGATCACGTGCAACCGGGCGGTGGCGTGAGCTTCAGCAAGGGCTGTTACCCCGGACAAGAAGTGGTGGCGCGCGCGCACTATCGAGGTGCGGTGAAACGCCTTCTGGAGCTGCAAACACTGCCCGAGAGCGCAGCGCATGCGCTCGGCAGCGAAGCAGTTTTAGCTGACGGGCGCTGTGCAGAAGTTTGCAACAGCGTGCAGAATTCCAACACAGGCTCCGCGTATATTGCGCTGGTGGTGGTGGCACCACTCGTGGCAAGCTAGCGCCCGCCCATCGCCCGCAAAATCCCGCGAAAAATATCGACCTCTTCTCGCTCCAAGCGCGTGCGATTAAACAATCGCCGCAGCCGCGGGAACAAACGTCTCGGGTTCGCCGGATTGTAGAAGCCGATCTCCGTAAACGCTTGTTCCATGTGCACGAACATAGCATCAATTTCGGCGCCGGTAGCTAGCTGAAATTCAGGAGCTTCATAGCCTTGCATTTGCCCCGCTGCCATGCGAAGTTCGTACGCAAAAACCTGCGCCGCACTGCCGAGATTTAAGGATGAATAATCGGGGTTGGTCGGTATGAAAGCGAGGGTTTGGCAGAGCGCAACTTCGGCGTTGGTTAGGCCGCTGGTTTCGCAGCCAAAAACTAACGCGACTTTGCCTTGCGTGGTCGCCGCAATGAGCCGTGCTGTGGCGGTTCTCGCGTCCGCAACTTCGCCTACAAAATCACGGCCGCGCGCAGAGCTGCCGACCACGTAGACGCAGTCGGCGAGCGCATCTTTTAGCTCCAAAAAAACAGCCGCGTTATCCAAAACATCCGTCGCACCCGACGCGCGGGCGGTTGCGATTTCACTCGGAAACACATCAGGATTAACCAGTCGCAACGCGTTGAGCCCCATTGTTTTCATGGCGCGCGCGACCGCTCCGATATTGCCCGGATGCGAGGTATGCGAGAGGACGATCACCACGTTTTGCAGCGGATTTGCCCGCTCGTTGATCGGCGGACTAAAATCGCCAGATTCGGTCGGGCTCAACGCATCCATGTTTGCCTGGCTCACACGCTCTTTCTAAAATTATCGAAGTCATCTCATGCATCCGATGTTGAACACCGCGGTCAAAGCCGCTCGCGACGCCGCTGAAATTATTCAGTTTGGTGCGCGCAATTTAGACCGCCTCACCATCGACAGCAAAGGCCCCGGCGATTTCGTCACCGAGATTGACCGCAAGGCCGAAGAGACGATTGTAGATACGCTGCTCGGCGCATACCCAAACCACGGCATCGTTGCCGAAGAAGGCTCGGGCAACACCCGCGGCAACTCGCAGTCAGACCACATCTGGATCATCGACCCGCTCGATGGCACCACCAATTTTTTGCACGGCCTGCCGACGTACTGCGTGTCGATCGCGTTGCAGGTGGAAGGCAAGCTCACACAAGCCGTCATTTATGACCCCAATCGCAACGACCTGTTTACCTCATCGCGCGGGGCCGGTGCGTTCATGAATAACCGCCGTATCCGCGTGTCAAAAACGCTCAAACTGCGTGATGCGTTGATCGGCACCGGCTTTCCGTTTCGCGAGGGAGCGGCGTTCGATGAATACTTGACGCAACTGCGTCGTCTAATGCCGAAAACAGCGGGCCTGCGCCGCCCCGGCTCGGCTGCGCTCGATTTGGCGTATGTCGCGGCAGGCTTCTACGATGGCTTCTGGGAGATGAAATTGAACCCGTGGGACATGGCGGCAGGTGCTTTGCTCATCATGGAAGCCGGCGGTTTAGTGACCGGCATCGACGGCGAAGATTCGTACATGGATTCAGGATCAATCGTTGCTGGCACGCCGAAAATTTTCCCGGAATTGCTTAAGACTTTGCAGCCCTAATTCTGATGGTTTGGATAAGCAGCTTTCGTCGCTAATGACCATTTAGGTTGGGGTAGACCGCGTTTACTGCATAAGTCGATACCTGATTAGCAAGCTGGCTCAGGAAGTATTGACGGTAGTGCTGTATTTGCGTACAGTTACGCATTTGAACGATTGGAGCACCGTCATGC
>JAYSRA010000057.1:0-4484 GCA_043721275.1 Burkholderiales bacterium
GTTCATGGGCATGACGGTGCTCCAATCGTTCAAATGCATAACTGTACGCAAATACAGCACTACCGTCAATACTTCATGAGCCAGCTTGCTAATCAGGAATCTACTAATACCCCAATCTATACGGCGCTTTTGCATAAATGTTGTTTGCCAATTCCGTCGTCATCAGCTGGCCCACTACATCGTCATTTTTTTGAGACCGGAACCTTGGTGGCGTATTTGTAAGAGGCCTGTGGTTGATCGTTTTTTTTCTCACGTTAAGCAGGCAACTCACTCGCATTTGCTTCATACTATTAACTGCGTGTGTGCATGCATCGTCGCAAGCGACCGCAAAAAAAATAATCACGTTGATGGGAGACACAATGAAAACGCTAATAACGGTGCTTGCTTTGCTCGCAAGCTCAACAGCTTTCGCGGATTTACTGATTGGGCAAACAGCTGGATTCACCGGCGTCGTGGCAGCGGGGGTGCAGGAAACTACAGCCGGCGCAAAGCTCTACATTGACGCCGTGAATGCGCGGGGTGGCATCGGCGGCCAGCGCATCAAATTGGTGTCGCTGGATGACAAGTTTGATCCAAAGTTAGCCGCCGAAAACACCCGTAAACTGATCACTGAAAATGGCGTGATCGCCTTGTTTCTATCCCGCGGCACGCCGCACGCCGAAGCGATGATTCCGGTGCTGGACGAATTTAGCGTGCCGTTGATCGCGCCGTCCACCGGTGCTATGGTGCTGCACACACCAGTTAAAAAAAATGTCTTCAATGTGCGCGCCACCTACCAGCTTGAGGCCGAAAAAGCGGTGAAGTTACTCAACGCCATCGGGCTTGACCGCGTCGCGGTGCTGCATACCGACGACAGCTTCGGGCTCGACGCCTTGGCGGGTGCCCGCGCCGGGTTTGAGCAGACGAAAGTCGCGCCCATTTACGTGGGAAAATTCGACCGAAGCAAGCCCGATGTCAAGCTGGCCACCACTGAAATCATCAAAGCCAATCCGAACGTGCTGATGGTGTTGGGCTCCGGTACCAACGTGGCCGATGTGGCGCACGCGGTTCGCGCGGCGGGCTCCAGCGCAAAACTGGTGACGCTTTCAAACAACGCGTCGTCCGGTTTCGTCAAGGCGCTGGGTGAGCACGCAAAAGGCGTGATCGTGTCCCAAGTGTTTCCAGGTGAACGCAGCTCCGCGTTGTTCTCCGAGGTCACGCGCGCCGCAAAAGCCAAAGGCATTAAGGAGGTGTCTCCCGCGATGCTTGAAGGCTACGCGGCTGCGGCGGTGCTGGTGCAAGGGCTGCGTCGCGCAGGTAAAAATCCGACCGGTTCGCGGCTGCAAGCTGCGTTGGAAGCAACGCGTGGATTTGATGTCGGTGGCATGAAAATTGACTATTCGGCTACCGATCACACTGGCTTATCGTTTACCGATTTGTCCATTATCAGCAAAGACGGAAAGTTTGTACGGTAGCCAAGGGTCGCCTCATCGCACCATCATTCTCCTATCCAGCTTTTTAGCTGAACCGTTGTTCAACGTCGGCTATAGCCGATTTTTGCCAGTTATCGACTATCGCTGATATGTACCGGTTAGCCCAATTAAAATGGCGCTTTAACGAAAAAGCTGATGGCAATCTGGCGTCTGAATTAAAGCACCACTATCGCTTCAATTTCAAACAACGCACCCTTCGGCAACGAAGCCACGCCGATGGTCGAACGTGCCGGGTACGGCTTCGACAACAGCGCTTCCATTTTTGCGTTCACGGTCGCGAAATTTGCGAGATCGGTGAGAAACAAGGTGAGCTTGACGATGCCGCCCAAAGAGCCGTGCGCCGCGGCAATCACCGCCTGCAGGTTGGCCAGCGCCTGATCAACCTGCGCATCGAAGCCGTCACGCAAATTGCCGGTGACAGGATCAAGCCCGATCTGGCCCGAGCAAAAAATCATCTTCTCAGCCGTCTCCATATTAACGCTGACGGCTTGCGAATACGGCCCAATAGCGGCGGGGGCGAGCTCGGTGTGAATGACTCTAGTGGGCATAATTTTCTTTGGCGAAGTTAGGAATGTGGGAGCAGAAACTCGAGATTGGATTATGAGCGCAAACGTTGCACGATTTCGGCGGTAAGCGGCGCTTGGTTCATAGTGTAGAAGTGAATGCCGGGTGCGCCACCGTCGATCAGGCGTTGGCAGAGTTGGGTGATCACGTCTGCGCCAAACGCGCGCACTGAGGCCGCGTCATCCATGAAGCCTTCCATCTTGAGCGCCACCCAACGTGGAATATCAATCTGATCTTTGGCCGCGAAGCGCGCGATTTTTGAGTAGTTGTGAAACGGCATGATGCCCGGCACGATAGGGATGGTCACACCGCGTTTGCGCACCTCGTCGACGAAGTGAAAATAGGCGTCGGCACTGAAGAAAAACTGCGTGATCGCCGAGTGCGCACCGGCATTGGCCTTAGTCACAAAATTTTTAAGGTCAGCCTCAGCGTAGCGGCTTTGCGGGTGATATTCAGGGTAGGCTGCGACCTCAATGGTGAAGTGGTCACCATGCAGTTCGCGGATGAATTTCACGAGGTCGGTGGCGTAGCTGAAATCCCCCATCGCGCCCATGCCGCTCGGCATATCGCCGCGCAAAGCGACGATGCGGCGAATGCCTTTTGTTTTGTACAGATCGAGGGTTTCAGCGATGCTTTGTTTCGTCGCGCCGATGCACGACAGATGCGGTGCAGCGTGAAATCCGGCGTCAATAATTTCGAGCACAGTGGACAACGTTTTCTCGCGCGTGGAGCCGCCTGCGCCGTAAGTCACGCTAAAAAATTCGGGATTCAATGTGCCGAGTTGCTGCGTGACGGCGCGCAGCTTGATCGCACCTTCTGGTGTGTTCGGAGGAAAAAATTCGAAGGAGATGTTGTTCATTTTTTAAGTGACTTTTTTTGATTTTTTTGGCTTGGGTGCGGCAGCGCGCAGCGCTGCGTCCCACGCAAGAGCAGCCCATGGACGCATTGCCGCACCCGACTCCATTGCGTCAGAGGGCGGAGCGTAGTAGCTGAGATTGCGTGCAATACCGTCAGTCCACGCGTACGTAAAGATTGGGCATTGCGCCGCTACAAAGTCTGATCGGGATTGATCGTCCGCTTTGAGCCAAAGTTGCTCGAATGCGATGATGGCGAAAGTCTTTCCGTCAATCGAAAATCCGGTGCCGCCAAACATGCGCTTAGCTGCGATTCTGGCGACGCCCGCGTGCGGTGAAAGCGTGTCGAATAGTTCGAGGCAGTAGTCGCGAAACTCGTCAGCTGCGGCTTTGCTGGGTTTGCTGGGTTTGCTTATGCTTTCTCCGCTGTTTCTGCATAAACGAAAAACTCACGATTGCCATCAGTACCGGTGATGGAGCTGTCGAAGTAGTCGAGCACGCGCAAACCGGCTGGCGCGCACGCTGCGCGAATGGCTGTTTCTACGGCGGCGTAAAGCGACGCATCGCGCACAATGCCGCCCCTCGCGAGGTTATCCGCACCGACTTCAAACTGCGGTTTTACGAGGCTCAATACGCGCCCGTTCGCAGCCAATAAAGCGGCCCACTGCGGCAATACTTTGGTAAGTGAAATGAACGAAACATCGGCAACGATCAGGTCGAAAGGTTCGCCGATCTCTGCAAGCGTTCTCGCATTGATGGCCTCAATACACGTCACCCGCGCATCGGAGCGCATGCGCGGATGCAACTGATCGTGACCCACATCCACGCCCACCACATGTGCCGCGCCGCGTTGCAGCAGACAGTCAGTAAAGCCGCCCGTTGATTGGCCTACATCGAGACAGCAGAGCTGCGCTACATCAAGCCCAGCATGGGTCAATGCGCCATCGAGTTTGAGCCCGCCGCGCGACACGAAGCGGTTCAGATCGCTGGCTTCAACTTCAAGCGAAACATCTTCTGCGACGGAGACGCTCGGTTTGCTCACAACGACGCGCAAACCGCCATCATGCGAGAACACGTGGCCCGCCGCGATCAGCCGCTGGGCCGCCGTGCGCGAAGGCGCGAGCCCGCGCTCGACCAGCAGCACATCAGCGCGCACGATTACACACGGGGGAAATTATTTGGCTTTTTTTGCCGAACGGAATGATCATGGCCAGCGCCCATGAAATCAAGCCGTAAAGCAGGCCACCGAACACGGCGGCCCAGAAGCCATCAACGGTAAATCCGTTGAGCAGCTTGCCGACCATCCAGAACAGCAGGCCATTGATCACTAGGTAGAAAAAACCCAGCGTGAGCACGGAGATTGGCAATGTCAGCAAGGTCAACACCGGACGAATCAACGTGTTGACGAAACCCAGCGCAAACGCGGCGATCAGCGCAGAAACAAAACTCGTTACGTGAATCGTCGGCATGAAATACGCGACCGCCATTAAAGCTACAGCGTTGAGTAGCCAGACGATTAGTAAACGAATCATGACGGTCCTTCGTAGGGTGGGCACCCCGTGCCCACGTTGTTTGCGAGTAGCGTCACGCGTGG
>JAYSRA010000058.1:0-12304 GCA_043721275.1 Burkholderiales bacterium
CGATGCTGCCGAGATTGCTCCATGCTGCCGTCGCCTCCAAGCCTCATCCGCTATCCCAGATACGGCTTCCGGAGCCAGCTTGCTAATCAGGAGTCGACTAATGGCTATTTAGGCGTTCAGCCCTAGTTAAGTATGGCTTTCACGCAAAAGCTGATCCGCTAATTTCGGCGCGTTTGCGTTTCGATTGGCAACCCTTTACTTCTCAACGCGGTACACAATGGCGGGCTCGGCCACGGCCGCAAGCTTTGCCTTGGCGGTGTCTTCGGTGTGCTGAATGTGCTGGCGCAGCGCGCGGGCAACAAACCATGCGCCGACGATTGACAACAACGTACACAGCAGGCCCATCCACAACATTGGGCTTAACGCCCGCAGCACTTGCGCGTCAAGCGCCATAGAGGGCGCAGCGGTGACCACATGCCACTCAGTGCCGGGCACCGCTGACAAGGTGCCAGTGAGTGCGGCGTTATCGCGACCGAGCAGTGCAAACGGCCCGCGCGTGCCTGCGCTGATGGCGGTCTTCACGCTGTCCAAGGCCGGCAGCCCCACGTAGCGCGCGGCGTCGGTCGCGCGGGCGATGACGGTGTTGCTTTGGTCAATCACACCGGCCTGCCACGACGCCGGCCAGCGCTGCTCGTAGACCACCTCGCCGATGGCGTCCGACCACATCGCCAAGCGCAGCACCATGACAACCTTGTCACCCTGCTTTACCGGCACCGCGAAAGAAATCAGTTTTTTGCCGCTGATGGAGCCCGACACCAGCGCCGAAATCTGCCGCTGCCCGGTGCGTATCACCCGCTGATCGAACTCAACCAGCGCGCTGGGAGGGAGCGCGACGGTGAACGGCGTGAGCGTTGAAAATCGGCGCACGCCATCAAGGTCAACCCCAGCAATGGAGCCAATGCGCGGCATCTGTGCGGCCACGCGACTGGCCTGCGCGTGCAACGAGGCGTAGTCGGCGCGCAGAGCCGCCTCACTCGCGACGAGCGTATCGAGCACGGCGAACATCACGCGCACCTCGCGCGCCAATTCGCGAGCGGCAACATCGCTCGCGTCTTGGAGATCGGCGTGCAGTTCAGCGCGTTTCTGCTCCAGCAGCGTGCGCCCTGCGAGCAGCGCAAAGGCGAGCATCGGCAGCACGGCAAACAAGACAATCGCCACCATCCATCTGCGCATGCTGGGCGGTAGTGGCGCTTTGGTGTGGACTGGAAAAGCCAAGATGCTCCCTATGAAATGCGCGGTAAAAGAATAGAAGTCGCAGCCCTGACGAGCGCGTTGCACACTAGTGTACAAATGATACTGTCATGCGCCATTTGCGTTGCAGCAGTCCAAAGGCCGATGTCGAATTTCGAAATTCGGATAGCGAGCGGCGAGCGGCGCGCGGCGCGCTACACCTCGCCGTCCATTCCCAGCTCGTGAATTTTTCGCGTCAGCGTGTTGCGGCCCCAGCCTAACCAAACGCTTGCCTCAATGCGGCGGCCTTTGGTTTGCGCGAGTGTCATCCGCGAGTTGTTTTTATCAAGACGCTCTCGGCTCGCAGACATGGACGCATTTTGGATCGTTCGCGAACGCTGGGCAAGCACCCATTAGGTTTCCGTCAGCACGCTCATAAGATTTCGTGCCGCTACGCAATCCAACTATTGGCTGTAACAACGTGAGTGCAATTTATGCCTATGGACTTGACAATGTCATAAAGGGGGGGGGTAATATGAAAGATCGCTTGTATTCATCAACAAAGGGAACTATCGTGCGATCAGTTAAATTATTTTCAGTAATCATTGCCATCATGGCCTCTATTTGTTCAACCGCTGCATTTTCGGAGATTGAGTTGGTCGTCGTTACCGGTAAAAAATGGGTCGACCCGTCGGCCACACTTTGTGACGCCGGTGGCAACTGTGTTTACGACAATCGAGTACCTGGGCCGCCAATTGACCCAAACGGCATGGGAACCAAACTCCCCGACGTTAATAAAATTACCGGCGAACTCTTGGCTACGTGTGTCGGAAAAGGGGAGTCGTGTGTCGATTACGGACAGCGTGTAATCGCCGCCTGCATCGCCAGAACAGCCGGCTTGGTGGTAAATTGTGGCTTAGTGGGGCACAACGCGGCAAACGGTTGCGAGGCCGGAACCGCCCCCGCCTGCCCAATGTAGATTTGGGGTACATCATCGGGTCGAAGCGTTGCTCCGACCCGATGATTGCATTCGATACTTTAGACAACCTTGAGCCCTATTTTTTCTGGGAAGAGAATGAGTCGATACAAAACAGGTTTCTTTTTATTAGCCGCCCTCGCGCTGTCGGGTTTATTGTGGAAGTACGTTGCAAGATCAGACACACAAGCTCTTAGCGAAGCGCGCACCTCCGCGACACACGCCGTTGGGAGTTTGGCGCAAAACGCTACGGTCAAGAACTATGCTGCGCAAGTACCCGAACGCGATTCCGCTGCCGTTCAGGTAAACACACCGTCAACGACTAGCATTGCTAGACAAACCAGCGCAGCAACAAATGCTTTTGTTACTGCACAACAAAAACGAGATCTGTTCACAGCATTCATTAACGCTACTAATTCTGGGACGCCTGACGATGCCTCTACGGCTGCATATCTTGTTTCGGTATGTTTGCCGTATGCGTCAGGTTCGCCGAAACCGTATCCTTTAGATACAGCCCATTATGAAAAGCTATCTGCCGCAGGTGCTGCGGGCCGCGCGACAAATCGAGAACATGCCGCCGAAAAACTGTTCGACAGGTGCAAGGGTTTCGGGGACAAGGCGCGCTTAGCTGAAACGATGAAAGTTTTGAGTGCGCAGTTGACGCAAGCCGGAGTTGTGGGAGTGTTCGGTCAAGCAGCCAACGATTCGCAACGGCGCGAGGCCGCGGCAACTATCGAAAAGGTGTTTCAAAACCCCGATAGCTATCTTGGCGTGCTAATGGCTAACACCAACGAGATATTTCCGCGACTTGGATCAGCTCTAGGTGACGCCACGACGGGCGCAGCAGAATCTCGATTGGCGTTCGAGTTGGGAATGTGTCAACTCGGCTCGGATTGCGGTCGTGACAGTATTAGCGCGATGAATGCTTGCATAATTATCGGCGTATGTACGGAAAGTACTGTGCAAGAAAAGGCGTCGCAACTGGCGCGCGCTTACGGTTTCGACTTTGAACGGATCGAACGCATGGCCGATGCATTCGCGGGAGGAGTTCGTAGGGCCGACACGTCGGTTTTAGGTTATCGCCGATAACGTTGTGCGAAAACCAATACGCATGGCATGGACGAGCCGCATGCAATTGGAGCGACAGCTTTTTTAGTTGTTATACCCCGTAGTCTTCGGTTCCCAGAGCGCTGCCTGCCCGTTGTTTATTTTCTGCCAGGGTCGTAACTGTTTTTGGCTAGCGAGTCGGCAGGGGGCTTACGCGTATGAGAGGGCTCGCGGTCCGCGACGATATTTGCTAAACCTCGCCGTCCATCCCCAGTTCATGAATCTTTCGGGTCAGGGTATTGCGGCCCCAACCTAGCCACACACTTGCCTCAATGCGGCGGCCTTTGGTTTGCGCGAGTGCAGAGCGAATCAGGGTCGCTTCAAACTCGCGCGTGAGGCGCTCACCAGGGGCGCGTTCACCTTGCTGGATGGCGCTGGCGAGCGTGGCGGCGAGCGCATGTTGCCAGTCGCCGCCGTTGCTGCTGGCGTGGCTGGCACCGACGGCGCTGGTCGTGGCACTGATCGGCGACAAGGCGGGCTCGGCGGTGCTGTTTCGGTGCGCTTGCGCAGGCGCTGCTGCTGGTACTGCCGCGGGTGCGTACACGGGCGGCGCGAATGACGAGGGCGCGGGCGCGTGGTCTGCGACCGGCGTGGCTTGCGCAGGTGCCTCGTTCGCAGCGGAGAGCACGCGTATTTCCGGCGGCAGATCAGTCACGTCAACGGTGTTGCCCGGCGCCATCACGGTGATCCAGTGGCAGACGTTTTCGAGCTGACGCACGTTGCCGGGAAAGGCGAAGTTTTGCACGATGTGCATCGCGGCGGCCGTTAACGATTTCAAATCGCCGCCGGGCGTTTGTGCGCTTTTGCTCAAGAAATGTTTCATCAGCAACGGCACGTCGTCGCGCCGTTCGCGCAGCGGTGGCAAGCGCAGTCGAACCACATTCAAGCGGTGCAATAAATCTTCGCGAAATAGGCCTTGTTTCACGCGCTCGTCCAAATTTTGGTGCGTGGCGGCAATGATGCGCACGTTTGATTTCATCGGCGCTTGACCGCCGACGCGGTAATACTCGCCGTCTTGCAAAACGCGCAGCAGTCGCACTTGCAAGTCCGACGGCATGTCACCGATTTCATCTAAAAAAAGCGTGCCGCCTTCGGCCTGTTGAAAGCGACCTTGGCGTGTGGCTTGCGCGCCGGTGAACGAGCCGCGTTCGTGGCCGAATAGTTCGGATTCAAGCAAATCTTTTGGAATCGCGGCGGTGTTAATCGCGATGAAGGGTTTGCCTTTGCGCAGGCTGTGCTCGTGCAGCGCGCGCGCCACGAGTTCTTTGCCGGTGCCTGATTCACCGGTGATAAGCACGGTCACATGCGACTGCGATAAACGACCGATGGCGCGGAACACGTCCTGCATGGCTGCCGCTTTGCCGAGCATTTCGCGCTCGCCCGAGGACTGTATTTCGTCGGCGGGGATGGGCTCGGCAACGGCCACCGCACGCCGTATCAATGCCAACGCTTGATCCACATCAAACGGCTTCGGCAAATACTCAAATGCGCCGCCTTGAAACGCCTGCACCGCAGTGTCTAAGTCCGAGAACGCGGTCATCACAATCACCGGCACGTGCGGGTGCGCGGCCTTGATTTTTTTCAGCAGTGACAGCCCCGATTCACCGGGCATGCGCACGTCGCTCACCAGCACCGACGGCGTTTCGCTGTCGAGCGCGTCCTGCACGTCGCGGGCGTTCTCGAAGCTGCGATAAGGCAGGCCTTCGCGGGTCAGCGCTTTTTCCAGCACCCAGCGGATGGAGCGATCATCGTCGACGATCCAAACTTTACTCATAATCGCTCGCCCGTAATCGGTTATTCATAAACAATTCTTCCTAAATGACTTCGTTCGGCTCGCTCAGCCTCAGTCACGAGCTCGGTGGGATGGGCAAACGGCAGAATCACTCGGAACAGCGTGTGTCCGGGCTCGGAATCGACCTCGATCACGCCGCAGTGCTGGGTGACAAATGTCTGGGCAATCGATAAGCCGAGGCCAGAACCGGTGCCATCATTTCTTGTGGTGAACAGCGGATAAAAAATTCGGTCGCGAATGTCTGGGTCAATTCCTGGGCCATTGTCGATCACCGAAATTTCTAACGCCATGCGGTAGCGCCGTTTGGCGAGCACCACTTGTCGCGTGATTCGCGAGCGCAGCTTCACATGCGCGTTGCGTTGGTTCGCGGTGGACTGACAGGCGTTTCTCGCAATGTTCAGCAGCACCTGCGTGATCTGCTCGGCATCACATTCGACCTCAGGCAGACTGACGTCGAAGTCGGGCTCCAGCGCGTGGGTGGTGCCAAATTCGTTGGTCAGCAGTTGCAACACGCGGTTCAGCAAACGGTGAATATCGGCGCGCGCATAACGCGGCAATTTGTGCGGCGTGAGCAGTCGGTTCACCAGGTTTTGCAGGCGGTCTGCCTCGCTGATAATGACCTGTGTGTATTCAACCAGTTGGGGGGAGCAGAGCTCGCCCTCAAGCAATTGCGCCGCGCCGCGCAGCCCACCGAGCGGGTTTTTAATTTCGTGCGCAAGGTTACGCACCAGCTCGCGATTGGCTTGATTTTGCTCGGCAATTTTGGCTTCGCGTGCGATCTTTAATTGCTGATCGATTGGTCGAAATTCAACCACCAATTGCGGGTCGCCCTCGACAGCGGAATCAAGAAAACTCGCTGTGCAATTCACGATCAAACGTGATGCGCCGTCCGCCTTGCCGGCCAAGTGGAATTCAAGCTCTTGCTCGGTGTAGCTTGCCTTGTGGGTGAGCGCAAGCTCGAGCGCGGGCGCGAGTCGCTCGAAGTCGCGAATCACATCTGAGAGGCGCGCGGTCAGTAGTTGCCGACGCGATTGCGCGAACAGATTTTCAGCGGCGGGATTGGCGTAGGTAATGCGATGCTCATGTCCAAGCAGAAGGACTGCTGTGGAGATAAGTTCGAGGCCTGCTGTTTCAACCATAAACCGGTTTTAGCAAGAAGCAAACCAGCGTGGGGGAAACATGCCTACGCGGTCAAAAAACTGTAATGAGATGCGTGTTGCGTGGCGCGCTGCCCACGAATCTGTTGTGTGGGTGCGATGCCACCGCGATGGTTCTAAAACGAGCTGCCGTTTGCGGCGGCTCCGCTCGCACAGCGTCTAAAGCTTCAAGTTCGCGAGCTCTTGTTTGAGCGAGGCGACGTTACGCTCATGCAGACGCACGGTTTTTTCGAGCTGCTTGACGCGATCAATATATTTTGGCGACCCAGCGCCCTCATCAGCAAACGGCAGCGGCTTGCCGTTGCTGAAACCGCTCTTGGCGTCGGCCAACATTTTTTCCTCGGAGGATAGCTCTTCCGAGAGCACCTGGCGACGGGTGCCGTCCCGGGTTTTTTGCGTGCCCGCATCGACCGAGGCAATCGCCGTGCCTGCGCTGGCGTTAACGCTCGCATTTATGGTGCGCCCCGCCGCTGACACGTTGCCGCTGCCGCCGGATTTATTCGGTCGATTGCCCGTCTGGATTTCGGACAGCGTGTCGCCCATGTTGGTTTTGACCGCGCCCTTTTTGGGCTGGTTCGTATATTCCACCGCGCCCGTCGCTGGATCGACATATTTATAGATTTCGGCATGCGCAGCGACGCTCGCCAACAGTGACGCGGCGATGGCGAGGCGACCGAAAAAAGGGCTAGCAGAGCTCAAAACAACAGAATTCATCGGGAAAGTGTAGTCAAAACAAGAGGTTGCGGCAACTCAAAATACAAAAAGGCAGGTTTCCCTGCCTTTTTTGGAGTGTTTGCAACGGAACTGGTTCCGTTGCTTACTCGTTATCGCCGCTTTTCAGAATTTACAGCGAGTAGTACATATCAAACTCAATCGGATGCGTGGTTGCGCGGAAGCGCGTGACTTCTTCCATTTTGAGCGTGATGTACGCATCGATCATGTCGTTGCTGAACACGCCGCCGCGGGTCAAGAACTCGCGGTCTTTGTCCAGATATTCCAGCGCCTGGTCGAGTGACGAGCACACGGTGGGGATCTTGGCATCTTCCTCGGGCGACAGGTCGTAGAGGTTTTTGTCGGACGGCTCACCGGGGTGAATCTTGTTCTGGATGCCGTCCATACCGGCCAGCATCATGGCCGAGAAGGCCAAGTAGCTGTTGGCGAGCGGATCCGGGAAGCGCACCTCGATACGGCGGGCCTTGTCGGACTGCACGTAAGGAATACGGATCGAGGCGGAGCGGTTACGCGCCGAGTAGGCAAGCTTGACCGGTGCTTCGTAATGCGGAACCAATCGCTTGTACGAATTAGTGCCGGGGTTGGTGATTGCGTTCAGCGCGCGTGCGTGCTTGATGATGCCGCCGATGTAGAACAGCGCCATTTCTGACAAACCCGCGTAGCCGTTGCCAGCGAACAGGTTTTTGCCGTCTTTCCAGATCGACTGATGAACGTGCATGCCGGAGCCGTTGTCGCCCACGATAGGTTTCGGCATGAAGGTCGCCGTTTTGCCGTAAAGGGCAGCGGTGTTCCACACGGCGTATTTCAGCAGCTGAGTCCAGTCGGCGCGTTGCACCAACGACGAAAAGCGAGTGCCGATTTCGCACTGGCCTGCGTTGGCCACTTCGTGGTGAAACACTTCAACCGGAACACCCATTTCTTTAACGGCCAACACCATCGCATTGCGAATGTCTTGCAGTTGGTCAACCGGCGGCACGGGGAAGTAACCGCCTTTAACCGTGGGGCGATGGCCTTTGTTGCCGCCTTCGTGTTTGGCATCCGATTCCCAAGCGGCTTCTTCGGAATAAATCTTCGAGTAGCTGCCGGACATGTCGGTTTTCCACTCGACGCTGTCGAAAATGAAAAATTCGGGCTCAGGGCCGAAGTAGGCGACGTCGCCAATGCCAGAGGCTTTGAGGTACGCCTCAGCGCGGCGGGCGAGCGAACGCGGGTCGCGGTCGTAGCCTTTGCCGGTGGACGGCTCAATCACGTCACAGGTGATGTTCAACGTGGTCTCTTCGATGAACGGATCAATCGTCGCCGTTGACGGGTCCGGCATCAGCAACATGTCGGAGGCTTCGATGCCTTTCCAACCGGCAATGCTTGATCCGTCAAACGCGTGGCCTTCGGTGAATTTGGCTGCATCAAAATGATCTTCCGGCACTTGAACGTGCTGCTCTTTGCCGCGGAAATCGGTAAAGCGGAGGTCGACGAATTTCACATCTTCGTCTTTAATTCGTTTCAGTACGTCGGCACCTGTTGCCATACCAGTATCTCCTAGGGCTTTAAGTAAATTAAGTTGAGGGTCGTCGTGTAGAAAATCGGTGGCGCGACGTGGCGGCATTGCCTTCGCGCGTTGCGTTTTGTATTTTGCGTTGTTTGCACCGCTCAATGCAGAAAACATGCCATCGAATCTACGCGGTAAAGGTAATGGTAGCGCGGGTTGAATGTCACCTTGCACGCGCCGGATAAATAGTGGCACACGCTGGATGGTGACGGTGGTGTGCGGCCCGCTCGCACAGGGAAGACGGCGCGTGCGTGGCGGAGGGTTGCCCGAGCCGACCGCGTTTGGCCGCTCGCGCGCCTTAAATTGGTGCGTTTGCTTGCGGCGACATCATGAGTGCACCAATAAAAAGCATGATCTGTGGCGCGCCAAATAAGTGCGAGACGCTTGCAGCTTTTCACGAAAACCGCCACTGCGTAGGGGTTAACCGATGATTAACCACTATATCGAGTTAACCGTAAATAGGCGCTATGCCCACGTGAAATGGCGCATTCAGCCGAAAGCTGTTAGTTCACAACGGGCTTGTCGATGACCAAAGTAAGCGCCGCGGCAGGCAACTTTGTGCTTGTGGTTGCGCTCTGCCAGTCACCTGCTTGCGCGACCGGTTGCCCAGTCAACGAAAGGCGCGCCTGCACCACCACCTCAGCGCCCGGTTTGAGCCCCGCGCCGCCAATCATCGCGTCCGCGGCCGTCAGTGCGATGGGCTTGTCAGCGTCAGCAAGTGCTAACTTTTTCGCCGCCAACGGTGGCCCGCGTTCGGCACCCGCTGCGCGCAAGATTAAGAACACGGCGGAGTTCGCGTTAGCGGCTTTGCGAGCGTCGGCGCTGAGTTGCAGCGTGACGGTCGCGAGCGGTTCGTCGGGCGCGGCGATGGCGGCGATGGCGGCGGGTGGAGGACCGCCGGTGGGCGCGCCGCCCTGCCGCGATTTGATCTCACCCAACGCGTTGTCGGCAATCTGCGCAAAACCGGAATTTGGCTCAGCCAACGATTTGGCAAGCGTGAACGATTTTTCAGCAGTAGCAAGATTGTTCGTTTGGATTTCCCATGTGCCGCGCAGCAGCAACGCTTTGATGTTTTTGCCGTCCAGTGCCAGCGCTTTGTTGATGAGTTCGATGGGCTTGCCGTCCATCTTGCCTTGCGATAGCCCCGCTGCAGAATCGGCATAGTCGGACCACATTTCGCTGTCTTTCGGATCGAGCGCTGCGGCTTTTTCGTAGGCCTTGATCGCCCCATCGAACATGCCAACTGATGCCTTGGCGCGCGCGAGTAACAACCAGCCTTTGACATCTGCCGGCTCCTTGTTCAAGCGCTCCTCAGCAAGCTTGAACAGCTCATCCATTTGCGCGTCGGCTTGCGCTGCGTTTGCCGGTTGCGCGGTGTCCGCGGGGCGCACGATCTCGGGCACCACCGCCGCCGGGCTGCCCACCGCCGCGTAGCCACCGACAGCCAATACCGGCAGCAAAACCCCCAAAGAAATGGCCGTGCGTTGGTAGCGCGGCGCGCTGGGGTTGGCGGCCTGCTGCGACTCGGCCAACACCCGCGTTTCGAGCTCACGTTCGGCTTCGGCAAGCGACGCCTCTGAGAGCAAACCGAGCTTCTGGTCGCGACGGGCTTCAGCGAGCTCAATGCGCAGCGCATCTACGTTGGTTTGACCGCTGGCATTGGCCGCACGCGCGTCGCTGCGTTTTGCCAGCAACGGCCGCAACACAATCCACAACACGATGGCGGTCATCACCGCAACGATGATTAAAAAAAGTAGCGCTGGATTCATGGTGTTGCGGTGTCGTTGAGTAGGGCTTGCGCCCGTTTTCGGTCGATGTCGTTGAGCGGCGTTGCGACGGGTACTGATCCGCCACGTCGCAGTCGCCGCACCAGCAACAATCCGGCAAAAGCCAGCACAATAAACGGCCCGGCCCAAAGCACGATGGTGGTCGCTTTAAGCGGCGGTTTGTACAGCACAAAATCACCGAAACGATCAGTCATGTAAACCTTCACCTCCGCCTCGCTCTTGCCTGCGGCCAGTTGCGCGCGCACCTGATCTTTCATATCGCGCGCAACGGGTGCGGAGCTGTCCTCAACCGTCTGGTTTTGGCAAACAAGACAGCGCAGTTCGGCGGACAGCGCCTTGACACGGGCTTCGAGGATGGGGTCGGGCGTGGGTTGGGCGTGGGCCAGAGACGCCCAAGCCAGAGAAAACGCTACCAACAGACGCAAACTAGAATATTTATTCCCCTCCCCCCGGGAAGGAGGGGCTACGGGAGAGGGTTTGTCGCGGCCATCCAAACTTGGATTGAACACACGCCCCCTCACCCCAACCCTCTCCCGCGAGGGGAGAGGGGGCCGAACAGAGGGATGCGAGGCGACAGACTTCATCGCGCGTTAACCGCGGACGCAGAGCCCAGAGCAGCCGCCTTGCGCGCCCGCCGATACCGCGGATCGAGCGCGCCGAGCAATCCGCCAAACGCCATGATGACGCAGCCGATCCAAATCCAGTTCACGAACGGTTTGTAATGGACGCGCACCGTCCAGCCGCCGTCGCCAAGATCATCGCCAAGCGACACGTACAGGTCGCGTGTGATGCTGCGATCAATCGCCGCTTCGGTCATCGGTGTGGCGCGGTTGGACACGTACGCGCGGCGCTCAGGCGCGAGCAAGCGCACTGCTTCGCCTGATTTCGAAAGTTCAAAGTTGCCACGTTTCGCGCTGTAATTCGGGCCGGTCACGTCCGTTACGCCCAAAAATTTCACCTCATATCCCGCAATCGGTTTGGTTTGGCCAACGGCCAGCGCCACGTCATATTCCTGCTCGAACGCCTTCACCGCTGTCACACCCACAATGAACGCACAAATACCAAAGTGCGCCATTTGCATACCGTGATACGCGATGGGAATTTGCCGCCATTTGGTGGCCGTGCTCGCCATGCCGGACGCATGACGCAAGCGGTCACGGTAGCCGTTCACAATCGCGCACAACAACCACGCGGCAAACGCAACGCCTACACAAGCCAGCGGCGAAAAACGCGGCGCGAGCGTTGCGCACAACACGAACGCAGCCACCGCGATCACCCCCGGCACCACCATGCGATGCACGATTACCTTGCCGTCTTCGTCCTTCCATTTGGCGAGCGGGCCGATGCCCATCAAAAAGATCAGCGGCAGCATCAACGGCACAAACACGATCTCAAAATACGGCGGGCCCACGCTGACTTTACCCATGCCGAATGCATCAGCAAACAGCGGATACAACGTACCCAAAAGCACCGCACCGGCAGCCACAACGAGCAGCAAATTGTTGCCGAGCAAAAACGACTCACGCGACAGCAATCCAAAACGTCCGCCATCGTTAACTTTCGGCGCGCGCAGCGCATACAGTATCAACGAACCACCAATAATCGCCACCAGAAACGCGAGGATGAACACGCCACGTTTCGGGTCGGTCGCGAACGCATGAACGCTGGTGAGCACGCCTGATCGCACGAGGAAGGTGCCAAGCAGCGACAACGAAAATGCGGCAATCGCCAAGAGCACCGTCCAAGCCTTGAACGCGCCGCGTTTCTCGGTAACGGCCAGCGAATGGATCAGCGCAGTGCCTACGAGCCACGGCATGAACGACGCGTTCTCCACCGGATCCCAGAACCACCACCCGCCCCAGCCGAGCTCGTAATACGCCCAGAAGCTCCCGAGCGCGATGCCGAGGGTGAGGAACAGCCACGCCGCGGTCGTCCACGGACGCGACCAGCGCGCCCACGCCGCATCGAGGCGCCCCTCGAGGAGTGCCGCGATGGCGAAGGCGAACGCGACCGAGAAGCCCACGTATCCCATGTAGA
>JAYSRA010000059.1:0-12107 GCA_043721275.1 Burkholderiales bacterium
GACAAGCCCGACGTGCGCTTCGTCGTGCATCTCGATCTGCCGAAAAGCGTCGAAGGCTATTACCAGGAAACGGGCCGTGCCGGACGCGATGGCGACGACTCTGAAGCGATGATGATTTACGGCCTCGCAGACGTCGTGCAGCAACGCCGCTTCATCGAACAGTCTGACGCCAACGACGACTTCAAACGTGCGGGTCGCGCCAAGCTAGAGGCGCTGCTCGGCCTCTGCGAAACAACCGCCTGCCGTCGCGGACGACTGCTCTCATACTTTGGCGAACTGCAACCGGAGGGCTACACCTGCGGCAACTGCGACACCTGCCTAAGCCCGCCGAAAATGTGGGACGCAACCGAGCTGGTGCGCATGGCGCTCTCCGCGATTTATCGCACCGGGCAGCGCTTTGGTGCGACCTACGTCATCGAAGTGCTGCAAGGCAAAACTACCACGCAAATCAAAGAACGCGGCGACGACACTTCCCCCGTTCACGGCATCGGCAAAGCGCATGATGAGGCCGCATGGCGCAACGTGTTCCGCCAGATCGTCACCCACGGCTGGGCCGAAATTGACGTCACCGCTTACGGCGCGCTGCACCTCACCCCCGCCGCCCGCCCCGTGCTGCGCGGCGAAGTGCCTGCCATGCTGCGCCAGCAACTCGCCGTGACGGCAGCCACGAAAGCCGCGAAGGCGAAACGCGGCGCGAAGGGAACCAGCGGCGGCGGCTGGACGAGCGGCGTCGCCGGGGCCAGCGTTGTCAGCGGAAAAGTCGCAGCAGAATTGACGCCTGGGGACGAAGTGCTTTATGACTCGCTAAAGGCGTGGCGGTTGGAGGCCGCACGTGAAGCCAACGTCCCCGCGTTCGTGATTCTTCACGACAGCGTACTACGAGAAATCGCCGCCGCGAGACCGAAAAATAAATCGGCGCTGGCTGCAATTAGCGGGATTGGCGAGAGCAAACTGGCGCGGTTTGGTGAGGGGATTTTGGAGGTTGTTGCCGCAGGGTAGGGTGGAACGCTTGCGGTTCCGCCGGATGGGGGGGGCGCATCGCTTGAGCGTTGAGTTGAAATGCCTTCGGCGGTTTAACGAGGCGGAACCGCGAGCGCTCCGGCCTACGAGCTCTTTGTATTGCTAAGCGATGTGCAGTCGGCGCAACTGGAGGAGTTTGCTGGTGGCGGCTTAGTTTTTCGGTGCTACGTTGGAAGGCTTGACCCCAGTGACGCTCATCGCACCTTGCTATAGTTGTTCGCTCGGCGCACAACTCAGATAGCTTCAAAATGAATACAGAGCCAATAATCGTCAACATCAGCGCACGAATCGTTGGAGGGGGAGAGCTCGGGGCACCGTTAGGCGCGCGTCATGCACGTACAGGTCGAGAAATTACCGCAAACGAAGTTTACGGCGAGGTCAACGACTGGGCTAACTCCGACGATCCCTTAGCGAATGGCATGTGTGATCGTGTCAGTCGAGCACTTAGCGCGTGCCCCGTCGTAGTTGACTCTGATTTGCGTTTTTTTCGTGGCCGTAAACCTCCGTTTAGGCCCAACATCGTTGATCCATCTAGACAAGATATGGGTCCGCCGCCAAGCAACAAAGCACCGGAGGGCCGCTACAACGGTGTGCGTGAGCCGGTACTCTACTTGTGCACGGTTAGCGCTGCGGTAATGAGGGAGCTTCCTGATGCGCCGGTCATCTGGATTCAGGAGTTTCAAGTGCCAGTTCAGTCGATGCGGATTGCTGATTTGCGCCAGAACGTCCTTGGAGCAGATCCATTACTGAATGCCACAATGTGGCAAGCAGAACTCGCTGGCGATAAGGGAGCGGCTCCATTACTGTTCAGTCAGCGTGTGGCGTCGCTGGTTGCCGCGCACTTCGACGGAATGCTGGTGCCTGGAGTGCGCGGAGACGATTCATTGCAATATCAAAACTTGGTTGTTTTCCGCCGCCTTGAGTCTTGGCAAGAATGGCTTGGCCCAAATGCTCCAACGCGTTCATCAAACTAAGTCTTGCAACATACGCGCGCAGCCGGTTAGGGTAGGCAGTCTCTGCCGACCGTTCCGTTGCCATGCAGGGAATGTTGTTTCGTCGCCAGCTTGGTTGGAACGGCGACCTATGATTTCGTTACGCGCCTTGAGTGGAAACGCGGTTAATGGGTTGGATTGATCAGGTCAATCGCTATTTCCTTGGCGCCATCGCGAAGCGGCAAGCTAAGCACGCACCGACCAAACCAGCGCCTTTGCGCATGTCGCCCGCTTGCACGAGTCGATTGGTGCACCTCAAGCTTGCTTCCCAAGATGGATTTATTGGAGAAAGCTTGATATTGATAGGATCATTGGATGACGGAATGCTTGTATCAATTGCTGAAACTGAACCCGGCTGGGATGCTATGCGTGAGGCGCTCGATCAAAGTGGACGATTGGCAGAGCCGCTCTATATTGCTCAATTAAAGTTACTGGCAGATCCTGATCGCAAATCGCTAAGCGTGCTGTAAATCAGCGTAGCAGGGCAGAATCGGCGGGCGTTGCCGCCACGATGATGTCGCTGTGCCTAGTAGATTGTTTGTCTAGCGCTTGGTGGGCGCCGGGTGCTCACCCTAAGGGCTGGCTCGGTTCGATGCGGGGATTTTTGAGGTTGTTTATGCTGAGTAGGACGGCACGCTCGCGGCACCGACGGAAGCATTGTCGATACGCCGAACAGTAGAAGCGCGATCGGCGGCTATACAAAGTGGAACAACTAAAGGGGGCCGGTTAGCGCCATGCCCTTTGCGCGGGCGATTTCGCCACGAGCCGCGTACCGCGTTCCTCGAATGCGCGGCAGCAGGCGCCGCCGTTACATACGCGGTTTGCGGTTGCCTGTCAGAAGCAGCCTGCGCATCCCACCACTGGCCTGAGTACTCGATATTTTACAGAACAGCTTTTGTCTTAAAGCGACTAAATAATTGAGATAGCAGCACAAAACGTTACTTATCGACTATTGACAAATTTGACGCTTATCCCAAGCCCAGTGGAGCTTTCAGAGAAAAGTTGTTGCCAATGCTTCGAACTGAAACTGACTTTTGATTGAGCCTTCGCAACCATCTGTGCAGGCCACCTTGGAACCTGATTAGGCTGCGCTCACAGTTATCTTATTGCTGCGTGCCTTTCCGGCGCGCTGAAATAACTCACGCATTTCGCGGGCCACCTCCCTACATTCGTCCAAACGCATCGTGATACGCGCGGCTCACGGCGAGTTCGCGTTTGTGCTCTTTAATCTTTACAAACATGCGACCCGATTCGTCGCGTCGGGTGGCGTGAACGTGGCGCAAATTGACGAGCGTAGATCGGTGAATGCGTTGAAACTGCGACGGATCGAGTTGCGCTTCAAGTTCACTGACAGAGGTGCGAATTAACTTCTCACCCGACTGCAACACGATGCAGGTGTACTTGTCTGCCGCGTCGAAATACAGCACCTCGCTGACATCAATTTGCAGCACCTGTTCGCCTTGCGCATTGCGCTCGTGGGCGCGCACGTAGCGCACATACGGCTGCGTGCTGAGTGCGGCGTTGTTGCGCATCAACGCTTGCAGTGCCTGCGCAAGATTAGCCGGAATCGCCATGCTGCTGGTGGCATCTGACGTGGCTGATCCCGACTCAGCATGCGCCGCTGCAAGGCGCATTTTTACCCGAGCCACGCATTTGATGAGCCGCTCTGCGTTCACCGGTTTCAACAAATAATCGACCGCACCTTGGTCAAATGCGCGCACCGCAAACTCGTCGTATGCAGTGACAAATACAGCAAGCGTTGTGCCCTCAATGCCTTGCGCAACCTCCAAGCCCGTCATGCCGGGCATTTGAATGTCGAGAAAGGCAACATCGGGTTGAAACGTGTCGATGGCCTTCGCCGCTTCAATGCCGTTGGCCAACGTGGCGACAATTTCAAGCTTTGGCCATGCCGCACGCAAGGCGTCAGCAAGGTAGCGCGCGAGATAGGTTTCGTCGTCAGCAATGATCGCGCGAATGGGAGCGTTCATATTTCTTCTTTGATGCGGATGGTTGCGATAGTGCCGTGGTCGCGCTCGCCCAATGCGTCAATGCTGAGCGTCGCGCGATTGCCGTACAGCGAGGCGAGTCGGTCGCGCACGTTTTTCATGCCGGTTCCGGCACCCGCTTTGGCGGTGGAGGTGTGGCCGATGCCAACGCCGTCGTCCGCCACGCTCAGCACAATACCGCCGTCCTCGCGCACCGCACGAATCACGATTTCACCGCCTTCGATTTTGGGCTCTAACCCGTACTTCACCGCGTTTTCAACGAGTGGTTGCAGCAGCAGTGGTGCCAGCGGCGTGGCTCGCACATCGGGCGCGCAGTCGATGCGATAGCGCAAGCGCCCGCCCATACGAATCTCAAGCAATTGCAAATACGTGGTCACGAAATCGAGCTCGGTGGCGAGCGTGGCATGTGACTGTCGCGACACGTCCAAACTCATGCGCAGATGTTGAATAAACGCATCGAGCATGAGCTTGGCTTTTTGCGGTTCGTAGTCGATGAGTGCCTGCACGTTGGCCAGCGTGTTGAACAAAAAGTGCGGCTCGATCTGCGCTTGCAAAGCGCGCAGTTCGGCGTCGCGCGCAAGTGCCGTTAAACGTTGTTGCGACTCGCTGTTTTTGGCGGCCTCAGTTTCAGCGCGCAAGCGCCGCGACTGACCATCCATAAGCAAAAACCAGATCACACAACCGATGCTGCCGATCATCAATAAGCCCAGCGCGGCGCGCGGATATTTTGAAATGAGCGCGGCGAAGTTTTTGCCCAAAATTGCAAACGCAATTAAGTAGCCCGCAAACACGCCGACCATCATGGTGCTCACCAGTGCCGCGCTACGCTTCCACGGCGCAATGCTGGCAAACCCGCGCGGAAGTGCGATGCGATGCAGCAGCTCTAGCAACAAGTGAATTGAAAAGCCGATGCAGTTTGAAATCAGCAGCGTTTCGGTGAAGGTCGCCCACAATGTGGCTTGGTGATTGAAGGTCAAAAACAAGAAGGTCAGAAGCACCGCAAAGCCGCAGTTGTAGATTGCGGTTGCGACCAAATACATCCACGTTGCTGCGCGGTCGGTTTGGTCAATCGACCACCAATGCCGCATGACGTAGCGAAATTGATCGCGCGCGCTCAAGTCCTTCAGGTGGTTCAAAGTGCTAGTGTTTGCCATGCGCCCAGTGTAGCCAACGCATGCACGGTTTTGGCCGTGCGCGCGACGAGCGACCGAATTGCGGCGCGAATAACCGGCACCGCGCGCCGCGCCGTTCACGCCGCAAATCAACCAATCATCGCAACGCGGCTGACACGCCTCGCAGCAAGGCCAACAATCAACCCGTCTACTCAATAACGCCACAAAGGAATCGCCATGAAACACGCTCTAATCAACACCGCCATCGCCGCCGTATTAGCGGCCGCCATGACTCCGCCAGTGCACGCACAAGCCGCGCCTGCCGCAGCTGCCAGCACGTCATCAACCTGCGCGACACTGCAATTCACTGGGCTTAAAAGCGGCGAGGGCTCGCTGATGATCGCAGCCTACGGCAGCGCCGAAACGTATCTTAAAACGCCGGTGTGGGCTAAATCAATCAAGGTGGATCGAGACACGATGACCGTGCCGATGTGCGATGTGGCGTCCGCTGAAATTGCCGTCACCGCATTTCAAGACATGAACGGCAACGGCAAGTTAGACAGCAATCCCATGGGCATTCCGAGCGAGCCCTACGGTTCCTCCGGCACGCCAGCAATGTTTAGTGCGCCGACCTGGAAAGACACCAAGGTGGCAATCGTTGGCCACACGTCGCCCATCATCGTTAAGTTTTAGGAGCGCGCTATGAAACGTCGTGAATTTCTCATTGCGGGCGGCAGCGCATTGTTTTCCGGTGCGTTGTTTGCCAACACGCCGTCAATCTTTAAATCAGAGTTTGCAGCGGCCGCAGCGACCGACCCGCGTCTAACGCCGTATCGCGGAACGGCGAACGATTTGAGCTGCGAAGCGCTCAGCATTGAAGGCAAACTGCCCGCCGATTTACGCGGACGTTTTTATCGCAACGGCCCCGCTAATTTTGAGCGTGGCAACGAGCGCTATCAACACTGGTTTGACGGCGACGGCATGGTGCAGCAATTCACCTTCACCGGCAGCGCGGTGGCGCATCGTGGCCGCTTGGTACGCACCTCGAAATTCAATGCGGAGCAGGCGGCGGGCAAGTTTCTGGTGCCCGCATTCGGCACCGGCATCAAGCCAGAAATTCGTGTGACCGGGCCCGATTCAATGAACACCGCCAACACCAATGCCATCGAGCACGCCGGTCGCGTGCTCGCGATGTGGGAGGGCGGCAGCGCGTATGACATGGACCCTGCCACGCTCGACACGCGCGGCACCGTGACCTGGCAGGACGGCTGGGCGCAGATGCCGTTTTCGGCGCATCCGAAGCTCGATCCGCAGGGCAATTTGTGGAATTTTGGCAGCGCCGGTAATGCGTTCTTCACGTATCAAATTGATGCGCGCGGCAAGCTCGTAAAAGCGCAAATGGCGAAGCTGCCGATTGATCGAAAAACAGCTGGCGGCATGAGCCACGATATGGCGATCACAGAGCGCTACATCATCGTGCCGATTCCGCCAGTCACGCTGCATTTCGACTTAATGGCGCAGGGCAAATTCGGCGCTGACGTGATGCGCGTTCACAAGTCAGAAGCGCTACGTATTTGGGTTGCACCGAAGGACGATATTGCTAAAGCCGTGCTGTTTGAGCTGCCGCATGAAATGGTGTTTCATGTTGGCAATGCGTACGAGCGTACGGGCGTCAACGGCACTGAAATTGTCATGAACTACGTGGGCAGTACGGACGATAATTTTCTAGCAGGCTCAGCCGTTGAAATCATGCGTGGCGTGCATGCGCCCAGCGGCAGCGCACGCATGCGCACGGTCACCCTAAATCTAGCAACCGGCAAGGCTCGCGTGAGCACGTATGAAGAATTGAGCGAAGAATTTCCGCGACTGGATCCGCGGTTTATCGGCGCGAATGCACGCTACGTCGTCACCCCTGTGTCTTGGCGTGCATCAGCCACCGATGCAAACTTTCACGGCATTCAAGTTCGCAATGTTGACAGCGGAAAATCCACGCGCTTCGACTACGGCGATCAGTTCACGGTGGAAGAACACATTGTGATCGCCCGTCCGGGCAGCACCCGCGAGCTCGACGGCTGGATCATGGGCAGCGCGTTCGACGCCAAATCGCAGCGCACGTGTGTGAGCGTTTTTGATGCAACAAACGTAAACAACGGCCCCATCGCACGAGCATGGTTACCGTACTGGTTGCCGCTCGGTTTTCACGGAAATTTCACGGCGGCGTGACGCGACGTACGTACGGCGCGGCTCGCAATAAGCATCAAAAATGCTAACAGCTTTTAGCTACAGGGCTTATTTAATTGGGGCTAGACGTCGAAAAGCACGTTTATCGACTTTAGACATTAAAGCTTGCAGGCCCAATTGAAATAGGCTTGAAAACTAGCTTTTGCAAAAAGCTGTTAGCGCAAATGCTCCGCTAAAACCGTCACCGCGTGCTTCGCTTTTCGCTGCGCGCCGTCGTGAATTTGCTGGCGGCAGCTGGTGCCGTCGGCGATGATGATCGCGTCGGGTGCGTTGCGGATCGCCGGTAGCAGCGCGAGCTCGGCCATTTGCATTGACACATCAAAGTGCTTCGCCTCGTAGCCAAACGCGCCCGCCATGCCGCAGCAGGAGCTCTCGATCAAGCTGGGCTTTGCATTGGGAATGAGTGCCAGCAACGCGAGCGTCGGCGAGATTTCTGCGAACGCTTTTTGATGGCAATGACCGTGCACGAGAATGGGTTGCGTGGCGGGCTTGAGTTTCATGCGAAATCCATCGAGATGGCCCGCTTTGGCTTCGCTCTCCAAAAACGTTTCGATCATCATGGCGTGCTTGGCAACCAGCGCCGCGTCATCACCCAAACGCATGCTGAGAATCTCATCTTTGAGCGTGAACAAGCAGCTCGGTTCAAGCCCCACGATGTTGATGCCCGCCTGCGCAAACGGCACCAGCGCGGCTAGCAAATATTCGGCTTGACGGCGTGCTTCGTCGACCATGCCCACCGCAAGAAAAGTGCGACCACAACACAAATTACGATCATCGCGATCACCCTGCACGGCCCAGCGCGGAATGTGCACGCGATAGCCCGCCGCGGCAAACACTGCAATAGCCGCATCCACATTTTCGCGCTCGAACGCGCCGTTAAAAGTGTCCACAAACAGCACCACACAGCGCTCATCGCGCGCCTTTGCGGCGAGCAAATCTCTCTCGCTAAGTAGCGTCGGACCGGTGAGTTTTTTGGGGAGATTCGCCCACACCGTATCGCTGCGCCATTCGGGCAGCGAGCGCTTGGCTGAAATGCCGAACAGCCGCTCGCCCCATCGCGCGAGCCACGGTTTTCGATTGCGCAGATTAAACACGCGCGGCCATTTTGCAGCGAATCCGGCGGTGACCGGCAGCCGTGCGATCATGTTGTCTCTGATTGAAAAACCGTGCTTCATTTTGTAGTGATGCAGGTGCTCAATCTTCATCTTCGCCATGTCCACCCCGGTCGGGCACTCGCGTTTGCAGCCCTTGCAACTCACGCAAAGTTCGAGCGCTTCATGCACCTCCGCTGACGCGATGCCATCTGCGCCAAGTTGGCCGGAAATCGCCATGCGCAACGTGTTGGCGCGACCGCGCGTGCTGGCGGATTCGTCGCGCGTGACGCGGTAGCTGGGGCACATGGTGCCTACGTCAAACTTGCGGCAATGGCCATTGTTGTTGCACATCTCGACCGCTTTGCCGAAGCCCTCGGACGCATCGCCACCGGTGCCCGGTGCCGTGATCGTCTCTTTCACCGGATCGCCCACGACGTATCGCGCGGTGGCGCTCCGCACGTTCCACGCTTGCCAGTCGAGCGCGGTTTTGATCGGGATGGTTTTGTACGCGGGAGGAAAGCGGAAGAGGGACGCGTCGTCCATCTTTGGCGGGTCAACCATCTTGCCTGGATTGAACAAATTATCCGGATCGAACGCGCCTTTGATTTGCCGAAACGCGCCGTTGATGGCGGTACCGAATTGCCATTCGATCCACTCGCCGCGACACAAGCCGTCGCCGTGTTCGCCGCTGTACGCGCCCTTGAATTTGCGCACCAGTGCGCTCGCCTCTTCGGCAATCGCGCGCATCTTGGTTGCATCGCCACGACGCATGTCAAGGATCGGGCGCACGTGCAGCGTGCCTACGCTTGCATGCGCATACCACGTGCCGCGTGTGCCATGTTTGGCAAACACTTCGGTCAAGTTCGCGGTGTATTCGGCGAGGTTTTCGAGCGGCACCGCGCAGTCTTCGATGAAGCTCACCGGCTTGCCGTCGCCCTTCAAGCTCATCATGATATTGAGCCCGGCTTTACGCACGTCCCACAGATTTTTTTGCGGTGTGTCGTCAGTCATGGAGACGACCGCATCAGGCAATCCGAGCGAACTGACAAGTTCGATGAGTTGTTGCAGCTTGTGCTTCAGTTCGGCTTTGTCGTCACCCGAAAATTCCACCAGCAAAATTGCGTCAGGCGAGCCGACCAGCGCGGTACGAATGGTTGGCGCGAACGCGGGGTTGGTGAGCGACAGTTCGATCATCGTGCGATCAACCAGCTCGACTGCGGTCGGCCCCAGCGTCACGATGTATTGCGCGGCGTCCATCGCTTGATGGAAGGATGGGAAGTTGACAACACCCAGCACTTTGTTTTTCGGCAAAGGCAACAGCGTCAACGTCAGTGATTTTGTGAACGCGAGCGTGCCTTCTGATCCGACGAGCAGATGCGACAGGTTGATGCTGCCGTCGGCGGTGTAGGGACGCTCGTTCTGGTTGCAGAAAATATCGAGGTTGTAGCCACCGACGCGGCGCAACACTTTGGGCCACACACGCTCAATTTCAGCGCGATGTTGCGTTGCTAAAGATTGGCCAAGTTCACCGATTTGCTTCGCGCGTCCAGTCGCGGAATCGAGCGCACCGAACGTCGCGACGCTGCCGTCCGCTAACCACGCATTCGCCCCGAGCACGTTGTGCACCATGTTGCCGTAAGCAAGCGAGCGCGAGCCGCAAGAATTGTTGCCCGCCATGCCGCCGAGCGTGGCTTGCGCGCCGGTTGATATGTCGACCGGGAACCACAGCCCATGCGGCTTCAAGAACGCATTCAAATGGTCGAGCACCATGCCCGGCTCGACGGTGACGGTGCGTGTGGCGGCATCAAAATCGATGACGTTGCGAAAGTATTTGCTGTCATCGATCACGAGTGCTACCCCCGTCGTTTGTCCGCACTGGCTGGTGCCGCCGCCGCGTGCCAGCACGGGCACCTTTGCATCGCGCGCGATATCGATGGCGCCCTTAATGTCGTCGGCGGTTTTCGGTACGAATACGCCGACCGGGATTTGCTGATAAATCGATGCGTCGGTGGCATATCGAGCGCGGTCGGCGTCAGTGAAAAGGACTTCGCCTTGCGTGTGTTTGCGTAGCGTGGCGGCGAGGTCGGTCATGAGGTTTTTCTAATAGCGAACGTGCACGACAAAACGGTGGGCGCTTCGTATTATCCTTTGCAACGTGTTCGAAGGAGGAACTCCGATGCTCAAACTGAATTTTCACCCCGCTGGCCGCCATCAACTATCTATTCCCGGCCCGTCGCCGGTGCCGGATCGCATTTCGCGGGCGTTTTCGATGCCGACCATTGATCATCGCGGGCCGGAATTTGGGCCTCTCGGATTGACCGTGCTCGCAGGCATCAAAAAGATTTTTCAGACGCAACATCCGGTGGTAATTTATCCGTCATCCGGCACCGGCGCATGGGAGGCCGCGTTGGTCAACACGTTGTCAATGGGGGACACGGTGTTGATGTACGAGACGGGGCACTTTGCCGCGCTGTGGAAAAAGATTGCTGACAGCCTGGGGTTGAAGACTGAGTTCATCGGACTGCCCGGTGCAGAAGGCTGGAGGAACGGCGTGCAGAGCGATTTGATTGAGGTGCGATTGCGCGCAGACACAGCGCACGCGATCAAGGCAGTGTGCGTGGTGCATAACGAAACCTCTACCGGCGTAACGAGCGACATCAAGGCCGTGCGCGACGCGATTGACCGCGCGGGACATCCGGCGCTGTTGCTGGTGGACACGGTGTCCGGCCTCGGCAGCGCGGAGTACAAACACGACGCATGGGGCGCCGACGTGAGCATTGCGGGCTCGCAAAAAGGGCTGATGATGCCGCCTGGAATATCGTTTAACGCGTTGTCACCCAAGGCCATCACCGCGAACAAAAAAGCGACCATGCCTAGAGCCTTTTGGGCTTGGGACGAGATGCTGGAGATGAACAAAACCGGATATTTTCCGTACACGCCGAACACCAATTTGCTGTACGGATTACACGAGGCGCTGGAGATGATTCTGGGTGAAGGGCTCGACAACGTGTTCGCTCGCCATCAGCGTTTGGCCAAGGCGTGTCGATCAGCGGTGACCGGTTGGGGGTTAGAGATTCAGTGCGCAGACCCGGCCGTGTATTCGCCGGTGTTGACCGGCGTGATGATGCCGGAAGGCATTGATGCCGACGTGGTGCGCAAAGTGATTTACGAAAAATTTGACACGTCCCTCGGCATGGGTTTGGGCAAGGTCAAGGGAAAAATATTTCGCATTGGGCACTTGGGTGAATGCAACGACGGCTCGCTGATGGGCACGTTGTGCGCGGTGGAAATGGGATTGTCGCTGGCGGGCGTGGCGCTCAAGGGCAGTGGCGTGGTGGCAGCGATGGAGGTGCTTAAAGCGCCGCTGGAACTGGCGCATCCGTCGGCGTTGAAAATCGCCGCATAGCCGTTCGTTCGCGTTGCGTTTGTAGGAGCAGCTTCGGCGCGACCACTGGGCACGGCCTGCAAACGTGAAGGTGGATGCCTGATCAGCTTTTTGCTGGAAAGCCCGTTTGACTCGGGCTAAACCGATATTTACGAGATTGTCGACTCCTGATTAGCAAGCTGGCTCCGGAAGCCGTATCTGGGATAGCGGATGAGGCTTGGAGGCGACGGCAGCATGGAGCAATCTCGGCAGCATCG
>JAYSRA010000060.1:0-37074 GCA_043721275.1 Burkholderiales bacterium
CCTTGGTCGGACCTATTTCGGTGCCCGCGCCGATTGACCAAGCTCACCACGACGAGCTCGATCGCGTGTTTGCCAAGGCGTCGGATTTGTTTGCGGTACTAGCCGCGCCGTCGCGCCTGAAAATCATGCATTTTTTGTGCGACGGCGAAAAAACCGTCAATGCCGTCACTGAGTTTTTAGCCAGCTCCACGCAGGCCAATATCTCGCAGCATTTGGCCGTAATGCACCGCAGTGGCATTTTGGGACGCCGCCGCGAGGGCACCAGCACTTTTTATTGGATCGTCAGCGAGCAAGCCGTGGCGGTGTGCCGCAGCGTATGTACGCAAATTGCTATCGAGCTGGAAGACTGACATGGCAATTGTAAAAGCGCCCGAGAGCTTTTTAAGCGCCGCCGATATTGCCGCGGTACAAGGTGGTCGCCGCGACTTTTTGGACGGCTTGTTTAAAACCGCCGCAGCAGGCTTGGCCGTAACGGCGGGCGCTGCCAGCGCTGCGCAGGTGGTTCCCCCAGACGGCGACCCCAATATTTTGAACTTGCCGGCGCACAGCAAAGGCCTAGGCCAAGCGGTAGCCACCGACGGCTACGGCCTGCCCAGTCAGTGGGAGAAAAACCTGCAACGCCGCTCCAGCCCCGGCCTGACGCAAACCACCCAAGCTAGCGTGAGCTTTTGCCCGCTGCAAGGGCTGTTTGGCATCATTACGCCGAGCGGTCTGCATTTTGAGCGGCACCATCAAGGCTGGTGGGACATCGACCCGACCAAGCATCGCTTAATGGTGATGGGCTCGGACGTCAATTTTGTTAAAACGCCGCTGGTGTTTACGATGGACGAGCTAATGCGCTTACAAAGCGTCAGCCGCACGCACTTCATTGAGTGCGGCGCAAACACCGGCATGGAGTGGGGCAACGTGGCGGTGCCCACGGTGCAGTACACCCACGGCATGCTGTCGTGCTGCGAGTACACCGGTGTGCCGCTGATTACGCTGCTGGAGATGTGCGGCGCAGACCTGAGAAAAACCAAATTTGTATTGGCCGAGGGTGCCGACGGCTCGTCGATGACGCGCACTATCCCCATGAGCCTGATTTTGAGCGGCGAGGTGCTGGTGGCTTACGGCATGAACGGCGAAATGCTGCGCCCCGAAAACGGCTATCCGCTGCGCCTCGTGGTGCCCGGTGTGCAAGGTGTGTCGTGGGTTAAGTATTTGCGCCGCATTGAAGTGGGCGACATGCCGTATGCAAGCAAAGACGAAACGCTGCACTACATCGATCTGATGCCCGACGGCCAGCATCGCCAGTATTCAAGCATTCAGGAAGTGAAAAGCGTGATCACCTCGCCATCGGGCGGACAAGTGCTGCTCGACAAGGGGTTTTTCAACGTGACGGGTATCGCATGGAGTGGTCGCGGCAAGATTCGTAAGGTAGATGTGTCGGTCGATGGCGGCAAAAACTGGCGCGCAGCGCGACTGGAAACGCCGGTGCTCGACAAGTGTTTAACGCGGTTCAATATTGATTGGACCTGGGACGGAAACGACACAATTTTGATGTCGCGCGCAACCGATTCGACGGGGCAAGTGCAAGCGTCAATTAGCGCCATGCGCAAGGTGCGAGGAACGCGTTCGATCTATCACAACAACGCCATTCAGAGTTGGCTGGTTTCGCCGAATGGCGAGGTGAGTAATGTTCAAATCGGCTAACTTATCCGTGATGTTCTCCTCGGTTTTGTCCCCTCTCCCCTCGCGGGAGAGGGCTAGGGTGAGGGGGCGGGTTGACCGCAGAATTCAATCAAATTCCTGCTCATGCATACCCCTCACCCCAACCCTCTCCCCCTGCGGGAGAGGGGGCAGATTGTTGCTCGCTGCAACGTTGTTTATCTTCGCAACCATCGCCTTCGCCCAATCCAAATTCCAGAACCTGGGCCGCCCAGCCACCCCCGCCGAAATCCGCGCATGGGACATCGACGTGCGGCCTGATTTTAAAGGCCTTCCTGCGGGCTCCGGCTCCGTCAACAAAGGTCAGGAAGTGTGGGAAGCCAAATGCGAAAGTTGTCACGGTGCGTTTGGCGAATCAAACGAATACTTCACGCCGCTCATCGGCCACACTAAACCAAGCGATTCGCAGAGCGGAAACGTCGCCGCGCTGCGCGGAGTAACGGTTCCGCAGCGCACGAGCTTGATGAAGCTTTCACAGCTGTCCACGCTGTGGGATTACATCAATCGCGCGATGCCGTGGAACGCGCCGAAGAGCTTGAGCACCGATGATGTTTTCGCAGTCACGGCCTACATCCTGAACCTTGGCAACATTGTGCCCGGAGACTTCGTGCTGTCCGATAAAAACATCGCGGACACGCAGAACAAATTGCCCAATCGCAACGGCACGACCACTGCGCATGCGTTGTGGAATGTGCGCGACACACCCGATGTGCAGGGCTTAAGCTGCGTCAAAAATTGCGCGGTCGAGGTCACCATCACCAGCCGCCTGCCTGATTACGCACGCAACGCGCATGGTAATTTGGCCGAACAGAATCGGGTCATTGGAGGCGTGCGTGGCGCAGACACGGACAGTCCCTTCCCCCCGGGGGGAGGGGGCCAAACCGCAACCGCTTTTGCGCTCGCCCAAAAGCACACCTGCACCGCCTGCCACGCCGTGACCAGCAAAATCCTCGGCCCGTCATTCACCGATATTCACAAAAAGTATGGCCCAAATTCGGCCACCACGTTGGCCGCCAAAATTAAGGCGGGTGGCAGTGGTGTGTGGGGCAGCGTGCCGATGCCCGCGCAAGCGCAGGTGCCGGATGCAGACATTCGTGCAATCGCCGATTGGCTTGCTGCAGGAAAGTTCTAGCGCGGTAGATGTATGGATATTCGGGATTACCAACGTGGGTTTGCCGCACGCGAACCTAAAATCAAGGTTATTAACAATCAGGAGGCTGTGTCGATGAACACCCAACGTAGAAAAGCGCTGAAAGCGACTGGCAGTGTTGCCATCATCGCGGCAGCCATCGCATCCGGCGCGATGCCGACCAGCGCATTTGCGGACTGGAACAAAGCCGCGTTCGATGCAAAAAATATGGCCGATGTGTTGAAGGCGATGGGCGGCGCGAGTGCCGAGAAATCAGCCGACATCATCATCACTGCACCCGACATCGCCGAGAACGGCGCGGTCGTTCCAGTTGCCGTCGCCAGCAAGATTGCCGGCACGCAATCGATATCGATTCTGGTCGAAAAAAATCCGTCCAGCCTCGCTGCGGAATTTGAAATTCTGCCGGGCACCGAAGCCAACGTCGGCACCCGCGTGAAGATGGGCCAAAGCTCCAACATTCACGCCGTCGTCAAGGCGGGCGGCAAGTACTACGTTGCAACCAAAGAAGTCAAGGTCACCCTTGGCGGTTGTGGAGGTTAATCATGGCTGATCCGATGCGCATTCGCGCCCAACAAAAAGGCGACGTCACGGAAGTTCGTGTGCTCATGGCGCACGTGATGGAGACCGGTCAACGCAAAGACAGCACAGGCAATTTGGTGCCCGCGTTTCACATCCAAACGGTGACGGCGACGTGGAACAGCAAGCCTGTTTTGTCCGCTAGTTTCGGCCCCGCCGTCTCGCAAAACCCGGTGATGAATTTCACGTTTAAGGGCGGAGCGAAGGGTGACAAAGTTATCGTCACTTGGACTGACACAAAGGGCGACAAGCGCACCGACGAAGCGGTCATCGCCTAGCTGAACGTCTGCCGCGCGAAGCACGGCGCAGTCCCCTCTCCCCTCGTGGGCGAGGGCTAGGGTGAGGGGGCTCGGACGTGCAAACGCCAATTAAAGCATCCTCCACCCCTCACCCCCACCCTCTCCCGCAAGGGGAGAGGGGGTTTGAAGAGGAAGACTCGTGAAAAAAATATTTGCCGCAGCGATAGTCGCCACACTCGCATTCCCGCTCGTCGCCCAAGACGTGCAAAAGCAAATTGACCGTTACCGCGAACTGCTGGCCGACGGCAATCCCGCCGAGCTGCTCGAAATGCGTGGCGAAGATTTGTGGAAGCAGAAACGTGGTTCGAAAAACGCATCGATGGAAGCTTGCGACCTTGGTCTTGGAGCGGGCGTCGTTGCGGGCGTGAACGCCGTGTTGCCACGCTACTTCGCAGACGTTGATCGTGTGATGGACCTCGAATCGCGCATCGTGCACTGCGAAGCCACGTTGCAGGGCTTCACGATGAGCGAACTCACCAAGCGCCCGCATTCGTTGAACGCTGCCGAGCGACAAACCGAGCACGAAGCGCTGGTGGCCTACGTCGTCGGCCTTTCGCGCGGTGCCAAAGTGAACCTGCCGCAGAGCCATCCAAAAGAGCAGGAGTCATTCCTGCGCGGCGAAAAAATGTTTTTCTTCAAAGGCGGCCCATACGACTTCGCCTGCGCGACCTGCCACGGCGTTGACGGTCAGCGCATTCGTTTGCAGGACTTGCCGAATTTTCAGAAAGCCGACAACGCACAGCGCGCCTTCACCACTTGGCCCGCGTATCGCGTGAGTCAGGGCGCAATGCGCACCATGCAGTGGCGGCTGCTCGATTGCTTCCGCCAGCAACGTCTGCCCGAGCTTGAGTTTCTGTCGCCCGCATCCATCGACCTCATCACCTACATGGGTGTCAAGGGCAAAGATGGCACGATGGACGCACCTGCGATCAAGCGCTAAGCGTCAATACAGCGATCAACAAGGAATTCATCATGAACAAAAGAATTGTGATCGGAAGCGGCTTAGTCGTCGCCGTTTTTACGGTGCTCGCTGGTTGCGCAGCGATGACGCCTGCGCCCGCCGCGAAGGCACCCGCCGACGCTGAAATCGTCGCTCTGTTGAAGGCATCTTTCAAGGATTCGCCGTCGGCGAAGCTTGATCGCCTCGATCAAACACCGCTGCAAATCGCCTGCACCGAAGCCTCGCGCGCAGGCCTTCCGCTCGACGAAAAACTGCGTGAAAGATTGCAGGCAGCGGCACTCGCCTCAGTCAAATATCCTGCCGATGGCAAGTACCTCGGCGACTGGAAAAAGGGTGAGGCCATTGCACAAAACGGTCGCGGCCTGCAGTACACCGACGCGCCCGGTGCTGTGGCCGGCGGCAACTGCTACGCCTGCCACCAGATCGACAAAAAGGAAATCGCCTACGGCAACATCGGCCCCACGCTCACAGGCTACGGCAAACTGCGCGGCCAGACCGACCCGATCCTTAAATACACGTGGGCAAGAATCTGGAACAGCCACGCGTTCAACGCCTGCGCCAACATGCCAAGATTCGGCGACGCAGGCATCCTGACCGAAGCGCAGATCAAGGACGTGATGGCGCTGCTACTCGACCCGAAATCACCGGTGAATCAGTGATGGCCGCTTGAATGAGCCCCACGCAAAAAGAACGCCGTTCTGTCCCCTCTCCCCTCGCGGGAGAGGGCTAGGGTGAGGGGGCTCGCGGAGTGAAGAGATTCGTTTACCACCACTCCCTTTCGCCTGACGGCGAGTCACTTTTGGCATTACCCAAAGGTAACCAAAAGGCTAGCCCCTGCACCCCGCTTCATCCTGCGGTGCTCGCGGAGCACGCAAACGCGGGCCGAATGCGTCAACGGCACACGTTGGCTTCGCGACCGCTACGCACAGTGCGTGCCGACGACGCCGGTTTTTACACACTCGCGACCGCCCATTGCTCCGCTCCTCGGCGCGGGCTGAAGGAGCGGTTGGTTGGGCAACAGCTTTTTGGTGAAAGCGTTGTCTTATACGGGCTTAGATGGACAAATGGGGTTTTATCGACTTTAGGCTGTTTAAGCGATTTGGCCCGCGTTGAATGGGCGTTTCAAGAAAAAGCTGAATACGGTTTTAATGCGAACTGCGACGCTACGTTTTCGCAAAAGATTGCCTAGAGACAGGCAATGGCTCGACGAAACATTCCAAGAAAAATCGATTGGGGCGATCTCGACGCTGACATGGAAGTGCATTATGGGTACAAAAAATTTGGAGGCAAATCAGTTGATGAGGCGCTGCCGTCGTTCGTCGATAGCCCTATAGAACGAACCGCCGAACTGCGGTACTCAACAGTAGAAGTCGTCGACTACTACATCCTCTGCTACGTGAAGCACATTTTGTCAGCAAAGAGTGAAGGGCATTGCGATTTCGCCAGCGTCTTTATCGGATTGGTTTTAGATCGGATGCTGCGATTCCCAGATCAGTTCAAGAAAGTTTTCCCAGACGTGCTTCGCGCCATCCAGCGCGTGGCCGATGAGCAGCAATTTTTTGACGCTGACACCGACATTTACGGATCATTTACGTACAAGCGAGACGAGATTCTGGCCCTGCGTGCGAGCCGAGACTGGAGTGATTGAGTTCCGTAGGGTGGGCACCCCATGCCCGCCGTCACGTTGCAATTCCACCCATGCGCGCTACGTGCGGAAACCGTATTTGGCAAACGATCCCAATTACGCAACGAACCACCCTCACCCCAACCCTCTCCCGCTTGCGGGAGAGGGGGCCTGAAAAAACTTCCGCTTGTTGTTGGGCGGTGTACAGAAAGTAACCATGCAACGACGCGAATTCCTCAACCTGCTTGCCATCGCCGCCGCCGCTGGCGCTGCGCTGGATTCCAAGGCACTGCTTGCCGCAACCGGGCCAGCGAGCTTCTACGATTTGCCTCGTTTCGGCAACGTGCATTTGCTGCACTTCACCGATTGCCATGCGCAGTTACAACCAATTTATTTTCGTGAACCACGCGTCAATCTGGGGTTCAACGCGGCGTTGAATCAGGCACCGCATCTGGTCGGCGAGCACCTGCTCAAAGCGTTCAACATTCCGCGCGGCACGCGCAACACGTATGCGTTCACGTACCTCGATTTCGAGGCAGCGGCGAAGGCCTACGGCAAGGTGGGTGGCTTTGCGCACATGGCCACACTCGTTAAGCAACTCAAGACTTCGCGCCCAGGGGCACTGCTGCTGGACGGCGGTGATACGTGGCAGGGCTCGGCCACCGCGCTGTGGTCGAACGGGCAGGACATGGTGGATGCATCGCTCGCGCTTGGCGTGGAGGTGATGACCGGCCATTGGGAATTCACGCTGGGTGCGAAACGGGTGCAAGAAATCGTCGAGAAAGATTTCAAATCGAAGGTCGATTTTCTCGCCAACAATGTGAAGACGACGGACTTCGAGGACCTCGTGTTCAAGCCGTACACGATGCGCGAAATGAACGGCGTGCCAATCGCCATCATCGGGCAGGCATTTCCGTACACACCGATTGCCAACCCGCGCTACATGACGCCTGACTGGTCGTTCGGCATTCGCGAAGAGGACATGCAAAAGACCGTCGACGAGGTGCGCGCGAAGGGCGCGACTGTCGTCGTGCTGCTGTCGCACAACGGCATGGACGTGGACTTGAAGCTCGCCTCACGCGTGCGCGGCATCGACGCGATTCTGGGCGGCCACACGCACGACGGCGTGCCCGGCGCGATCCCGGTGAAGAACGCGGGCGGCGTGACGCTGGTGACCAACGCGGGCAGCAACAGCAAATTCCTCGGCGTGCTCGATTTCGATGTGAAAGATGGCACGATTCGCGACTTCCGCTACAAGCTGTTGCCAATTTTTTCAAACCTGCTTCCGGCTGATCCCACGATGCAGACGCTCATCACCAAAATGCGCGCCCCGTACGAGGCGAGGCTCAGTGAAAAACTCGCCACCACCGACGCCATGCTCTATCGTCGCGGCAATTTCAACGGTAGTTTTGACCAACTGATTCTCGATGCGCTGATGGAAACCAAAGGCACCGAAATCGCGTTCTCACCGGGCTTCCGCTGGGGCACATCGCTGCTTTCGGGGCAGACGATTACGCGTGAACATTTGATGGATCAAACGGCAATCACCTATCCGTACACCACCGTCACCGACATGAGTGGCGAGATGATTAAGACGGTGTTGGAGGACATCGCTGACAACCTGTTCAACCCCGATCCGTACTACCAGCAAGGCGGCGACATGGTGCGCGTCGGCGGTTTGCAATACACCATCGATCCACTCGGCGCGCAAGGCAAACGCATCAGCGATATGCGGCTCAAAGGCACGCTGATTGAGGCATCTAAAACGTACAAGGTTGCTGGCTGGGCACCGGTCGCAGAGGCCGCGCGTGATGCTGCAATTGCCAACAAGGCCGAGCCGATTTGGGACGTGGTGGAAGGCTGGCTCAAGTCGAAAAAACGCGTGACGGCACGCAGACTTAACCTGCCGAAAATATTGAATGCTGGCGGCAACAAAGGCATGTTGTGAGCCTCGTCTGCGGTTCGAAGCTTTGTGGGAGCGGTGCCACCGCGACTATTTGCGTGTTCCACGTCTGGGTCGCGGTAACACCGCTCCCACAGCACAACAGCGGCGCGCAATCGTGAACAGACGCGATTTCATGGTGGCGTTGGCAGGCGTGTCTGCCTTCGCGAAAGTGGCACACGCTGTTGTCGGAGACAGCCTCGTGCTGCCCGCAACCAGGTTGATCGACGGCACCATCCTGAAACTCGACTACTGGCGCGGCAAAGTGCTCATCATTGAGCGCTTCGCCACATGGTGTCCATTCTGCAAAGTGCAAAATCCGAAGCTCGACAAGCTCCTGCGCGCTAACAAACCAAGAGGGCTCGAAATCCTCGCACTGTCCATCGACAAGAACGCAGCCGAGGTGCCGAAGTACATGCAGCAACACGGTTACACGTTCAACGCTGCGATGATGACGCCCGACTGGCAGCACGTGCTGGGCGACATTAAGGGCCTGCCCGTTATCTGGGTGATCGGTCGCGATGGCAAACTAAAACAGGTGGAAGCCGGCGAGCTCCTCGATGAAGACGTGACCGAACTCGCGCGCTGGTTATAATTAAGAGCTTCACTCAGCCGGGGTGGCGGAATTGGTAGACGCAGTGGATTCAAAATCCACCGTTGGCGACATCGTGCGGGTTCGAGTCCCGCCCTCGGTACCACAGCAGTGATTCAGATGGTTCCATAAAGACCCATCAAGCAAGCTAGAAGCCCCGCCCGTCGGGGTTTTCTTGTTTCTGGATGTCCCGTAATGTGCCGTAGAAGCGCACACAAAAGCGGGTATTTGAGCGGGTACGAAAAGCGGGTACATTGAGAAATACCCGCTTTGGAGATACCCGCGATGGCACAGAAACTCACCGACCTCGTTGTGAAAAACGCGAAGGCAACCGGCAAGGCCCGGAAGATTGCCGATGCACACGGGCTCTATCTCCACATCGAACCAACCGGCGCGAAATACTGGCGCTACCGGTATCGCACGCCTGACGGTCGCGAGCGGATCGCGGCGTTGGGCGTCTACCCCGTCCTGTCGCTGGCAGACGCCCGCAAAGCTCACACCGATGCGCGCAAGGCGCTCGCGGGCGGTGTTGACCCGGTACAGCACAAACGCGAAGCCAAGGCTGCGGCGCGCGTGTCGGCTGAATCGACGTTTGAAGTAGTCGCGCGCCAGTGGCACCAGCACAAGCGCAACAAGTGGACGCCGCCCAACGCCGTGCGCATCATGCGACGGATGGAAATGCATCTCTTCCCGGATTTGGGCGCGGTGCCGGTCGCTGAAGTGACGGCGCGGCTTGTGCTGGATACGGTGCGCAAGATCGAAGCGACGGGAAGCCTCGAAACGGCGCGGCGCTGCCTTCAGTACACATCGGGCACGCTACGGCTCGCGGCGCTCAATGGCTTCGTGCAAACCGTCACGACCGATGCCATTGGGCGCGACGCGCTCACCAGCCCGACCGAGCGCAATCACAACCGCGTCAAGCCCGAAGAAATCGGCGTGCTGCTACGGGCGATTGACGCGGCGAATCTACGACCTGTCACCCGTCTTGCGCTCGCGCTGGTATTTCAGACCGCCGTGCGCACGACCGAAGCACGGGCCGCGCGCTGGGCTGAGTTTGACCTTCACGGCGCGCGATGGACGATCCCCGCTGATCGCATGAAGATGGACGCAGCGCACATCGTGCCTTTGTCTCGTCAAGCGGTGGCCACACTCCGCGAGCTGCAACAGCACACAGGCGCGGGCGAGCTACTTTTTCCGAATCAGAATCGCCCGCTCGCGCCCATGAGCGAAAACGCCATGCTGTACGCGATGAACCGGGCGGGCTACGCAGGCCGTCAGACGGTGCATGGTATCCGTGGCCTGTTCAGCACCACGGCGAATGAATCCGGCAAGTGGGAGGCAGACGTTATCGAGCTGTGTCTCGCTCACCAGAGCGGCAATGCAGTACGCCGCGCCTACAACAGCGCACAACGCTTGCCCGACCGGGCGAAGCTGATGCAGTGGTGGGCTGACTCTCTCGACACCGCCCGCGTGGGCGCAACCATCATCGAATTTAGAAAGGCGGTTTGACCATGCAAGTAGTGACACTCGAAAAAGTGCAAAGTGCAGCGGGCACGATTTCTGAAATCGTGCAAGAACTACAAGCCTTGCCGTACTCTGTGGACACGGCTGAAGCAGAGATGGCGTTCGTAGTTGTCGGCACGTACCTTGCCGAACTTTCTATCGCTCTTGCAGCCAACAGCGGCGTGAGCGACGCCCTGAATCGCATGATCGCGGGCGATACGCCTGTGATGTAGTGATTTCACTCGACACCGCCCGCGCAGGCGCAACCATCATCGAATTTAGAAAGGCAGTTTGACCATGACACATCTATCAATCGTGCAATCCAGAGGGGTGCAACAAACGCGAGTGCTCGCGCCAGAAATCCCACCCGCTCACACAAAATTGAGCGCAGCGCAGCGAGCGAAAGTGAAACAAGTGGCTGCCCATTTTGCGACTCAATTTCACGCGGCCACCGTTGACTATTTCGAGCGGAGAGCGTCGTACAGCGCCGTCATTGAGTCGCGCCGTGATGAGGGTGTTCTCGATTCCTTTTTCGATCCTATTCTTCAGTCAGCGACGTTTGAAGGGGTGCTGCTTGACGTGCAAACACGAGCGCTTGACAGCATGCGCGAGCGCCTCCGCAGTGAGGCGGCAAATTTGCTGGCACTCGCGAACGGTCGCAACGCAACGACTATGGCTCAATCATGAGCAGCGCCGAAGCTGTTCATAGCGTCCGTTCAAACCCGGCCACGTCAAACCCGCAAAGGGCGCGCGTAGCGCTGGAAGCCGCATGGGAGATTGAGGCGCACGCGGTGTCGTTGATCGAGCTTGCGGCAAAGGACAACCCAGATTACTCGGACTACTTGCGGGTGCGCGGCCTGAGTGTGCGCATTCGCGAACTGAGCACCGTCACCATGCTTGCTGTTGACGCTGACGACAGCGAAGATATCGAGACATTGCGAGCAAAGGTGCGGGGCACCGGCCCTATGATGTAGGCTGGTTTTTGCAACGGTGGCCCCTTCCGAAAACGGGCAATTTTTGCTAGAGCACGCAAAGTGCTCCAGACACTACAGGCAGGGCCCTGAAAATCAGCCGAAAGCCAACAACAGCAGGCCTTGTGGCTTGATTAGGAAATGACAGGCAGAGGGCTAGCAAAGGGCTAGCAGATCAAGGCAGTATTCATTGATTGAAGAGTCTTTCATCTATCTATCAATACTGTTTCAAGTCGTTTCTTAACCTGTAGCCGCACCGCTGCATTGGCGTGTGTTGCCTGCGATTTGCCGCGCGAACATAGCTTTTGCCCTGCCGCTCAACCACCGTCTCGACCTGCTGATTGACGCCCGCTCAACCACCGTCTCAACCTGCTGATTGACGCCCGCTCAACCAGCCACTCCACCGCCATTTCACGCGCCCCGACAACGCCACTTAAAAATAGTCTCAGGTTCGCCTTAACTTGAGACAGCCGAACGTAAACACTTCGTTTGTCATACCAACCAACGGAGATAGGCAAAGTGGAACACAACGAAATCCAAATGGATGAGAGACTAATTCGCATGCCGGAAGTCGAACGACTTTGCGGCTTGAAGCGCTCCAGTATTTATCGACGAATTGCGGAAGACGCCTTCGTTAAACCTGTTTCGCTAGGTGGGCGGGCTATTGGCTTCCCCGCGTCACAGGTTCAAAAATGGATCTCGGATCGCATCAGCGGCGGGCAGCGCAAGGCGCAATGAGCGGGCCCGTAATGAACCTGCTCAATCGCCTTGACGGCGTCAAAGACAACGGGCGCAACAAGTGGCTGGCGAAGTGCCCGGCCCACAAGGATAAGCGGCCCTCACTGAGCGTGCGTGAAGCCGATTCCGGCGCGGTACTGGTGAAGTGTTGGACGGGCTGCACGGTTGCGGAAATCGCGGGCGCGGTAGGCTTGGACGTGTCCGAACTGTTCCCGCCTCGTGAGAATTTCAACGATGGCAAATCGCAGCGTCGCGAGCGCGTAATCACAGCGGCGGACGGCTTGCGGCTCCTCGATTTTGAAGCCGACGTTGTCTGCATCGCAGCGGATCGCATGGCGCGCGGCGGCGCGCTTGATACGCAGACACGCGACGCGCTCAACACGGCACGGCACACGATTCGCAACGTCTATCGCGAGGTGCTGGTATGAACAAGCGCCCTATGACCGACGCTACACGTCGAGCGCGGGCTCGTCTGAAGGCCGAGCGTGAAAGTCTGAATACGGATTGGCCGGAACATTTTGATGCGCTACACGCTGCGGTGCGACATTTACATGCAACGTCACGCAATGGCCGCCGGTGGCCCACGATCTTTCGCTACGAACGCGCGCGCTGTGTTTTTGGGTTGAAGGTCACTAACTTTGGGCGCGTTTTTCTGTTGGATCGTCGCACAGGACAGAGCCTCGTCGGTAGCGTGATGTTCGCCGTATGACTGACGTTTTAAGCATAGTTCCGAAGCGCGATGCGCTCAATAAAAAGTACGGCAACTCGGAGACAGCGGATGAAAAAGAACGCTTTGCATGCAATGACAACGGCGTCTTCTACCTCGGTTATGACCAGCACGGCATCGCGCTTGATGGCGTCAAGATATGCGCAAAGCTGGAAGTCACGGCTCGCTGTCGCGAATTCGATGGCAACGGCTGGGGTTATGTGCTCGCGTTCAGCGACCCACGAGGTCACGCAAAACAATGGGTATTGCCGTCACGTTTGCTTGCCGACGATGGTACCGAGTTCCGAGCGGCATTAATGGAACAAGGCCTTCAGGTATCGGGTAGAGCTTCAGCTCGCGGGCGTATTTCCGAATACCTACTTACGCGCAAGCCTGACACCTTCGCCCGCACCGCAAACCGCATCGGTTGGCAACTGGGCGGCGCGTTCGTATTGCCTGATCGCACCATCGGCGAAGGCGACGAGCGCATTATTTTTCAGTCTGACGGCGCGGTACCAAACACGTTTAAACAACACAGTGACGTTGCCGCGTGGCGCGAGGCAATCGCCCGCCGATGCGCTGGCAATTCTCGTCTGGTCTTCGCTTTGTCGACAGCGTTTGCAGGGCCGATGTTGCAGCTCGTGGGCGTCGACAGCGGTGGGTTTCATCTTCGCGGCGATTCGTCAACCGGCAAAACTACGGCGCTACGCGTGGCCGCATCGGTATGGGGTGGACAAGACTTCATGCAGCGCTGGCGCACCACTGAAAACGCGCTCGAATCAATGGCCGCCCAGCACTGCGACGTGACACTGATCCTTGATGAGCTGGCACAGTTGGAACCGGCGAAAGCGGGCGAGTGTGCCTACATGCTGGCAAACGAATCCGGCAAGGCACGATCCAAGCAAAGTGGTTCAGCACGCGCGCGCCTTTCGTGGCGTTTGCTTTTCTTGTCGGCTGGTGAAATCGGCCTGGCTGATCACGTTGCCGAGAGCGGGAAGCGAGTGCACACAGGGCAAGAGGTGCGAATGGTTGACCTACCGGCAGACGCGGGCGCGGGGCTGGGCGCATTTGAAGTGCTGCACGAATTTGAAGGCAAAGGCAGCGCGGCCTTTGCCGACGCAATCAAGGCAGATGCGGCGAAGAGCTACGGCGCGGCTGGGATTGAGTTTCTCGAAAAGCTAACGAAAGATGCCGACGCTATCGCGGAACGCAGCAAACGGGCCGTGGCTGCGCTCGCGGATGAATGGGCTAGTGGTTCATCATCCGGGCAAGTTGCGCGCGTTGCACGTCGTTTTGCGCTGGTCGCTGTGGCCGGTGAACTGGCGACGGAGTTCGGGATTACCTGCTGGCTGCCAAACGAGGCGACGATTTGCACGAAAGTGATGTTCGATGCGTGGATTGAATCGCGCGGCGGCACAGGCGACGGCGAACGCTCCCGCATGCTCAATCAGGTGCGCGCGTTCCTTGAAGCCCACGGCTCTTCGCGGTTCACCTTCTGGCACCGTGCGACTGATGATCACGCGCCGAACACGATGTATCGAGCTGGCTTCAAGCGCGTCGTTGACGGGCACGGCAAGCCGCTGGCTGACCCGGTAGGCGAACTATCGAAGGATGCTTTCGCCGATGGGCAAATTGAATATTACGTTCTGCCCAGCGCATTCAAGGATGAAGTCTGCAAGAGCCTTGACTACAAGGCCGTGTGTCGCCTACTGATCGAGCTGGGGCACTTGGTGCCCGATTCGAAAGGGCGATTCGCCCGCACAGAACGACTCCCGACCATGGGCAACGCGAGCTGCTTTCGCATCCGCTCTTCCATCTTCAATCATGGCGAAGCGTGATCTTCGTCAACCTAAAACACCATACCAATTTTGAGGAAACCGACCATGCGAATCGACGTGCGACACAACTTCGGAGACATCAACAAACGCCTACAGAAGATGCAAGATGACTTGCGCGAGAAAGTCATTGTTCAGACACTGAACACAGTAGCGAAAGACGCGCAAGGGCGCATGGCGACCGAGATTGCTGCCGAGTTCAACATCAAGCGAAGCGAAGCGGTGGAGGGCTTGCGCGTGGACAGAGCGTCACGCGGTGCCGGTGGTGCATTCATGACGGCCACGTTGTACGCGCCCAGCCGTAAAAGGGGCAGAGGCTTCAACCTGATTCGATTCGTCGAAAAGAAGGTAACGTTTGCAGAGGCGAAGCGGCGCGGCAAGGCTGGCACACTGCAACAGCTTCGCGTGAAAATCAAACGTGCCGGTGGCCTCAAGGCGATACCCGGTGCGTTCATCGGCAACAACGGGCGCACCGTGTTTATCCGAACCGGCAAGGCCCGGCTACCTATCAAGGCACTGACGACAATCGACGTGGCCCAGATGTTCAACACGCGGCGCGTGAACGCTAAGGTTGTGGCCTTCATCAAAGCTCGCGTGTCATCGGCGCTTCAGGACAAGATTGCGCAGTTGGTCAAGTGACGGCGCAACCCTTGGCAGATCGCAGCAAACGGGCCGTGGCGATGCGCGCGAGTGCATTGGCTGGTGCTACATCATCCGAGCCGAGCGCACACGCTGTGCGATGCCTGGTGAGCATGGCGGACGTGGGCAATATCCCGACTGAGTCGCCAGTGTTTTGCCCAAGGCAACCCCTACACAAAGCCACGCAATGCCCACGGCTCGCCCGCCTTCACGATCAAACATTCAGCGATACCCGCAAAAGTACCCGCTTTATGGTCAATCAGGCAACGCCTCACGGGTGCGCGGCGGCGCGTGCGGTGCGAGAGAAATTGAATTCGCGCCGAATCAGCGGGACGGCTTGCAACGTTGTGGGCATGAAGTGCCTGTACTGTCTGACGCATTTAAGCGGTTGCCTGACCTTGAAGGTCAGACACGGCAAGCCTTATGCAGCGGGCGTTGCGGCGCGATTGATGGTGCTGCCTGTAGTGTCTGACCTTTTTTTGCGGGTAAAGGCTACTACCCCCCCTACTTAGGTTCTTCCCAGCCCCCTCGCAATACGGGGCGAAACGAGCGCGCACAAACTTTAGTGGCCCCCTTTACCAATAGTTGACAGTTAGGAGAACAGAGATGAGCAAAGCACAATTCATGACACAGGCAGCGTATTCGCGGCACCGCGGCGTCAGTCGAAGCGCGGTAGCGAAAGCGGTGGCCGCTGGCCGGATCGTCCTGATTGACGGTCGCATTGATCCTGCAATCGCGGATGCGCAGTGGCAGAACAACACGCGAGCCCGAAGCCAAGGCAATCGCGAGGGCACGGGTGACGACGCGCCTGAAGCGCTCGACTATGGCAGCGCGCGCGCTCGCCGCGAACATGCAGAGGCAACAATGGCAGAGCTACAGCTCGCAGAAAAAACCGGTTCGCTGCTGAATCGGCGTGGTGTTGAGCTTGCGATGGACGCCGGCATTCGCACGCTACGCGACGCAGCGGTGAACGCTGCGGATCAATTGCCGCTTGATCATGCGACGCGCTCAATGGTTCGCAGTGCAGTAGGTCGCGCGATTGGCGACGCCTTCAAGATCATGCCCACGATGCTTCAGTCGCTACAGCTTGGGCCGAGCGCTTGCCTGCGGTGCGCGTTGAATGCGCCCACCGAGTGACCACCCCCCCTTGTTAGGTTCTTCCCAGCAAGTTCGCTACACGGGGCGAAACGAGCGCGGGCGATTTGTAGTTTCAGATTTTTGCTTAGGGGGTAATAGTGGTGTCGGTGGCCTACATGTACCGAGCGCCCACCAATGAGTCATGTGATGCGGCGATGGTGCGGAGTGTTGCGGGCGCGCCACAAGTTGCAGCGATATTTGAAAGCGGGTACTTTTGCGGGTACTTGCCTAAAAGAAATTTCGAAGAACGGCATTCACATTGGCTTGCAACGAATACTGTAGAGCCCGCCCTCGTGCCAGAAAAGTTAAGCTGTTTGTGATCCTGCGGGGATCGTGCAAATCATTTGATTTGCTGTTGGCAGCGTGACTGCGAAAAAACTTTTCATACGAAAAAGTCATGCGCGTGCTTCTCGGCGCGTGTTCATAAGCGATGCTGGCTGCGCCACGACACTATCGATATCGCCGCTACTTAGCCACGCGCAGTGCTCAGCGAAACCTGACCCTCTTCCTCACGATTTTGACGTTCGGGATTTTGTTTGAGCGCTCGGGCGATACTGCATGATGCGCATCGCTTGCGTCAACGAATTCGTCGCTTTTTCGTAATCCGCCCAGGGCGCATTGCCTTCGTCTAATCGTTCGTGAATGTTGCGAACCGTCCATTGATCGGCGGACTTCAGTCTGTGCAACTCCTCCCATCGCAGCGGCACGGAGACGCCAGCACCGGGTCGGGCGCGCGCTGACCACGCGCTCACGGTGGTGGCACCGCGCCCGTTGCGCAGGTAATCGATAAATATCTTGCCAACCCGATTCTTCGGGCCGCTTTTGTCGACGAAATGCGTGGGGAGCACGCGGGTGAGGTGCGTGACAATCGCATGGGCGAAATCTTTTACGAGCGCCCATTCGTAGCGACGGCGGATCGGAACCACGACGTGAATCCCTTTGCCGCCGCTGGTTTTGGCGAAGCTCACCAATCTGAGTTCGGTGAGAAACGCATGCAGCAGTTCGCTGCCTTGTTGCACTTGCAGCCACGTAACGCCTGCGCCTGGGTCGAGATCAAAAATCAAACGATCTGGTCGATCCATGTGCGTTGCGAGCGCGTTTGAGGTGTGAAACTCCACCACATTCCACTGCGCCGCTGCGATCAACCCGGCAGCGCTAGCAACCGTCACCAGCGGTTCGTGGCCCGGGTCAAGTGCGGGGTCAAGTGCCTTCAATCCGGTAGGTAGATTGTGAGCAACATGTTTCTGAAAAAATAGCTCACCGGCGAAGCCCGCAGGCGCGCGCAGCAGAGACACCGGCCGTTGCTTCAAGTGCGGCATCATCAATGAGCCCACCAACGCGTAATAGCGAACCAACTCAAGTTTGGTCACGCCGCTGCTCTGGTCGAGAACGCGCTCCCCGTGGGTCACAGCGAGCGTGGGTGGTGCTGCGCTGGTTGCGGATGCGCGTTGGTTTTGAACGTGCACCGCCGATTCGCGCTTAATCATGGAAGCCTGCCTATCTTGTCTGACGCCACGAAAAACGGGATGCCTCAGGTGGCCGTCTTCGGTCCACGCGCTGAACGAAACTTCCACCAACATCGCGGGCCTGACCCAATGCGCGCGCCTTTGTGCAGGCGGCACCGCAACAAACGGCTGCGCGTCTATGCGTAACGACTTGAGTGTCTTAGATATTTCGAGCAGCGCAGCGTCGCTGAAGCCGCTGCCGACTTTTCCGACGTAGTGCAGCGCACCGTCGTCGTGGTGCACGCCCAGCAAAAGCGCGCCGAACCCACTGCGACCGCCCAGCGGATCGGTGAACCCACCGACCACAAATTCTTGTCGTTCGCCGCACTTAAGTTTTATCCAGTCGGCAGATCGTTGCGACACGTAGCGTGAGCTTTGCCGCTTGCCGACGACACCTTCTAGGCCAAGCTTGCACGCGGCCGCCAACACGTCATGCACGTCGCCTTGAAAGGTGTCGCTGAAGCGCAGCAGGTCGCTCGGTGTAACCGCCATAATTTTTTTCAGCAGCATGCGCCGGTCTTGCAATGGCGTTGCGCGCAGGTCATAGCCGTCGCAATACGGCAAGTCGAATAGATAGAACACGATGTCGCTAACGGCTGCGGTGTCAAACGCGTGTTGCAGTGCGCCAAAGTCGGGCACGCCTTGATCGTTCAGCGCCACGATCTCGCCGTCGTACCAGCCGTCAGGATAGTGGGCGTCGGTCATCACGTTTGCGAGATGTCGAAGTTTGGCCGTCCAATCGTTGTTGTTGCGCGTGAAAAGCTTGACCGTACCGGCATGAACGCGGGCCAATAATCGGTATCCATCAAACTTGATTTCGTAGCGCCAGTGGGTGTGCCCCGTTGGTGCTTGATCCACGCGTGTTGCCAGCTGCGGCGCAAGCGCTTCGGGCAGACTCGCTTTGACGCCTATTGCTGCGGCTCTCGGTGCCTCGGCTGCCGTCACGCTTGATGCGTTCACGCTGTCCGGTAATTCGTCCACCACGCTGAATTCAGATGCGTCACGAGCCGCGTCGTCGCGCTCTTTAATCAGTAGCCACGCCTCGCGCTTTTCGTCGTGCGTTTTCATGCGCACCAGTGCCCACAGGCCGTGAAGTTTTTCGCCGTGCAAGCGAAATTTCATGCTGCCTGCACCAAGCGCTAGCCGCGCGTCGCCGAGCGGCTGCCACGTCCCGCGATCCCAAATAATGACCTTGCCTGCGCCGTACTGCTGGTCGGGAATGGTGCCCTCAAACGACGCGTACGCAATCGGGTGATCTTCAACGGCGATGGCCATGCGTTTGTGTTTCGGATCAAGGCTCGGCCCTTTCGGCACCGCCCAACTTTTTAGCGTGCCGTCGAGCTCCAAGCGCAAGTCGTAATGCAGCGCCTTCGCCCAATGCTTCTGGATAACAAATGATCGCCCCGTGTCGCTAATTCCGCCCGCTGACGGCTCATTAGTGACGTCAAAATTTCGCTTGGCTTTGTAGCGTTCAAGCGGACTGATGGCTTGCTTGGGCACGGCTGCCACGCGATGATCAGGGGCGCTAAGCGCGCTGAGTGGTCTTCTTGATGGGCGTCTTCAATGCCGACACCGACGCATGTTGCTTGGCGCTGGGCGCCTTCGCGCGCGCGCTTGTTTCAGCGTGTGCTGAAGGCGCGACTTTGCTGCGCGCTTTCAAGCTATTGCGAAGCAACTCTGTGAGATCGATGACGTTAGTTGCTGCGCTGGCAGCCTCAGTTTGCACGGGTTCCACGAGCGCTGTTTTGCCGCTCTTGACGCGCTGCGCGACCAGCTCGCGTATGGCCTCGGCGAAGCGATCTTCGTACAACGCAGGCTCCCACGAGGCGGTCATGTCGTCAATCAGTTGTGACGCCATTTTGCGCTCACTCTCCTTGACGCCCACTGCGCCCTTTGGCAACGCCAATTCGCTGACGTCGCGCATGTCGGCATTCCAGCGAATTGTATTGAGCACTATCGCATCGCCGAGCGGCAGCAGCAGCGCCAGATGCTCTTTGGAGCGCATCACCACACGAGCCACAGCAATGACTTTGCGCTCTTTCATCGACTCGCGGAGCAGCGCATAAACTTTTGCACTTCGCGCGTCTGGCTGCAAATAGTAAGGCGTGTCGAGATACGCGAACGACACCTCGGCGGCCTTCACAAATGTTTCGATTTCAATGGCTTGCGTTGCCCGCGGGTACGCCGCTTTGATCTCGTCTTCTTCAATGATCGCGTAGCTGCCGTCGGCTGTTTTTACGCCTTTAACAACGTCGTCTTTTTCGATGGCCTCGTTAGTGCGTTTGTTGATTCGACTGTAACCGACTGGGTCGAGCGACCGACGATCCAGCCAATCGAAATCGACGCCACTATCCTGCGCGGCGGGAAACATCGACACTGGCACATGAATCAGTCCAAAACTGATTGCGCCTTTCCATACAGATCGTGGCATAGCGGGCTCCGCAAAGCATTACGCGTGAAGGGGATTCGACCGAGCTACTGCGCCGTCGCGCCGAGGCGCCGTCGTGCAATCGCCATGTGCGTTTTCACTGTTGCGATGGCCGTCACCGCAACGCACAATTGCTAGCGTTGCGCCATTACTTGGCCACGAATCTCGCCGCCCGGATTGGCACTTGTGTGAATGTTCAGATACCACTTGCCTGCGCTGAGATCGGCGGCCTGTGCCGCCGCGAGTGTCGCTTCGCCTTTAACCGGGCTGGTTAGGCTGCCGGTTAACGGCACCACTACACCGGCGTTCACACCGCGATCTGCGGGGCCGTGAAAGTGCGCTGCGGTGGCGGGGCCGCTTAAGCCTGAGTAGGTGACCGTCCAGCTCAAAAGGTTACTCTGTGTATTGAACATGACCTCGGCACTACCGCTGCCGTTAGTGGTGACCGGCGGCACTTCGTTGCTGCCGGAAAGCGCTGCGGTCATTTTGGATGCTTGATTGGTACCGTCGGCAGGTTTTGTAGCTGCGGCGGCCACGGTGGCGACCGGATTGCCGGCGTTGACCGACGCGGGTGCCGCGTCGCTAGCATTTGGTTTCGGGCTACATGCGGATAAAACCAACAAGCTCGCAAGCAGGCTGACCGCAACGTTTGGGGTGTAATAACTCATCGTGTGCTCCAGTGCTGGTGATGGAAAAAGGGCGCAGCGGTCACGCGTATCGGACGTGAACCGTACGGTGCTGGCGCTGCTTTTTGTGAGCGAAACGCTAGTGCCGCAACTGCATTGCTGACCCGTATGATCCTATTCGTTTTGCGCGTTGCTTAGCGTCGGACATTCGCCCCGATGCGTGTAGGAACACGCACGCTGAACACTCAATTTAGCGGCCAAAAGCGCATTTTTCTGCACACAACTTTTTAGTGAAACGCAGCTTTTGCTTGGGTTAGACGCGTATTTGGACGTTTATCGACTTTTAGAGAAAAAAGCCTTTAGCCCTGATGCAATGGGCGATTGACGAAGAAGTTGTTGCGCGTAAATAACGCAAACGACCGCCTGTCAAAACCCCTCAATCGGCAACCCAACATAGTTCTCAGCAAGCGTCGTTCTGCCCGCGATGGAGCCGGTGTAATAGTCGAGCTCTGCGAGCTGCATCTGCTCGTGAAACGGGTCGTGCGCGGGGAAAGTGTGCAGCATCGGCGTCATGTGCCACGAGAAGCGCTCGCCTTTCCACACGCGGCGCAGCGCGATATCTGAGTAGCGCTCCAGCCCGCGCGTGTTGCCATTTTTGTAGAACATTTCCAGCGCACGAGACAGCACGATCACGTCGGACACCGCGAGGTTCATGCCTTTGGCTCCGGTCGGCGGCACGATGTGCGCAGCATCGCCCGCGAGAAACATGCGACCGTGGCGCATCGGTGCGGCCACAAAACTGCGCATCGGCGTAATGCTTTTTTGAATGATCGGGCCGATGTTGGGCGTCCAGCCGTCTTTGGTTGCAAGCCGCACGGTCAGCTCATGCCACAGCCGATCATCCGACCAGTTGTCCACGTTGTCGTCCGGCGCGCACTGCACATAAAGCCGCGTGATTTTCGGCGAGCGCATCGAGAAGAGGGCGAAGCCGCGTTCGTGATGCGCGTAAATTAACTCGTGTTGCGACGGCGCGGCTTCAGCCAAAATTCCAAGCCACGAGAACGGATACGCGTGGTCGTAAGTGCGCAAAATATTGGCCGGAATGTGCCCGCGACAAATGCCGTGAAATCCATCCGCACCCACTAAATAATCACAGCCGAGATCAAACGCCGTGCCCGCATGCGTGAAGTGAATGTGCGGCTGATTTGAATCGACGTCACGCACTGAAACGTCGCTGCTTTCAAAGTGAATCTGACCGTTGTCGGCCAGCCGCCGAGCGATTAAATCCTTCACCACTTCTTGCTGGCCGTACACGGTGATGGTTTTGCCGCCGGTCAGCTCGTCAAGCGCAATGCGCTGGCGCTGCCCGCGAAAATGCATCTCAAAACCAGTGTGTCGCAAGCCCTCAACCCGCATGCGCTCGCCCACGCCCGAGTCGTTCAAAATATCAACCGAGCCTTGCTCCAGCACACCCGCACGCACGCGCGCCTCGCAGTACTCGCGAGACCGTGCTTCGATCAGCACGCTGTCAATGCCGTTGAGATGCAGCAGATGCGAGAGCAGCAAACCCGCAGGCCCCGCGCCGATGATGCCAACTTGGGTGCGCAGCGGCGTGCGCGATTGTTTGATCGCGTGCATCACTGCCGTCATCGCCAGCCTCTAAAACGTACCCGCTCCACCAGCATCATGTGCGGCACAGTGAGCGCGGCGAGTCCAACGAAAACAATTTTTACTAAGCGTGCATCGATGGACGCATCCGTCTGCACGAAAAAAGCCGCGACGGCACCGACGGTAACGGCCAACATCGCCAGCGCGGCCGACGTAAGCAACGGCCGCAGTGCATCGTCGCCGGCATAGTCGATGGTGCGCAGCACATGTCGCGTGCTGTGCATCACGCAGAAAAAAACGGTGAACGCCACCAGCGGCGGTGCCACTACGGCGAGCGCCGCCATCGCAATCAATTCCAACGCGATCCACCGCGCGCCGCGCGCCTCGTATGCCGCGCAGGTCGCCATCGCCACCAGCCACGGCAGCGCGAGCCATTGCAATGATTCGGAAAGCCGTAGCAACGCTGCCGCATCGGCATCGCGGTACACCAGAAAACTAAACAGCGTGAGCACCTCGTCAGCGTGCCACAGGTTAGGCAGCACGATGATTGCGCCGCCGTGCAGCGCGCGCGAAACCCAGCGCGCGCCGTGTAGCGGATCGACCGAAAAATGCAAAATTGTGACGAGCAAAAAAGCAATCAAAAACAACAGCGGATGCGTCCACCACAGCGCAATCACGAGCATTGCCAACAGCACGTAGGCAGCGGCAAAAATCACCCGGTTTTTTGCGCGCCGAAGGTCGTACAAACGCTGCCCGAAGAGCGCATCAAACGCGCCGTGCGGCACGCCCAAAAGCGCAATCAACGCCACCGCCATGAACAGCTCGCTCTGCTGCGAAAGTCGCGGCAACAGCAGGCAGGCGAGCGCAACCACCGCCGCAACTACGCAAAAGGTTGCGCCCTGAATGCGCAGCGCTCGCTCCGTTTGCATGCGCATCACCGCACGCTCACGCGTGCTACACCGCCACGCTCAGGGCGCAGCAGCGTTCGTAGAAACGGTGCGGGCGGCAGTGTGGCGATCACGGCAAGGCAATCGACAAGCGAGCCCTCGTCGCTTAAAAAACGCAGCACGCGCGCGGGGTTCGCGGTGGAAAACAAGCGCACAAACATCTCGGGCGCGCGCTCGGGATAGTCGCGAATGACGCGCAAAAAAAGTCGATCCATGGCGCGCCGCGTGAGCGAATCGGGCGCGTGGCCAACCGGCCCGCGCCCCGCGTGCAGCGCCGCTGCGCACGAATCCGCCCAGCGTTGAATGCGTTGAAACGCGTATCCGGTGCTGGGCCGCGCGCCACCGCTCATCAGGCCGGCGCGCACGTAATGCGCGCCCGGTGCCATGACGCTCACCTTCATACCCATCGGCAAAATTCCGCTTTCTGCGCGCTCAATGTGGTGCGCCGTTTGTCCGCGTTTAGCCGTGTCGCGCGACAGGCGTTGCAGTGCGCGTGCCTGATGATTGGCCAGTGCATCGGCGTTGATAGGTTCTGCGCCAAACACCGTGGTGTGTATCAGCGCGCGCTGCGCAGAAAAAGGCAGCACGTAGGTGAACATGACGCCGCGCGTTTGCCGCGCTTCAGCGGTCTCGACGAAGTCCATGAGTACCACCTTGTGCGGGTCAATGGTCGGTGCGTCCCACGCCACTTCTTGCCCCAAAAACGATTGCCACAATACCGCGTCGCCCAAGCGGGGTGACCGCGGCGGGCGTGTGTCCACCACGTAGCGCGCGGCAACTTCTTTGGTCGCGGTGCGCACGCGCCAACGCCCGTCGACAAGTTGCGGCTCGTCGGTGATGGTTTCATTCATGCACAGTTGCACTGGGGGGGCAGCAGCAATGGCCTGTGTCGCCGCGTCGTAAAAGCGGCCCGCCTCAATCATTTGATACGGTGAGTCGGCGCAGTTCACCGTCGCGTCAGCCGTTGCCGACGAGAGCGACAGGCTAGTCCACGAACGCGAAACCAAGTGCTCCCAACGATGTGCGCGATGCCGCCAGAAACACCAGGTACGGTCGTTGCTGTAGCTCGCGCGCGATTCGAGAATGAGCGCGTTTTGTGCCCGCTCGGCGAGTCGCACGCCAAGGCTCAAACCGGCGCAGCCGCCGCCGAGTATTAACGTGTCGACTTCAATTTTCATGGGCGGCGGGCGGACGCGCGCTCAGCCACGGCAAGAGCAGGTTCGCGCAGAACGGCAGGTGAAATCGCAATCAGCATCGACCCTTGACCACATGAGTAACCGCACGCCTATTTTTAACTTTTTCGCGAACTGCGCGTTTTTCAAGCGCTCAATGCGCCCTCGGATACAGCGCCGCGCTTCGCTCGATATTGTCCCACTGCATCACCACCTGCACGGTGCAAAGCCGCGGCAGACAAGTCGAATACGCAACGCAAAACTTATTGCGAAGGTTGCCGACGAGAACAATGATGTTTTTTTGCAACACTTCACTGTCACAATTGCGCGGCTGCGCCCTGTTCATCACGACTGACGCGGGATGTCACTTTTTCAGCAAAGCAATATGCGAGCGCCGCGCAAATTGTGACTAACGTGCAAGGCGAGCTATGTGCGCGCGGCCGTGTCCCGAAAACGCGGTGTCGTGACAAAAAATGTCACTCGCAAATATTGATGACGCTAGCGCCCAGACGACTCTTAGACGCGGGCCATGAAAGCGTTGGACATAGATGTGACATTTCAACCAAACCGCACTACGCTTCGTGTTGTTGACCTTGTTGTGATTGTGGAGGCTTTATGGCCTTAGGAAACTTTAGTGTGATTGGCCCCAAAAATACTGACCCGCACGCCGTGTTTGATGACCTCGAAATCAGGCCTGACGATGTGTTTGCAAAAACTCAGGCGGGTGTGGACGAGGTGCGTCGACAAAGCGGCAGCGCGATTCCGCCCAAGCTGCGCACGGTGCTGATGTTGATCGACGGTCGCACGCCATTCGAGTCGTTTCGATCCACGCTACAAACGTACGGTGACGTCACCCAGCTTTTCTCGATTCTGCGCGACCTTGGCCTCATTGTGAGAGCGTCAAGCAGCGACTATGTGAGAGAACGCAATCGCACCGCGCTTTCGCAACCCGCCGCACCTGCAAACGACGACGCGCAGGCGCGCTACGACGCCCGCGCGCGGCAATCATCGAGCCCGTTGGACGCCATCACGCAAATGCCCGGCATGATGCAGCGCATCGCGCAAATCGAGCAAGCGGCGACGAGCTACGCGGCACCGATGGCACGGGGTGCAGCAAACCCAAGCCCCGCACCCGCCTACGTCGCACCCGCCGCGCCCGCAGCGCCGTCCGCATCCGACGAGAAACGCAGAAGCGAGCTTGAAAGCATTAAGGCGAGCATGATTCGCGATGTAAGCGTGGTTCTCGGGGCTGATGCGGGGCCTGTGATTTCAAAGATTCAAGGCTGCCGCACGCACGATGATTTGTTCGCGTCCATGATGGGCATCAAGAAAATCATCTCTATTTATGCGGATCGCGCGAAGGCGGAAAAATTTGCCTCCCGCTACGAATCGCTCTCGCGATAAGCATTCACGCCAGTTTGGCAAAAACAACAGATACGCAACACACAAGCAGGACGCCACATGCAATTTGATTTGATCCTAGTCACCCAGTTTTCGTTTATGGTCGCCTTTATGGGAATGGTTGGCGGTGCCTTCTACTTCACCCTGATTCAGTCAACTTTGCCACCAGAGCGGCAAACTGTGGCCATCACCTCGGCCGTGTATTGCCTGATGGCCGCCATCATGTACGGCTTCATCAATTACAAATATGGCATCGGTACGGAAACGCTGCGGTCGGGCGATTACCCGACAGCGTTGCGCTACATCGACTGGTTGATCACCACACCGCTAATCGTCTTCAAATTCCCGGAATTGATTGGCGGCGATGATGCCCCTGCAATCGCTGTGATCGTAATTGCCGCTGACATCATCATGATCGTGTTTGGCTTTGCCGGCGAAACGTCGATCAACGCGGCGGGTGGTGCGACCGTCATTGGCTGGGCCATGTTCGGCGTCGGCTGTTTGGCTTGGCTTTTCATCATTTTTATTCTGTATTCATCGGTAACCGAAGCGGCATCGCAGAAACTGGGCCCGATTCGCATAGCGCTTAGTCGCCTGAAACTGTTTATCGTTTTCGGATGGTTGATCTACCCGCTGGGCTTCCTGATTACGCTGCTTTCAAACTCACCGGACATGCGCATCGCGCGCGAATTGGTTTACAACTTTGCTGACCTGTTTAACAAGATCGGCTTCGGCATCGTCGCGATTTTTGCTATTCAGCAAATGATGCGCGAAGAGAAAATTCGCGAAGCCATGCTTGAACTGTAGGCACTACCTTCCCGCGCAATGAAATGACGCGGCGGGAAACCGGGTCATTTCGAGCTATGCGTCACGCGTTTAAGACCTAACAAACGCACCGCTCCCACAGTATGACTTTCGCCAGTGTTGCGTGCGCCTACTGTTTATAAATTTTCCGCAGCAAGGTCATCAGCGTTTCGCGTTCTTCCGGTGTGAGCGGTGCCGCAACGCCGTCTTCCAGATCGCGCGCGGTGGCTTCGGCTTCGCGCACCATCTTGCGCCCATCGACGGTCAAATGCAGGCCAATCGCGCGGCCATCGGTGGGGTGCGGTTTGCGTTGCAGCAGGCCGCGCTGGTCGAGATCGGCCACCAGCTTCACCAGATTTGGCGGCAGTATGCCGAGCGTTGAACACAGCTGCCGTGAAGTGATGCCGGGGTTATGCGACACCAGCGACAACAGCGAAAAATCCACCGGTCGAAGGCCATAAACCGCCATGCGATCTAGAAATACTTCGATGATGGTTAGCGCCGCTCGTCGCGCGTTGTAGCCCAGCAGGGACTCCAGAAACGTGGTGTCAACCGCCGCCTCGCTAATGGGTGAATCGGTGGTTTGGCGGCTAAAGGTGCGAATGCGGCGAGTCATTTGCAAATTATGACGCGTTGTGTGATTGCGCAATCAAGACTCTGCGCTAACACCATTCTTCGAGTCTCGTTGTGAATGTGCTTTTTGTAGCAGCGGCGCGCGTCGCGATTGGCGTTGCGCTATCGCGGTTAGCGCCGCTCCTACAGGGTGCAATTCATGCGTTCGGCTTCAGCGTATTCGGCAACGTGTCATTGTGAAGCGCATCAACCATCGCTGCGCGATGTGCAAGCACCGCCCGCTGATTGATCGAGCCTTTGTCGGTGATCTCTCCCTTGTCGAGCGACGGCGGGTCAGCCAACAAACACGGCCGCGCTATGCGTGAAGCGCTGCCCGTGGACGTAGCCTGAAGTTGATTCAGTACCGTCTGAAAGTGCGCGAGCACCGGTGTGGATGCAAGCACTTCAGCGAGCGTCGCGCTGGCCGGCAACCCGCTCAGTTTGCGCACCGCAGGCAGCAGCGGAAAAATCATGGCGCCGACTTCGCGCAGATTGAGGCCGGTGATCACCGCGTCCTGCACGTACGGCGCAGCCATGCCCGCAATCTTCGCGCACAGTGGCCCGACGCTGACAAAGCTGCCCGTTGAAAGCTTGAAATCTTCGGCAATGCGACCGTCGAAACGAATGCCTTTATGCACGTCGTGATGATCAATCCATTGGATCGCATCCCCGGTGCAAAAAAAACCTTCATCGTCGAACGCCTCGCGTGCCGCCTCGGCATTGCGCCAGTAACCGGGCGTGACGTTCGGTCCCTTGTAGCGCACCTCGATCTTGTTGCCTATCGCCACCAATTTCAACTCCATGCCCGGTGTCGGCACACCTAAATCACCCGCCTTCACATCGTGACTGCTGACAAAAATAGCGAACGGCCCGGACTCGGTCATGCCCAATCCGGTGGTCATCACAATGCGCTCGCCGATTTCATTTTCGGCATGCGCAAACAGGCTGTCCCACACTGGTTGCGCCAGCGCCGCACCGGCGTAAAAAAACATTTGAACGCGCGACAGCAGATGCTTCCGCAACGCGGCGTCCGTTTGCATCGCGTTGGCAATCGCCTCGAAGCCCGTCGGCACGTTAAAGTACACCGTCGGCGCGATCTCACGCAGGTTGCGCAGCGTCTCGGCCATCAACGCGGGCGTCGGTTTGCCGTCGTCGATGTAGAGCGTGCCGCCGTTATAAACGGTGAACCCGAAATTGTGATTGCCACCAAAGGTGTGGTTCCACGGCAACCAGTCTACTAGCACCGGTGGTGCGTCCACGAGCACCGGCATCGACTGGCGCATTTGCTGCCGGTTGCTGCACCACATGCGGTGGGTGTTGATCACCGCTTTAGGCAACTTGGTGGAGCCACTGGTGAACAAAAATTTCGCGATGCTGTCGGGGCCTGTGGCCTGCATCGCAGCGTCGACGGCGTGGGTGGGAATGGTGGCGAGCCACGCGTCCAATGCGACCGTTTTTCCGGATTTGCGCGTGCGTTCGCCTTGTGCATCGACCACGACCAACGCATCCGCTGGAATGGCGGCGTCAATCGCGTTGCCGTAGCGCGCGAGATCGCTCGCGTAGACCACGCCAGGGGTTAGCGTATTCACGACGTGCTTCAACTTGTCGAAGTCTTGGCTCACCAGCGAATACGCTGTCGACACCGAGCAATACGGCACGCCGACCAGCAACGCGCCGAGTGCGAGCAGCGCATGTTCGATGCTGTTTTCAGAGAGGATCGCCAGTGGTCGCTCAACGCTTGCGCCGCTGTCGAGCAGCGCTTGGCCGATGCTGCGGGAAGCCAGCACCGCTTCGCGATAAGTGACATGCCGCCACTGGCCTCGTGTGCCATCAGCATTGGCCACACGACGCGCGACGAAGCTGCGATCCGGCGCGTGTTCGGCCCAGTGCAACAAGCGATCCGTTAGCCGCTCCGCGTACGCTTCGAGCGGCTGCTCGGCTGAAACATAAGTGTGCCCGTTCGCCGCAGTCACGGCAACGCGCGTGACGCCGAACTTCAGCGCACGATATTTCGGCGTAGGCGTTTCTATATTCACGACGCCTTTACTTTCGCGCCGCGACCTTCAAGAAAATCGCGCACACGTGCCTTTGCTTCCGGCGCGCTTTGCACGATGGATGACATCAATCCTTCGGTCAAAAAACCATGATCGGCGGGCTGCTCGGCGATGCGCGGCAGCGCGTGCATCAGCGCGTAATTGGTCATCGGCGCGTTCTCGGCGATGCGAATTGCCAGTTCAATAGCGCGGTCAAGCGCGCCTCCAGCAGCAACGTGATATTGCGCAAATCCAAGCGTTGTGGCGTCCGCCGCTTTGTAGACGCGACCGGTCAACATCATGTCGAGCATGCGATGCGTGCCGATCAATTTCGGGATGCGCACCGAGCCGCCGCCGCCGACGAATATGCCGCGTGAACCTTCAGGTAAGGCGAAGAACGCAGTGTCATCAGCCACGCGAATGTGGCAACTCGTGGCCAGCTCCAAACCGCCACCGACCACCGCGCCGTGCAGCGCGGCGACCACCGGAATGCGCCCAAATTCGATGCCGCTTAGCACGCTGTGCCAGCTGCGCGAATGGTGCAAGCCTTCGACGGCATCGCGGTCTTTGATTTCACTCAAGTCGAGCCCCGCGCAAAAGTGCTCACCATTGCCGCACAGCACCGCTGCGCGCACCGTGCTCGGCAGCGTGACAAATGCGTGTTCGAGTGCCGCCATTACGCTGTCGCTTAACGCGTTGCGCTTGGTCGCGCGCATGAGCGTGACAATGGCAATGTGCTCACGAAGCTCCACCCTGACCTCAGCGCTTTGCGATGAATTCGCTCCGTGATTCGCAAAAAATTCTCCATATTGATTATTTAATGTAACGACAATTGGTTTGCTTGGCAAGCGCGCTTTTCGCCCGCATGCACCACGGCGGCAATCAAATCCTGCGCTCGATGCGGGTGAGCACGGCGATGTTCACAATGGAAAAAGAATTTCCCGCGATGCCACACGGTTTTTCACCGCCCGCTCGGTACGATCATGCGGGTAGTTTTTTTGCGTCCGAAATAGCTGCGTGAAGCTCGCGCGCAAAAAGCCAAAGGCGAGCGCGAACGGCGCATCGATGAGGCAGCCTTTTACGCAGCGATTGAGCAACGGGCGCTCTTCCCCCAGCGCAGTTTTTCAAGCACCGTGCACGGCAACGATATTGCGGTTGCGGCGCAACGCGCGAAGCTGCGACGGGTGATTGAAACGGCGAACGAAGTGTGCGGCGAGCGCTAACAGCTTTTAGCCGAAACGACCAGAATAAAAGGGCTTAGCTACCGTTTACCGCATAAATCGACTAAAGCGGAAAATAGCGAGCAGCCCAAGTAAACTGGCGCGCACAGAAAAAAGCTGATGCCCGTGCAACTGGCGAAATGCACCTGCGATTGGCCCCAAAAAACCCGCCATTCGTCGCAAGCGCAATGACGTGGTCATACGCATTGACGACACTTCATTCACCGGTATCTCACGCCGGAAATAAGAGGTTCTCTTCATGATGCAATCCACTCCTCCTCGTAAAAACCGTGTGCTCGCATTGAGTACGGTAGCGCTCGCCGTCGCGCTCACGCTGGGTTTTCAGCAGACAGCTGCCGCGCAAACGCCATCGGTTGCAGCGCCTGCCGCGACACCAGCCGCGCCCGCCGCAACCCCAGCCGCGCCTGAAAAGGGCAAGACCATCGCGCTGCTCGCTGCGGTCGGCGATCAGTTTTCCTACGTGCGGCAAAAGGAATCAGTCGGCTCAAATTTGCAGCCGTTTATTCGCCAAAACATCACCGCACCCGATCAACTTTTGAACCGCATGGTGTTGAAGGGCATGGACAAAGCGGTCACCGCAGAATACCCCGACGCTGAGGTGGTGATGATGACGCTGCGGCCCGATCCACCCGAGCTGAAAATATTGCCGCAAGATCGCGAAGCGCACACCATGGCCGCGTGATGGCGATGCTGCAAAGCTACCCAGACCGCATGCGTTGGGACGAGATCATGGTGGTCATGCCAAAGTGGCTCATGAGCGAGCGCAAAGGCATGGGTAGCAAGCTTTCCGGCATCGGCGTTTATGTGCAGCCGCTTGGCTCCGGCAAAGACCCGTCGGAGGACAACTCGCTTGATGACGAAGTGCGCGACGGCGGTGAAAATCAGAAGATGCGCTCGAAGACGTTTGTGGCGCCGTTTTTCTACATTCAGGTAACCGTGCTCGACGCAAAAACGCTGAAAGTGCTGCGCACTGACGAGCGCTACGATTATCGAAAGCTCGTCAACAGCGACTCAGCCGCGCTTGACGTGCAGGCGAGTTTCACGCCGGAACAACTCGGTGCCGAGGTGGAACGTTTTGTCGAAACCGCGGCTCGGAGATTGGTAGTTGATCGTCCCGGCAGCGTAGAAATTGGCCCGCTGAAAACCACACGGCCTGCGCCTGAAATTGAGAAGAAGTAAGGTGTTGTCGTTGTACGCAGGAGCGCAGTTGGCCGCTCCTGCGCGGTAACTTAAAATCGGAGCACCGTTTGCGCCCGTTGAAGATTGACGCGCGCGTTCCCGAATAAGTTCTCACCAAGGAGCGCCCGTAAAGTGCCCCGCTTATCCCCGTATTCCCTGTCCGATTTCGACTACGCGCTGCCACCTGAGTTAATCGCGCACTATCCGCTTGCCGAACGATCCGCGAGCCGCTTGCTTGATGGCCGCAGCCACGTGGCGCAGGATAGAAAATTCACCGAACTGCCCGCACTGCTGCACACGGGCGACCTGCTTATATTCAACAACACCAAAGTGCTAAACGCGCGGTTGCGCGCGGTCAAAAAGACCGGCGGCGTGGTTGAAGTGTTGGTGGAAAGACTACTGTCACCCACGCTCGCGCTCACGCAATTGCGCGCGAGCCACGCGCCGAAATTGGGCACGCGGATCATCATTGCCGGCACACACCACGCGGAAATCGTCGGTCGTGGTGAGCGTTTTTTTCAGGTGCAATTACTAGATTCTGCAGCGGGCGATTTCGAAGTTTTAATGCGCGAGCACGGCGAGTTGCCGCTGCCACCTTACATGCAACGCGCAGCGGGTGCCGGTGACACCGAGCGCTATCAAACCGTGTACGCAAAGCACGAAGGTGCGGTGGCCGCGCCCACGGCGGGCCTGCATTTTGATGCGGCCACATTAGCGGCCTGTGGTGAACGCGGCATCGAGATGGCGCACGTCACGCTGCATGTGGGCGCGGGCACCTTTCTGCCGGTTAAAACAGAAACTATCGCCGACCACACCATGCATCGCGAGCGTTATGTGTTGCCGCAGGCAACGGTGGACGCAATTAACGAATGCCGAGCGCGCGGCGGTCGTGTGGTGGCGGTGGGCACCACCAGCGTGCGCACGTTGGAGGGTTGTGTGCGCGAATGCGGTGAGCTGCGTGCGCATGAAAGTGAGACCGATATTTTCATCACACCGGGCTATGAATTTAGAGTGGTGGACATGATGCTGACTAACTTTCATTTGCCGAAATCGACGTTGCTGATGCTGGTGTCGGCGTTTTCGGGATACGACCACGTACGGGCGTTGTATGCGCATGCAATTGCCGAGCGGTACCGGTTTTTTAGCTATGGTGACGCGATGCTGTTGCAAAAACTGTCATCTTGAGCAAAGCGAAAGATCACGTTGCAACCGAAAATGTTTTTTCTTTGAACACTACTGCTGTAAATCCACCGGATTCTTCGCTCCGCTCAGAATGACATCGATATGAAATTTGAACTCCTAAACACTGACGGCCACGCCCGCCGAGGCCGCGTGCACTTAAATCACGGTATCGTCGAAACGCCGATCTTCATGCCGGTCGGCACCTACGGCACAGTCAAAGCGATGACGCCGCAACACTTGGTCGACATCGGCTCACAGATCATCCTCGGCAACACGTTTCACCTTTGGTTGCGACCCGGCACCACAGTGATTGAGCCATTCAAAGGCTTGCACGATTTCATGGGTTGGAAGGGCCCGATCCTCACCGACTCGGGCGGCTTTCAAGTGTGGTCACTTGGGCAGCTGCGAAAGATTGCGGAAGAGGGCGTGCACTTTTCCTCACCGATCAATGGCGACAAATTATTTCTGTCACCCGAAGTGTCGATGCAAATTCAGCGCACGCTCAATTCCGACATCGTGATGCAGTTGGACGAATGCACGCCCGCCGACGCCACGCTTGAGCAAGCGCAAGCGTCATTGCAGATGAGCCTACGCTGGGCGCAACGTTCGAAGGATGAGCATGCGCGGCTTGAAAACAGCAACGCGCTGTTCGGCATAGTGCAAGGCACCTTGTTCGAATCGCTACGCGCCGAATCACTCGCGGGGTTGAACGAAATTGGTTTCGATGGCATCGCTGTCGGCGGTTTGTCGGTGGGCGAATCGAAGGAGGACATGCACCGCATCCTCGACTTCATCGGCCCGCGTTTGCCGTATGACAAGCCGCATTATTTGATGGGCGTTGGCACGCCGGAAGACTTGGTCTACGCCGTCGAACGCGGTATCGACATGTTCGACTGCGTGATGCCCACTCGGAACGCACGGAACGGATGGCTGTTTACGCGCTTCGGCGACATTAAACTCAAGAACGCAAAGTACCGCGATGATCATCGTCCGTTGGACGAATCATGCAGCTGCTATACCTGCCGAAATTTCAGCCGCGCCTACCTGCATCACCTGAATAAAACCGGCGAGATTCTCGGTGCGATGTTGAACACCATCCACAATCTGCACTACTACTTAGAGCTTGCCAAAGAAATGCGTGAGGCCATTGAGCAGCGTCGTTTCGTCGCATGGCGCGAGCAATTTCATCGTGATCGGGCGCGCGGAACCGATTGATTGTTTTTGTGGGAGCGGTGCTAGCGCGACATCCACCGCCTCACTAAGCGCTGTCGCGGTAACACCGCTCCCTCAATGCTGTCGCACTAGGCGATTTCGACACTCGGCACGCGACGCGAGCGCACAACACGGCACAATCCGCCCCGCAGTAATACGTAAAAAAAGTAGTGAGGAGGCCATGATGAATCGCCGACAGTTTTCGCAGGGCGCCATCGCAACCGCAGCCGTTGCGATGGCGCGGCGGGTCAATGCACAGGGCGGTGCTTATCCGTACCCATCGCGCACCGTAAAAATCATCGCGCCCGTCGCACCGGGCGGTGGCGTTGATATGGTCGCGCGCACCGTTGCCGAGCGTTTGCAACGCGCGATGGGGCAAACGTTTATTGTGGAGAACATGAGCGGTGGCGGTGGTGTGATCGCAGCAACGGCGGCCATGCGCGCGGCACCCGATGGCTACACGCTGATGCTCGGCTACGTGGCCACACACGGCACCAATCCGGCGATGCGAAATATTCCGTACAACGCGGTGAAAGATTTCACGCCGATTGCGATGGTGGCAGGCACGCCCAATGTGCTGGTTGTTTCGGCCGCGGCGATGACGGCGACCAGCGTGAAGGACTTCGTGGCGCAGGCCAAAAAAGGGCAGCTGAGTTTCGGCACATCAGGCCAAGGTTCACTCACCCATTTGCTGGTGGAGCAATTCAAATTGGCCGCTGATTTTCAGGCAACCCATGCACCGTATCGTGGCATCGCACCGGCCATCACCGACGTGCTCGGCGGGCAAACGCAGTTCATGATGCCGGGGCTTGCCGCAGCGTTGCAACACATCAAGGGCGGCAAGTTGCGCCCACTGGCCGTAACCGGCAACAAGCGCAACCCAGCGTTGCCAGACGTGCCCACCTTCGAGGAGCTGGGCTACAAAGGCTTCACCGCCGTGCAGTGGTACGGCATCGTCGGGCCCGCAAAAATGCCGGCGGCAATCGTTGCGCGACTTAATGAAGAAATTAACAAGGCCATCGCCACGCCCGATTTGCGCGAACGATTGTCAGGCGAAGCGCTAGAGCCGATGCCGATGACGAGCAGCGAATTCGCCGCGTTCATCGCAGCGGAAGTAGATCGCTGGACGAAGCTCGTTCGCGAACGCAACATTGAAATGAATACGTAATTCTTATGGCCCGCAATACGCAAGTCCCCGCTGATCACAATCCGCCGCCGGTCACCCGCACGCTCGCTGAATTTGTCGCCAATCATCCGTCGCGAGGCTGGTCTGATGCCGTTGATCACGAGGCTCATCGCACTTTTTTTAATTGGCTCGGTTGCGCCATCGGGGCTGCGCATCACGAGGCGGCGGATGCTGCGCTACGTGCGTTGAACGTCATGCAACCGTCACCGCAAGCCACCGTGCTGGGCCGCAAGGAACGCATGGACATCGCGGACGCAGCGCTGGTCAATGGCATCACCTCACATACGTTTGACTTTGACGATACGCATCTAAAAACCATCATCCATCCGGCAGGCCCAGTGGCCTCCGCCGTGCTTGCATTGGCCGAGCTGACCGGCGCGAGTGGTCGCGCTGTGATGGATTCGCTGGTGCTTGGCATTGATGTGGCCTGCCGCGTCGGCAATGCGATGTATCCCGATCATTACGACCGCGGTTGGCACATCACCGGCTCCACCGGCATGCTCGGCGCGGCTGCAGCGTGCTCGCGGTTGATGGGCTTGAGTGTTGACCAAACGCAGATGGCGCTGGGCATCGCAGCGTCCACGCCGGTCGGTCTGCGCGAACAATTTGGCACCATGACCAAGCCGTTTCACCCCGGTGCCGCAGCACGCGCGGGCCTGCTGGCGGCGTTGCTTGCGCGTGAAGGCTTCACGGCGAGCAAACGTGCGTTAGAAGCGCCGCGCGGCTTGATGCAGGTGGCCTCTACCAAGTGCGATTGGATCGAGATTACCGATGAGCTGGGTTCGCGTTTTGAAATAACGTTTAACACTTACAAGCCGTTTGCGTGTGGCATCGTCATTCATCCGGCCATCGATGCGTGCGCGCAATTGCGTGCGGCGGGCGTGAAGGCCGATGACGTGGAGCGCATCGAAATCGCCGTGCATTCGCTGGTGCTCGAACTCACTGGCAAGAAGGAGCCCAAAGACGGGCTAGAAGCCAAGTTCAGCGTGTATCACGGCTGCGCGGTGGGCTTGTTGTTCGGCGAGGCCGGTGAAGGCGAGTTTGCTGATGCGCTGGTGACCAGCGAGGCGGTGACGAACATTCGCCGCAAGGTCGTCGCGACCGTGGACCCGACCATCGACGAGGCCGAAGTGCGCGCGCTCGCGGTGATGAAAGATGGCTCGCGCAAAACCGTGCACGTTGCGCACGCCATCGGCTCGCTGCAACGGCCGTTGACTGACGCAGATCTGGAGCGCAAGTTCTCGTCGCTGGCAGCACCCGTGCTCGGGCAGGCCGCGCTGGTGCCACTGATTTCAGCGGCGTGGGGGTTGGGTGCGGCGGCCGATGTGCGGGCGTTGGTGAAGCTCGCGGTGCCTGAGTAGCGTCACTTTCATCGGCTATTTCTGCCCCGGCCGCAATCGCCACGAGTACAGCTTTTTTGCTAAAGCGCCATTTAACTAGGGCTTGAGTGCTTATAAGCCATAAGTCGACTCCTGATTAGCAAGCTGGCTCCGGAAGCCGTATCTGGGATAGCGGATGAGGCTTGGAGGCGACGGCAGCATGGAGCAATCTCGGCAGC
>JAYSRA010000061.1:0-37066 GCA_043721275.1 Burkholderiales bacterium
AACTCGGGGCCATCCTGAATACCCATGGCAGCCGCTTTGGCCCCGGCCATCGTGGTGTAAATAGGCATTCTGGCAGCCAGAGCGGCGCGGCGAATGTAGGAGCTATCAGCCACAGCGCCACGCTTTTCTTCGACCGTGTTGATGACCAGTGCAATCTGCCCGTCTTTGATCATGTCGACGATATTCGGACGGCCTTCCTGGACTTTCTTGACGATTTCGCACGGCAAACCGGCAGCAATCAGGGCGCTTCCCGTACCTTTGGTGGCAGTCAAGACAAAGCCGACTTCGTGCAGGATGCGCGCGACCTCGGCCACCTTCGGCTTGTCGCCGCTCTTGACCGAGAGAAACACTTTGCCGGATGTCGGCAGATGCGTTCCAGCAGCGAGTTGCGACTTCTCGAAGGCCTCGGCGAAGCTGTAGCCCACGCCCATCACCTCGCCCGTGCTCTTCATTTCTGGACCGAGAATCGTGTCGACACCGGGGAATTTGTTGAACGGGAACACGGCTTCTTTCACCGAGAAATACGGTGGGATCGCCTCGCCAACAATGCCCTGAGATTTGAGCGATTGACCGGCCATACAGCGCGCGGCAATCTTGGCGAGCGAGCGGCCCGTAGCCTTCGACACAAACGGCACCGTACGTGAGGCGCGCGGATTCACTTCGAGCACATACACGACATCCACGCCGTCCTCCTGCTTCACGGCGAATTGCACGTTCATCAAGCCCACCACTTTAAGCGCCAACGCCATCAAAACGGTCTGCCGACGCAGCTCATCCTGCAATGCGTTCGACAACGAATACGGCGGCAGCGAACACGCGGAGTCGCCCGAGTGAACGCCCGCCTGCTCGATGTGCTCCATGATGCCGCCGATGACCACATCCGTGCCGTCGCACAGCGCATCAACGTCGACTTCAATCGCGTCATTCAAGTAGCGATCTAGCAACACCGGTGAATCGTTGCTCACCTTAACTGCTTCGCGCATGTAACGCTCCAAATCTTCTGGCGCATGCACGATTTCCATCGCGCGACCACCGAGCACGTAGCTTGGGCGCACCACCAACGGGTAGCCGATTTCAGCGGCGAGACGCAGCGCGCTCGCCTCGTCGCGTGCGGTGCGGTTCGGCGGTTGTTTGAGACCGATTTCGACCAACAATTTTTGGAAGCGCTCGCGATCTTCGGCCACGTCAATGGCGTCCGGCGAGGTGCCGATAATCGGCACGCCGAGACGCTCAAGTTCACGCGCTAGTTTCAATGGTGTTTGACCACCATACTGCACGATCACGCCGACCGGCTTTTCGACGTGCACGATTTCAAGCACGTCCTCCAACGTCACCGGCTCAAAGTACAAACGATCAGAGGTGTCGTAATCGGTCGAAACGGTTTCAGGATTGCAGTTGATCATGATCGTCTCGTAACCGTCTTCACGCAGCGCCATCGCGGCATGCACGCAGCAATAGTCAAACTCGATCCCCTGCCCGATACGATTCGGCCCGCCGCCGAGCACCATGATTTTTTTCTTGGTCGACGGCTCGGCTTCGCATTCGTCTTCATACGTCGAGTACATGTAAGCCGTCTTGGTCGCGAACTCAGCCGCGCAGGTATCCACGCGCTTGTACACGGGTCGCACGCCTTGCGCATGACGCAGCGCGCGCACGGCATCTTGATCGGTTTTCAGCAAGTACGCTAGCCGACGATCCGCAAAACCCTTGCGCTTGAGATGGCGCATTTCTTCCTTGGTGATCGAGTCGAGCGAGCGCTTTTCAATGGCGAGTTCTAGATCAACAATCTCTTTAATTTGCGTCAGAAACCACGGATCAATTGCTGTGTCTTCAAACACTTCTTCGACCGTCATGCCAACACCAAACGCATCGGCCACGTACCAGAGGCGATCCGGTGTGGGATTCGACAATTGCTCGCTGATTTTGTCGGGATCAACCGATTTCAGGTTGAAGCCGTCCACGCCGACTTCCAGCCCGCGCAATGCTTTTTGCAGCGATTCCTGAAAAGTGCGGCCAATGGCCATGACTTCGCCCACGCTCTTCATTTGCGTGGTGAGATGCGGGTCGGCTTCCTTGAATTTTTCGAACGCGAAACGTGGAATTTTGGTGACCACGTAATCAATGCTCGGCTCAAACGAGGCGGGCGTTGCACCGCCGGTAATTTCATTGCGCAGCTCATCCAACGTGTATCCCACCGCGAGTTTCGCCGCCACTTTGGCAATCGGAAAACCGGTCGCTTTCGACGCAAGCGCCGATGAACGGGACACCCGTGGATTCATCTCGATCACGATCATGCGACCGTCTTTCGGATTGATCGAGAACTGCACGTTCGAGCCGCCCGTATCGACGCCGATTTCACGCAATACCGCGATGCTCGCGTTGCGCATGATCTGGTATTCCTTGTCGGTCAGCGTTTGCGCGGGTGCGACAGTGATTGAGTCGCCAGTGTGAACGCCCATCGGGTCGAGGTTTTCAATCGAGCAGATGATGATGCAGTTGTCTTTTTTGTCGCGCACCACCTCCATCTCAAACTCTTTCCAACCTAGCAGCGATTCTTCAATCAAGAGCTCTTTGGTCGGCGAAAGCTCCAATCCGTTCTTGCAAATCGTGACGAATTCTTCATGGTTGTAGGCAATGCCACCACCGCTGCCGCCCATGGTGAAACTGGGGCGAATCACGGTCGGAAAGCCCAACGTTTTTTGTACTGCGTGGGCTTCGTCCATCGAATGCGCAATGCCGGAGCGCGCCGAGCCGAGACCAATTTTGGTCATCGCTGCTTTGAACTTCCAGCGGTCTTCCGCCTTCTCAATGGCTTCTTCGTTCGCGCCGATCAGCTCAACGTTGTGACGTTTGAGCGCACCGTTTTTTGACAGCTCCATCGCCGCATTGAGCGCGGTCTGTCCGCCCATGGTGGGCAGCAGCGCGTCGGGCTTTTCTTTCTCGATGATGCGCTCGATGACCGCGGCGGTGATCGGCTCGATATAGGTCACGTCCGCCATGTCGGGGTCGGTCATGATCGTCGCCGGATTGCTGTTGACGAGAATGACTTTGTAGCCCTCTTCGCGTAACGCTTTGCATGCCTGCGCGCCGGAGTAATCAAACTCGCAAGCCTGACCGATGATGATCGGGCCCGCGCCGATGATGAGGATGCTTTTTATGTCTGTTCTTTTTGGCATAATTTTTTACTTATCTACTTCGTCGAGCGCGTGCGTAGCTGACTCAAGGTGAGTAATGTCACCCACGCGATCACAATAAAAATTGGGCGCATTGTTGGCCCATTCGACGCGCCATTCGCTGATTGATGCGTTGGGTACGCTCCAGGTGCGCGCGCTTTGCGGATTGAGGCCGTTTGCGTGACGCACCATGCTGCTCACCACGCCGCCGTGCGTTATCAGTAGCAACGTTTTTTCGCGCGAGACAATCGTCAAGTCGCTCACCGCGTTCACGCAGCGATCCAAAAACTGTCGCGCGGTTTCTCCGCCTTCGGGGCCGTAATCTTCTTCGCCTGCGTTGTAGCGTGCCATGCCTTCGGCGTCCTTGATGCGCCACTCTTCGTACGTCAAGCCCTGCCAAATGCCAAAGTGACGTTCGCGAATTCGCGCATCAAAACGCGGCTCAAATCCCGTGGCAATGGTGATGGGCGTGGCCGTTTCGCGGGTGCGCACCAGATCGCTCGACACCATCTCAGCCACGTCCACACTGCGCGCCAATTCATCGGCTACCCGCTTTGCCTGCTGCAGTCCAAGCGCGTTCAGCGGCACGTCAAGCATGCCTTGAATGCGTCCCTCGGCGTTCCACGCGGTTTCGCCGTGGCGGACGAGTATTAAGCGTTTAGTCTTGAATGCGCTCACGCCCTCATCATCCCGATGAACCGGTCGAACAGATACGCCACATCAAGCGGACCGGGGCTCGCTTCGGGGTGGCCCTGAAAACTGAACGCGGGTTGGTCGGTGCGCGCAATGCCTTGCAGCGTGCCGTCGAACAGGCTCACATGCGTGACGCGCACGTTGGCCGGCAGGCCGGTTGGATCGCTTGCAAAACCATGATTCTGCGACGTGATGAGCACCCGGCCATCAGCCAAATCTTTGACCGGATGATTGGCACCGTGATGCCCGGTTTTCATCTTCATTGTTTTGCCGCCGCTGGCGAGCGTGAGCAGTTGATGGCCAAGGCAAATACCGAACGTGGGCAGGCCGGCCTCAACGATTTCTTTGATGGCGGCAATGGCGTAATCGCAGGGCTCGGGGTCGCCGGGTCCGTTCGACAAAAACACCCCGTCGGGCTGCATCGCCAACACGTCTTTGGCGCTGGTCTGCGCGGGCACCACGGTCAACTTGCAGCCGCGCTCAGCGAGCATGCGCAAGATGTTGAATTTGACGCCGTAGTCGTAGGCGACCACGTGGAATTTTTTTTCTGCGCGTTGTGCGTATCCCGCGCCCAACGCCCACGTCGATTGCGACCATTCGTACGGTTGCGTGCAGCTCACCACTTTGGCCAAATCAAGCCCCGCCATGCTCGGCGCGGCTTGCGCGGCAGTGATTGCTTTCGCTTCATCAATCTCGCCCGCCTGAATGCAGCCGTTTTGCGCGCCTTTGTCACGCAGCAAACGCGTGAGTTTTCGGGTGTCGATATCGGAAATTCCAACCACGCCCGCCGCCGTCAAATAGGCATCGAGCGACTGCGCGCTGCGAAAGTTTGAAACGACGGATGAGAGGTCGCGAATGATCAATCCTGACGCCCAAATTTTGTTTGATTCAACGTCTTCACGGTTCACGCCGACGTTGCCGATGTGCGGGTACGTGAGTGTGACAAATTGGCCGCAGTACGACGGGTCGGTGAGGATTTCTTGGTAGCCGGTGATCGCCGTGTTGAACACCACTTCGGCCACGGCCTGTCCGGCAGCGCCGATGGATCGCCCGCGAAATACGCTGCCGTCGGCCAATGCCAAGATGGCGGGCACAAAAATGGGGAGCAGCGCAACGGGGCTGGATGAGGTGGGGCTGGTCATTGTTTTGGCTTTTCGTGCGCGAATCGTCGCGAGCCGTGCGGCGGGCAACGAATCTTTAATGTGCTAGCCGCAGACATGAAAAACGGGCGTTCGCAGTGGTGTGCATCGTGCGAAGAAGGTTCGCCCGCTGCACTCACGAAATCCCGTGTCTGGAGCTGACAAATTGTACCCGAGTTTTGACCGGTGAAATCGATAAGCTTTTCGTTGAAAAGCTTATTTTACTGGGGCTAGAGCCCTATTTAGCCATAAGGCGGTTATTGATTTAATCGCCGTGTAGCCCTCGTTAAATGGGCGTTGCAGCTAAAAGTTGTCTGAGTCTTCTGGGGCGTTGGCTCGCCGCGCGATGAAGGCGCGTTGTTGGCCGTCAACGTAGGCCAACTGCACCACGTCGCCACAACCGGGTGACGGTTGGATGCCACGCCGCAGCGGCTCGCTGAGCCAATGCGCGATGATTGCGGCAATCGGGCCCGCGTGCGAAACGATCACCAAATTGCGCCCTTCGGCGATGTCCCACGCGGCCTCAAAGCCTTCGACCACGCGCATCTGCATTGCCCGCACCGATTCGCCCGCACCGAGCCGTGGGTGCACGTTCAGGCCGCGCAGCACTGGGCCGTCGGCGGTCTGAACCGGTGGCGGCCAGTGATCGAGAAAATCCGCCTCGAATTCTTTCGCTTCAGCGCGCGGCACGTCTTCCCATTTTTTGCCGGTCCAACGACCGAGATCGCGCTCGATAAAACGCGGGTCGAGGATGACGATGCGCTCGTTGCTGCCGTGCCTGCTCATGGCTAAAAAATCCGCCAGCCGTCGACAACGCGTCAACGGGCTGGTCACGATCAGCGCGCTCTCGGGTAGCGCCGCGTCGAGCAGCGGGATGACGCGCTTGAATTCGCCGTCGTGCACCGGCACATTGGTGGCGGCATAGATGATGCCGGGCTTGATGTTCGGCGCCGTGTGGCGAACGAGGTAGATGGCCATGCGTTCGCGTTTCGCGGCTGTTTAATCCGCAGCGGGCTTATTGGCCGAATTTGCAATCGCCCCACCGGCCGAATCAGAAATGGCGGCGCGCAGACAGGTTTCGCACAAACAGCCCTTGCCCAACAGGTCTTCCGGGCGTCGCGTCACGTCAAGCACAGCCAGCGTTTCGCACCAACAGGTCGCCGCAGTCGCGCCGCACACGAAGATCGCACGGCAACGCGGGCAGGTGCTGCTGACCGCCTCCGCCGTGTCGCGAGCCGCCTGCTTGCTGCCTGTGAAGGCGATTTCGGACGCCGGAACGACGCGCGGGGTGACCATGGTAATCCTCTCTTTGGGCGCAGTGGCTTTTGTGTCAAAGCCTCTCTGCATTGGGGCTGTCTGCGTAAATGTTTTAAAGTCGAGTTATGCCGTTTTAAGCGCCTAGCCCGAGTATTACCGCCGTTACAAGAAAAAGCTGTTGTCGGCCAAACGTCACCTAAATGGCTTTTTTCAACCCCAACACGTCCTGCATATCAAACAACCCGTGCGCGTTGCCTTGCAGCACGCCGTCAAGAAATTTAGCGGCGCGAATCGCCCCGACAGCATACGTCGAGCGGCTCGCCGATTTGTGCGAAATTTCAATTCGTTCGCCGGTGCCCGCAAACACCACCGTGTGGTCGCCCACCACGTCGCCGCCCCGCAACGCGGCGAAGCCAATTGCGCCGTCCTGACGCTCGCCGGTGTGGCCTTCGCGGGCATACACGGCGCGGTCGGAAAGCTTTGTGCCCTGCGCTTCGGCAATCACCTCGCCAAACTTGATTGCGGTGCCCGACGGCGCGTCCACCTTCATGCGGTGATGCATCTCGACAATCTCAATGTCGTAGCCCTGATTGAGCGACTTCGCGGCGAGTTCGAGCAGCCTAAAAACCGTGTTCACGCCAACCGAATAATTCGGCGAAAACACAATGGGAATCTGCTTCGCGGCGTCAGCGATTTTCGCCTTGCCCGCCGCGTCAAAACCGGTGGTGCCGATGACCATGCCAACGCCGCCTGCAACGCACGCATCAAGGTAGCTAAGGGTGGCTTCCGGCCGCGTGAAATCGATAAGCACTGCGCCGCGTTTGATGTGTGCTGCATCTGCCGAAATCAGCACGTCCACGTTGCCGCCAAACGCCTTCGCCGACACGCCGAGCGTTGAGCTGTGAGGCGCATCCAGCGCGGCCACCAGTGCCGTCTCAGCGTCCGCCGCGCAGGCCTCCAGCAGCATGCGTCCCATCTTGCCGGACGCACCGGTAATGGCGAGATTCACCATACGAAAATGGGCAGGGTGGCTTACTTACGCCACCAATCGCCAAGCTTCGACCACCAACCGGGGCCGTCATCTTTTTTGCCGTCTTTTTCCAGATTGGCATACGCCGGATCGCGGTCTACGACGGGCGAGGTGGGCAGATCGGCCACCGTCCAGCTTTTGAGTGTGTCGCCGTCAAACAGCAGCGTCAACTTGTGTGACGTAATCGGGCGACCACGACGCTCCAGCGAATAGGCGTAATCCCAGCGGTCCTTGTGAAACACGCTCTCTGTCGTCGGCGTGCCGAGCGCGAGGCGCACCTGCTGCCGCGTCTGGCCCGCTTTCAACTTGGTCACCATGTCCTGCGTGACGTAGTTGCCCTGATTGACCTCCATCTTGTAGACGAGGCCGCAGCCGGACAGCGCAAGGGCGAAAAACGTGGCTAAAGTGGCAACAAGAATGCGCATAAAAAGGGCTCGGGGGCGTAAAGGCGAGCCGCTATGATAGCCAAGCCTCCGATCACTATCGTGATCTGCCTCTTGTCAAACTGGATGTTCACCATGGCTCGCGCCCAAGACCTCAAAGACGCCGGACTCAAGGCCACGCTGCCGCGCATGAAAGTGCTCGACCTGTTTCAGGGCTCCAAAGTGCGGCACATGACGGCCGAGGACGTGTATCGCCTGCTCATGGACGAAGGCCTCGACGTCGGTCTCGCCACCATTTATCGTGTGCTCACGCAGTTCGAACAGGCGGGCTTACTCAAGCGCCATCACTTCGAAGGCGGCAAGTCGATTTTTGAACTCAACGAAGGCGATAAACACGATCACATCGTGTGCGTCAACACCGGCACCGTGGTCGAATTTCACGACGCCGAAATCGAAAAGAGAATACTCAAAATCGTTAAAGATCGTGGCTTCGAACTGGTCGATCACGTGCTACACATTCGTGCACTGGCACCGGTGCCCGATGCGCCTAAGAAGGCACCGCGTAAGCTGTCGTAGCTCCTGTCTCGATTATCCAGCGACGCGCCTAGCGATATGGCAGACCCCGCGTTGACGCCGCAACAGCAATCAATTGCCGACGCTTTGGATGCTGAGTTCGTTAAGGAAGTGGATGCAGCACTTTTTGCTAATACCGATCCATCATGGCGCAAGGTCGCTATGGTGGTGGGTTTGGCAATGATGAATGCAGGCGTTCGTCGCAGAGGATTGCCAGACCTTTACTACGCATCGCGCGTACGAGAACTTGTTCGCGTGGGCAAACTTGAAGGAAGCGGGGATTTCAGCCGAATGAAGTACAGTGAAGTCAAGCGTCCATGAAAATCAAGCGCTCGGCGTTGACCAACGCTTCGATGCTGGGTTTCAACCCAGCCTACTCGGCCTGCTACCGATGCATGTCCCGCAGCCGAAACCCCACGCAATACAACACGCCCAGATACGCGAACCCGCCCAGCGCAAACAGCGCCGCAAGCATCGAGGCGCGAGGTATTTCACCCGCCACGGTCCACCAAAGGTCTGCTGGTTTGGCAAGTACGATCAACACCGTGGTGAACAGCGTTGCGGCGAACAACTGCCACGCAAACCGCGCCCACCTTGGCTGCGGCACGTACACGCCGCGAGCGAGTAAGCCTCGATACAACCACCACGCATTGAGCACCGCGCCGAGGCTCGTCGACAGCGCGAGCGCCGCGTGCAACAAATGTGGCGCGTAGTGTTTGAACACGACAAATACGAAAAACAGATTGAACAATTGCGTGATGAGCAACACGCGAATGCCGATCTTCACCGGCGTTTTGGTGTCCTGCTGCGCATAAAACGCCGGAGCCAAAATCTTGATCCACACCAGCGCGATGATGCCCACGGCGTACGCCGCGACGGCCGGGCCCGTTTGCAGGGAATCTTTTGCGGTGAAGGCATCGCGCTGAAACAACGTGGCGACCATCGGCGTGGCGAGCACGCTCATCACCGCCATCGCGGGCAGCGTGGCAATCAGCGCAAAGCGCATGCCGTAGTCGAGCAACTCTCCGTAACCGCGCATGTTTTTTTCGCTACGCAACGTGCCGAGCGCGGGCAAGATTACGGTACCAATCGCCACGCCCAGCATTGCGGTAGGCAGCTCCATCAAGCGATCCGCTTTTTTCAGCCAACTCACCGCGCCATCGCCAAAAAATGACGCGTAATTGGTGTTGAGCAGCATGCTGATCTGCGCGATGGACACGCCGACCAGCGCCGGTGCCATCGTCTTCAGCATGCGCCGCACGCCTTCGTCGCGAAAGTGAAAGTCCAGACGCGGGAACATGCCAAGTTTGTACAGCGGCCACAATTGCAGGGAGAGTTGCGCCACGCCACCGGCGATGACGCCCCAGGCCAGCGCATGAATCGGCTGCGCGAAATACGGCGTGGCCCAAAGGGCGGCGGCGATCATGCACAGATTGAGCAGCACCGGGGTGAAGGCGGGAATGGCGAACTTCTTCCAGATATTCATCACGCCACCCGCCAACGCGGTCAGCGATATGAACAGCAAATACGGAAACATAATCTGCAACAACTCGGTTGCCAGCAGCGTTTTGCCCGGCGTGGTGGCGAATCCACCGGCAAAAAGCGGAATCAACCAAGGTGCCGCCACAATGCCGAGTACCGTCACCGCGAGCAGGGCCACCAGTTGCAACGTCGCCACGCGGTTGATGAGTGTGTGAGTGGCCGCTTCGCCGCGCTGGCTCTTGTATTCTGCAATCAGCGGCACGAAGGCTTGGGCAAAGGCGCCCTCGGCAAAAAGCCGCCGCATCATGTTCGGCAGCTGAAAGGCGATCTCAAACGCATCGTTCACCGCCCCCGCGCCGAACACTTTAGCCATCACCATTTGATTGGCGAGCCCCGCAACGCGAGACAGCGAGGTCATGGCGGACACGCCGACGATGGCTTTGAACAAATTCAAGGGTTGCGGCTTTTCACGATTTTCCGTAGAATAGCGGGTTCACCGAATCGATAACGTTTAAGAGTCAGTCATGGCCAATTCCGCCCAAGCAAAAAAGCGCGCACGTCAAAACGACAAGCAGCGCGCCCATAACGCATCCCTGCGCACCCAATTGCGCACCGCTGTGAAAAAAGTGCAAAAAGCCGTTGCCGCTGGCGATCAGCCTGCTGCCATGAAGCAAATGCAAGAGTCACAGTCGGTGATTGATCGTATTGCCGACAAGCGCATCGTTCACAAAAACCTAGCGTCCCGCGTGAAGAGCAACCTCGTTCGCGCCATCAAGGGCATGGGTGCAGCGATTGCGCCGGTAGCAAAAGCCGCGTAATTCTCGGTTTTCAGGTAGCCCAAAAAAAGGTCCTTCGGGGCCTTTTTTGTTGCTTGAGTTTTCCGTGAACGCATCATAAAAACGCGCCATGTTAGCTCCGTCGAGAAGCTCAGGGTACCCCGAACTTCGTTCGGGCGGGTATCTAGAAAGCTACGCCCTTCGACTCAATCGTCGCTTCAGAAAAAGCCAAGTCTCTGGATTCCCGGCGTTGCCGAGAATGACGCCAAAAAGCGGGCTTTGTGCCCTACGAAATCAATAGTCTTCGCCCGAAACGGGCTTGGCAACCACCACGTCAGTCTCCCGCGACATGCGCCGCACCGTATCCGGCAGCAGCGTCGCCACCGCATCGGCATCAAACGTGATCTGCAATTCGTTGTCAACCGCGAAGCTCAAAAAGAATCTAAACAGGCGCGGCTCCAACTCCGCCAACTCGCGGCGCACAATCACGCAGCGCAGGCCGTCACGCAAGGCGGGTGTCACCAGCGGGCTGTAGCGCAATTGCTCGTCGGCACCGAACGCAGACATCACGCCGCACAACCGATCCGACCAGTCGCTCGGGCGAAATTGCTGACCGCTCAAGGTGAGCCCTTTGATGATGAGGTCGCTGTCGATTGAGATCGCTTGGTCGGGGGTGAGCGCATGCAACGCGCTAGGGGTCATGGGTGGCCTGTTATCACGGAGCGCCTTGCGCGCGGCGCTGGCAAATCTCCACTAATTTCAATTTTAGCAACGCTAGTAAACTGTGGTTTTAACAAGCCTAGTAGCACTAGCAACGCCCATGCCCACGGCATCAAAGACTGCATCTAGTATCAACGCTACCCCGGTCGCCACAGTCCGCCACTTCTTGCAGATGACCGATTTCTCTGCGGAGGAATACGCCTATCTTTTTGAGCGCACCAAGATCATCAAAGATCGCTTCAAGCGCTACGAGCTATATCACCCGCTGCGCGACCGGACACTCGCTATGGTGTTCGAAAAGAATTCGACGCGCACTCGGGTGTCGTTTGAAGCGGGCATGAATCAGTTGGGCGGCTCGGCGATTTTTTTGACCTCTGAGGCTTCGCAAATTTCACGCGGCGAACCGGTGGAAGATTTGGCGCGTGTGGTGAGCCGCATGGTTGACGTGGTGATGATCCGCACCTTTCATCAGCACGTGGTCGAAAGGTTCGCCGCATATTCGCGCGTGCCTGTGATCAACGGGCTCACCGATGACCATCATCCGTGTCAGGTGCTGGCCGATATTTTCACCTTTGTCGAGCAGCGTGGGAGCATCTTGGGCAAGGTCGTGACATGGGTGGGCGACGCCAACAACATGCTCAATTCTTGGCTGCAAGCGGCGAAGGTGTTGGGCTTCATGGTGCATGCATCAACGCCGCCCGGGTACGCAATTCCTGATGCAATGCTTGCCAGTGCCGACGGTCATGTGCGCGTGTTTGCAGACCCGCTGGAGGCGGCGCGCGGTTCGCATCTGGTGACCACTGACGTGTGGACGAGCATGGGTTTTGAGGCCGAAACTGAGGCGCGCAAAAAAGCGTTTGCCGATTGGTGCGTCGATGAGGAGATGATGGCGTTGGCCGATACGCACGCGCTGTTCATGCACTGCCTGCCAGCGCATCGCGGCGAAGAGGTGACCGCAGGCGTGATCGACGGGCCGCAAAGTGTGGTGTGGGACGAGGCGGAAAACCGCTTGCATGCGCAGAAGGCGTTGCTTGAGTATTTGGTGGTGGGCGAAGTCAGGTCATAACGTGATCTGTAGGAGCGGCTCTGCCGCAACCCGGCGTCACCCATCGCCGTGGCGGTCGCGGCAGAGCCGCTCCTACAGTTGGATTGCTTGTGCCGGTTGATATTGTTTTGCTCGACGACGCCTTCCTCGTCGTCAACAAGCAGAGCGGTCTGCTCTCCGTGCCTGGTCGCGGGCCGGACAAAGCGGACTGCTTAAGCGCTCGCGTACAGGCTGCATTTTCCGATTCGTTAGTCGTGCATCGCCTCGACATGGAAACCTCGGGTCTCATGGTGTTCGCACGCAACCTCGACGCGCAACGCGCGCTCAATCGCGCCTTTGAGCGGCGACTTGTTGAAAAATATTATGTTGCCGTCGTCACCGGCATCATCGAGCCCGATCACGGCACCATCAATCTGCCGCTGATTTGTGACTGGCCGAATCGACCACGGCAGATGGTGGATCACGCGATTGGCAAACCATCAACGACGCATTACGTCGTGTTGGCGAGAGACGCAGCGCTCATGCAAACACGCGTTGGCCTCGCACCGATCACAGGCCGCAGCCATCAATTGCGAGTGCATATGGCGAGCCTTGGGCACGGCATCATTGGCGACAGTTTGTACTCGGTAAACCCACCGCTCGACGGCCAGCGATTGCTGCTGCACGCAGCGATTCTGAGCTTTCCGCATCCGATATCGGGTGAGCCCGTCGATTGCGCCTCCGACGTGCCTTTTTGACCGCGTTTTTTTCCGGTCACGCGCGCTAGCGTTTTCAATTCACCCACGTTTTCTACGCTTCGCGCTGCTTCCCCGCGATTCGTCGCCTGCCTATCGCGCTGTTTTCGTCGTCTCAATACATTACGTTTCATGGCACTAACGCCATACAACCTAAAGAGACACACCATCATGAAAACCGCTCATTTCCTCGGTACACTTTCCTCAGTAGAACGCGCTGTGACCGGCGCAATCGCAGTCACGCTGAGCCTCGCTTCAACCACTGTTATCGCAGCGGCATTCCAAGGCGCAGCGTACGTCGAAACTCAACCGCTGATCGCAGCGATTGCTCGTGCGTTTGCGTAATCAGCGCCCGATGCGACACACGTCAGCGCATGCGCTGCACTCACTCATCATCTTCTCTGCAAAGCGGCGCATCGACCCGATGCGCGCCGCACCACGCGAGAAGCGGTGGAGGCTTAGCCGCACGTGACCCCGACGTTCGCCTGAGTCTCCTCCGCTTCTCGTGTGCGTCCTTGTTGCGCGCTAAGCCAGCGCAAACGGCAAGCTGCGCAAACGCTTGCCGGTCGCCGCATAAATCGCATTGCCCAACGCAGGCGCAATCGGCGGCACGCCGACCTCACCGATGCCGCCGAGTGCCGCGCCTGAGTTGATGATCACGGTTTCAAACTGCGGGCATTCGGCCATGTTCATCAAGCCGTAATCGTTGAAATTGCTTTGCTGAACGATGCCTTCTTGCAGCGTGATGTTGCCTTTGAGCGCGGCCGTCAATCCGTAAATCGCCGCACCGGAAATTTGCGCTTTCACGTTGTCAGGATGCAACGCTGTGCCGCAGTCAACGGCGGTCACCACGCGGCGCACTAAGATCCGCTTGCCAATGATTTCAACGTCAACCACCATGCAGGCGATGCTCTTGAAGGACTCGGCAAGCGCCATGCCTCGGCCCCAGCCTTTGCCTGAATCCGGCAAAGCGCTTGACCACTGCGCCGCGCTCGCCGCAGCGTCAACTACCTTCGCAAATCGCGGTTGATCTTTCAGCAATTCAAGGCGGAAAAGATACGGGTCTTTTTTAAGCGCGACTGCCAGTTCATCAACAAACGACTCAACAAAAAACGCGGTGTATGAATTGCCCACGCTGCGCCAATAGCCCGTGGGCGCCGGCAGCTCCACCTGCGCGTGATCGCATTTGAAATTAGCAAACGCGTACGGCAACTCTGCTGCGCCGTCGGCGTTGGTTTTGTCGGGCGGAAAGTCACCCGCAAACAACGGATTCATGCGACTGATCACGCTCTTGGTCACGCTCGGCCCGACCATGCGGTGGTGCCATGCACTCACGGCGTTATTGTTGTCCAGCGACGCTGTGAATCGGCATGACACCGCAGGACGATAAGCATCGTGCTGAATATCTTGTTCGCGCGACCAGATGAGTTGCACCGGTTTGCCGCCCGTCACTTTCGCGCAGGCGAGCGCTTGGCGAATCACCTCAATATCAAAGCGCCGACCAAAGCCGCCGCCGAGATACGGCGTATGTACGGTGACCGCATCGCTCGATACACCCACGTTGCCAGCGGCGAGCCATTGCACGATGGTGGGCGCTTGGTGGCCCGCCCACACGTCCACTTTGCCGTCCTTGATCTGCACTGTGCAATTCAATGGCTCCATCGCGCCATGCGCGAGAAACGGCACGCTGTATTCGGCCTCGATGCGTTGCACTGCGGGCGTTGCGTTGATGACTTTTTCTGCGTTTCCGTGCTCGCCGAAGGTGCGGCGAATCGGCGCGAAGCCGCCGTCTTTTCCGTCGAGCACGTCAATGTAGCGCGCCGCGAGTTGGTCGCTGGACAGTACCGTTCCGGTGGGGCCGCCACCGACGAGTTCCGCTTCTTCAAGCGCTTTTTTTGCTGACCAATAACTCGTTGAAATCACCGCTAACCAGTTGTCGCCGCGCACCTGATGCAGCACGTCTTTCGGCGGCGTGCCGTTCTTCCATCGCACTTCCTGCAGCACGCCGCTGACGTACGGAATGTGTTTGACCGTGGCGTACAGCAAGCCTTCCGGGCGCACATCAATGCCGAATTGAGCGGTGCCTAACGACTTCTCAATAACGTCAACGCGTGCTGGCGACGTGCCGAGAATCTTCCAGTCTTTCTGCGCTTTAACCGTCACTTGCGACGGTGGGGAAAGTGACGCTGCGGCTTGCGCGAATTCGCCAAAAGGTGAGCTCTTGCCCGAGCTCGCGTGTTTGACAACGGACTTCTCAATAAGCAATTCAGCGCTTGGCAGATTCCACTTTGCCGCCGCCGCCGCCAGCAACAGGCTGCGTGCGCTCGCTGCCGCCATACGCATGGGCTGCCACGCGTCGCGCGTGGACGTAGAGCCGCCGGTCATCTGCAAGCCGAGCACGCGCGCGGTGGCGATCATTGCGGCTTGCAGCGGTACCGGCGCGTTGTCGCCGAGCGCGGTGACGTTGCCGTACACCGCGCTAATGTGCGCCTGTTCAACGCGCACCGTGCTCCAATCGGCGTCGAGCTCCTCGGCGACCAACATCGCGAGCGTGGTGAACACGCCTTGGCCCATTTCTTGTCGAGGCACCTGTACGATGATGCTGCTGTCGGGCGAAATTTTGAGCCATGCGTTGAGGGCAACTTCGCTCTCTCTCAGCGGTGGTTTGAATGACTGCGCGTCCGCGACGCGACGCCATGCGAGAGTTGCGCCGACCACCAGCGCGCCGCCGACGAGACCGGTGCCGATGAGGAAAGCGCGGCGGGTTTTTGATATTGATTTTTTCATGATTACCACTCCAAAAAAAGCGCTGTTTTGCGCGACGGACGCGCTGCCATTTGGCATCTAGAACCAGCCTCCCCTTTGATGCCCGGGGTCCACGCCCGACGCGTCGCTTGGTTTGGGTTTCGGGCGTGGTTACCGGCCTTCGCCGGTATGGCTAAAAAGGCGCTGTGTTTGCTCAGGATGACAGCGCAGATTTTTTGATCTGCGCCGCTTTCTTGATCGCCGCACGCATCGCCGGATAGGTGCCGCAACGACACAAATTTGTGATGGCCGCATCAATGTCGGCATCGGTCGGATCGGGCGTTTTATCTAGTAGCGCGGTGGTCGCCACGATGAAACCCGATTGGCAGTAACCGCACTGCGGCACTTGATGCTCAATCCATGCTTTTTGCACGGCGCTGGGGCCATTTTGCGAGAGGGCTTCAATGGTCGTTACACGCTTTCCGACCACCGCCGAAATCGGCACCACGCATGATCGCGTCGCCACGCCGTCAACCAGCACGGTGCATGCGCCGCACGCCGCAATGCCGCAGCCGAACTTGGTGCCAACCAAATTCAAATCTTCGCGAAGCGCCCACAGCAGCGGTTTTTCGGCGGGTGCGTCGATGCTGACGGACTTAAGATTCACGGTAAATGTGACGAGCACGGAGGGCTTTCTAAGGGTGAATTGGGCGGCAAGATGGAGCATCAGCTTTTTGCTGAACTGCTTATTTTACTTGGGCTAGCATCGCTAAAACGCATAAGTCAACAATTAGGTAAAAACACCTATTAGCCCAATACCAGTGGCGGTTGCAGCAAAAAGCTGTATTCATTTTAGTCGCCGTGAAGCAATCCAAATGAGCAGCAATACTGGCACGCCAATGAACGCGGTGCCGACAAAAAACAAGTTGTAGCCAAACGCGTCCACTGCAACCCCAGAAAACCCCGCCAGCCACTTCGGCAGCAGCAACATCATCGACGACAACAGCGCGTATTGCGTGGCCGAATAGCTGATGCTGGTCAGGCTCGACATGTAAGCGATAAACGCACTTGACGCGATGCCGGAGGCCAAGTTGTCCACTGAAATAACCACGGTCAGCGCAGCGAGGTCATGACCGCGTATTGCGAGCCACGAGAACAGCAAGTTGCTCGCGGCAGAAAGCACCGCGCCGAGCATCAGCGTGCGCATCATCCCGAACTTGACCGACAACACGCCACCCAGCGCCGCGCCCACCAGCGTCATGATCAGGCCGTACACCTTGCTGACTGCGGCCACTTCATCTTTGCTGTAACCCATGTCCACGTAAAACGGGTTGGCCATAATGCCCATCACGATGTCGCTGATGCGGTACGTCGCGATCAGCGCCAAGATAAGCAACGCGTTCCAGCCATAGCGCGTAAAAAAGTCAGCAAACGGCTCGATCAACGCCGACTGAAACCACTCGGCAATGTTCTTGGCGCGGATGATCGGCTTCGAGATGGGCTCTTTGGAAAACAGCACGGTCGCAAAGCCCACCACCATCGATCCTGCCATGACCAAGTACGCAATCTTCCAGCTATTCGGGTCGTAATTTGCGGGGCTCGCCACCTCCGCTCTGGCCGCGACCCACAACACGCCTGCGCCCGCCCAAATCATCGCCACACGATAGCCCGTTTGATACGACGCAGCGAGTGCTGCTTGCCTGTCCACGTCGGCGGACTCAATGCGAAAAGCGTCGAGCGCGATGTCTTGCGTGGCCGAGCCGAAGGCCGTCAACAGCGCGAACCAGACAATCGGCAGCAACGCAATTTTTGGGTCAGAAAACGCCATGCCGACAAGGCCGCACACCACCATCAATTGCGCCACCAGCAGCCAGCTGCGGCGACGCCCCAGCGCGCGCGTGAGGAAGGGTATGGGCAAGCGATCTACCAGCGGTGCCCAGCACCACTTAAAGCCGTACGCGAGCCCCACCCACGACAAAAAGCCGATGGTGGCGCGATTGATGCCCGCCTCGCGTAACCAGAACGACAGCGTGCCGAGCACGAGCAGCAACGGCAATCCGGCAGAAAACCCCAGCGCCAGCATGCGCAGTGACGGCGCTTCCAGATACACCTTGAACGACGCGAGCCAACTGGTTTTTTCGGCGCGCAGAACCTCTGGGGTGGCACGCAAGTCTGAGTCTGTCATCCAGCTATTATCGCGATATGAACCACCGACTTATCTCTGCCTCTTTTTCCATGCATCGCGTGCGACCTGCACGCGCGGCTATGCGCCTGTTCATGACTGCGCTTGCAACCGTCCTGATCGCTGCTTCAACCGCTCACGCGCAACTCAGCAAGCCGTTTCTGTGGGAGCTGTCAAAGGAGCCAGCAAAGGATGCCAGCAAAGATGCCGCAAAGGATGGCAGCAAAGATGCCGCAAAGGATGCGGCCAAGGGCGGCACAACCGTCACCCTGTTTGGCTCGCTGCATGTGGCTAAACCTGATTTTTATCCGGTGCCGGAATCGGTGCAAAAACGCTTTGATGAGGCCAAAGTGCTCGCCGTCGAGGCCGACATTACGCTGCCGGAAACGCAGCAAGTGTGCACCAAGCTCGCGGTGACCAAAGACAAGCTAGAAAACGTGTTGTCAGCTGAGGATTTCGCGGCGTTGTCGGGCTACATCCGCGCCGCAGCGATCCCCGACGCGTTGGTTGAAAATCGCAAACTGTGGCTGGTCAATTTAGTGGTGGTCGGCGTTGAATTGGGCCAGCTCGGCGTGGACTTTGCGCGCGGGCTCGACGTGGTGTTTTTGCGCGAGGCCAAGTTCGCAAAAAAACGGGTGGTGGAGGTGGAAGGCGGTGCGGTGCAATGCGCCGCGTTGGCGGGCGCTGGACCCGCTGAAACCGCCGCTGCGATGACGCGATTTCTCGCTGCGGTTCGTCAAAATCGCATGGAAAAACGCTTGGTTGAAATGCTCGCCGCTTATCGAGCAGGCGACGGCGTGGCGCTCAATCGATTGGTGGGCGAAGATTTTGGTGACAGCGCCGAGGGCCTCGCCTCAAAGCGGCGCATTTTTGATGATCGCCACGCGGCGATGGCCGACAAAATTGACGGCTATTTCAAGTCGCCAGATAGCCATTTTGTGGTGATCGGTGTGGGCCATTTTTTCGGTGACAACAATTTGCTGGAGGCGCTGGCCAAGCGCGGTATTCGCGCCAAGCGAATTGAATAACGGACGGCGTGATTAGTAGCCGCTTTTTCCAGACGAGCCGAAACCCTTCGGAGCCTGCCGTATCGCGCGGGCTTTGAACTCAAATTTGAAGGTCGCCTCACTTGCGCCCGTCGCACCAATGGTTACTTTTTGCACCAGCGGCGGCTTGTACTGACCCAAGTCAGGATGCCACGCAGTGGCTTCGTAGTCACCGGCCGGCACGTTCTCAATGCGCGCAATGCCGGACGATGCGGCGGTCATCGCGTACCACGGCGTGTCGGCCACGTAAATATAGGCGCGCATCCAGTCGTGCAGGATGCAATAGGCGACCACCGCGCCCTCTTTGTCAAAACGTATCGGCGGTGGCGAATCGCCGGGTTTGTGCACCGCAATTTCGAACGGCTTGCTGCTCGAAAACGACTTGATGTGGTGCTCCATATTGTCGCGATTGGCGAACACCACGCTTGAACCCGTTCGAATCACCGAAATGTACGGCTTGAAGGTCGCGTTTTCTTGGGTCACCACAATTTCTTGCGTGGCTGTGGCCGGCGCGTTGCGGCCAATCGGCTTCAGCGTCACCACCACGTTGGTCAACGCTAGCGCGTCGCGGTCACTAGCGAGCGCCAAAAATGTGCCCGCATTCGATAGTGACATCCCGAGCGCGAGTACGCCAATGGTCGCCATCATTGACCGCGTTAGGAACGGCTTCATCATTGTTTTTCCACCACGTCACGATGCATCGGCGCGAGCTTGGCAATGAGTTTATTTTGCTGATAGGTCGGCACGTTGCCCGCCGTCAGCGCGTCTTGCAAATCCTCTGCCAGCGCGTTGAAATCGGCCGTCCGCACCTTCATGTTGGTGTGCGCTTCTTTCATCGATTTGCCTGCATATTTGCAGCCACCACCGAGCACGTCGCAGAACTGATCGGTCAGCATCCCTTCAAGTCGCTCAATATCGGCGTCTTTGAAAAAGCTCGCAATGCGCGGATTTTTTTGCACCCGCTCAACGAAATCGTGGGTGATTTTGCCCAAACCCGCATAACCGCCGTAAGGGGCAAGGGCGGCGTCGTTGGGTGCCTGAGCGAAGGCGACACCTGCTGAAGCAGCTACTAAAACAACGGCAAAGCTCGATTTCAAATAAAACATAGTGAACCCCTAAAAGTGTTTTGTTGTGCTCTCTGAGGGGATTACGCAATCTCTACAGCAGCGGTTTTAAGCGTTGCCGCAACTTAGAGGCGCGTTTGAGCCCGCTTGAACCATGAGGACCGACAGCATCAAATGCGAGCGATTAAGTAAATCGTGTCTGACCCCGTTGTTTCGTTGCGCGGGGTGCATAGAGCTCTAGTCCTTTCAGGAAACGTAGCTCGCTAATGAAAGTAATGTCATCAGGTTTCCATCCGCTCGACACGCTAAGGCGAAGCACATCAATTTTTTCCCTAATCATAAAATCGCGCACCGTGTCATTCCACGCGCTCACGAGAAGAAGTGTTTTGCCACGCCCCCATTCGCTATCTACGATCTTGAAGTCGTTCATCTCACTCTCCTAAAAGGCCTGCACGGCCGGGTCCAATCGGATCTTGCTTGTTCGTTACTTTGTCAGACTCGCTTGCTCGTACATTGCCAGTTATTTTTTGGATTTGCTTGTGTTCCTCGATCTCCCTTGCGGTCTTTCCACCTGTTACTGAAGTTACATTAACTGATGCCTGATTTTCAGGCGTCAGTCGACCTGATTTAGCATGCTAAGCTAACCTACCTTCGACGTTCGAGCTTTGCCCCACGTAGGTGCCTTTGCCTTCCAAAAACGAATAGACGCCCTCGATTTTTTCGGAGAGGCTCGAAGTAATAATCTGACTGGCCAAGCCCGCAGGTGAGAGTATAGGATTCACCAACGCCAGCACCGCTTGAATCGTTGATATTGGGTTCGACATTATGTTCGGTGACTGCGGGCCTTGCGCCGGATTGCTCATCACGCCCGTTGCGGGATCAAGCGTTGGCGCGCCGTTACCTGCTCTGACGCTATCGGTCATACCTAGAACGGGACCGGCCGCGCGCACTGCATTTGCGAGCACCGATTGCCGCCCATCCGGATCAAGGTATTTATACGGATTATTGTTGCCGTAGGCATAGCGATTGAAGCTGTGCGGGCTGTCGGGATTGACGGGGGCCGGATCAAAGGACAGGAACCGCGCCACTTCGGGGTCGTACCAACGTGCTCCAAAGTAAACCAAGCCGGTTGCGCTATCCACCGGCTTGCCGATGAACCAGTTTTGATTGTTGTTGCTGCCGATGTTGGAACTGGGCTCGTTCTTTAATCGCTCACCGAAGGCGCTGTAGTTCTCAAACCAAGCGGGGTCGCCGTTGGCGTTGGTCGCCATGATCGGCGAGCCGGTTACGTTCGGGTGAATGAAGGTCGTGGTGGTTGCGCCGTTGCCAGCGGTTGTGGGGCAGCCGCTGGCAATATAGGTTTGGATGTCGCCTGCGGTGGTACGGGTGCCGGTGAGGCTGAGTCCTTGTGTGAGTGCTGTTGCTCTGAACCCTGCGAGGTAGCGATTGATGATGATCGCGTCGTTCACGCTGATCGCGCCACCGCTGGCATCGATGTCATGCGCGCCGCTGTACGCGCTCATGTGCGCGTTGATGGCGTTGATGACGGCTGTTAAGTTCGCTGGGGTTTGATCGGCGCGAGTGCCTGTGATGAGAGCTTGGTTGGTCAGGCCTCGCGCGTAGCGATTGATGATGAGGCCGTCGCTGGCGAAATCCCCTGTGGTGAGGCCGATGCCGTCAACATTAAAACCGCAGCCCGTGACGGAGCTGCCTGTGCCCGTTGTGGCAATCTGGCCGACCAGCTTGTTGCCGAGGTGGACGTATTCTTTGCTTGCACCTGAGCTAAGGTTGTATTCGGCGAATAGGCGACCGCTCTTGCCATACAGGTAGTGCGTGGTTTGGCCTGCTGATACCTTTTTGGCGAGATGCTGATGCGCGTCATAGTCATAGCTCGCTAGACCATTGTTCACGCTGCGCAGCGCATTGAATGCGTCGTACTGATAGCTAAATCGCCCGTCGGCGGCAGCGTTGCCGTACACGTCGTAGCTGTAAGTTCGTGCGACGTTACCGCTGATCGATTGCAGGCGTTTGTTGGCGTCAAGGAGGTACGTGCTGGCCGCGCCATTGGTAGCGGTCTTGGTGGCAATGTCTCCGACGCCTGCGTAGGTGATGGCCTCGGTGTCGTCGGTGCGCAGCCGGTCGAATAAATCGTAGGAAACGCTGCGTGCGTAGCCTCGGTTGGTGGCATCGGTGACGCCCGTTAAGTTCGCTACTGGGTCGTATTGGTAGCCCAGCGCGAGCCATGCGGGAGCAGCGCCCTTTTTGATTGTGAGTGCGTTGACCAGCGGACGCGTGGCCTGCTCGGTGAAGTCTTGCGCAACGCCGTTCTGATAGCTCAAGGTGCGCGGCAGGCCGGAGGGCCAGTAGGTGGTGTTGGTGACGATGCTGCCGGTGTTGGGGGTGGCTTGTGTGGGACGGCCCAGTGCATCCGGGGCGTGGCTGACGACGCGTCCGCTGGGGTAGGTGGTGCTGGCGAGGGAGTCGAGCAGGTCGTAGCCGTAGTTGAGCGAGCGCGTGGAATCGTCAATGATGACGGTCTCGCCCGTGAGATTGTTGTTGTCGTCGTAGGCGTAGCGCCGCGTCACAACACCTGCGTCGGACGATTTGAGGAGGCCTGTCTTATACCAGTCGTTGCTGATCGTGGGCGTGGCCGGGACGGTGGCCGCAGGCGTCACGGTGATGGGGCGATTCTGTCCGTCGTAGGTGGTGCTGGTCACACCCGAGCCTGCGACCTGTCGGCTGGTCATGTTGCCGTTGTTGTCGCGACCGTAGGTGACGGTGCCGAGTTCGGGATGCGTCTCGGTTGACAGGAAGTAGCCGCGGCTTGCGTCATAGCTCATCAGTCGATCAACACCGAGCAGCGAGAGCTTGGTGATTTGCCCGAGCAGATTGCGCTCTATGGTTTGTGTGCCGACGTCGGGGATTTGCTGCGACTTAGTCCAGGTGTCCGATGGGTCGCCGAAAGCGTCTAGCGTGTGTACGTGAACCGCGCCGCGTGGGTTGGTGACGGAGGCGGTGCGGTTGGCGTCGTCAAAGGTAATGTTGGTGCTGACCGTCAGGGACGGGTTCTGTGGGTCGGGCTCGGTGAGCGAGACGGTGCGGCCCAGTGCGTCATAGGTTTTGCTCTGGCCTTGTGTGCTGTTGGGGTAGGAGACAAAGCTGAGCCGACCTGCGGGGTCGTAGGCGTAGCTCGTTTGTATGCCTGCGTTGTTGTAGCTGGTGACGCGACCAAAGCCGTCGCGTGAAATCGTCTCATTCCGGCCAATCGTTGCCCCGGTGCCGCGGGTGATGATGTCTTGCGTTGCGCCGTAAGCAAAGCGCAGTTCACGGTGTGATGCCGTGCGCGGCAGGGTGATGAGCGTGGGCTTGTGTGCGCCGTTGTATTCAAACAAGGTGCTGCGGCCTTCACCGTCGGTGGCGAGGGTGATGCGACCCAAGTCATCGACGCTTCGCGTCATCGAGATGCGTGTGCTGCTGGGTTCTGCGTTCGCGTCTGCTTGCGTGACCGGATGGATTTCACTGCGCGGGGTGCCAAGTTTGTAGTCGCCGAAATACGTTGTGTAGCCGCGCGCATCCGTCATCGTGGCAACTTCGCCAGAGGCTGCGGCATCACCGAAGGGAAAGTAGCTGAATGATTTAGTGAGGCCGCTCGTTAACGTCGGGCCGTAGAGCGTTTCTGAGGCAACGCCGCGTTTGTCTGCGGTGAATGCGCGTGCGAGCTGCGTGATGATCGCGCCGCCGGAATCTTTCAAGCGCTCGGACGATGCTTGGCAATACGCGGCTGCGTCATAGGCGTACTCGCGCGTTCGCGAACGGGTACCCACCTCAGCCACCGACACCGGGCGGGCGCAGGTTGATTGGCTGTAGCTGCGCGTCGTGGCATACGTTGATCCCGCGCGCGTCACCGTGGTCTTTAGTGGCCACATCAGATAAGTTTTGACGCCGATTTGGGGAACACCGGCGGGCGTGCCGATGAATAAGTCGAACGTCGGATCGCTGTACGTCAAACCTTGCTGGCTTACGAACGCGTCTTGGTAGGTGAAGGTGCGGCGCTCAACCAAGTTGGTGAGTTCCTGCGCGTCCGCATACGTGTCGTGCTGTACGGGTCGCCCAAGCAACCGCGGTTCAAAGTTGAATCCGACAATGGCTTGCTCCCCAAATTGATTCAGTGAATATCGCGGGTTATGATAAAAAATTTGTGTGTTGTCAGGCCCTGTTATTCGCCCTGCCTCATAGCCGCCGTTGCCTAGCGCAAAAGGGGCGTACACGTAAGCAAATGGTGCGGCCCCTGCGAACGGTGGTGGAATCGCTTGGCTGGGATTGGCGCTATCCGTATACGAATATTGCCAAGCGCCGCCATCGGACGTGGCCTTTGTGCGAACCTGATTGGTGTTGAACGTGACGATCGTTCCGAATATTGATCCGCAAGCATAGCGCGGGCCTGTGCGCAGGCTTTCACCCCACGAGTAACTATTAACGCCGCCGTCAGGCAGCGTCATTGACTTGACCGCAGCAACGCCCACCGTCGGTGAGCATGCCTGCGCTACGCTTGTGAACGCAGGATAGTTGTAGTCAAACGCCCAGTTTTTTCCATCGCCCATCGTGATGTTGGTCAACCAGTATTTTGGGTAGCCGCCGAGTGAGGAAAGGCGGGCATAGTCGTATTGCACGTTGTAGCTGCCGTAGCGAATACGCTGCAAGCCCCAGTCGTAAAAATTTGTGCCCGATGCGGGTGTCCAGCCGGGGGCCTTCGAGTAGTAATCAAAATGCACAACGCGACCGTCGCTGGCGGTCACTTTTTTGAGCGGCAACAATTTGCTGTACTGCTGGCTGAAAACGCCCACGTCTGTGTTGTCAATGGTCTCGACGTAAATCATGTCGTACTCAAACGCCAGCCAATTGCCCCAGCGGTCGGTAATTTTTGTCGGAAGGGCGCGATACGGCGTATCTGGGTCGGCAAATTGGCGGTAGTCGTACATCAAATCGATGGTCTTGCCATCGGGTGTCGTGACACTCGGCGAAAGAAGACAGTTCAATCGAGCACCTGACGCGGCAACCCATCCGAACGGTGGGGACGGCACCATCGGCTCCGCGTTGCCATTTTCATCGATCCACTGTGGGAGCGCACGCAAGTCAAGCGGCGGGCCATCGCCACCGGCTTGCGGACAGGCTCGATAGTTGTTGCGCACGCCGCCCGAGCCCACGATAACGTCCCAGCCCACACCGTAAATCTGCGATGCAACGGACTGGACAATGCTGGATGCAACCTGCTCGGGGTCGGGCGAAACATATTGGCGCACCACCCGAATATCCATTCCGTTGGGGCCCGGGATAGCCACGTCAACGTGAGTCAGTGTGAGCTTGCCGCTGATTGGGTCTACTTTTTCATCAAGCTTGTTCTGCCCAAAGTCGCGGTACGCCGCCTTAAAAGCAGTGGCATGTTTATCGATGTAGCCGGGTAAGGCGGTGCCAGCGTCAAAGCTCAGCGTTGCGGGTGGAGCCGCCGTGCCGCCTACTGTTGGCGTGATTGATGAAACAAGACATACGCCGTTGTCGCCGCGCGAATACGCAATCGACACCACGTTCGATGCGGCCTTTGCCGATTGTGCGGCCCCGCGAAGAGCAGCACTGTCTGTCGACACAGAAGAGATGAAGGCAAGCGAATAGCGACAATGCAGCATCGGCGGGGAGACGCGCAATGCATAGTATGGATCGTTAGGTGTGTCGGCCGCAGCGGGCATCAGCGTAATCGCCTGAATTTTCACCGCGCTGCTTGGTGCCGTAGTTGCGCCAGACGCGACTTGAATGCCGCCTGCGATGAGGACCGCTATTACTTTGACCGGCGCAATGAAACGCAACCAACGCGAGAAGCACGCCGTCGTTGTTGATCGGTGCTTACGCGGGGAGTAGGTGGCTTCTAGAGTCATATCGGCAAAACGGTTTTACTTAAAAGAATGGCGTGTGCTGCTCGCCACAAATCGATGGCCGCTCCGTCGTCGGATTTTTGTCAACGACCTGACTGTAATTAGCGTGACTAAACGACATCGAAGGTATGCCAACAGCATTTGCTGAAGCATAGCATCGCGCTCTTTAAAGAAAAACTCTTATGTCACGATTAGTGCGTCTCCAATTAGTGTGTGTCCAATTGGTGTGCACGTCGCCACAATGCCACTGTGGCAAAAACACTACGAGAACAATTTGGTTTACGGGTAAGAACGTTGCGGGTCGCGACCGGGCTTTCACAAGAAGCATTCGCCGACAAGTGTGGCTTTGCTAGAACGTACATGAGCCGGATTGAGACGGGAATCGCCAATCCCTCACTTGATGCGATTGAGACGTTAGCTACTGGATTGAAGGTGCCCGTTGACTTTTTGTTTCAGGTTGTGACGGCAACGCCGCGTGGCGCGGTGCGCAGCAAATTGAAGGCCCCCTGACCTTGCTGTGATCTGATCATGGGGAACAGGGCAGGCGCGAGGCGGTCTTGACACGCCGCCTTTGGCTACCGCAGCGGATGAAGGCTACAACCTGCATCCTCACGCGGACAGGGAGTGCGGTTAGCCGGGTGGGCTTGCGCAGTCACTCAATCGGTTAGATACGCGTTGGCCGCGCGCAAATCGTCTTCGGTCAGCACACCCGTGGCGGCCTTCAAGCGCAATCCGTTGAGCAGGGTGTTGTAGCGCGCCAAGGCCAAGTCGCGCTGCACTTGTGTGACTTGTTGCTGCGCGTTGAGTACGTCGAGATTGGTTCGCACGCCCACTTCCAGGCCCAATTTGGTTGAGGCTAGCAGCGTTTCTGCTGATTTCAACGCCTGCTGTTGTGCTGCCACACCAGCCACGCCGCTGGTGACGCCGAGGTAGGACTGGCGCACGTTGAGGCCCGCCACGCGGCGCGCAGCTTCGAGATCGTTGCGGTTTTTGTCGACTAACGCCAGCGCTTCGCGGATGCGTGCGCTGACGCCGCCCGAGATGTCAAACGGCCAGTTGAAGGTAACGCCGATCACGCCCGAGTTGTTCCATGATCCGTTGCCGCTGCTGGCTCCCCCGGTGGCTTGTGAATTAACGACGGAGGCGCTCGCGTCGAGCGTCCAGTTTTTGCCGGTTTGCGCGCGCCGAACGTCAAATTCGGACACGGACAGCGTTTGCTGAGCAATGCGAACGCCATACGCTTCCGCCTCGGCGCGGGTCACCCACGCGTCCATATTTTGGGGGCTAGGTGGCGGCAATTGCGCGTTGGTGCGCAACAGTTTCAGGTTGGCTTCATAACGGCCCACGACATTACGCAACGCAAAGCGAGTGCGCTCCAGCTCGTTGCCAGCCGCGATTTCTTGCGCGATCACTTGGTCGTAGCGCGACTGCGCCTCGTTGGTGTCGACGATGGTCGCGGTGCCGACTTCAAAGTTGCGTTTAGCCTGCGCCAATTGCTCACCGACCGCCGCTTTTTGCGCGCGAACCAGCGTCAAGTTATCTTGCGCCAGAAGCACATCGAAATATGCCTGCGACAAACGCGTGGCGACATCCATTTGCGCGGCAGCGAGCGCCACTTCGAATAATTTCACCGATGCATTCGCCTGCTCAATCGCCACAAAATTCGCGGGGCGAATCAGTGGTTTGTTGACATACGCCGAAACGCTGGCGGCGAGATAAGCGCGATCAGTCTGCGCGTTCGGAAAACCACGCGCGTGGGCATCAAAATAGTTGGCGTTGGCACCCGCGTTGATGCCGACGGCAAAGCCATTTGCGGCTTCCGCCTGAGTCACCCGTTCACGCGCGGCTTGCAACGAGGCCTGCGCGGAGGTGACGGCGGGATCTTGCGTGGCGGCTTCTCGGTACAGCGTGATCAGATCAGCGGCCTGTGCGCCAGACGTGGCGAGTAGGGCTGCCACCATGGACGGGACAACAGCGCGCAAAACTAGGGAAACTCGCATTCAGTGCTCCAACAAATTAATACCGTGGGACGGCGGGATCGACACGTGCTGACCACGCATCTATGCCACCGCTTAAATTGATCAGGTTGCCGAGGCCGTGGCCCGCCAAAAATTGTGCGCACTGCATGCTGCGCAACCCATGATGGCAAATCACCACGACCGGCGCGTCGCCACTGTCATCGGCCGCATGTTGCAGCGCTCGCACTTCGTCGACGCGCCGCGCCAAGGTCGACATCGGCACGTTCACTGAATTACTGATGCGCGCCAGTTCAAATTCCCACGGCTCGCGCACGTCGAGGAACACCGCTTTCGCCAGCACGTTGCTACGCGCATCGGCGACCGCAGCGACATCCATAAGCTCCACCATCAGAATACAAACGCCGGAGCAAGTGCGGCGTGCGTGAGCGGCGCAACCACCGTCTCAAACAACGTGCGTTCGCTGTAACCGCCCCGACCGGTCGCGGTGATCAATTGCGCGCGCATCGCGGGCGCCTTGCCGATGATGACGAATATTTTTCCACCGGGTTTCAACTGCGCCAGCACCTCGTCGGGCAGCACTTGCATCGAGCCGGTGAACACGATCACGTCGTACGGCGCACGTGCCGTCCAGCCGCGCGCAGCGTCACCGATTTCAACAGTCGCGTTGATGATGCCCGCTTTCGCCAGATTTGCTAGCGCGAATTGAGCAAGCGTCGGCTCGATTTCAACGCTTGTGACTTTGGCGCATCGAGACGCGAGGAGGGCAGTCAAGTAGCCGCTGCCCGTGCCGACTTCGAGCACATGTTCAAAGCCGTGCAGGTCAACGTCTTGCGTAACACGGGCCTCCATTTTCGGGGACCACATCAGCTCCGTTGAAGCAGGCGAGGCGACGGATGACAGCGGCAACTCAACATCCATCAATGCGAATTCGCGTTGATGCGGCGGCACAAAATTTTCGCGTTTGAGCGTGTACAGCAAATCGAGCACGTCGGTGTCCAGCACATCCCAAGTTCGGATTTGCTGTTCAACCATATTGAAGCGGACTTGTTCGATGTTCATAAGCGCGTTTTACGCTGCGAGCAGCGCCAGTAAAGTAATCAGAGATGTTTGATTTTAAGGGCTGATTTAGTTAAATGACTCGCGGTCAGTTAGCTAAGTCTAGCGGAAATGAACGGTGTTGCAAGTTTTTTTTGGCGCATCATGAAGTCGATTTTGTAGGAGCGGTGCAAGCCGCGAATTTTGGCCTTCGGTGTCACCCAATCGCGGCTTTCGCCGCTCCTACGAGCGCCTTGGGTCTACTCTGCTGGAGCCTCCGCAAGGCCCGGCGCAGTCACCACGGGCACATGTTTGGCCGCCTTCGTCGCCGCGCGTTTCTCTTTGAATTCTTCAATCATCGCGTAAATCACCGGCACCACCACCAACGTCAAAATGCCCGAGCTGAGCAAGCCGCCGATGATCGAACGGCCCATGGTTCCGTCAGCACCCTCTTTCAACGCCAGCGCCATCGGCAACATGCCAAACACCATCGCCGCTGTGGTCATCAAAATGGGCCGCAAGCGAATGTGCCCCGCGCGCACCAGCGCCTCGGCAATGCTCAAGCCCTGATCGCGCCGCGCCTGATTGGCAAAGTCGACCAATAAGATGCCGTTCTTGACCACCAGCCCCATCAACATAATGAACGCGATCATTGCGAACATGTTGAACGTAGTTCGCGTTATGAGCAACGCCAGCAAAACTCCAATCAACGACAACGGCAAGGTCGCCATGATCGCAATCGGCTGCGCAAAACTCATGAACTGCGAGCCGAGCACAAAGTAAATAAACGTCACCGCCAACACCAACGCGACGACCGCGTAGCCAAACGAATCGCGCATGATCTGGTTGTCACCGTCCTGCTGGAAGCGGTAGCCCGGTGGCAATGGGAAAGCCTCGATCAACTTGTTGACGTCGCCGCCGACTTCACCCGCTGTACGACCCTTGGCGTTCGCGCTGATCGTCACCTGACGTTGCAAAAACGCACGCTCAATGGTTTTCGGATTGGTGCTTTCGTTAATGCTGGCTACGCGCTCCAGTGACAACGCGTCACCGTCCGGCGCACGCGGATTAGTCAGCGGAATTTGCAGCAATTGTGCCGGGTTGTTTCGCACACTTGCAGGCAGACGTACCGACACATCCACCGAGTTGCCTGAAGGCGGCAGCCACGTGACGACGGCGTCGCCCGCCACCAGCGCGCGCGACACGCTGCCGATGGTTGATGGCGTGATGCCAAACTCAGCGCTTTCGGCGCGTTTCGGGACGATCACGAGCGCAGGCACGGCCGCTTTTTCGCTGCTTTCAATATCAACTACACCGTCGATTTTCTCCAGCTTTTCCACGAACAATTCTGAGAGCTGCTTAAGCATCGAGGCATCAGGACCGACAAACGATACCTGCACCGGTTTGTTCCAACCCACCGACACCACCATACCGGCAATGCCCTTCACCGAGTCGCGCGCCGCGTCTTCAATCTGCTTCTGCGAACGCGTGCGCTCATTGCGCGGCGTCAAAATCACGTTGATCCAGCCGATGTTCTTGCCGCGTCCGCCGCCCGCGCCCGAATACAACAGCTTGATCTCAGGAATTTTGCGCAACTCGGCTTCGGCTTGCGCAATTTTTACGGTGGTGTAGTCAAGGCTCGAACCGACCGGTGTTTCGAGACGCAATCCGAACTCACTTTGATCGTCTTTGGGAATGAATTCGCTGCCGATCAACGGGAACAAAAACATGCTGCCGACAAACAAACCAAACACGATGCCCAGCACTTTTTTTCGGTGGCTGAGCGACCAGCGAATCACGCGTTCATACTGGTGTTGCAGGCCCTCCATCTTGCTGTCAAACCAATCCAGAAAGCGGCCGAGCCGCGGCAGGCGTTTGAAGCGGTTACCCGCCGGATCGGGCCACACGGCTGAGAGCATCGGATCCAGAGTGAAGCTCACAAACAACGAGATCAACACAGCCACCACCACGGTCACGCCAAACTGGTAGAAAAACAAACCAATAATGCCGCCCATGAAGGCCACCGGTGCAAACACGGCCACAATGGCGAGTGTGGTGGACAGCACGGCGAGACCAATTTCTTCGGTGGCTTCTAACGCCGCCTGCTTGTGAGATTTACCCATGGCAAGATGACGCACGATGTTTTCGCGCACCACAATTGCGTCATCGATTAGGAGGCCAATACAGAGCGACAACGCCATCAACGTCAAGTTGTTGAGCGTGAAGCCAAACGCGTACAACGCGATGAATGTGGCCACCACCGAGATCGGCAACGTCAGCGCGGTGATCACCGTGCTGCGCCAAGATGCCAAGAACAAAAATACGATAAACACGGTGAGCAAACCGCCTTCGAGGATGGTGCTTTTCACGCCATCAACACTCGATTTCACGTACTTGGACTGATCGGAAAGAATGGTCAATTCAACGTCCGCAGGCAGCTCTTTTTTCAACCGATCAATCGCGACTTTTACGCCCTGACCGACTTCAACCGTGTTGCTGCCGCGAACCTTCAACATGTCAAGGCTGATCGCGCGCACGCCGTCGATGCGCGCAAAACTGGTTTGCTCTTTGTTGCCGTCAACAATGGTGGCCACATCGGCAAGCCGCACCTGCAGGCCATCGCGGCGTGCCACGATCAAATTAGAAAAATCCGCCACCGTTTTAAAGCGGGCATCAACGCGCAACGATTTGTCGCTTTGGCCGATAGTGATGTTGCCGACCGGCGCGTCAATGTTGTCGGTGCGAATCGCGTTCAACACTTGATCCACACCAATGCGCCGTGCGCGCAGTTTCGCGGGATCGGGCTCAATCTGAATCTCGCGTGTTGACGAGCCGTTGATGTTGACGGTGGCCACACCGGTGACGTTTTCCATGCGGCGGCGCACGACCTCTTCGACAATGTAGGAGAGGTCCGGCAGGGTGCGTATTTTCGAGGTAACGCCGAGCGAAACGATGGCTTTGTCGTCATCGCGATTGGCTTGCGAAACGAACGGCTCCTTCGCCTCTTTCGGGAAGCTCGGGCGGATTTGAGCGAGCTTGTCGCGCATTTCCTGCATGGCAACCTTTATCTCGGTGCCCATCGCAAATTCAACAATCACCAAGCTCGAATTTTCACGTGAGCGCGAGGTGATTTTTTTGACGCCAGCGATGGTGTTGAGCGCATTTTCAATCGGCTTGGTGAGATCACTTTCAACTGCCTGCGGGCTCGCGCCAGGGTACTGCACGACAGTGAAGGCAAACGGCAAATTCACCTCGGGCATGGCATCAATCGGCAATCGAAAATACGACACCGCGCCCATCACCATGAGCGCAAACATCACCATGGTGCAAAAAACCGGATTTTTAATCGCGACGCGAGTCATCCACATAGCTCAATCTCCCTGACTATTTCGATGCGGTGGCGGGTGGTGTTGCCACCACAGGCAACGGTGTTGCCCCCGGCATCGACACCGGCTGGCCATCATTCGGCTCAACACCGCGCAGCGTAAGCACCGTCGCACCGGCAACCAAGCCGTCAGCAATTGGCACCAGCGGGTTGGACTCGTCGCTATTCGGCGCAATTTTCACACGCTTTTTTGCGGCCTTTCCATCCTGAACCACCCACACATAGCTGCCATTCACATCCGCTTTCAAGGCGGCACGCGGAATGGTGATTGGCGCGCTGTTTTGCGCCAGTTGCAGTTGGCCAGAGAGGAACGCGCCCGCCGGAACCGCGCTGTTGGCGGGCAGCGAAAAGCGTGTTTCGACCGTGCGCGCCGCGCTGCCGGTCGTCGGGATGATGCGCGAGAGTTTGCCCTCGATTTGTGCGCCACCCGCGTCAAGCTGAAATTTTGCAATCTGGCCCATTTTGAGTTCGGCCACGCGCTCCGCGGCAACCGGCACTACCACTTCAAGCGAGGTCGGGTCGATGATGGCGAACACCGCCATTTCGTTGCCAACGCGCTCACCGGGCTCCACCATTCGTTTAGAAATGACACCAGAAATCGGCGCCGTCAACACTGTCTCCGCGAGCGAGGACTTCGCCATATCCATGCTGGTTTTTGCGCTATCGAAGGCGGAGCGCGCGCTGATGTAGCCGCTCTCCGCCGAGTCAAACGCTGCCTTGGAAATAAAGCCGCGATCAGACAACGAGCGCTGCTGCGCGCGGTTCGATTCCGCAACCGTTAATTGCGCCTGCGTTTGTTTGAGCATCGCGTCACGCTCAGAAATGCGCAGCCGCAACTCGTCGCTGTCAACGCGCGCCAAGCGCTCACCGGCCTGCACCTTGTCGCCCGCCCGCTTGACCATGCCAGTGGCGGTGCCTGCATGGCGCGAGCGCAGCACCGCTTGTTTGGATGCGTCCACGGTGCCCGCCACGGCGAGCGTTTGCACCAGCGTGGCGGGGCCGACGATGGCCACGTCCACAGCAGCTAACGCAAGCGTTGGGTCGACTTTCTTACCGTCCTCACCGCCTGCTTTAGCGGCAGCGGCTTCCGCCTGTTTGGCGCTGTACGCCTTGAAGCCGAAAAATCCGCCCACGGCGGCAACCGCTACGACCAGCCCTGTGACTGCCATCCATCGTTTGATTCGCATGAAATGCTCGGGCCTTGTGGGCCCTCCCCTTGGTCAATGTGAGCCCGAAGGTTAGAAGAAAAGTGCGGTGGGCGTGTTGATGGTGCGACAAAGCCCCTAGTATTTGGCGCGAATAGCGGGTAAATTGTAACGGTACAGCTTTTTACTGTAAGCCACTGTCAATTGGGGCTGACGCTGCATTTGACTAATAGTCGAGTATCGCCAAATTGACGCGCTACCCCACATAAAGAAGCCATTCCGTTGAAAAGCTGTATGTTCGGTTTTGATCTCAGCGCCATCACTTGAACCTCAGCAACGCATCGCAGCATCGAGTGGTTCGCATGTTGTGGTCGTAACGGCATGTAAATCATGAGCGTTGTAGCAAAAAAAAGGGAATTTCCCTTCGCCTTTTCACTCATGGTGCTTAAAGAAGCGGCAGCTCGCTGGTAAAATCACGGGTTACCCTCAACTATACCTACTCGTCTTTCGCGGCTTCGCGACCAGACGTTGGCTGTGGACACCCTAAAAAGCGCAGGCCCCGGTCCCCCGCGCATATCTCCGGAATTTTTCACGCATGGCAAAAGCTAAATCGAAACCCGTCGCTAAAGTTGTTAAGTTGGGCAAAACCGTCGCCAAGACGGCGCACGCCAAACCCACGGCCAAGCCGCGTACGGGCACGAAAGCTACGTCAAGCGCCAAGTCGAAAGCGAGCAAGCCGCTAGCCAAGCCGCGCACCGGCGCCAGCTTAAGCACCAGCAAAGGCAAAAGCAAAGTCGCACCGACAAAACTGAATGCAAAAGTAAACGCAAAGGTAAACACCAAAGCGAAAGTTAAAACCATTGCCAAGCCTAAGGTTGTAGCCAAAGCCGCAAAGATCGTCACCAAACCGCACAGCAAAGCTGCGGGCAAAGCCAAGCCAGCGGTGAAGCTGGTCAAGGTGGTGAGCAAGGGGAAAGTCGCTGCGAAGGCGGTCAAGATAGTCAAGTCGGTTAAAGCAATTGCTGGCAAGACAAAGCCAATCGCTAAAGTGGTCGCAAAAAAAGTTTCAAAAGTCGTGGCGAAAGTAGCGGCCAAGCCGTTGGCCAAAAAAGCCGCTAAACCGGTCGCCAAGATCGTCGTTAAGGCCGTTGCTAAAGCCGCTGTCGTCAAGTCCGTCATCAAGCCGGTTGTCAAACCCGTAAGCGCGCCTGTGGCTAAAGTGGCCAACAAGGCGAGCGCCAGCGCTGTTTCAATTCCGAATAAATCTGCGGGCAAGCCGCCCGCAGCGCAAACAAAGGTAGCAGTAAATCCCGTGGTCGCAGTGAACAAATCAGTCGCGGTTGACAAGCCGGACAAGCGCGACGCCGTCGCAGTCGTTAAATCATCCCCTCCAACTAAACCCGCCAAACCCGCCAAACTCACCAAAGCAGAAGCCATCGCGGCGGCTAAGAAAAACATGGCGGCCACATTAGCCGCAGTGCCCGCGCCCGTTAAAACTGGAAAACCGGGTCGTCCTCCGAAAAACGCGATAGATGGGCCTGCGGCTGAAACCGCTGAAGCCGCAGCACCGGTCGCCATCGCGATCAACCCGTTGACCGGCAAACCGAAAACCCGCAAGCAATTGTTGCTGGAGAAAAAACAGCAGGCGTTGCTCGAAGCGCTGGCACCGTTCAAAACGGTGGATGCAGAAACGCGTCGCCTGCGCCTGAAAACGCTGATCACGCTCGGCAAAGATCGCGGCTATCTCACTTACTCCGAGATTAACGATCACCTGCCTGATGATCTGGTGGACGCCGAGGCGATTGAATCCATCGTCGCCATGATTAACGACATGGGCATCCAGGTCTTTGACGAAGCGCCCGCTGCCGAAGAATTGATTATTTCGGAAACCGCATCAGCCGTTGCTGATGATGATGTCGCAGAAGAAGCTGAGCAGGCGATTTCGCAGCTTGACAGCGAGTTCGGTCGCACGACCGACCCGGTTCGTATGTACATGCGCGAAATGGGTACGGTTGAGCTCCTGACGCGCGAAGGTGAAATCGAAATCGCGATGCGTATCGAGGACGGCCTCAAGCACATGGTGCAAGCGATTTCTGCCTGCCCGATGTCGATTGCGCAAATTCTTGAGCTCGCCGACAAAATTGAAAAAGGCGAAGTGATCGTTGACGATATCGTTGACGGCTTGGCAGGTCTTGAGCCGCCCGCGCCTGCGCCCGCCGCGCCTATCGTTGCTGCTGATGCAGAGGGCGATGAAGAAGAGCAAGAGGCCGAGGAAGAGGACGAAGAAGCAACAGCGGCCATCTCGGCCGAGTTGCTCGCCAAACTGAAAGCCATGTCGCTGGAAAAATTCGCAACCATTCGCAAGAATCACGCGAAGCTGCTCGCGCACATCGAAAAAGGCGAGTACAAAAACGAGAGCTACGTCAAGGCGCAAAAGAAAATCACCGAAGAGATGACCGACATTCGCTTTGCCGCGAAAATCGTTGAGCAGTTGTGTGATTCGGTGCGCGCTGAGGTTGAAAAAATTCGTGGCCATGAACGCAAACTGCAAGAACTGCTGGTCTTCAAATGCCACATGCCACGTGAACATTTCCTGAAAATGTTCCCTGAAAAAGCGATGGACCTGAAGTGGGTCGACAAAGAAATCGCAGCGGAAAAACCGTATAGCGACATCATGGCGAAAAACCGCCAAGCACTGGTCGAGCGTCAAGAATCCCTGCTATCGCAGCAGTCCAAAGTGATGTTGCCGCTGCAAGACTTCAAAGACATCTACAAGCAGATGTCCTCGGGCGAAGCCAAGTCGCGCAAGGCCAAAAAAGAAATGACCGAGGCCAACCTGCGCCTCGTGATCTCGATTGCCAAGAAATACACCAACCGTGGTTTGCAGTTCTTGGACTTGATTCAAGAGGGCAATATCGGCTTGATGAAAGCGGTCGACAAGTTTGAATTCCGTCGCGGATTTAAGTTCTCGACTTATGCAACCTGGTGGATTCGTCAGGCCATTACACGGTCTATCGCCGATCAAGCGCGCACCATTCGTATCCCGGTGCACATGATCGAAACGATCAACAAGATGAACCGCATCTCGCGCCAGATCTTGCAAGAGACGGGCGCCGAGCCGGATCCGGCCACGCTCGCGATCAAGATGGAGATGCCCGAAGAGAAGATCCGCAAGATCCTCAAGATCTCCAAGGAGCCCATCTCCATGGAGACGCCGATCGGGGACGACGACGACTCCCACCTGGGCGACTTCATCGAAGACAATAACACGCTGGCGCCGTCGGACGCCGCGCTGCATGCCTCGATGCGCGGCGTAGTCAAGGATGTGCTCGACTCCCTGACGCCGCGTGAAGCCAAGGTGCTGCGCATGCGTTTCGGTATCGAAATGTCGACCGACCACACGCTGGAAGAAGTGGGCAAGCAGTTTGACGTGACGCGCGAGCGGATTCGCCAGATTGAAGCGAAGGCATTGCGCAAACTGCGCCATCCATCGCGCTCCGATAAGCTCAAGAGCTTCTTGGAAGGCAATTAAGCCTTGACGGGCAGCCGCTAAAAG
>JAYSRA010000062.1:0-1759 GCA_043721275.1 Burkholderiales bacterium
CCTTAACTGAAAGCCCACGATGGACTTCCAGCGCCTCATTCTGTTCGTCATTTTCTCCATGTCTGGCGTGTTCCTGTTTCAGGCATGGCAGAAAGAAAACGCGCCACCCGCACCGCCCAAACCGGTTGCGACTGTCACCACACCGGCAGATAAAAAGGGCGACGTGCCACCCGGAACGGTGCCGTCTGCGACGCCAACAGCTGCCAACGGCGCTCCTGCCAACGCAGGTGTGCCCGTTGCACCTACGACCACGCCTGCAACCGGTGGCAATTTGCTGACCGTCAAGACCGATCTTGCGGAGTTCCGGATCAACACGCTGGGCGGAGCCATTGAAGACGTGGCGCTGAAGCTGCACGGCGACACGCTCGACAAGACCAAGCCCTATCACGTGATGCTGAAGGACCAGACGCGCATGCACGTCGCGCAGACCGGCTTGCTGGGTGCGGGCATGCCGAACCATTACTCGCTCTACACCAAGATATCGAGCAATCTTGATATGGGAAGCAGCGAAACGCTGGAGGTGCGCCTGTCCACACCGATTGCCAGCGGCGGAAAGAGTGATCTCGTCTACACCTTCAAGCGCGGCAGCTACGTCGTTGAAGTGACCCAAGAAATCACTAACGGCGGCGCTGCGATGATCGCGCCAACGGCCTACTTTCAGTTGCAACGTGACAGCGTGGCCACCGGGATGAATAACCCGATGGGCGCGAGCGCGTTTCACGGGCCGGTGCTCTACACCGAAGCCAAAAAATATCAAAAAATTGACTTTAAGGACGTTGAGAAAGGCAAAACCGGCATCGCAACCGAGCGCTTGTCCGATGGCTGGATCGGCATGGTCGAGCACTATTTCGTTAACGCGTGGCTGCCCAAGGCCGGCACACCGCGCGATTACTACATGACCAAGGCAACGGGCGACGCGTATCTATCGGGCGTGAAAACACCGGTGGGTGACATCGCACCGGGCGCGACTTCAAAAGTGTCAATGCCGCTCTTCATGGGCCCACAGGAGCAGGGCTTGCTTAAAGCCGCTGCGCCGGGGCTTGACCGGGTGGTGGACTACGGCATGTTCAGCGTGCTGGCGGAGCCGATGTTTTGGTTGCTGCAATGGTTCCACAATCTCGTGGGCAACTGGGGATGGGCCATCATTCTGCTCACTATCTTGATCAAGGCCGTGTTCTATCCGTTGAACGCCGCAGCCGGTCGCAGCATGGGCAAGATGAAGCTGGTGGGGCCGAAGCTCAAAGAAATTCAGACCCGTTACGCCGATGATCGCGTGAAGCTCAACACCGAGATGATGGCGCTTTATAAGAAAGAAAAGATCAATCCGCTGGGCGGCTGCCTGCCGGTACTGGTGCAGATTCCAGTGTTCATATCGCTTTACTGGGTGCTGAGTGCCGCCGTTGAGTTGCGTCATGCACCGTGGATTGGTTGGATCAAGGATTTGTCGGCGGCGGACCCGTGGTACATCCTGCCCGTGATCTACGCAATCACCGCGTTCGCGCAATCGAAACTGCAGCCACCGGCACCGGGTATGGATCCGATGCAGCAAAAAGTGTTGCAGTACATGCCCGTCGCGTTCGCGGTGATGTTCATCTTCTTCCCGGCCGGTTTGGTGCTGTACTGGACCGTGTCGAACCTGCTGCAAATTGCCCAACAGTGGAACATCAATAAGATGCTGGAGCGCGAGCAGGCGGCGGTTGTCACCGCACTGAAGCGCTAGTTCGTTTTTGTCGGAGCGGCGCAAGCCGCGATGCTTTCG
>JAYSRA010000063.1:0-36678 GCA_043721275.1 Burkholderiales bacterium
CTTCGACTTCGATTTGTGTGTCGTCGTGAACGGTGGCGCTAGGCTTCGTCAACGCGACTTTCACCAATCCGTCTCGCGCGAACACATGTCCTGCCGCGATCAGACGTTGCGCAGCGGTGCGCGAAGGCGCGAGCCCCCGCTCAACGAGCAACACGTCGGCACGCATGGAAAGAAATTAGACTGATTTGGACTTTTTGCCGAACGGAATGATCATGGCCAACGCCCATGAAATCAAGCCGTAGAGCAGGCCACCGAACACCGCCGCCCAGAAGCCGTCAACGGTGAATCCGTTAAGCAGTTTGCCCACCATCCAGAACAGCAGGCCGTTGATGACGAGATAGAAAAAGCCAAGGGTGAGCACGGATATGGGCAGCGTAAGCAGCGTCAACACCGGACGAATCAAGGTGTTAACGAAACCCAACGCAAACGCGGCGATCAATGCAGAGACGAAGCTCGTAACCTTGATCTGCGGCATGAAATACGCGACCGCCATCAGTGCGACAGCGTTGAGTACCCAGACGATAAGTAGGCGAACTATGGCGATCTCCTGTGGCATTGCCCCCTCTCCCGCTTGCGGGAGAGGGAACCTGACGACTAGTAACGGTACGTGTCGAGCTTGTAAGGCCCAGCCTTGCTCACGCCGATGTAGGCGGCTTGCTCGGTGGTCAATTCGGTCAACATCGCGCCGACTTTTTTCAGATGCAAGCGTGCGACTTTCTCGTCGAGGTGCTTTGGCAACACGTAGACCTTGCCGGACTCGTATGCCTCAGGCTTGGTGAACAATTCCATCTGCGCGATCACCTGATTGGCGAACGACGAGCTCATCACAAAGCTTGGGTGGCCGGTAGCGCAACCCAAATTCACGAGACGACCTTTGGCCAGCAACGTGATCTTTTTTCCGTCCGGAAAAATCACGTGATCGACTTGTGGCTTGATCTCGTCCCAAGTGCATTTTTCGAGCGCGGCGACATCGATTTCGTTATCGAAGTGACCGATGTTGCACACGATAGCTTCGTCTTTCATCGCAGCCATGTGAGCGTAGGTAATCACGCTCTTGTTGCCGGTGGCGGAAACGAAAATATCGCACTTGTCAGCTGCGTATTCCATGGTGACGACTTTGAAGCCTTCCATCGCGGCTTGCAACGCGTTGATCGGGTCAATTTCGGTCACCCACACCTGAGCGGAGAGCGCGCGCAATGCCTGCGCCGAGCCCTTGCCCACGTCGCCATAACCGGCGACCACGGCGACCTTGCCAGCGATCATCACATCAGTCGCACGCTTGATGGAATCAACCAGTGATTCGCGGCAGCCGTACAGGTTGTCGAACTTGCTCTTGGTGACCGAATCGTTGACGTTAATCGCGCGGAACAGCAACGTGCCCTTAGCAGACATTTCGTTCAAGCGATGTACGCCAGTGGTGGTCTCTTCGGTCACGCCGATGATGTCTTTGGCTTTGCGCGCGTACCAGGTTGGATCAACGGCGAGCTTCGCCTTGATCGATGCGTACAGGCAGGTTTCTTCTTCTGACGTTGGGTTCGCGATCAGTGAGGCGTCTTTAGCTGCGAGCTGGCCGAGGTGCATCAACAACGTTGCGTCGCCGCCGTCGTCAAGGATCATGTTCGGGCCTTCGCCTTCCGAACCTTTTGGCCCGAATTCGAAGATGCGATGGGTGTAATCCCAGTATTCAGCCAGCGTTTCGCCTTTGGTGGCGAACACCGGGGTGCCGCGCGCCGCTAAGGCTGCTGCCGCGTGATCTTGCGTTGAATAAATGTTGCATGAGGCCCAGCGCACCTTCGCACCCAGCGTTTGCAGCGTTTCGATCAGCACGGCGGTCTGGATCGTCATGTGGATCGAACCGGTGATGCGTGCGCCCTTGAGCGGCTGGGCTTTGGTGAATTCCTCACGGATCGCCATCAAGCCCGGCATTTCGGTTTCGGCGATTTTGGTTTCTTTGCGGCCCCATTCAGCCAACGAGATGTCGGCGATTACGTAGTCTGCAAATACTTTATCGGCAATAGCGTTCATAGTCACTCCAATTTAATTGGGCGACACACGGGGTAACGTTGGGAAAATGCGGGGAATAAGCCCGAAGCTCGCAAGCGTTGTGACCCTGTTGTCACCAAAACTGCGAGCGCGGTTGAGAAAAGCTTGTCCAAGCCTAGCCGATCACACCAAAAGTTTTGGGCACCGGTTGCAACGCTCCTTGAACAATTTGAATTTTAGTACAGCAGCCGACGGTTTACAACTTGGTGCCTGTGGCCTTGATAATCGGGGCCCACTCCGCGATCTGGCTGGCCACCAGCGCGGCGTATTCCGCCTGCGACAGTTTGCTGTAAACGATGCCGTTTTCTTCGAGTTTTTTAAGCACGTTAGGCATCGTCAGCACCTCGGCCAAGGCAGCGTAGAGCTTGTCGGTCACCTCTTTCGGCAAACCCGCTGGGCCGGAGACGCCGAAATAGTTGTCGATGCGCAGCTTCGGGTAGCCCGCCTCAGCAGTCGTGGGCACATCGGGCAGCAACGGCGAACGTTTGGCGGAGGTCACCGCCAAGCCCTTCACCTGCCCGCTCTTCACCAGCGGCACAAAGGCGGTGATGACATCAATGCCCACCGGAATCTGTCCGCCGAGCAAATCGGTGGTCATCGGTGCGCCACCTTTGTAGGCGACGTGTTGCATGGTGCCGCTGGCGAGAGATTTGAAGAACTCGCCGCTAATATGACCAATGCTCGCTGGCCCGCCACTGCCGAAGGGAATACCGTCCTTGGTCGTCGCTTGCTTCGCCAAATCGGCAAGCGAGTTGATACCCGCCTTCGGGCTCGCCATGAACAGCACCGGCGCTGAGCCCGCGTAAAACACGTGTGTGAACTGTTTGACCGGGTCATACGGCTGTTTGTCGAGCACGAACGGGCCGATGGAAAGCGGCGTGGAGTTCGCCATCATCAACGTGTAACCATCCGGTGCGGCCTGCACGGTTGCCAACCCGCCGACGCTGCCGCCTGCGCCGGGACGGTTGTCGACGATTACCGACTGACCGAGCTTCTGGCCGAGCGGCTCGGCAAGGGTGCGCGCCACGATGTCGCTTGCGCCGCCCGGCGCAAAGGTGACGATCAGTTTGATCGGTTTTTCGGGGTAGGCGGCGGTGGCCATGAGGGGCGTGGCGACCAACAGCAGCGTACCGAGGTTACGAATCAAAGTATTCAAAATCAATCTCCCGTTTTTGGATTTGTACTAAGGATGCGCTGAACAATGCATATTTTCCGCCATACCGGCGGCGGCCGGTATCCACGCCCCCAGCAAAATCAACGACCTGCGCCAAGCGTAGACCGCGTCCTTCGACGGGGTGACGTTTTGTTCAGCGTTTTCCTAACTTGCAGCATGCAAAACACTTGCCAGCAGCACTGAACGCCAGCGCGCAGCGCCGCTTCGATTACGCTTGCCACCCTACAAAGCACCACAACGAGCCTTGTCTCCATGCCCGATTTCTGGCCCTCATCCGCCTACAACCTGCTCGCCCGCTCCGGTGACGCGCTGCTCGTCACCGACGATTTCATCCGCTCATTTTTTCTGCGCCCCGAAATCGCGCCCGTAGCCGAGTCTTGCGCAGCGGAGGTCAAGCTGCACGAGATGTTGCTAGCCGCGCCGCGTCGCGCGGTCGCCGCCGCTGAGATTCTTCAAATTGCCGATCCGGACGCGCAGGCGAATTACCGCATCCTGCTCAAATTTCGTGATCGTCTGCTCGCCGCGCCCACGCTGGAAGCCGTGTACACGGGGCTGTTCAAGGGCGACGGCGTGGACGTGCCGCCAATTTTTGTGTTTCAGTTGACGCAGATTTTTTTGCGCCACATTCTCGGCGCGGGTAACGACCCGCACGAGGCGCGGGACGCCGATCCGCTAGAGGCGCGCATGGCCGAATGTTTGTTCCGCGTGCAAAAAGTCTCAGTGCTTGAAGACGGTGCGGTGATGGTGGCGGATGAGGAAACCATCGAGGTGTTTTCAGAGACGGGCGGCTTCGGCTCGCTCGGCGAGTTGCTCAAAAAGCAGAACACACCAACGCGATCCATTGATCTCGACGTGCTGTCCACCGAAAACGCCGCAATTTACTGGGAGCGCGACGAACGGCATGATCTCGCCGTGAGCGTCAATCGCGGCCAACCGGCGCTGGATGCGTTGATGCGGGTGCTTGAGAAATGGGTGGCGCACTTTTTAGGCGTTGAGGTCGCCATCGTGCATCGTCGCGAAATTGATGACCAGCAATGGGTGTGGCACGTTGGGCTCGACGCCACGGCCAGCAGCATCTTGAACGATCTTTACAACAACGCACCGGTGGACGAGGCGCGCATGGCACGGCTGTTGTGCCTGTTCGAGCTGCGCTTCAAAAACCCCGCCGACATGCGTGCCAATATTGCTGGAAAGCCGGTGTACCTGGCGATGGCGATGGATGCGGACGGCAAACTGAAGTTGAAGCCACAGAATTTGTTGCTGAATTTGCCGTTGAATCGGGCTTAAATTGCACCGCTGCGCGCGATGCAGCGGGCGCAAATCATTGACCAGTTGACCCGTTAATTAGGCGCAAGAGCGCACCAAGCAATTCCTTCCCCAACGTGATTGGCTGCAACGAGTGCAGCATAAGTCGCAGCGCTTTGCGTATATCTGTGTGCAGGCACCTGCGGCTGGAACGCCCGGTACACCGCACTCGTGCCCAAAGGGCAAACACCGCTATTTGGACGCAGGACAATCGTCGTCGAAGCATCGCAAGCCGTTCTGCCATTCAGGGCAAGGTTTAACGCCGTGCAATCAGCAAGTGACGTAGTCCAGAAAGCGCCTGCGAGTGGAAACGGATATGTAACTGCGTAAAGTTGAGTGAACGGAGCGGGCAGTGGCGTTCCAGCGAGCGCTCCATATACCGAAAAACTTGGCGTAGCTGTGCCAACTTCTAGCGGCGTTGTGCCGTTCGTCCTCTGTGTAGAAAACACCGGCTCTTCACTACAGCGGCCTGTGAGCATGACGGGGCCTGCCCCATACGATCCATAAGCGGGTAAATCGACTCTTGCCATACACATCACAGCCGCGCCAATTCCGGGTGGCTGTGTGACCGTAAACGTTGTCTCACCAACCTCCGCCTCGTATGTACGACGCACCTGAATGCCACCCGAATCGTCTGCGGTTACGCTGATTCGCAGCGTGTAGGTGCCTGCAGGCAATCCGGGCAAGTTAAGTGTCTTGCTGGTCACGCATGGCCCTGCACGTAAGTGGGATAAAACGACCGATAAAACGCCGCTCTTCAGATTGACATTCGAGTAGATTGGATATTGGTTGCTAAGGCAATAGGCTGTCGAAAAACCAGCTCGCACGGTGAGTAATTCAAAGGCCACCGGTGAGGCCGTGTTGATCGTCACACTTGGCATCACTACTGGAGTCGGCAGCGGGCTCTGCGCGGACGCGTACATGCTGCACGAGATCAGAATGGACACTACAAGCGTGGTACCAGTCGAGCAGATAGTTCTTAGTATCTGAGAAATATTAAGGCTCATCATGGTTGCGTCACCGAGCTGACGTTAGTAAATTGCAAAGTCCACACGCCAGGCGGGCCACCTGACGCGACAAAAAATACTACCCCGGCGTTGCCAGTCCGAAAATAGGGCGACGAGCTGTCAATCGCAGGCGTGGTTATCCAAGTACTGGATGACGACGCCTTCGTGTAATAAACAGATCCTTGCGCTCGATTCGCTCCAGCGAGGTAGGTAACCGATACGCCCGCTTGCTGCTGAAAACAGGTGTGATACGGCGCTGCGACCGCAGCAAATGAATCCCGAGAAACGTCGTAGCCGCCCCACACTCTGGTGCGATTAAGGTTCATGTAGTCGCTAGCAGGTGGCGTGGGCGTAGGGAACATATACGTTTCTGAAATCGAACCATATGAACCACCACCAGGGCTGCTGGCGCCCGCTGATCCTGAACCACAAAAATAGCCGTATGGGCCAAATATCATCCCCTTACCTTGGTATTCCGTGTCAATTGTCGCCGAAGACGACGCGGTCAGCATGTGTACAAGATGCGCCCCGTTTGTGGCGTTGTAAAAGCCGTTTTCGGCCACATCAAATTGTGTAATGTGCGCGTTGTGGTTGGAAGGCATTGTCCCAGGCACCCAGAAATTGCCATACGTTCCATAGGCACCGCCGTAGTTGTATCCAACAATTGAAAAATGATCCGGCACAACACTGAGCTGGTCGACTTTAGATAAATCTCCAGACTTTTTGATTGCTGACTGCGGCTTCGGTATTATCGAAATGCTGATTCCTTCCCTGCACATTGCACGCGAGACCTCGTCCAGAACGGCTAGGTATCGAATCTGGTAGCTGCCATCCTTTTGGGTCAAGGCGTCCAGTCGCTGCAAAGTTCCATCAGCATCGCGCGCCAAGTAAACGGGGGGCAGATTATTTTTGCCGACGCAAAAAACCTCAGTAGGTGTTGCGTGAGCGCAGCCTAACCATGCGGCCAACACCAACGGCGAACATCGCAGAAAGTTTGCTGAAACCTTCATACCGGCACCTCAAAATATCAAAAGATCGTATGAGCGAATGTATCGAGCGTGCGCTTATGCAGGCGTAGGAGGACATGCCGTTGCGTGCCCCAAAACGAAATGCTTAGCAACGTTTAGTAATTCAATTCGGACTTAGCGAACGCGTACCAATGTCTCGATTCTGACGCCACATTTGAGTGCGTTGACCGCCCGCCTTATCTTTCTTGGTCTATTCGAGCTGCGCTTCAAAAACCCCGCCGACATGCGTGCCAATATTGCTGGAAAGCCGGTGTACCTGGCGATGGCGATGGATGCGGACGGCAAATTGAAGTTGAAGCCGCAGAATTTGCTGCTCAATTTGCCTTTGAATCGGGCTTAGCGGCTCTTCTGCGCTTGACAGGCGGGCAGGACGCGCATACGTCGCCCAATCGATAATTGCTGCACCGCACAAATCCGTTAGAACAGGCATACAATCCGCGCTCTCGCATTCGGATACTCACTGATTCATGAGTTCACACGTGTCAAGCGCGCACCCCGTTAAACATCCAAAGGGGGCGCAGCTCGCAGCCCTGTCTCTCGGCGCTGTTGGCGTTGTTTACGGAGACATTGGCACTTCGCCGCTGTACACGCTGAAAGAGGTTTTTTTCAGCGCAAGTCACAGCATCGCGCTGAACGAGGCCAACGTACTCGGCATCCTGTCGATCATCTTTTGGGTGCTCACCATCGTGGTGGCGATTAAGTACGCGTTCATGATTTTGCGCGCTGACAATCAGGGCGAAGGCGGCACCATGGTGCTGTTGTCGCTGGCGCTGCGAGCGGTGTCGAGCATTACGCAGCGACGCTATTTGACTTTGTTCGGCATCTTCGGCGTGGCGCTTTTTTTTGGCGATTCGATCATCACGCCCGCCGTGTCGGTGCTTGGCGCGATGGAGGGCTTGACCGAGATCAACCCGGATTTGCAGGTGTTGGTGGTGCCAGTGGCGCTGGTGATTTTGACTGGTTTGTTTTACGTGCAGGCCAGCGGCACTGGGCGTGTGAGCAAATGGTTTGGCCCGATCATGGCATTCTGGTTTTTGGTGTTGGGCGTGCTCGGTGTGTATCACCTGTCGTCGAATCCTGCCGTGCTCGCCGCGTTGAACCCGATGTATGCGCTGCGCTTTTTGTTTGAAAACCCCAAGCTCTCGCTGGTGGTGCTCGGCTCGGCGGTGCTGGCCGTGACTGGCGCTGAGGCGGTGTATGCCGACATGGGCCACTTCGGCCGCAAGCCAATTCGTGTGGCGTGGTTTGCATGGGTGATGCCGACGCTGGTGCTCAATTATTTCGGTCAGGGCGCGCTGATTCTTAAAACCTGCGCCACGCAGGCTGCGGCGTCATCGGGCGTTGCCTGCAAGATGCATCCGTTCTACGATCAGGTGCCGCACTTCATGCTGATTCCGATGGTGATATTGGCCGGTATGGCCACCGTGATTGCCTCGCAGGCAGTCATTTCGGGTGCGTTCTCGATTGGTCGCCAAGCCATTCAACTGGGCTTTTTGCCGCGCATGAAAGTGGTGCACACCTCGCACAAAAGCGAGGGCCAAATTTATTTGCCCGCCATCAACTGGACCTTGTTCGTGCTGGTGTTCATCGTGGTGATATCGTTTCGCAGCACGTCGAATTTGGCCGCCGCGTACGGCTTGGCCGTGACCGGGGCGATGTTGATTGACACGGTGCTGTTTGCCATTGTGGCCATTGGTTTATGGCGTTGGAATGCGCTGGCAGCCGGCCTGTTGTTTTGCCTGTTTTTGGTGGTGGATGTGGCGCTGGTTGCCTCCACCGCCATCAAAATTCCGGACGGTGGCTGGTTCCCGCTGGCGGTCGCCTTCATCGTGCTGGTGTTCATGACCACATGGAAACGGGGCCGCAACTTGATGGCGCAGCAGCGCAAAGAAACCGCGCTGCCGTTAGCCCCCATGATCGAGGCCTTAGCGCGCGACGCGGCTCGGGTGCAAGGCACAGCGGTGTTCATGACCTCCACGCCGGACGAAATGCCCGCCGCGATGCTGCATAACTTGAAGCACAACAAAGTGCTGCATGAGCGCAATATTGTGCTGCACGTGCACTTTGACGACGTGCCGCTGATCACCCGCGCCCGACGCGTGACGCTGAACGATCTGGGCAACGGGTTCTTCAAAATGGTCGTGCACTACGGCTTCATGAACACACCGGACATCCCGAAAGCGCTGACCATCGCGGCCAAAGATCACAGCATCGAATTTGACATGATGGACACGTCATTTTTCGTGTCGCGCGAAGTGCTGGTGCCGACGGAGTGCAAACGCATTTCGGTGTGGCGACAACGGCTGTTCAGCCTGATGGCAAGGAATGCCCAGTCAGCGACGGCTTACTTTCAAATCCCGACCAATCGCGTCTTGGAGCTAGGCGCGCAGGTAAAATTCTAGGTACAGCTTTTGGCTGTAACCGCCATTTTACTTGGGCTGGCGCGCGTTTTGTTTGATTATCGACTTATAGGCTTTTATGCCATTGGCTTAAGTTCAATGGGGCTTTGACGAAAAAGCTGTGGGAGCAGCGCTGTCGTCGCGCCGACCCCGGCTACAACGGCACGCACATCACCTGTCCCTCGTCCAGCCAGCCCTGCGCGACCACTACTGCCACGTCCGTTTTCTCGGTGAAATAACGGTGGTTCGACACGAAGCGACCGTTTGATGCGGAGGCATTGTTGTAGACGCGGTAAAGCGGTTTGCTGTCGATGGGGCACGGCTTGGTGCCGTCCACATTCGCGCCCGGAAGCGGCATATTCGCTGCGAAGGTTTGGCCTTCGTAGCTCAACTGCGGAATGGCTTTGAGCGCTGCGCATTCTTTGTCGTCAGCGCTGTAGAAATGCGTGTTCAGCCCACCGTTATTGCCGCCGTAAAAACGACAGGCGCTGACGTAACCGCCGCTCTTAAAAGCTTTGCCAGTGCGCTGCCACGCGGGGATTGAGTCGAGCAGAGTTTTATCTTCTGCGCGAACCGCGTAGAAATATTGCCCGCCGGGTTGCAACGGAAAGTTCACGCGGTTTACGTATTCGACTACGTCGTCTTCGACCCATGGAGGTGGCAGCGCTACAAGTTCGAAATTGTCTTTCGGATCGGGAAACGCTGGCCACGTCGCAAGCGCAGGTGCCTTTGACAGATTTGCGGCATCCCAATTTGACGCGCTTGCGACGAGACCCAATCGGTAACCCCAGTAAAAAGAAATCCACGGAACATCTTCGCGAAGCATGCGCATACGTGACGCATCATACTGGCCACCGTCGACCGCGGTTCGGCGCGTCGGTGCATCGTAGAAAACGCGCTGTGTTAACGACCACGTGTGACCGGGTTCGAACGTACCCCAACGTGAATTCTGTAAATGCTCAAAGCAAATGAGCTCTGAATCGAACCAATTGTGCTTTTCTAAAACTTCGTGACCAGCCAATAAGGGGTATGGCACATACGTTGGAAAGTCTCTGCATGGAGCGCGCGGAAATCGTGGCTCAACGCCAATCCCATCCGGAGCGGTGAAACTATTGAAAGTTGCAGCGCTATACGCAGTGGCGAAGCCGAATGTGTCAGTCCTCAATGGCGCGCCGCCACCTGTTACCGTGAGTCGGGGCAGATTATTCGTTCTGCGAGCCTGACGATCTTCGCCAGGCCCCGACGTCCATTTCGATGGCAAATAGTAGGTGTAGTAACTCGACATTTCGATGCCGCTGCCCGCCGCGACAACGACCGGTCTTTCGTCCGACCACACCGGTAAAGAAAGCGCGGCAAAAAAGGTGAACGCGCCAAATAGCGTAAGCCGAATTGGCCGCGCACTCGCAAGCGGCCGACGAGAGAAGAGCCCGGTGGATGTTCTTATGTTCATACGGTGGTTACGGCAGCTGCACCATTCGCACAGGCAAGCCCGCCGCGTCGGTGTTCCCGTTGTACTGAACCATGTGTTGTCGTAACTTGGCTTCGATGGACGCTGGTGACGTTAAGCCAAACGCGTCGGCTAGGTAAGCGGCAGCACCGGCCACGTGCGGAGAAGCCATTGAAGTTCCAGATAGAAAGGCCCAACCCTGCGTGCCGCTTAGGGGGTTGCCCGAGTAGGGTGGCGATACGCCAGCAACTGTCTGCGCGTTCGCAGGGAAAGCGACGTGAAGGCCCCAAGTTGAAACGATGACATTGCCGGGAGCCCAGACGTCAACGCACGCTCCAAAGTTGGATGCAGTTGGCGTTCCGGTGAGTCCGCCTGGATAGGTTGCAGAAAACGGGAACGATGCGGTCACGGGCACGCCGGTGTGGTGAATGGCGCCAACGACCATGATTCCGTCATAGTCAACGGCGGTCCATTGTGGCGGAAAGCCGGGCGTGAAACCGACTCCGGAGTTGTACGCATTGGAGTATTGAGTGCCGTAACTCGGGTTGGTGGTGTAACCACACGCGTTCGCCCCTAGATTGCCAGCAGATTGAGCGACAAAAGCGCCTTGGTAGTACGCGCTGTATCCGTAGTTGTTCACGTAGTACGCAGGGGTCGCAACCTTCCTCACTTTGGCGTAATTGTTTTCGGAAACCCAAGTGCCACCACTCGGCAGCCATCCCATCGCACCGCCGTTCATGGATATGTTCACTATCGACACCAGCCCGCCACCATTGTTGGCCGTATCCCAATAGACGTAGTCCAGCGCGTAACCAATGCGGGAATTCACCACGCCGTTCTGATCGTAGATAACCTCTACAGGCCCAGAGCTGTCGCCGCAATTGCCGGCGGGGGCATTCAGCGTTCTGGAGGTGACTGCCACCGACACCATTTTCACCCCGGCGTACACGCCTGCTGACGTTTTATCGTTGCTCGCGCGTGCGCCAATAATTCCGGCAACATGAGTGGCGTGCGCGTAACAACCAACAACTGGATACTTGGTCGGATCGACGAGTTGGCACTGCCAGCTCGTTCCACACGCAACGTTCGTGCGAGTAACCGTGTCATTCTGGCCGTTGGCATCACGAAAATCAGCATGATCTGCAACGCCCGAGTCGATCACGTAGACCTTGCGATTGGTGCCAAGGCTTTTCCTGCCGTTCGTGGCCACGCGTCCCCACGACTGAGTCTCGGCTCCAATCGCGAGGTTTCCCCACGGGGGCGCTGGCCCAACACTGTATGACGAGTAAGCGTCGTCAGAAATGAGCTTTACTCGCTCGTCCGACCTGAGCGCCCTTACTTGTTCAGGCGTCAAAAATGTGGTGACGCTGTTGCCGATCCAACTGGTTAACCCGCTGCGAACAAATTTGAACTTCGCTTCGAAGTCGGAGATCAGGTTGAGCGTTTGAAAACGGTGAAATGTTGATTTTTCGTCCGCTCGGAGTGGGAGCTGCCGCGGGTAACTTTCGTGAGCGTTGTCAGTGAAATCGACGATAACTTGCACGCGGCCTTGATCGTCGGTTATTGGTTTTGCAGACTTAAGGTAGGGCGCCTCAGCTGACACACTGACACTGGCAATCGTTGCCCAAACGGCTAGGATTGCGGCGACTGCTCTGGCTCGTCGTGCGTGCCGCGTTATGTGCAGGCCAGAGAGAGAAATAGAGAAGGGGGGGGGGGGGTAGATTGAGACACGGTTTGACTCACCTTACAAAAAACATTGATAACGAACGTTCGGCGGCAGAATTCAAAAAGGTTTCTGACAGCATGACGATAGCATTTCGTTCGCGATACTGCAACCGAAAGGGAGTTTCGAGATAACGCGGGGCAACTGACCACCATTTGCCACGCTCAAAACTATCTCTGTTCACAACAATGAATCGCACACTCACGCACCCAAAACAGTCCTGAGTGCCTTTGTGTGGTCGCGATTGTCGCGACTCTGAGAATGGGCGGTATCCACCTCACGAGTCCCCTACAAGCTTCGCATTCCAAAATACAACCGCGTCACCGTCGTCACCGCGCACGCAGCCGCGAAGCCGTATGCGAGCCATACGAAGTGTTGCGGCCACAGGCACATCGCGCAAAACAGCAGGATGGTTTCGGTGCCTTCGGTGAGGCCGCCTAGGTAGTAGAAGCCTTTGTTCGGATACGTTGGGCTGACCATGCCGCGCTTGGCGGCGGCTACGGCGAAAGCTAGAAAGGTGGTGGCGGTGCCGATGAAGCTGGCGAGGAGCACCGCAGCAGGCAGTGCGTTTTGCGCGGGGTTCGCCAGCGCGAAACCGAGCGGCACGGCGGCGTAAAACAAAAAATCGCAGACCGTGTCGAGAAACGCGCCGCGCTCGGTCGCTACCGTCATGCGCGCCATGGTGCCGTCGACGCCGTCTAAAAATCGGTTGATCAAAATCAACGCGAGCGCCCAACCGAAGTGAAGCGTCGCGAGCGCGGGCAGCGCGGCTAAGCCGATGGCGGCCCCGATCATCGTCACTGCATTTGCGCTAAGTTCTATCCACAAACAGGCGCGCGCGAGCACGCGGTGGGGAGTTGCAAACAGCGGCAGCACGAAGCGATCAAGCATCATCGAAGTGTAGGCGTGAACGCCGCTAACGGGGTTCGTTTTGCTCTGCATGGCGGGAGCGCGAAGCCGTTACCGACAGAGGATGCTAGATTCGGTGTCAACATGAATTCGCCCCTTGCCCTCATCGTTATCGTGCTCGCTGCCAGCGTGCTGTCGGTGGGGATTTGTCGGCGTTTACGCTTGCCGTCGCTGCTCGGTTATTTGATTGTTGGCATGCTGCTCGGGCCGCAGGCGTTTAAGTTCATCCCCGACTCGGCGCAGGCGAAAGAGATTGCCGAATACGGCATCGTGTTTTTGATGTTCTCGATTGGGCTTGAGTTTTCGCTGCCGCAGTTTCGCTCGATGCGGCGATTGGTGCTGGGCTTGGGCAGCCTGCAATACCTGCTGTCGCTCGCGCTGTTTGCCGCCATCGCGCTGGCGCTGTCGCAAACGCTCGCGTCGGCCATCGTGTTGGGTGCAGCATTGGCCATGTCGTCCACCGCGATTGTGGTTAAGCTTTTGGCAGAGCGCAATGCGCTTTCGTCACCCGTCGCGCGCCCGGTGATCGGCGTGCTGTTGTTTCAAGATTTAGCGGTGGTGCCGCTGCTGATTTTGCTGCCTGCGCTTGGCGCTGGCGGCGGCATGAGCATGATCGAAATTGGCTGGATCGTGACCAAGGTCGCCGTGCTGCTCGGGCTGTTGCTCGGTTTCGGGCAGCCGGTGTTGCGGGCTTGGTTTCGTATCGTTGCGCAACGCAAAACCAGCGAGCTTTTTATGCTCAACGTGTTGCTGGTAACGCTCTTATTGGCATGGCTCTGCCACCTCGCCGGCTTGCCGCATGCGCTGGGCGCGTTCGTCGCGGGCATGCTGATCGCAGAAACCGAATACAAGCTGCAAGTGGAGGACGACATTCGCCCGTTTAGGGACGTGCTGCTTGGCATGTTTTTCATCTCGGTGGGTATGCAGTTGGACGGCGGATTCGTGGCGACGCAGCTCGGTTGGGTGGTGCTGACGTTCGCCGTTTTGCTGATGGGAAAAACGCTGGTCTTGCAGCCACTGGCGCGTCGATTTGGACTGAAAACGGCGGACGCCAACATCGCCGCAGCGTTGCTGTCACCGGGTGGCGAATTCGGCTTTGTGATTCTCACGCTCGGCTTAGCCACCGGCGCGCTGGACCCGCGCGCTGCGCAAATTGTGATTGCCGCAATGTTGCTGTCGATGCTCGCCGCGCCGTTTTTGCCGCGACTGGCGGAGCGCGTTAACCAGCGCATCACGGCCAACGATTTTCTGGCGCGATCGGCGGACATTTTCAAAATCGCCAGCGAGACGATGGAGCGACAAGATCATGTGATCATCTGCGGCTATGGTCGCAGCGGCCAATATTTGGCGCGGCTGCTGGAGGCAGAAAACGTGCGCTTCGTGGCGCTCGATCATGACCCGGAGCGAGTGCGTGAAGCGCTGGGCAGTGTGGGCAGCGCGACTGGTGGCAATGTGGTGTTTGGTGACGCGCAGCGCCGCGAGGCGCTGGTGGCTGCGGGTGCAGAGCGCGCGCGAGCGCTGGTGGTATCGTTTGTTGACGTTAATGCGGCGCTGAAAATCATCGGCACCGCGAGAGCGATTCGCCCGGAGCTCCCCATCGTGGTGCGCACCACCGACGATGAACCGATTGAGCGCCTGCTTGCGGCCGGTGCAACCGAGGTGGTGCCGGAAATATTAGAGGGCTCGCTGATGCTGGCATCGCATTCGTTGCTGCTGCTCGGCACGCCGCTGTCGCAAGTTTTACGGCGCATTCGCGCGGTGCGTGAGGAGCGCTACAGCCTGTTTCAGGGCTTCTATCGCGGTGCCAGCGATGGCAACGAAAGCGAGGCCGACGCACGCATTCTGCACACCGTGCTGCTTGGCGAATCGGCCAACGCGGCCGGCCGCAATTGGGGTGAAGTGGCAGCCGGGTTTCGCGGTGGCGACGTGGAAATTACGCTGGTGCGACGCGGCGTAGAACGTATCGCGCGGCCTGATGAAGACTTCGTTTTCGAGGCGGGCGATTCAGTGGTGCTGCTCGGCACGCAACGCGGCGTGGCCTCCCTTGAGTTGCATTTGATTGGCTGACGACACGACTTGTAGGAGCGGCGCGAGGCGCTTTTGAGCACCGTTGAAGGGCCGCGATAACGGTGCTGCAAATTCCATCAGGGCTCGCGCCGCTGCTACACATCGAGCCGTCGTTGAGTTGACGCATTAGGGATTTCCCGCGCTTTTGAAACCGAGCGTTAGCTTTTTCTGAATTACGTATCATGGCATGCCGTTTGCGTATGCCTGCACCTATGCAAGTGCACCCAATCTCTGGTGTAATGCCCGCCGAACGGCAGGGGTATTCGCGCCGTAACAAGCAACTATTACGTTTTAATTCCAAGGAGCTTTTCCATGACACTATCCAGAACGAAACTCGTTCTCAGCGCGCTGCTGACTACAGGCGTATTGGCCTCACTGCCCGCACACGCGGGCAAAACGCTCGACGCCATCAAAGCCAAAGGGCAAATCGTTTGCGGCGTGAATACCGGCCTCGCGGGCTTCTCGCAAGCAGACTCAGCAGGCAACTGGACCGGCCTTGATGCCGACACTTGCAAAGCGATTGCCGCCGCCGTGTTGGGCGACGCAACCAAAGTGAAATGGGTGCCACTGAACGCACAGCAACGCTTCGCTGCACTGCAATCGGGCGAGATCGACATCCTCGCGCGGAACACGACTTTCTCGTTAACTCGTGACGCGTCACTCGGTTTGCATCAAACCGCCGTGACCTATTACGACGGTCAAGGATTCATGGTCACCACCAAGTCAAAAATCAAAGACGCCAAGCAGCTCAAAGGCCAAACCGTGTGCGTGCAATCTGGCACCACGACTGAGAAAAACTTGACCGACTTCTCCAAGGCCAACGGTCTCGGAATCAAGCCGGTGGTGTTTGAAAAAGTAGAAGCCGCGACCGGCGCGTATTTCGCAGGTCGTTGCATCGCCTACACCACCGACGCATCGGGCTTGGCCTCGGTGCGCAACAAAGAAGCCAAGGTGCCTGATGAGCACGTGATCCTGCCGCAGCTAATCTCCAAAGAGCCACTCGGCCCAATGGTTCGCCGTGGTGACGACGAATGGTTTGCCATCGTTAAATGGGTGGTTTATGGTCTGCTTGAAGCCGAAGAATATGGCATCACCCAAGCCAACGTAGAGCAAATGAAGGCCAGCACCGATCCGGTTGTGCAGCGTCTTTTAGGTACCACGGAAGATACGGGCAAGTTGCTCGGTTTGGACAAAGAGTGGATGGCCAAAGCCCTCAAGGCAAGCGGCAACTACGGCGAAATGTTCGAGCGCAATGTCGGCCCGAAGTCACCGCTTAAATTACCACGGGGTGCTAACAATCTGTGGAACAAAGGCGGCTTGATGTACGCGTATCCGATTCGGTAAAAACATTTGACGAAACGCTGACCTTTTTGCTACCCCGGCGAAGGCCGGGGCCCACGCCGGGTGTTACTCGGAACTCTTTTTGAGGGCGTGGGTACCGGCCTTCGCCGGTATGACGAAGAAGTTGATTAGTTGGGTTTTCCCCGAGTGAGTCCCCTCTCCCGCACGCGGGAGAGGCGGATGTTACGAAGCCCTCTCGTTCGAGAGGGTTAGGCTGAGGCCGGTTCATTGCGAAATGAGCCGCTTCACCCTAACGGGATCAACAAGAAGTCCTGCCACCGGATAACAATTTTTAGCGGGGAAATGCATGGCTGTTGCACCACGAAAACCACCTACTAAACGTGACTGGTCCTGGCGCAGTCAAGCGTTTCGCGGACTGCTCTATCAGATCATTGCCGTTATCGTCGTGGGCGGCGTGGCCTGGTTTCTGGCCCACAACACCGCTGAGAACATGCGCCTTCGCGGCATCAAAAGCGGCTTCGATTTTTTGACCCAGCCGGCCGGTTTCGACATTGGCGAATCGCTGATGGCGTTTGATTCGAACGATCCGTACTGGAAGGCCTTTTTGGTCGGCGTGTCGAACACGCTGCGTGTGGCCATTGTCGGCGTCATCCTGACCACTATTCTCGGTACGCTGATTGGTATTGGCCGCTTCTCGCGCAACGGTTTGGTGCGCGGATTGTGTCAGTGCTACGTTGAGCTTTTCCGCAATGTGCCAGTGGTGATTCAGTTGCTCATGTGGTATTTGCTGCTGACTGAGTTTTTGCCGGACATTACTGAGGCCAAGCACTTTGGCCCGTTCTTTTTAAGCAAAGGCGGCTTCACCTTTCCAGCGCCAGTGTGGGAGGCCGGGCACCTGTGGGCGGTGGCCGGTTTGCTTGCCGGGCTCGCTGCCGCGTGGTTTTATCGACGCTGGGCGCAAAGCAAATTTGAAGCAACCGGACGGGTTCGCAGCATGTTCTGGATTCCGGTTGTGATTGTGATCGTCGGCGGAATTCTCGGCTGGTTAGCCGGTGGCTCGCCATCGCAATTTATTTACCCGACTAAGGGCGAATTTGCGATTGAAGGCGGCGGTGCGCTAACGCCTGAATTCATGGCGGTGTTAGCAGGGCTCACGCTCTACACCGCCGCATTTGTGGCTGAGGTGGTGCGCTCCGGCATCCAGTCGGTCGCGCGCGGGCAGAGCGAGGCGTCGCAAGCACTCGGCTTGTCAACCGGTCAAGAAATGCAAAAAGTGTTGCTGCCGCAAGCCTTGCGCGTGATCATTCCGCCGATGACCAACCAGTTTTTAAATCTCACCAAAAATTCGTCGCTGGCGGTGGCCATTGGTTACCCGGATGTGGTGTCGATTTCTAACACCGCGTTGAACCAAACCGGTCGAGCGGTGGAGTGCATCGCGCTGATCATGCTGGTGTATCTCACCACGTCGCTGCTGACCTCGTTGTTTATGGGTTGGTACAACGCTAAATCTGCGATTAAGGAGCGCTAGTCATGGCTGAAACCATCATTTTTCAATCGCTGCCTTCGCGCCCTGCTCCGGTCAATACCGAGGGCTTGATTCCGTGGGTCAAGGCCAATCTGTTTGCCAATTGGCAAAGCAGTATTGTCACGATTATCGTCGGCGCGTTCCTGCTGTATTACGTGCCGCAATTCATCAACTGGGCGGTGCTCACGTCCACCACGGTGGCCAACGCCGACGCCTGTCGCGCGCCCGGTGTGGGTGCGTGCTGGGGCGTGATTCACGAAAAATATCGGCTGATTATTTTCGGGCGCTATCCGTTTGAAGAGCAGTGGCGTCCGTTGGTGGCCACACTTCTGCTGATCGGTTTGCTGGTGATGAGCTGCACGCGCATGTTCTGGAAGCCTTGGCTGATCGCCGCATGGGTGATTGTGCTGGCAATATTTTTCGCGTTGATGTACGGTGGCGTTGGCGGCTTATCGGTGGTGCAAACCGACCGTTGGGGTGGGCTGCCGCTCACCATCATGTTGGCCACGTTGTCCATTGTGCTGTGTTTTCCGATTGCGATTTGTGTGGCGCTCGGTCGCCGCAGCCGTCTGCCCGCGATCAAAACGTTTTGCACCATTTATGTGGAGCTCATTCGCGGCGTGCCGCTGATATCGGTGTTGTTTATGGCGTCCTTCATGTTCCCGTTGTTCATGCCGCAGGGCGTGACTATCGACGTGCTGATTCGCGTGCTGGTCGGCGTCACGCTGTTTGCCGCCGCCTACATGGCGGAGGTGATTCGTGGTGGCCTGCAAGCGATGCCGAAGGGCCAAGCGGAGGCCGCAGCGTCACTGGGTTTGTCGTATTGGCAGACGCAATTCAAAATCATCCTGCCGCAAGCGCTGGCGATGGTGGTGCCGGGCATCATGAACAATTTCATCGGGCTCTTTAAAGATACATCGCTCGTGTACATCGTGTCGTTGTACGAGCTGACCGGTGCGCTGGGGCTGGCGCTTAATTCAGACGCTGACTGGCGGCCTTTCAAATTAGAGGGCTATCTGTTCATCGTTGCGATTTATTTCACCTTCTGCTTCGCCATGAGCCGCTACAGCTTATGGATCGAAAAACAGCTCAACAAATCCAAATTGCGCTAATTCGGGGACGACCATCATGACGACTGCTACCCAAGACAACATCATCGTTTTCGACAAGCTCAACAAGTGGTACGGCAACAGCTTCCACGTGTTGCGCGACATTAATTTGCAGGTCAAACGGGGTGAACGCATCGTGATTTGCGGGCCGTCCGGCTCGGGAAAATCAACGCTGATTCGCTGCATCAATCGCCTTGAAGAGCACCAAGAGGGCCACTTATTTGTTGACGGCACCGAGCTGACCGATGACGTGAAGGCCATCGACAAAGTGCGCAAAGAAGTGGGCATGGTGTTTCAGCAATTCAATCTGTTTCCACATCTGACCGTGCTCGAAAACCTGACGCTGTCGCCGATGTACGTCGGCAAAATGCCGAAGAAAGAAGCCGAAGAAAAAGCGATGACGCAGCTCAAACGGGTGCGCATCGCTGAGCAGGCGGGCAAGTATCCGTTGCAACTTTCAGGTGGTCAGCAGCAGCGTGTTGCTATCGCTCGGGCACTGTGCCTGACGCCCAAAATCATGCTGTTTGATGAGCCCACCTCAGCGCTCGATCCTGAGATGATTAAAGAGGTGCTCGACGTGATGGTGGAGATGGCCAATCAAGGCATCACCATGCTCTGCGTGACGCATGAAATGGGTTTTGCGAAGGCTGTAGCGGATCGCGTGATCTTTATGGATCAAGGCCAAATCGTCGAACAAAACAACCCGCACGACTTTTTCAACAATCCGCAAACGGATCGGTCGAAAGACTTTTTGTCGAAGATTTTGGGGCACTAGACGAACGTTATTGCGCATGAAAAAGAGCCGCTGTTGCAGCTCTTTTTTACGTCTGCTTGCCTATCAACTTTTCGCTGTAACGCCCGTTATACTTGGGCTGAACTGTGTTTTTGGCAAATATCGACTTACAACGTTTCATGCGCTTAGCCCAAGTTAAATCGCGCATTGACTGAAAAGCTGTATTGCCCTACCAGTACTTCATCGCGCCTTTAAAAAGCTCAGCCAGCGACGATTTGGTCACCTCGCGTGGCGCGTTTTTGATCACGCGTTGCTGCGGAAAGGCCCGCTCGGCAAGGCTTTCAGCGTCGGCGTCGGTATAGCCTACTGCATTCAACCCGTTCGGGAAGTTCACTGCGCGCATCATTTCGATCAACGTGTTGGCAACCACTTCTCCGGCGTCTTTGCTCGATGCGTGCTGGGTGTCGGCGCCGAGAAAACGCGCGGCCTCAAGGTGGCGTTCCGGCGCGGCTTCACCCGTGAACCGGTACACGCTCGGCGCGTTGAGAACGACGCTCATGCCGTGCGGCACCATCGGTGCATTTTGCGGGTAGCCGAGCGGCGGAATGAAGCCTCGGACGAGTCCGCTGACCGCGTAACTCATGCCATGCGGCAGGTGACAGCCTGCGTTGGAAAACGTCATGCCCGCAATCAGCGCGGCATACATGATGGAGCCCTTCGCCTGCTGATCGCTCGGGTCGTTCACCGCTTTCACCAAGTTCTGCCCTATGATGCGCAACGATTCGCGTGCGCCCATGTCGCTCCACATATTTGCGCCCTGATTCATCGGGCGTTTCGCGCCATCGTAGCCGTCGTACATTTTCGGCTTGGCGCTGTGCGCTCGGGCGGTGTAGCTCTCCAGCGCATGCGACAACGCGTCAAAGCCGTTGGCAGCGATCACGGCGGGCGAGAGAGTGTGAGTCACATCCGGGTCAACCAAAGCGCGTGAAGGCAGCATATAACGCGAAAGAATGCCCGTTTTGCACTGCTGCTCAACCAGATTGCAGATGGCGATGCCGGTGACCTCGGAGCCGGTGCCGCACGTGGTCGGACAGGCGATGTGCGGTTTGAGCGCGCCCGGCACGGGCTTGCCCAAGCCTATCGGCGCGTTCACGTAGGCGAGCAATTCATCAGGATAGGTCGCATAAAGATTCGCCGCTTTTGCGGTGTCCATCACCGATCCGCCGCCGACCGAAACGATGCCGTCGAACTTGCCTTCTTGCGCAAATTTCGCCGCGGCCATGAACGAGTCCCCGGTGGGCTCAACCGCACACTCCCAGTAGATTTCAACCGTGCAGCCTGCTGCTTCGAGAGAGCGCTTCACGGTGGCTACATACGGCAAATCGCGCACCGTTTTGTCGGTGAAAAGCCCTACGCGCGTCATACCCAGCGCCCGCGCATGCGAGCCCGCTTCACGCAGGCAGCCGGGGCCGAAGGTGAAATGATTGACCTCGACGGTGAAGGCGCTGTCGCCCTCGTAACCGGCAACGCCTTCTAATCCGTAATAGCGGCAGCAGGTGTACATGAATGTCTTTACAGGCGGCAATCGCCAATTAGCGTTGAGTACATTTTGTAGCAGTGTCTGTTGGGCTTACAACGCGCCAAACATTCCTGACATTTCGCGTGCTTGTTTCATGAGCTTGCGTTGCTCTTTGAGCCAGCGTTTCAGTTCGCCCTCGTTGTTGCTCACGCGATTGAAATCGTATTCCATCTGCGACGCTTCCGCCTGCAGTTTGGCGCGCTGTTGTTTCAAGTTTCGCGCAAGGCTGATGGCATCAAACGCTGAAAACGGCGACAAGCCAAACTCTTGCGCCAGCTGCCCGTGCGTGTTAATCCAATCTGATTCCAGCGCGCGCACTTGCTCTTTCAGCAAGTGCGTAAGGGCGGCCATTTTTTCTTTGGCCATGCCAGCAATCGATTCACTGTCGAGCTGCTCGACCGTCAGTTGCAGCTTGAGTAACGTCATCAAATCGCGCTTTTCGTACGCCGTATTGGCTTGGCTCATCAAAGCATTTTTTCGCTCGCGCGTTACCGGATCACGCGCGCGATCAGGATGCAACTTGCTCGCGAGCTGCCGGTAGAGCGTGCGCAATACCGTCTCCGGGTCATCCTGCGGCTCGCCGCCTTTCAGATCGCGCGCTGATTTTTCGCGCTTCGACTGACGCGCGTTATGTTTGTCAATTTGCGCCTCTTTAAACTCACGCAGGCGCTCAGCACCCGCACGAAAAATCTCTTCAGCCGTGGCCGACGGATCAAGCTTGGGCGCGTCGCCCGCCAGCAACTCATCGAGCATCGCCTGCGCCTCGGCGGCATCTTCCCGATCCATCTCGTCAAGGCTTTGATCGCTGTGCGCATCGAAAATAGCCTGCATCACTTCGTCACCCGATTGCGCAAAACTAATGGCCAAACTGCAAACAAGTTCGCGCATCAGTTGTCGATCCTTTTCGGTGAATGCCCTGTGCGTTTTTTGCTGCATTCGCCGGTCAAGAAACAGGATCATCTCGCGCATCAGCTCACGACAGCGCGATTCGAGCGGCGGTATCGCCTTCATAAAAACCAAGCGGTGCGCGTCGCCCAACGCCTGCGCCGCCACAATCTCATGCGTCAATGTTTCAACGCGGGCCACCAATTTGTTGAAGCGCGTTTGCTCTGGCGAGAGCTTGCCGCCGACGATTTTGAGCGACACCACCGCGGTTTCAGTTGCGTCGGGCGTGAATTCAGCCAATGGCTCGGGTTGTTTGCGCATGAAGGATCGCGGTGGCTTAGCCGCGCATTGCATCCGCCTTGATCATGTCGGCCGCCTTCTCGGCCATCATCACCACCGGCGAATTGGTGTTGCCAGAGATTAGCGTGGGCATCACCGAGCAATCAATCACGCGCAAACCGGTGAGTCCGCGCACGCGCAGCCGGGTGTCGACCACGCCCGATGGGTCGCTATCGGGCGCCATTTTGCAGGTGCCGCTCGGGTGAAAAATGGTTGCGCCGTATTCGCGCGCAAATTGCAGCACCTCGTCGTCGCTATGCACGCTGTTGCCCGGGCGGTATTCCTCGCCGATCAAGTCTGTCATCGCTTTAGTGCCGGCAAGCTTGCGTGCGAAGCGAATCGATTCGACCGCGCAGCGACGGTCTGTTTCATGCGACAAATAATTCGAGAACATCGCGGGTGCAGCCAGCGGATCGGTCGATTTCAGACGAACCTGCCCACGTGATTCGGGACGTAACTGGCAAACCGAAAACGTGCAACCGCTCCACGGATGGGTTGATCCGCCGGCCATCTCGGCCGATAGTGCGGCGAAGTGGAATTGCACGTCCGGTGTCTTTGATTCAGGCAGCACGCGGGTGAACAGGCCGCCGTGATTGATGCCGATGGCGAGCGGCCCGGCGCGGCGCGTAACCCAGTCCCAGCCCATCATGAATTTACGCCACGTGCTTTGCAAATCGTCATTGATGGTGATCGGTTTTTTGACTTTGAACAGCAGGCGAAATTGCAAATGATCCTGCAAGTTTTCGCCGACACCGGGCAGGTGGTGTTTCACCGCAATGCCGTGTTCGCGCAGATGCTCGCTCGGGCCAACACCAGAGAGCATTAAAAGTTGCGGACTTTGCAATGCACCCGCTGTGAGCAGCACCTCTTTGTTTGCGTGCAGCGTAATGCGATTGCCGTTTTGCACGTATTCGACACCGACCGCGCGCGTGCCTTCGAACAACACGCGGGTGACCTGCGCGTTCACCTCGGTCCGCAAATTTTTTCGCTTCTGCGCGGGCCGCAAATAGGCAGCCGCCGTCGAGCAACGCCAACCATTTTTAGTGAACAGCTGGTAGTAGCCAACACCTTCTTGATTGCCGCTATTGAAGTCCACCACACGCGGCACGCCCAGCTCACCGCCGCCCGCAATCACTGCGTCCATCACCGGATGCGGGTCGCGGATTGAGGTGCCCCACAACGGGCCGCCCTGCCCGTGCGTGCCGTTAGCGATCATGCGTGGGTCGCTGTTGTGCTCACTCTTGATGAAGTACGGCAGCACCTCGTTCCAACTCCATCCGTTATTGCCCGCCTCTGACCATCGATCATAGTCAGCAGACTGCCCGCGAATGTAGACCAGCCCGTTGATTGATGATGATCCACCCAACCCGCGACCGCGCGGCCAGTAGATCTTGCGGCCATTCATGTTCGGGTCAGGCTCGGTGTAATAGCCGTAGTTGTAGACCGGGTGGAACATCGTTTTGGCGTAGCCAATCGGGATGTGAATCCACAGGTAATTGTCCTTTGGCCCAGCCTCAAGCAGGCACACCGAATTGCGTCCGTCTTCAGACAAACGATTGGCGAGCACGCAGCCGGCGGTGCCCGCGCCGACGATGATGTAGTCAGGTGTCATGGCGATTTCGCTCGAAGATTCAGGCACATGTAGAGCACGTCAGGTTCAGGGTTGATGGTGTAGGGCTCGGTTTCCACAAAGCCGAGTGAACGGTACAGCGCAATGGCGGCGGGCATGCGATTTCGCAGCGTGTCGAGTTTCATTTCTACAAATCCCGCAGCACGCGCAAACTCGATAGCGGTGCGCGCCAGCTTGCCGCCCAAGCCCAATCCCTGAGCCTCGGACTCGACCCACAAACGCTTCATTTCACAAGCAGCGCGATCAAGCGGGCGCACCGCAATAACGCCAACCGGATTAGGCGATGTGTCAATGCTCGCCAGCCACAGCGCGCCCAGCGGAGCTACATATTTGCCCGGTAATTCGGCAAGCTCAGCCTCAAAGTTCTGAAAACACAAATCAACACCCGTCCACTGCGCGTAACGACGCATCAAGTCGCGTGCATCGTTGATGTCATGATCCGTGACAGCGAGCGCAATCGAGATCATGTCCGAGCTTCCGGGCAGGCTCCTGTCGTCACGGCGGTGCCCGCAACTTGCGCCTTCAGCTCTTCAAGCTTTGACAATATCGCTTGCGTCGGCTCGCGTAACACCAGCGCGTTCATCGCGACGGTCTGCTCGCGCTGGCGGTAGGTGGCCGTCTTCACGCCTTTCGTTTTGAGTTCTGCAAGCCGCGCGTCCGCGCCCTCCTTGTTGCGAAACACGCCGAGCGAGATCGCGAAATTCCACTGGCCGTCTTCAAGCACAATCGCGCTGTCCGTGACGTTAAGTTTTTTCAGATCTGCCATGGATCGATCAGCCGCCGTGCGGCTAGATTTGGGCGGTATGTAGACCCAATGCTCCGCCGTGACCTCCACGCGACGAGACGTCATGGTGCGGCCCAACACGAGTGGCTCAAGCAACTTGGTGGCTTTCAAGCGATCTGCTTCTGACAATGGCCCCCATTCCGCGCAGGCCAGCGTAAGCTGGGCAACTTTGGCGGGCCCCAATTTGGCGACCTGTTGCGCGGTCAGTGATTTCACTTGATCCGCGTTGAACGGTTTGTAGCGATCTGCCGAGGCTTGCGCGGCGCTGTTCATGCGCTCCACGTAGGCGTACGCAAATAGCGCCGCATTGGCCAACAGCAAAAAAATAAAGAGTTTTTTCATCAAGCGCGCAACGGGAATTCAGTCACGGATTCTGCCAGCAAATACACCCCCTCCAGCACCAGCGAATCGATGACGGCGTTCCCTGCGGGCAGATGCGCCAACAGGCGGTACGCGCTGCCGCCGGTCAGGATGATTCGCGGCACCTGCGTTACGCCGCGTTCGCGCAGCCGTTGCGCCAATCGCGCTTGCCCGTGCTCAATGGCACCGACCATCGCATCAATAGCGCCTGTAGCGAGCGCGTCGCGCGTGTTGGTGGGTTGCGCCGTCCACTCGCCCGCGTCGACCGACAAGGCGGCTGTGTTGCCCGCCAAACCGCCAAGCATGGCGTGATAGCCAGCCACAATGGCTCCACCCAAAAAGATGCCTCGCTCATCAAGCTGATCCACCGTCAGTGCGGTGCCCGCACAGGCCACGATGCACGGTGCCAGACCACGCTTCCAAGCAGCGACCGTTGCCGCCCAGCGATCTGTGCCCAAGCGCGTCGGATCGTCGTAGCTATTGACCACCCCCGAGGCGGTTGCCGTGGACGACACCCAGGTGAGCGGCACGTTGAGCGCGGCAAATTGGCGCTCGATCCGATCTTTTGATGCGGCGTTAGCAACGTGGCTGCCGACCACGCGCGCTGGCGGGTTGCGATCCAAACCCGCACGCTCAACAAAATGCTCCAGCTCAGCAAGGAATATGGCACCACGCGACACGATGGCACCGTGTTCAAACCCGGCCCACTTGAGCCGCGTATTTCCAATATCAAGCACCAATACATCAATACGAAGCACGAACCGACACCTCTCCTGAGACCAAAGTATGCAAACCGCGCTCGCTTTCTATCACTAACGCGCCGCGCTGGGTCACTGACTGAATGTTTCCCGAGACCACCTCGCCGTCCGGGAGCCTTGCTGTGACGCGCTTTGCGGCGTACGCGCAGCGCTGCCACCAGCGATCCTGAAAGCCCGTGAACCCGCCGCGCGCGAAGTCCGTTAACCCCAACTCAAGTGCGGCCAGCACGCGGTTGAGCACTTCATCGCGATGATTTTTCACGTCAGTCCAAGCGTCAAGTCCGATGGTCGGCAACGCGTCGGCGACGGGCGCAATCTGCGGCGTTCGCAAGTTGATGCCGATACCGATCACCGCCGTTCGCGTGTTGTTGGCGCTCGGCACGGTTTCGATCAGGATCCCGCCCAATTTGTGGGTTTCGTCAATCAACAAATCGTTAGGCCACTTTAGGCTCAGGCGGTTCGCAGTTATTCCGTCCAGCACCTCCGTCAGGGCGTTTGCCACCATTACGCCCACAGCCAAACTCAAGCCGTCCAGTGGTGAGTGACGCGTAAATTGCCACGCAACGCTGCACAACAGCGCATCGCCGGGCGCGGCGTGCCACTGGCGTCCGCGCTGGCCACGCCCCGCCGTTTGCTCGTCGGCGACCAGCGCGACGCGGTGGCAGTCAAGCTTTGCTGACCATTGCAGCAATTGCGTATTGGTGGAGTCGATTTGCTCGACGCGATGAATGGTGAAATCAGCCATGGAGGAACTTATTCTTTCAGAGCACCCTCTCGCTTTGCTTGCCGCAACCTTTCGCAGCGTCGGCGCAGGCTCGATTTGGCTCACGAGCAATGAGTGAAAACCCCAGCTTGCCGCAGTCTTATATAAGACCTAAACTCATTACATTCCCGACCCAACGGTCGGTTTTGTTTATCGTGCAGTGCATGACTGATAAATTGCTTACGAGCTGCTAGCTCAGAAGCAGCGAGATATCGAGGAGGAACCCCACACCATGTCCGCCCCATCCGCAGAGGAAGCTGCCGAGACGTTTCCGCGCCTGCTTTTGAAGCATGCCAGCGAGCGCCCCAGCGCGCCCGCGTTGCGCGAAAAGTATCTCGGCATTTGGCAAACATGGTCGTGGGCCGAGACCGCTGCCGAAGTGCGCGCGATGGCTTCGGGTTTAGCTGCGCTGGGGTTCAAGCGAGGCGACAACTTGGCCATCATTGGCGACAACCGGCCCAGGCTGTACATGGCGTTTGCCGCTGCGCAATCGCTGGGCGGCGTGGCCGTACCGATGTATCAGGACGCGGTTGCAGTGGAGATGATGCACGTCCTTGACGACGCCGATATCCGCTTTGCTATCGTGGAAGATCAGGAGCAGGTCGACAAGCTGCTGGAGGCGCGTGAATCTCGCCCGCAGATCGAACATATTATTTTCGAGGACCCGCGCGGCCTGCGTAGCTACGACGCGCCAGGGCTGATGAGTATGGAGGCGTTGCGAGCGTCAGGTACTGCGTTTGATAAAGCAAATCCGCGACGCTACGACGAGGAATTAGCGCTCGGCAACGCGACAGACGTGTCGGTCATGCTGTACACCTCTGGCACCACCGGCAAGCCGAAGGGCGTGTGCCAAAGCCATCAAGCGTTCATCACGGCAGCGCAAGGCGGCGTGCAGTTCGACAAACTGGTCGCGACGGACAACGTCCTGTCTTACCTGCCGATGGCGTGGGTAGGTGACCATTTGTTCAGTTACGCGCAGTTTCTCGTCGCGGGCTTCACGGTCAATTGCCCAGAGTCCGCAGAAACGGTAATGACCGATCTGCGCGAAATCGGGCCGACCTATTACTTCGCGCCGCCCCGCGTGTTTGAGAGCCTGCTCACGAGCCTGTCGATTCGCATGGAAGACGCAAGCAATATCAAGCAGCGCCTGTACAACGCCTTCATGAAAGTCGCGCAACGTTGCGGCTCAGACATTCTCAACGGAAATTCGGTGAGTGCGAAGGATCGCTTGCTTTATGCGCTCGGCAATGTGTTTGTGTACGGGCCACTTAAGAACACGCTCGGCATGAGCCGCATTCGTGTGGCTTACACGGCGGGTGCGGCGATTGGCCCGGATCTGTTCCGGTTTTATCGTTCTATCGGCATCAATTTGAAGCAGCTTTACGGCTCGACTGAAACCTGCGCTTACGTGTGTTTGCAACCCGATGGCGAAATCAAATTCGACAGCGTCGGCAAGGCTGCGCCAGGTGTTGAGGTGAAGATCGCCGACAACGGCGAGGTGCTGGTACGCGGCGCGATGGTGCTCAAGGAATATTACAAACGGCCCGACGCAACCGCTGAGTCCATTGACGCAAATGGCTATTTTCATACCGGTGATGCGGGTGTATTCGACAGCGATGGCCATCTGAAAATCATTGATCGCGCCAAAGATGTCGGGCACCTGTCGAGCGGCGAAATGTTCGCGCCGAACTACATCGAGAACAAGCTCAAATTCTTCTCGCACATCAAGGAAGCCGTGTGCTTCGGCCATGATCGCGATCATGTGGTCGCCTTCATCAACATTGATTTGACGGCGGTCGGCAATTGGGCCGAGCGACGCAATATTGTGTATTCCGGCTACATCGATCTAGCGGGTAAAGATGAAGTGGTGGCGCTGATCAAGGATTGCGTGGAGAAGGTTAACGCGGAGCTTGCGACCGAAGGCGAGCTGGCAAGTTCACAGATTGAGCGCTTCCTGATTTTGCACAAAGAACTTGATCCTGATGATGACGAACTGACACGGACGCGCAAAGTGCGGCGTGGATTCATCGCTGAAAAGTATGAACCGTTGCTGGGCGCGCTTTACTCCGCCAAAACCGTGCAGCACATTGAAACGCAGGTGAAGTTTGAAGACGGTCGCACTGGCAGCATCGCCGCTGATGTCAAGATTTCCGATGCGAAGCGTCTACCCGCCGTCCACAAGGCGGCAGCATGAGCGGCGCACGAAAAATTGGGGACGTAATTCTCAAGGTTGACAATATTTCGCTGCGCTTCGGCGGCGTTAAGGCGTTGACGGATATTTCGTTTGACGTACGCGAACACGAGATTCGCGCGATCATCGGCCCGAACGGCGCGGGCAAAAGCTCAATGCTTAACGTCATCAATGGCGTTTACACGCCGCAGGAAGGCAGCATCACTTTTCACGGCGAACAACGGCGCGACATGAACACGCATGAAGCCGCTGAAAACGGCATCGCAAGGACGTTCCAGAACATCGCGTTGTTCACCGGCATGACCGTGCTCGACAACATCATGACGGGGCGCAATCTAAAGATCAAATCGAGCTTCATCGAACAGGCGTTCTGGTTTGGTCGCGCGCGTCGCGAAGAAATCGAGAACCGCAAAAAGGTTGAAGAGATCATCGATTTTTTGCAGTTGCAATCGGTGCGCAAAACGCCGGTTGCGCGCTTGCCATACGGCATCAAGAAACGAGTAGAGCTCGCCCGCGCGCTGGCCGCTGAGCCCACCATGCTGCTGCTCGATGAGCCGATGGCCGGCATGAACGTTGAGGAAAAGCAGGACATGTGCCGCTTTGTGCTCGACACCAACGATCAATTCGGCACCACCATCGTGCTCATCGAACACGACATGGGCGTGGTGATGGACATTTCAGATCGCGTCGTTGTACTCGACTACGGCAAGAAGATTGGCGACGGCACACCGACCGAGGTGCGCAATAACCCGGACGTGATCAAAGCGTATTTGGGGGCGCATTAATTATGGATATTGAAGCACTCAAATACTTCATCACCGTGCTCGCAGCGGGGCTGCTCACAGGTGTGATGTACGCGCTGGTGGCACTCGGTTTTGTGTTGATTTACAAAGCCTCGGGCGTATTCAATTTCGCGCAGGGTGCGATGGTTTTTTTTGCGGCGCTCACCGTGGCGGGTTTGAACGAAAAATTTGGTATTTCCCTCTGGTTGGCCGTTCCCATCACCATTGTGGTGATGGTGGCGCTGGGTTTTCTCACTGAGCGTATTGTGCTTCGACCATTGGTCAATCAGCATGAAATCACACTGTTTATGGCAACCATCGGGCTCACCTTTTTCATCGAAGGTTTTGCGCAGCTGCTCTGGGGCTCAAACGTGCGCACGCTTGATTTGGGCATTCAGGACGTGCCATTCGATTGGCTGATTCAAAACACCGGCATTCTTATTTCGCAGTTCGATGTGATCGCTGCGGTGATCTGTGGCGTGTTGGTCGGCGCTTTGGCGCTGCTGTTTAACAAAACAAAAATCGGTCGCGCGCTGCGTGCGGTGGCTGACGACCATCAGGCCGCGCTCTCCGTGGGCATTCCATTGCAGCATGTGTGGGGCATCGTGTGGGCGGTCGCGGGCTTCGTGGCGCTGGTGGCGGGCTTGTTATGGGGTTCGCGCAATGGCGTGCAGTTCGCGCTCACCTTTGTTGCATTGAAGGCGCTACCCGTGTTGATCCTCGGTGGCTTCACCTCGGTGCCCGGCGCAATTGTCGGCGGCCTCATCATCGGTGCGTCCGAGAAGCTTGCCGAGGTGTACATCGGCCCGTTCGTCGGCGGCGGAATCGAGGGCTGGTTCCCATACGTGCTCGCACTACTGTTCCTGCTAGTACGGCCCGAAGGGTTGTTTGGCGAAAAAATCATCCGGCGAATCTAGGGTAACAACATGATCTACAGAGAAGCCGGACAATACAAGACGTCCTACCTCAGCGATTCGCAAATCTTTCCGATTGCGCAGGATCGCTACGCGGTTGCCGCGCTCTTGGCAGTTGCGTTTATCGCGGTGCCGTTCTTCGCATCGGCCTATATTTTTTCGGCGATTCTGATCCCGTTTTTGATCTTCTCACTGGCTACGCTGGGGCTCAATATCCTGACCGGCTACGCGGGGCAGTTGTCGCTCGGCACTGCCGCTTTCATGGCAGTCGGCGCATTCGCCAGCTATAACTTCATGCTTCGCGTGCCCGGCATGCCGGTGTTGCTAGCGTTCGTGCTGGGCGGCGTGTGTGCAGCGATTGTCGGTATCCTGTTCGGCCTTCCGAGCCTTCGAATTCGCGGCTTTTATCTCGCCGCATCGACGCTCGCCACACAGTTCTTCGTGGTGTGGTGCCTGACCAAAGTGCCGTGGTTCACCAACAACAGCTCGTCGGGCGTCATCACCGCGCAGCAGGTTGAAATTCTTGGCTACAAATTTGTCACTCCGCAAGACAAATATTTACTCGTGTTGGGCATTGTTTGCGTGATGGCGTTAATGGCTAAAAACATGGTGCGCTCGAACGTTGGCCGTTCGTGGATGGCCGTGCGCGACATGGACGTAGCCGCCGAGGTGATTGGCTTTCGCATCATGAAAACCAAGCTCACCGCGTTCGCCGTCAGCTCGTTTTATTGCGGCGTGGCTGGCGCGCTGTACGCCTATTGCTATTTGGGCACCGTGGAGCCTGAGGCGTACAACTTGGACTTATCGTTTCGCATTCTTTTCATGGTGATCATTGGCGGCGTAGGGTCAATCCTAGGTTCTTTTCTCGGGGCCGGGTTTATTGTCCTGCTACCCACAGTGCTGTCAATCATCGTTCATTACACGGGCCTGCCGAATTCCGTTACGTCCAATCTTGAGCTGATGGTGTTCGGTGCCCTGATCATCTTCTTTTTGATTGTCGAGCCGCACGGCTTAGCGCGGCTGTGGCAAATTGGCAAAGAAAAACTTCGTCTCTGGCCCTTTCCGCACTAGCGTCCGCTTTACTGTCCGCATCACTCGCTAAAAAATTTTCCCGTCTCGTTACCAGCAACACGCATCAAACCACAAGGAGGTCTCATGAAATTTAACTTTACGAAGCTACTCGCCCTCTCGGCCGTAGCAGTCACCACCGCCGTCACCGGCGCGCTGGCATCCGCGCAGGAACAATTCGTTCCGATCTTGTCGTACCGCGTTGGTGCTTATGCATCGGGCGGCTCGGGCTTTTTCGGCGGCACCATCGACTATTTCAATCTGGTCAACATGACCGGCGGCATCAATGGCGTGAAGATCAGCTGGGAGGAATGCGAGACCGAATACAACGCTTCCCGCGGCGTTGAATGTTACGAACGATTGAAGAAAAAGAACGGCGGCGCGTCGCAGGTTGAGCCGTTGTCCACTGGCATCGCTTACGGCATTCTGGATCGGGTCGGCACCGACAAAATTCCGATGACAACGCTCGGTTACGGGCGCTCCGATGCGGCCAACGGTGCGGTGTTCCCGTACGTGTTTCCGCTCATCACCACCTACTGGAACCAGGCGGCGGCGATGGTCACCTACCTAGGCACCAAGGCCGGTGGTCTTGACAAGCTCAAGGGCAAAAAAATCGTGCACATCTATCACGATTCAGCGTTCGGCAAAGAGCCGTTTCCGGTGCTCGAAGCGGCGTCTAAAGAGTATGGTTTCGAGCTGGTAAAAATCGCTGTGCCGCATCCTGGAAACGAGCAAAATTCGCAGTGGTTGCAAATTCGCCAAGCCAATCCTGACTACGTAATTTTGTGGGGCTGGGGCGTGATGAATGCGGTGGCGATCAAGACCGCCGCACGCGTCGGTTACCCGCGCGAGAAGATGCTCGGCGTGTGGTGGGCAGGCTCCGAAGAAGACGTGATCCCAGCAGGCGACGCGGCTAAGGGTTACTCAACGATGACCTACAACACACCAGGCAACTATCCAGTGCTCGACGAAATTCGCAAGAAAGTTTACGGCGCGAAAAAAGGCAATTTGGAAGACGTAAGCCGCGTGGGTTCGGTCTACCACATGCGTGGCGTGACGATGGGCATGCTGTTTGTTGAAGCGACCAAAAAAGCGCAGGAAAAATACGGCAAAGGCAAAGTGATGACCGCCGAGCAAATCCGCTGGGGCTATGAAAATCTGAACATTGACGAGGCCAAGCAAAAGGCGCTCGGTGCTGCCAACATGTTCCCGACGCTTAAAACATCGTGCCAAGATCATGAAGGCTCCGGTGCTTCCAAGGTGCAGGTGTGGGACGGCAAAGCATGGAAAGCATTGACCCCAAACTGGATCACCGGCGACCGCGCAACCGTGCAAAAAATGGTGGCGGAATCGTCAGCCAAATACGCGGCTGAGAAGAAAATCACGCCCGCCTGCGCGAGCTAAAACCTAGCCAATCCGCCCGCAAGGGAAAATGGTGCTGTCCCCTCTCCCGTGTGCGGGAGAGGGTTAGGGTGAGGGTGGTTTTTTGAACAGCCAGCCACTTCACCCTAACCGAGAAAGCCCATGTCAGCCTACCTCTCCATCAACAACATCGAAGTCATCTACGACCACGTCATTCTCGTGTTGAAGGGCGTGTCGCTTGACGTGCCGAAGGGCAAAATTGTGGCGCTGTTGGGTGCCAACGGCGCAGGCAAAAGCACCACGCTCAAAGCCGTGTCGAACTTGCTGCGCACCGAACGCGGCGAGGTCACCAAGGGCACCATTGAGTTCGACGGCAAGCGCACCGATAAGCTCACCACCAACGACCTTGTGCGCATGGGCGTGTGTCAGGTGATGGAAGGTCGGCATTGCTTTTCGCATCTCACCATTGAAGAAAATCTGCTCACCGGTGCGTACACGCGGAAGCTTTCGCGCGCCGAAATCAAGGACGAGTTGGAGCGCGTGTATCACTACTTTCCGCGTCTGAAAACGCGACGCTTGTCGCAGGCGGGCTACACCTCCGGCGGCGAGCAACAGATGACCGCTGTCGGCCGCGCGCTGATGGCCAAACCATCGATGATTTTGCTCGATGAACCCAGCATGGGCCTCGCGCCGCAAATCGTCGCCGAGATTTTCGAGATCGTTAAAGACCTGAATACCAAAGAAGGCGTGAGCTTCTTGCTCGCCGAACAAAACACCAACGTCGCACTCAAATACGCCGACTACGGCTACATCCTAGAGAGCGGGCGCGTCGTCATGGACGGTGAGGCCGCGAGCCTCGCGAGCAACGAAGACGTGAAAGAGTTCTACCTCGGCATTTCATCAGGCGAACGCACCAGCTTTAGAGACGTGAAGAGCTATCGGCGGCGGAAGCGGTGGTTGGCGTAGGCACGTCGCGCGTGCTGAATGGCGAATCGCTGCCGCAACACAAGGCGCTGCTTATCGACTTCGATGGCGTTCTGCGCCAATGGCCCGCAACCGATGCAGCGCGTAGGCTGGGTTGAAAACCCAGCGACACCATGCGCTTCAACGATGCTGAGTTTTTGTGCCTAAATCGCATTTAAAGGCCGTATAGCTTTATTGCTGAAGCGCCGTTTTACTTGGGCTAAAATACCGTTTTATGCTTAAGTCAACTTTTAACGTTTTGACGCGCTTGCCCAAGTTGAATAACGCCTTTACTAAAAAGCTGACATCAAAATTTCATTCGCCCTTACCGCCAGTACAAGCCTCGCCCACGCGCCATCAACCGCGTCAATCCGAGCATCGCATCGGTGTACGGCGTGGCGACGCCGACCTTGTGTCCAATCTCGGCAACCGCCGCCACCAGCGCGTCGAGTTCGATGTTTTTGTTCGCTTCCACGTCCTGCAGCATCGACGTTTTCATCGCGCCGAGTTTGCGCGTGATGTCGTGCCGTTCGTCTGGTGTTTGCGCAATCGGGATGCCGATTTTGTGGCCGATGGCTTGCGCTTCACGCATCACGTTTGAGCAGAATTCGCGCACCAGTGGGTCGTCCAAAATCTTGTCGGTGGTCGCGCCGGTCAGCGCGGACACCGGGTTCATCGTCATGTTGCCCCACAGCTTGAACCACACGTCGCGTTGAATATCCATGCTCAACTCGGACTCAAAGCCCGCGGCGGTCAGCACTTCATGCAGCGCCGCGAGTCGCGCCGAAACGCCACCACTCGGCTCACCAACGATCAGGCGCTGACCCATCTTGTGACGGACAACACCGGGCGCGTCCACGCTGCACGCGGCATGCACCACGCAGCCGATCACGTTGCGCGCAGGAATGCTCGCAGCGACATCTCCCGTCGCATCAATTGTCGCTAGCCGCGTGCCGTTCAATGGCCGATCTGCACGATCAAAAAACCACCAGGGCACGCCGTTCATCGCGGTCAGCACGACGGTGTTCGGGCCGATCAGTGATTTGACCGAGAGCGCCGCGTCGCGCAACCCCGGCGCTTTCACCGCAATGATGAGCAGGTCGGGCGTGTCGAGGTCTGCGGCGTCGGCTGATGCCGTCACGTCAGCGCGCAACGTCTCACCGCCTTCGACCAATTGCAAGCTGTTTTGGCCAATCGCAGCGAGCGTCGCGCCACGCGCAAGCACGCTCACCGCATGCCCCGCACGCGCCAACTTCACGCCCATCCAGCCGCCAATCGCGCCCGCGCCAACGACACAAACGTTCACACAAAATCCCCCAACGATTTGCCCGGATTCATGATGCCTTTTGGATCGAGCGCCTGCTTGATTGAGCGCATCATCGCCAGCTCCACTGGCGACTTAAATCGCGCCGCCTCGCTTCGACGCAGCACACCGAGCCCATGCTCAGCCGACACCGATCCGCCGAACGCGTTCACCGCATCGTGCGCGACGTGATTAACCGCTGCTTCGATCACGCCGAAGTCGTCGCCCGCCGTGCCCTTCGGCGGCGACACGTTGTAGTGCAAATTGCCATCACCCAAATGCCCAAACACGATCATGCGCACGCCGGGAAATTTCGCGCTGATTTCCGCGTTCGTTTTTTCAACAAAATCCGCGATGCGCGAGATCGGCACCGAGATGTCGTGCTTGATATTTTTGCCCGCGCGCTGCTGCGCCTCGGTCATGTGTTCGCGCAGGCTCCAGAACTCGCGCGACTGCGCGATGTTGCTGGCAATCGCGGCATCGGTCACGAGGCCCGATTCGAACGCGCCTTCAAGCAAGGCTTCGAGCGACGCGCGACCGCTTGCCTCGCTCTCGGCATCCGACAATTCAATCAATACGGCTTGCGTTTGCGTTGCGGCAAGCGGCCAACGCAGATGCGGCAATTGCTCGATGAGAATGTCGATGCACGGCTGCGTTAACAGCTCAAAAGCGGTGAGCCGTGCACCCAATTTACCCTGCGCAATTTGCAGCAAATTCATTGCGTCATGCACCGTCGCCACCGCCGCCCAAGCGGTAATTTTTGCAGCGGGCAGCGGGAATAATTTAAGCGTTGCGGCGGTTATCACGCCCAACGTGCCCTCGGCGCCGATGAACAAATCGCGCAGGTCGTAGCCGGTGTTGTCCTTGCGCAATCCGCGCAACCCATTCCATATTTCACCCTGCGCGGTCACCACTTCGAGCCCCAAGCAAAGCTCTCGTGCATTGCCAAAACGAAGCACCGCCACGCCACCGGCGTTGGTCGACAAATTACCACCAATTGTGCACGAACCCTCCGCCCCCAGCGACAACGGAAATAATCGTCCCGCCTCACACGCCGCCTCCTGCAACGATTGCAAAATGCAACCCGCCTCCACCGTCATCGTGTTGTTCAACACGTCAATACCGCGCACCCGATTCATCCGCGCCAGCGACAGCACCAGGGCACTGCCCGCCGCGTCCGGCGTCGCCGCCCCCGACATGCCGGTGTTGCCCCCTTGCGGCACGAG
>JAYSRA010000064.1:0-11935 GCA_043721275.1 Burkholderiales bacterium
TTGGCGGAGACGAAGGGATTCGAACCCTTGATACAGCTCATCACCGTATACTCCCTTAGCAGGGGAGCACCTTCGGCCACTCGGTCACGTCTCCGTTAACTTCAAATTATAGCGGGTTTGTCGCATCCGTTCGCAAGCAATTTGTGCGGCTCTGGCTCTGTGAGAGCGGTGTTACCGGCACTTCTCGCTGCAACCACGATGCTGTCGCGATGGCATCGCTCGCACACGTAAAACGAGTCTAAGCAGGCGTCTTGTCGAGATCAAACGCCTTGTGCAGCGCGCGCACCGCAAGCTCCATGTATTTGTCGTCGATCACTACTGAAATTTTGATTTCGCTGGTGGAAATCATCTGAATGTTGATGCGCTCGTTGGATAGTGTTTCAAACATCAACGCGGCAATGCCCACGTGCGAGCGCATGCCGATGCCCACCACCGAAACCTTGGCGCATTTCGCGTCACCAATCACCTCGCGCGCGTGGATCACGTCCTGCACTTCGCGCTTCAAAACGTCGAGCGTTTTTTGCAATTCGTTCCGGTGCACCGTGAATGAAAAATCCGTGGTTCCGCCCACGCCGGCGTTCTGGATAATCATGTCGACATCAATGTTGGCCTTGGCCACCGGGCCCAAGATGGCAAACGCGATGCCCGGTTTGTCGGGCACGCCGAGCACGGACACTTTGGCTTCGTCGCGGTTGAAGGCAATGCCTGAGATGATGGCTTGTTCCACTTTTTCGTCTTCCTCAAAACTGATCAATGTGCCGCTAGCCGCCTCTTCCGCAATCGGAATCATCGGGTCGGTAAAGCTCGACAGCACGCGCGTCGGGACTTTGTATTTGCCGGCAAATTCAACCGAGCGAATTTGCAGAATTTTCGAGCCGAGCGACGCCATTTCGAGCATCTCCTCGAAGGTCACGGTTTTCAGTGGTCGCGCATCAGGCTCCACGCGCGGATCGGTGGTGTAGATCGCGTCCACGTCGGTGTAAATCAGGCACTCAGTCGCCTTCATCGCTGCGGCCACGGCGACCGCTTGGGTGTCTGATCCACCGCGACCGAGCGTGGTGATGTGGCCGTCGTCAGTCACGCCCTGAAAGCCGGTAATCACCACCACTTTGCCGAGCGCCAAATCAGCACGCACGCGCGCGTCATCAATGCTCGTGATGCGCGCTTTGGTGAACGAGTTATCGGTGCGAATCGGCACCTGCCAGCCGCAATAACTGACCGCCTCAATGCCTTCTGCTTGCAGCGCGATGCACAGCAATCCGACCGACACTTGTTCGCCAGTCGAGGCGATCATGTCGAGCTCGCGCGGGCTGGGATTGGCATTGACTTCTTTTGCGAGCGCTAAGAGGCGATTGGTTTCGCCTGACATCGCGGACGGCACGACCACCATCTGGTAGCCCGCACGCTGCCATTTGGCAACGCGTTTAGCGACATTCTTGATGCGCTCGACCGAGCCCATTGAGGTGCCGCCGTATTTGTGAACGACTAGGGACATGTTTTTCTCTGTGACTTCTTCGTAGGGCGGACAAGGTGGTGCCCACTACCAGACTCGTGAATTGACGCGTGGGCAAGCGAGTTGCCCACCCTACGTCATGCGCATGTGTTCTTCAAATTCGCTTGAAAACAAGCGTCGAGTTGGTTCCGCCAAATCCGAAACTGTTCGACATCACCACGTCCACTTTGGCCCGCCGCGCCGTGTTGGGCACGAGGTTCAAGTCAACCGCTGGGTCCTGCTTTTGCAGGTTGATAGTCGGTGGAATCACGCCGTGATGCAGCGCGAGAATGGTGAACACCGCCTCAATGCCCGCGGCTGCGCCGAGCAAGTGCCCAGTCATGGATTTGGTCGAGCTGACCATAAGCTTTTTAGTGTGATCGCCGAACGCTGCCTTGACCGCAGTGGCCTCGGCCAAATCGCCTAAGGGCGTCGAGGTGCCGTGCGCGTTAACGTAGTCAACAGCGGATGGATTCATGCTCGCGTTGTGCAATGCATTCAGCATGCAGCGCCGCGCGCCGTCGCCGTCTTCGCGAGGTGCGGTGACGTGATACGCGTCGCCCGAAACGCCGTAGCCGATGAGTTCGCAATAAATTTTGGCACCGCGTGCTTTGGCGTGTTCATACTCCTCGATCACCAACACGCCGGCACCCTCGCCGAGCACAAAGCCGTCGCGATCCACGTCCCACGGGCGGCTGGCGGCTGTTGGGTCGTCATTGCGGGTTGACAACGCTCGGGCGGCGTTAAAGCCACCGATACCCAGCTCACACACTGCGGCTTCGGAGCCACCCACAATCATCACGTCAGCGTCGCCGTATTCAATTTTTCGCATGCTTTCGCCAATGCAGTGGTTCGCCGTGCTGCAGGCGGTCACGGCGGCCATGTTGGCACCTTGAAATCCGTATTCAATAGACACCAAACCGGAGATCATGTTGATGATGGATCCGGGAATAAAAAATGGCGAAATTTTTCTCGGACCGCCGTCGCGCAGTGCGTAAGCGGTTTCTTGAATGAGTGGCAAGCCGCCGATGCCAGAGCCAATCGAGAGGCCGTAGCGTTCTGGGTTAGCCGGGTGAGGCGCAATGCCAGCATCGGCGAGCGCTTCTTTCGCGGCAGCAATGCCGTAGTGAATGAAGCTGTCGTAGCGACGCGCTTCCTTGCCCGACATGTACTTCGCCGGGTCAAAGCCTCTCACTTCGCCGGCAATGTGTGTGCTGAAGGCGGTGGAATCAAAGCGCGTGATCGGGCCAATACCGGAGCACCCGTTGATGATGGAGTGCCATGCGGATGGAACGTCAATCCCTACTGGGCTGATGACGCCCAGTCCTGTCACGACGACGCGGCGCAGTCTAGCTGTCATGTTTGAACACTTCTCACAGATTCAGAAAAGCAAAAAAAGGCGGCTTTAAAGCCGCCTTTGTTGGTGCGCTCAAAGGCGGAACTTCGAGACTTACTTCTTGTGCGCGGTGACGTAGTCAATCGCCAACTGCACGGTGGTAATTTTTTCTGCTTCGTCATCCGGAATTTCGGTGCCGAACTCTTCTTCAAGCGCCATCACCAATTCAACGGTGTCGAGCGAATCGGCACCAAGGTCGTCAACAAATGACGATTCGTTTTTGATGTCGCCTTCAGCTACGCCAAGTTGGTCGGCAACAATTTTTCTAACGCGGGCTTCGATATCACTCATGGCAAATCCTTGATGGATCCTTTTATGAAAAACGGCGCTAGGCCGATTAACCAGAATTTTAGCAAACGAAATGCGCCAACCGTGCGGCGCGGCAGCGGTTGATACGCAGCGCAAAGCCGCGCATCTTCGCTGAACTTACGCGAAATACATGCCACCGTTCACGTGCAGCGTCGTACCGGTGACATACCCGGCACCGTCACTGCACAAAAATTTAACCGCTTCGGCGATGTCCTCGGGGCGCCCCAGCCGTCCAGCCGGGATCATTTCCACGAGTTTTGTGCGTTGCGCTTCGGGCAAAGCCTGAGTCATGTCGGTATCAATGAACCCGGGTGCAACCAGATTCACGGTGATATTTCGTGAACCCAATTCGGCAGCTAACGATTTGGTGAGGCCAATCAAACCCGCTTTCGCTGCGGCGTAATTTACCTGCCCTGCGTTGCCCATCGATCCCACCACGGAGCCGATGTTGACCACGCGACCGAAGCGCGCCTTCATCATGGCGCGACTCACGCCACGCGTTAGTCGAAACACACTTTTGAGATTGGTGTCGAGCACGGCGTCCCAGTCGTCGTCTTTCATACGCATGAGCAAGGTGTCGCGCGCGATGCCGGCGTTATTCACTAGGATTGCAATTGCGCCCTCCTTCGCTTCAATGTCTTTGATGACGGCATCAATGGCGTGACCATCGGTGACGTTGAGCACCACGCCGCGGCCACCATGCGCCGCGAGCGCAGCGCTGATTTTGTCGGCACCGTCTTGCGTGGTCGCCGTGCCGACCACTTTTGCGCCAGCTTCAGCGAGTGTGGTGGCGATGGCGGCACCAATGCCTCGCGTGGCTCCGGTAACGAGAGTGACTTTGTTATTCATCGTTTGTAGATTTTCGTAATCGAGCTGTGTTTGCCTGTAAAGCATTGTCGTTGATCCGTCGATGCCCTGCACGCGGGCGGGTGTGACCCGCCGAAATTTGGACGTTATGTGCCACATTGCACAAGCGTTTCACGGCACACGGTGCGGAAACCATCAGCGCACAACCCGTTTATGAGAACCTTATGACCTTGGCATGAGACGATGTGGCGAATTCTGCTCTTCGAACGATGTCTTTTTAACGCTGTCGAATGCGCCTCAATATCTGCAATTAAGCGCCCATGAGTAACAAGAAGATACGTGACTGGATGAAGCTCTGCACAGCCTTGACCGTGGCGATGCCGCTTTGCGTTGCGCACGCCGCGCCGCCGCCATCTCCGGCCGCATCATCCACGCCTGCCGTGACGTTGCGTATCGTGGGCGGTCTGGCCAGCGGCAATCGCTACGCTAAGCTTGAGCGGCCTTTTTGGGTCACCGAGTTGCCCAAGTTAAGCGGCGGAAAATTTAAGGCTGAAATCGTGCCGTTTGATCGCGCAGGCGTTCCAGGGCAGGAAATGCTGCGCATGATGCAGCTGGGCGTAATCCCGTTCGGCACCGCAATTTTCAGCAGTATGGCTGCCGAAGCGCCGGAGATGAATGCGCCGGATCTGGCAGGGCTCAACCCCGATATGCAGAGCGTTCGCAAATCCGTTGCCGCGTTTCGTCCGTATCTGACCAAAACGCTTCGCGAGCGTTATGGCGTTGAGGTGTTGGGCGTTTATGTGTATCCGCCGCAGGTGGTGTTCTGCAAGCGCGCTTTTACGAGCCTTGCTGAGTTGTCAGGGCGGCGCATCCGCGTGGCGAGCACCACGCAGTGGGATTTTGTTGAGGCGCTGGGCGGCATACCGGTGCGCACCGAGTTCGCCGCGATCATGGCCAGTATGAGCAGCGGCAACACCGAGTGCGCGATCACTGCCGCCATGGCGGGCAACACGCTGGGGCTGCATCAGGTCACCACGCACCTGCACACCATGCCAACCACCTGGGGCCTGTCGGTATTTGCCGTCAACGCGGCGGTGTGGGCAGCACTTGACCCGGAACTCAAGGCGTTGCTGAAGCGCGAATTGCCGAAGCTTGAGCAAGCCATCTGGGACGAATCAGAGCGCGATTCAATCGAGGGCATCAATTGCAACACCGGCGCGCCGGGGTGCGTCAATGGTCGCAAAGGCAGCATGATCGCAGTGCGCGCTGGCCCTGACGATGAGCGCCGTCGGCAAAAAATTTTTGCCGATAAAGTGTTGCCCAAGTGGTTGCAGCGTTGCGGCGCGCCGTGCGCGCAGGTGTGGAATCAAACCTTGCGACCGGTGGTTAATATCGAAGCGCCTGTCGCAAAATAACCACGCAACTTGCTGCGAAAATAGTCGTCAACATTGTTATGAAAGCGAAGGCCCAGTTTGCCTCAGGCACGAAGGATTAATTTTGCGATTGCGGCGGGTGTTTCGCTGTTTAGCGCAGCAATCATCATTGCGGCAGCAAGCCTCGACCATCAAAACAAGCTGTCCGCGTTAAGCACGGGACAGCGCGCGATTGCCCGTGTTGCCGCAAGCTCGGAGGCAACCTTCAACCGCAATCTGCTCGGCGTTGATTTGCTGCTGGCAGAGACTGCGAATCTGATTGCGCTATCAGGGTTGCCCGGCACGGGCGATGATGCACAGGCCGAAGGCAATGCGTCGACCTTGCTGCGAGGCTTATCAACCGCTAATTTGAACGTGCGCCACATCACCCTGGTGGACGCTCAGGGCGCGGTGGTCATGTCCTCCGACGCCGGCACCAAACGCATGGGCCTCGCGCTGCCCAACAATTTTTTGAGTGATGTCCTTGCTCAGGCAGTGCCTACACTTGCCGTGAGTGCACCGGTGATGAGTTTCGCCCGCTCCGAGCAGGTGCTCTACATGGCGCGGCCCATCGTCGTGGGCAAGACAAGGCGCGTTACTGCCGTGGCAGAGGTGTCAGTGGCCGCACTAACCGACACCGTGGCGCGCAGCGTTAATGGCGGCGGTATCGGCGGCAGTACGGGCAATGCCGGATTTGAAATTTCGCTGGAGCGCGGCAACGGCCAACTGCTTGCCAGCGTACCGCCACAAGAAGATCGACTCGGCACGTTGCTCTCGCCACTGTTGCCGCAAAATCAGGGCACAGACGTCTCGGTGAGCGACCAACCCGGTCGACTCAGCGGCGCGCCCGCGATTGTGATGGCGCGCACCCTGTTGTATCCCGACCTGCTGGTGGCGGCCGGTTTGCCTACTGAATATGCACTGATTGATTGGCGCAACAATCGACGTTACGTGTGGGGCGTTGCTTGCGCATTTGTCGCGCTGATTGTGGCGGTCGGGTTGTTGTCGCGCAGTTATCTGTTGCGCATGATGCGCACCCGAACCGAGCTTGCGCAATCTAAGGCGACCGTGGATCAAGCGCTCGATTCGATGGAGGGCGGCTTTTTGCTGCTGGATGCAAGCGGCAGTGTTGTGACATGGAACCAGCGCTATCTCAACATGCATCCGTGGATGGTTGAGCAGATGTCGGCTCAGAAGCCGTTTCGAGATTTGCAGCAAATGACGGCGCGCGCACTGTTTGCAGATGACGATCAAGCCGCTCGCGATCAGTGGTTACAGCAGCAGGCAGTACTCGGCAACGAGGCGCAAGCCGACCATGAACAGATGATGCCGGACGGTCGAGCGCTGCGCGTATTCGAAAAGCGCACGCCAGAAGGCGGACGCGTTACGCTGTTTTGGGACGTCACCGAAAGAAAGCTTCAGGAGGCGGCTGTCCTCGCCAGCAAGGCGCAACTGCAAGCAACCATTGACGCTATTCCCGACGTGCTGTTCGAGGTGAGCCTCGATGGCTACTACCGAAGCTATCACTCGCCGCGCCGTGATAAAGCGGAACACTCAGCGATTGATTTAACCGGTCAACGGGTGCAGGACGTGATGCCTGGCGATGCCGCCGAGGTCATCATGGCGGCACTCGCCGAGGCGAAAGTTTCTGGCTTGTCGCTTGGCAAGCAGTTTGGCGTTGATCGCGTGCCACCCGATCAGGGCAAGCAATGGTTTGAGCTTTCGGTATCGCGCAAGCCCGACACGCGCGGCGAAGAGCTGCGCTTTATCGTCATCTCGCATGACATTACGGCGTCGCGCATCGCGGCTGAGGAAATCGAACATCTCGCTTTCTACGACCCGCTGACCAATCTGCCGAATCGGCGCTTGTTGATGGATCGGCTCAGGCAGGCGCTGGCCAGCAGTCAGCGCCGCGGACGCGGTGGCGCGCTGTTGTTCATCGATCTCGACAACTTCAAAACTATTAACGACACGCTCGGCCACGAGATGGGTGACAAGCTGTTGTTGCAGGTCGCGCGACGGCTGGCGGCGTGCGTGAGGAGGAGCGACACGGTGGCGCGACTGGGCGGTGACGAATTTGTGATCTTGCTCGACGACGTTGCGGCATTGTCGGGTGACATTGGCAAAAACGCGGGCATCGTCAGCGAGAAAGTTCGCTTGATTTTGAGTCAACCGTATCTTCTCGATTCGCAGGAATATCAGAGCACAGTGAGCATCGGCATTACCCTGATTAACAACCCCGACAGCGCACCCGACGAACTGGTGAAACAGGCCGACATCGCGATGTACCAAGCCAAAGGTGCCGGTCGCAATGCGATACGTTATTTCGACCCGCACATGCAGTCGGTCATCACGCAGCGCGTTTCGCTCGAGAAAGACATGCGCGTGGCCGTGGTGCGCAAACAATTCGTGTTGCACTATCAGCGCCAGGTCACGCACGGCGGACAAACGGTGGGTGCCGAGGCTTTGATCCGCTGGATGCATCCAACCCGCGGCCTGGTGATGCCGGGCGAATTTATTCCACTGGCAGAGGAAACTGGCATGATCGTGCAGATCGGGCAGTGGGTAATTGAAACGGCGTGTGCGCAGTTGAGCCTATGGGCGACGAACGCAAAAACTGAGTCAATGCAGCTCAGCATCAACGTGAGCGCGCATCAATTCAAGCAGGCAAATTTTGTTGAGCACATCGTGGCAACGCTCGGTCGCACTGGCGCAAAAACCAGTCGCCTTACGCTTGAGTTAACCGAGAGCGTCATGCTCGAAAATATGCAAGATTCCATCGAAAAAATCAAAGCGCTGGGCAACTTGGGCGTGCGCTTCTCGATTGATGATTTTGGCACCGGCCATTCGTCGCTCGCCTACTTATCGACGCTGCCGATTTCGCAACTGAAAATCGCGCAACCGTTTGTCGACAACATCGGCAAACATCAATCGGGGGCCGCGATTGTCGACACCATTATTGGCATGACGCAAAACTTGGGGCTTGAGGTGATTGCCGAAGGCGTGGAGACCGAAGCGCAGCGCGCGTTTCTGCAAGCGCACGGCTGCGCGCTGTGCCAGGGTTATTTGTTCGGCAGACCGGTGCCGCTTGACGAATTTGAGCGCACCATTTAGCCGCTAGCGTTGACCACAGCCGCTACTGGCGCAACTCTACCAGCGCCGCATCAAAGCTTTGCTTGTCCGAAAGTGACAAACATTTCACCTCCGGCGCGATGCGTTTAATCATGCCTGCCAGCGCTTTACTGGGGCCGCATTCGATGATGTGAGTGACGCCCTGCATGGCGAATTTTTCGATGGTTTCGATCCACCGCACCGGCTTGAACAGTTGCTCGGCGAGCACAAGTCGAATGGCTGCGGCGTCGCCCGCCACATCCACCGTGGCGTTGTGCAGCACGGCGATTTTCGGTGGCTGAAAATTAGCTTTGTTTAACGCTGCGGCCATCGCCTCGGCGGCGGGGCGCATCAATTCGCAATGACTCGGCACGCTCATCGGCAACATCATTGCGCGCTTGGCACCGGCCGCTTTGGCGAGAAGAATAGCGCGCTCAACGGCGGTCTTGTGGCCACCGATCACGATCTGCCCCGGCGCATTCAAATTACAGCAGGAGACGACCTCGCCCTCGCTCGCTTGCTCGCACACCTGCATGAGCGGCCCAAGCTCGATGCCGAGCACCGCAGCCATGCCACCGATGCCAGCGGGTACGGCGTCCTGCATCGCTTGCGAGCGGGCTTTGACGAGCTTCATTGTGCCGTCAAAATCAAGCGACTCAGAGGCCACGAGTGCCGCGTATTCACCCAAACTGTGACCGGCTAGCAGCGACGGTTTTGGCCCGCCCGCCGCGAGCCAGGCATTCCACACCGCAACGTCTGCGGCGAGCATGGCGGGCTGGGTGTTGGTGGTGACGTTGAGCGCTTCAGCGGGGCCGTCGCGCATCATGTACGTGAGCGGTGCATCGAGTGCCAAGTCAGCTGCGGCGAGGGTTTCGTCGATTTGGGCAAGCCCGGCGTAACCCGCCATCATGCCCACCGACTGCGAGCCTTGGCCCGGAAAAACGAAGGCAATTTTCATAATAGCTTTTTGTTGTAAAGCCCGTGCTCATTGGGCATAGAGCGTGTATATGCTTATTGTTGACTTACCGCTAAATCGCGTGCTAGCCCAGGTAAAATATGGGCTGCAACGAAAAGCTGATGCCGAATACGAGGCTTTTGAATGCTCGCAGCCGACACATTCTGCCGCATTCAAATGCTGCCCGCCCCGTGCTGTGGCGCACTGACCGACCGACGGTTGCGCGGTTCTGGAATAATGGTGCAAGTTTCAGTTCACAATGAAACATTCGCAACCGTTTCCGCACTTTACAAAAGCGCCCGACAACGCGTTCGCAGTCCGACAAATCCACGTTGCGTCAGGTGAATCAGGCCTCGATGCAAACGGATTTTTTGTCATCAATTTATGGATCGAGAGCGCGACATGGTGCAGAGATGGGTTCGTTTCAGCGTTGCAGATGCAGTCAATGTGGCAGGTTTTGGCACGCTCAACGGCGCAACCATTCAGGTGTATAGCGGCGACATGTTTGGTGAGGCCCGCGCAACCGGCGTTGAGCACGCGCTGGCCGATGTGAAACTGCTCGCACCGACGGTGCCGAGCAAGGTCATCGCGTTGTGGAATAACTTCATGGCGCTGGCGGCGAAACTAGATTTGCAGACGCCGCTAGAGCCGCTGTATTTTCTGAAATCTCCCAACTCGTATTTGAATCCACACGAGCCCATCTGCGCGCCCGCAGGCGAGCACAAAATTGTGTTTGAAGGCGAGCTTGCCATCGTCATTGGCAAAACGTGCAAAGCGGTGAGCGAGGCTGACGCCGAAGCCTACGTGTTCGGTTACACCTGCGCCAATGACGTGACCGCCGCCGATGTTTTGCACGCCGATTCGACGTTTCCGCAATGGGTGCGCGCGAAGGGATTCGACACCTTCTGCCCGCTCGGCCCGACCATTGCGACCGGGCTTGATGCGGCAACGCTACGCGTCAAAACCACACTCAACTGCCAGCTGCGACAGGACTATCCGATCAGCGATATGCGCTTTTCAGTAGCGCGATTGGTCAGCAGCATTTCGCACGACATGACGCTGTTTCCCGGCGACGTGATTTTGTGCGGCACGTCGGTCGGCGTCGGCTCAATGAAATCAGGTAGCACGGTAGAAATCGAAATCGAGGGCATCGGCACCTTAGGCAACACGTTTATTTAGTTTACTGACCGCACAAACCAATCACCCTTTTCTCTTCACGCACTAAAACAGCCACGTCATGAAAATAGCAATTATTGGAGCCGGTGCCATCGGCGGATTAGTCGGCGCGAAGCTCGCATTAGCGGGTGAAGATGTCACCTTCGTGGTGCGCGGCGCGAACTTGGATGCGATCAGCAAAAACGGCATCAAGCTGATTTCGCATGACGGCACTGAACAGGTGGAGACGAAGGTTAAAGCGAGCAATGATTACGCCGCCATCGGCGTGCAAGACATGGTGATTCTTGCGATGAAGGCGCACCAGGTTGAAGCGGTAGCGAACGATTTGCCGAAGCTGGTCGGGCCTGACACCGTGGTTGTGACCATGCAAAACGGCGTGCCTTTTTGGTACTTCCAAAAGCACGGCGGCGCGCTTGAAGGCACACGCGTCGCATCAGTTGATCCCACCGGCGCACTGCTCGAAAAAATCCCGGCGTCGCACATCATTGGCTGCGTGGTCTACCCCGCCTCAGAGCTGATCGCGCCGGGCGTCATCAAGCACATTGAAGGCGACCGCTTTCCGGTGGGCGAGCTTGACGGCACAACCACCGAGCGCGTCACGCGGGTGTCGGAATGCTTCGTCAACGCGGGCTTCAAAGCGCCGATTCTCGACAACATTCGCTCTGAAATTTGGCTGAAACTGTGGGGCAATCTCACCTTCAACCCGATCAGCGCGCTCGCGCATGCGACGCTCGTGGACATCTGCCAATTTCCGCTGTCGCGCGCGCTCGCTGCAAGTATGATGACCGAGGCGCAAGCGGTCGGCGAAAAGCTCGGCATCACCTTTCGCGTATCGCTCGACAAACGCATCGCAGGCGCTGAAAAAGTCGGCAAACACAAAACTTCGATGTTGCAAGATATTGAAGCCGGTCGCGCGCCAGAAATCGATGCGCTGGTGGGCTCGGTGGTCGAGATGGCGCGCTTGGTTGAACTGCCCACACCGCACATCGACACCGTTTACGCGCTGATGAAATTGCTGGCACACGGCATGGCGCAGCAGCACGCGTCGCTGCGCCTGCAACCCATGGCCTGAGCCCCGGTTAAATCATCACAATTGCGACCACCACCGCACATGAATCGTCATCAACAAAAGGATAGCAACATGACCAAGCAACCCATCCGCCCTGCAAACCTGCGCATGCATAAAAAAACCATCGCTGCGTGTGTCGCAGTGGCGATATCGGCGCTCAGCCCGGTTTGGGCATGGGAGCCCACCAAGGCGGTCGAGTTTGTGGTGC
>JAYSRA010000065.1:0-11787 GCA_043721275.1 Burkholderiales bacterium
CTGGTAAAACCGTGGCCGTGGCCACCTGGGTGCCTCCCGCGCCAGTGATTGCACCCACCGCCGCGCAGCCATCGTCGTCTGAATCGCACGGTCAGAAGCAGTCCGCCGCACCAAAATCACAAAACACCGCTAACCCAGCAGCGGCCAAGGGTAGCACTGGCGCCAAGCCAACGCCAGCCAAGGGCTAGTGCGTCCGGGCAATACATCGCCACGGCTGCGCTAGAATTCAAAAGTCGGAGAGGTGGCAGAGTGGTTGAATGTACCTGACTCGAAATCAGGCGTACCGCAAGGTATCCGGGGTTCGAATCCCCGCCTCTCCGCCATCAAATTAGCCACCTTCGCGGTGGCTTTTTTGTGGCTTCCGCCAGCGTTTTTTGCGCAGTTTAGCGCGCCAATTTTTTCGAAACGACACTTGCCGTGATCGAGCAACGTCGATGCTGCGACGCTTTTTACAGCGAATCCACTGGCCGAAATGCGAGCCCGTTGTGCGGTGGAATTGTCGCCAATCTGCCTTTCGAAAAATTTGTTTGGCAGCAAAAAATCCGAATAGAATTCATTATTAACTTAATGCTTAAAGCCCCATTTTACTGGGGGTAAGGCCCATAAATATGCAAAGTCGATAATCCGCTATATAGCCACTGAGCCCTCGTCAAATAGGCGTTTCAGACAAAAGCTGATGCGCTTTCGATTTGGATTACCCACCCGTTAACCACCGTTGACGAAGCGCAACACACTGCGCGGTCGGCGGTTCAGCTGCGACGCTTAACCAGGCCGTGTCGAGCTTGGGCGTTGGCACATTGACTGTGGTGGCGTGCAGCACATCGTGCCGAAAATAACTTACCGACAGCGCATCCCCCGCCATGAATCGTGCGACGTGTTTCGCAAGCGTTACGCCGTTCGCGCGCAGCCGGTCGACGGCCACCAGCGTGTCGCCTGCGCTGATGCCTGCGTGCCATGCTGCCGACCCGTTGATGACGTGTTTGATGGTCGGCAACGCATGGCCACCTTCGGCGACTAGCATGCCGAGCGTGCGCAAATTGGTGTGTACGATTGGCTCGTCGCGACCGCCGCGATCACTCGCCGACGCGGTCGCCCGCACGCGATAGCTGATGCCAAACGGGGCGAGCAGCGCGTGCCAATCCGGGTCGTCGGTGCCGTCGATGAAGCTCGCGAAAAACTCGGTCAGATCAATTTTTGTGAGCTGCGAAAAGAGCGCGCATGCGTCTTCCGGCACACCCACGCTGGTCTCGCCAAACGCCCGCCAGAGGCCGCGCATCACGTCGTCCAACGTGGGTGCAGTGGCATCGTTCGCGGCGCGTTCACGCATCATCAAATCAAGCGCCAACGCCACAAAACTGCCGCGCAGGTAATAGCTGAATTGCGAATTCGGCGCGTTCTCATCGGCGCGGTAATACTTGATCCACGCGTCCCAGCTCGCGTCCGCTGCCGACTGAACGTGCGCACCGGGCGCGCGCAGCAATTGCGTGAGGCGACGGCCCAATACTTTGAGGTAATCCGCCTCGGTAACCAACCCCACGCGCTTGACCATCAGGTCATCGTAATAACTGGTGAAGCCCTCGAACAGCCACAGCAAACGCGTGTAGTTTTCGGTGCTTGTGTCGTACGGCGTGAAGGCCGCAGGCTTGATGCGCTTCACGTTCCACGCGTGAAAATATTCGTGACTGATGAGCCCCAGCAAATCGCGGTACCCCTCAGAAACGCTGACCTCGCCAATGCTCGGCAAATCGCTGCGTGGTGAGATCAGCGCGGTGCTGGCGCGGTGCTCGAGCCCACCGTAACCATCGTCCACCACATGCAGTTGAAACAAATAATGATCAAACGGTGCGCGGCTTGGCGAGGTGTTCGCGAAAAGATCGCAGTGTCCCTGACAGATTTTTTGGCTGTCCGCACGCAGCCGCACGAGGTCGCCGCGATGATGGCCCGAGATCACAAAACGATGCGGAACACCGCCTGCGTCGAACGTGAATTCATCAAAATCACCGCACTCAATCGGGTGATCAATCAGCTCGTCGTAGTTTGCCGCGTGATAGGTGCCGAAGCCACACGCGTCAATTGCATGCGGCGTCATCGCGGTGGCGCAGCGCCAGTCTTTCGCGGGGGCATGAAGCGCCAATGTACAAGGCGCATTCGGTGCTGCGAGGTCTTGCAGCAACGCCGCCGCTGGGTTCACGAACCCACGTGACGCATCAAAGTAACAGCCACGCACCGAGCGGTCCCACGCGTACACGCGATAGCGCACGGTCACGGCATCGCCCGCGATGCACGCAAGCTGCCATGTTGCTTTGTCGGTCTTGGTCGCGTTGATGTCAGCGCCAGATTGTGAGGCAGACAGGGTCACCACGTTACGCGCAAATTCGCGCATCAAGTAGCTGCCCGGAATCCATGACGGCATGGCGATGCACTGGTTTTCGACCGGTGCAGCAAGCGTCATTTCAACGTCGATCAGGTGCCCGGCAGGGTCGGTAAATCGCAATGAGTAATGGGCCATGCAAGTCCGCGCCAAAGAGGAAAGTTGGCGCCCCGAAGACGAATCGAACGTCCGACCTACCCCTTAGGAGGGGGTCGCTCTATCCACTGAGCTACCGAGGCACCCGCTCATTGTTGCAAAATCCCGCGCCACTACCGACAAAAACGATAGCTACACTTGGCGCATGCGGACGAAATCACACTTTTTATGAGCGCACCATACGTGGTTGATGTTGCGCCCGCTCCGGTGGCCGTGATCGGCGCGGGCTCCATAGCCGTCATCGGCGCTGGTTCTTTTGGCACAGCACTGGCGATCCAGTTGGCGCGACGCGGATCGCGAACGCGGCTGTGGGGACGCAACGCTGCCGACATGGCAGAGGCGGACCGCACGCGGCGCAATCCGCGCTATCTGGTTGACTGCGAATTTCCGATGACGTTGGTGGCCACGGGCGACGTGGACGCTGCATTGCGTGACGCAGAAGACATCGTGATCGCCACGCCGAGCCATGCGCTGCGGGCGACCGTACAAATGCTCAAACCCAAGCTGCATGCGGGGCAGGGCGTGGTGATTGCGTGCAAAGGCTTTGAGCCCGGCACCGGGAAACTGTCGCATGAAGTGGTGGCTGAGTTGCTCGATGCATCGCACTCGTACGCGGTGTTGTCCGGCCCGACATTCGCCAGCGAAATGGGCCGAGGCTTGCCGACAGCGGTCATCATCGCGTCAAAGGATGACGCGTTCGCCAAGCGCGTTGCGCATCGGTTAAACGGCGGCGGTTTTCGCGCGTACACCGGTCATGATGTGATCGGGGTTGAGCTCGGAGGTGCTGCAAAAAACGTGATTGCGATTGCAGCGGGCGCGTCTGACGGCTTAGGTTTCGGTTTGAATGCGCGCAGCTTGTTGATAACCCGCGGCCTTGCCGAAATGCGTCGTTTGGGAGAAAAAATGGGCGCGGAGAGCGAGACGTTGATGGGCCTGTCGGGCCTAGGAGATTTGGTGCTGACCTGCACCGACAATCAATCGCGCAATCGGCGCATGGGTTTGTTGCTCGCGAGCGGCAAAAGCCTCGCTGAGGCAACGCAAGAAATCGCGCAAGTGGTGGAGGGCATCAAGGCAGCACCTGAGGTTCATCGATTGGCGTTGCGCTTTGATGTGTCGATGCCGATCACCGCAGTTGCTTGCGCTGTGATTGAAGGGCGCATGACGCCGCGTGAAGCGTTTGCAACATTGGCCTCACGCTCCGTGCGTGCGGAGGCGAAATGAAATCACTCGCTTGGAACGCGCTCGATTCGCATCGGTTGGCGACGCAAAATTTACGCATGTCTGACGAGTTTTCATGCGACGCACATCGTGCGCAAAAGTTTTCGGTTGAGGCGGCGGGCATCTTTTTTGACTACTCAAAAAATCTGATTACTGCGGACACGATGCGACTGCTGCTGTCGCTCGCGCGTGAACGCGGCGTGACGCAACGACTCGATGCAATGTTGACGGGCGAGCGTATTAACGTGAGCGAGAAACGCGCGGTGCTGCACATGGCGTTGCGCAACCCTGCGAACAGCGTGCGGCGGTATTTGCTTGACGACGCAGACGTCGGCACCGAGGTGCAACGCGTGCTAGCGCACATGCGCGCGCTCACGCAGCAGGTGCGTGACGGGCAATGGCGCGGCCACACGGGCCGTGAGATCACTGACATCGTGAACATCGGCATTGGCGGCTCGGACCTCGGCCCGCAAATGGTGTGCGAAGCGCTGCGCACGTTTGTGCATGCACGTTTAACGATGCACTTTGTGTCGAATGTTGACGGCGCGGCACTTGATCGCGCGTTGTCCAAAGTGTCCGCCGAAACCACACTGTTTATCGTTGCCTCCAAGACCTTCACCACGCAAGAAACGCTGACCAATGCGAAGAGCGCGCGCGACTGGTTTTTGGCGAATGGCGGACACGAAGCCGACGTTGCCAAACACTTCGTCGCCGTGTCGACCAACGCGGCGGAGGTCGAAAAGTTCGGCATCGACACGGCCCACATGTTTGAATTTTGGGATTGGGTAGGCGGGCGTTATTCGCTGTGGTCAGCGATTGGATTGTCGATTGCATTGGCCATTGGCATGGACGGATTCGAGGCATTGCTCGCTGGCGCGCACGACATGGACGAGCATTTCGCCAATGCACCGCTTGACGCGAATATGCCGGTGTTGCTCGCGTTGATTGGCGTGTGGAACGTGAATTTTTGCGGCGCAGCTAGCCAGTGCATCGCGCCGTACGCGCAAGATTTGCATAGAGTGCCCGCCTACTTGCAGCAGCTAGAGATGGAGAGCAACGGCAAGTCGGTAGATCGCGACGGCAACGCGCTCAGCGTGCCGAGCTGCCCGGTGATTTGGGGCGAGCCGGGCACCAACGGTCAACATGCGTTTTTTCAGCTGCTGCATCAGGGCACGAGCGTGATTCCGGTGGACTTCATCGCAGCGGTTCACGACAGCGGCAATCGAGGCGAACATCATCGCCTGCTGCTCGCCAATTGCATCGCACAATCGGAAGCGTTGATGGTCGGAAAATCGGAGGGGCAGGTGCATGCGGAGTTGCGCGCGCAAGGCTTGAATGCCACCGAAATTTATGCGTTAACGCCGCACAAATTTTTTGCTGGCAATCGTCCAAGCAACACGATTCTGCTTGATAAATTAACGCCCCAATCGCTCGGCGCTCTGATCGCGTTGTACGAGCAAAAAACCTTTGTGCAGGGCGTGATCTGGGGCGTGAATTCGTTTGACCAGTGGGGCGTGGAGCTCGGCAAGCAGCTCGCCAAAACCATCGACGCCGAACTCAAAATGCGCATCGTTTCAGATGAGCATGACGGCTCAACGCAGGCCCTGATAAAACGCGCGATGGCGTAGATGCGCCGCGCGCATGCATTGCTACGATTCAATCAGTAGCAGCGCCGCGACCTGTCGGCCTTCACCGAGCAGCACGTTGTAAGTGCGGCAAGCCGCAGCAGTGTCCATCACTTCGAATCCGATGCGTGCGTCGCGCAGCGGAGCGAGCGCGGCGGGTGGCGGAAAGCGCAATTTTTTTCCGGTGCCGATGATGACGATTTCGGGTTGCACCTCTGTGGCCTCCGCAATCGTCGATGCCGAAATGTCAGCAAAGCTTGCAACGGCCCACGGCGCAGCGGGCGCTTGGTGCGACACGCGCAGGCTGTGCCGATGCTCAACGCCCGCCACGCTGACCGTGTCGGCGGTGTAACCGGAGATCGCAAATTCGCTGGTTGCCTCGCGCTGAAACTTCATGGCCATAGGACGTGCTTTCGTTCAATCAGTGTATGAATTTATTGCCATTATGAACGAGCTTGGCGACGTGCTCGTGGCGTATCAGCTTTATGCAGAAACCGCCGTTTAACGTGGGCTAAGACGAGTTTATTGATTAAGTCGACTTATGACAAAAATCGCCTTTAGCCCAAATGAAACGGCGCTTTTATTAAAAAGCTGATGCGACGATTTCGCTGTGAAATCATCGCCTGCTGCGTTGCAACAAACGTCATTCCCCGCTAACATGAAGCGCTTAGGTGCCCCCTTCGTCTAGCAGAATTCTGTTGGATCGAGGAGGGGTGAAATCATCAGTCTCCACCGGACCTCCGCTCCGTGCACAAAGCACAGGAGCGCTGCGAAAAATCATCATGCAAACCGAGTTCTCGCGCATCAAGCGCCTTCCGCCGTACGTTTTCGCCATCACCACCGATCTGAAAATGGCCGCCCGTCGCAAGGGCGAAGACATCATCGATTTCGGCATGGGCAACCCGGACGGCCCGACCCCCAAACACATCGTCGACAAACTGATCGAAACCGCGCTGCGGAATGACACGCACGGCTATTCAGTATCAAAGGGCATTCCGCGATTGCGCAAAGCCATCTGCAACTGGTATGCGCAGCGCTACGGCGCTTGGCTTGACCCGGACACCGAGGCCATCGTCACCATTGGTTCGAAAGAGGGCCTCGCGCACCTGATGCTCGCCACGCTTGATCGTGGTGACACAGCACTGGTGCCGAACCCGAGCTACCCGATTCACATCTACGGCGCGATTATCGCGGGCGCGGACATTCGCAGCGTGCGCATGACCGAAGACGTAGATTTTTTCGAGGAAGTTGAGCGCGCGATTCGCGAAAGTTTCCCCAAGCCGAAGATGTTGATCTTGGGCTTTCCGTCGAACCCGACGGCGATGTGTGTGGACTTGCCGTTCTTCGAAAAAATCGTCGCGCTCGCTCGCGAACACGGCATTTGGGTGGTGCATGATTTGGCCTATGCAGACCTCGGTTTCGACGGCTATAAAGCGCCGAGCATCATGCAGGTGAAGGGCGCAAAAGACGTTGCTGTTGAATTTTTTACCATGAGTAAAAGCTACAACATGGCGGGTTGGCGCGTGGGCTTCATGGTCGGCAACGCGGCGCTGGTGAATGCGCTCGGACGCATCAAGGGCTACAACGATTACGGCACGTTCACGCCGATTCAGGTGGCGAGTATTGCCGCGCTCGAAGGCCCGCAAGACTGCGTTGAAGAAATTCGCCAGAAGTACGAAGGCCGTCGCAACGTGATGGTCAAAGGCCTGCATGAAGCTGGCTGGATGGTCGATAACCCGAAAGCCAGCATGTACATCTGGGCGAAAATTCCCATGCCTTACATGAAGATGGGTTCGCTGGAGTTTGCTAAGAAATTGCTCGCGGACGCGAAGGTGAGTGTCTCGCCGGGTATTGGATTTGGTCAATACGGCGACACGCATGTGCGCTTTGCGTTGATTGAAAATGAAGCGCGCTCGCGGCAAGCGGTGCGCGGTATTAAAGATATGTTTAAGAAGGATGGGGTGCTTTAAGGTAGCTATGTTCTGTCCCCTCCCCCAGCGCTTGCGACCTCTGGCGCAAGCCTGCGCCGGGGTTAGGCAGGGGGCAGGTGCATGCGCGCCGATCTAGCTCAACGCGAACCGTCCCCCACCCCAACCCTCCCCGCTGGGGGAGGGGGTAGAACCACCGTCACTTGTCACTCATCACTTGTCACTAAAAAAATATGAAACCACTACGCATCGGACTCCTCGGTATCGGCACGGTTGGCGGCGGCACCTTTGATGTGCTCACTCGCAACGCCGAAGAAATTTCTCGCCGCGCCGGACGTCCGATCACGATTACTCACGTGGCCGACAAAAATTTGACGCTCGCCAATCAGCTGGTCGCAGGCCGCGCGGTGGTGACCGACGATGGCATGTCCATCGTAAAAAATCCCGACATTGATGTTGTCATCGAATTGATCGGGGGCTACGGCATCGCCAAAGCGTTGATTCTCGAAGCCATCAACAACGGCAAACACGTTGTCACCGCCAATAAAGCATTACTCGCGTTGCACGGCAACGAAATCTTCGCGGCTGCGCGCGCGAAGGGCGTGATCGTTGCATTTGAGGCTGCGGTCGCTGGCGGCATCCCGATCATCAAAGCGTTGCGCGAAGGGCTCGTCGCGAACCGCATTGAATGGATCGCTGGCATCATCAACGGCACGACGAACTTCATCCTGTCCGAAATGCGCAGCAAAGGCGCGTCGTTCGCCGACGTGCTGAACGTGGCGCAGGCAAAAGGTTACGCCGAAGCCGACCCGACCTTCGACATCGAAGGCGTTGATGCGGGCCACAAAATCAGCATCTTGGCGGCCATCGCGTTCGGGATTCCACTGTCGTTCGACAAGGCGCACGTCGAAGGCATTACGCAGATTGAAGCCATCGATATTCGTTACGCCGAAGAGATGGGCTACCGCATCAAACTGCTCGGCATTGCACGCAGACGTGAAGCCGGGATTGAGTTGCGCGTGCATCCCACGCTGATCCCCGCCAAGCGCTTGATCGCTAACGTCGAAGGCGTGATGAACGCAGTGTTGGTCAAGGGTGACGCGGTGGGCGCAACGCTGTACTACGGCGCAGGCGCAGGCGCGTCGCCAACGGCCTCGGCGGTGATTGCTGACCTCGTCGACGTAGCCCGCCTGATCGACACCGATGCCAGCCATCGCGTGCCATATCTCGCGTTTCAACACGACAAGATCGGCACCGAGCCGGTACTGTCGATTGACGACGTCGAGACCTCGTACTACCTGCGTTTGCGCGTAGACGACAAGCCCGGCGTGCTCGCCGATATCACGCGCGTGCTTGCCGACAATCACATCTCGATTGACGCGATGTTGCAAAAAGAACCCGAAGAGGGCGAAGCGCAAACCGACATCATTTTGCTTACGCACGAGACGATCGAGAAGAACGTAAAACGCGCGATTGCAGCGATTGAAGCGCAGCCGACGACGGGGGCGAAAGTGGTGTTGTTGCGGCTGGAGAATTTGGCGTAATGCGCTACATCTCCACTCGCGGCCACCCCGCCAAACAATCGTTCAGCCAAGTGCTGCTATCGGGCCTTGCCGAAGACGGTGGCCTGATGCTGCCGGAAACGTTGCCAAAAATCACTGATACTGAACTCACCGCGTGGCGCGCGTTGCCGTATCACGCGCTGGCGCACGCAGTGCTTTCCAAATTCATTTCAGCCGACGATATTGATTCGGCAACGCTTGCAGCGCTGACCCAAGCAACGTATACCAAAGGGGTCTACGGCACCGACGAAATCACGCCGTTGTGTTCAATCGACGCGTACGCCGAGGGCATGCAAATTCAAGCGCTATCCAACGGCCCCACACTTGCCTTCAAAGACATGGCGATGCAGCTGCTAGGCCGTTTATTCGAGTTCGAATTGGGTCGCCGCAACGCGACGATTAACGTCCTCGGTGCTACCAGCGGCGATACGGGCAGCGCCGCTGAATACGCGATGCGCGGACGCAAAGGCATCAACATTTTTATGCTCTCGCCCGCAGGTCGCATGAGTGCGTTTCAGCGCGCGCAGATGTATTCGCTGCAAGACGCCAACATTCACAACATCGCGGTGACCGGCGTGTTTGACGATTGCCAAGACATCGTTAAGGCCGTGTCCAACGATCTCGATTTCAAGCGGAAGCACAATATCGGCACGGTGAATTCGATCAACTGGGGCCGCATTTCGGCGCAGATCGTTTACTACGTGCGCGGCTATCTCGCGGCCACAAATAGCAATTCGCAACAGGTTTCGTTCGCTGTGCCGAGCGGCAATTTCGGCAACATTTTGGCGGGCCACATCGCGCGTGAAATGGGCGTGCCGATTGACACGCTGGTGCTCGCTACCAACGAAAACAATGTGCTTGCCGAGTTCTTCAACACTGGCGTTTATCGACCGCGTCCCAGCAAAGAAACGTTCGAGACATCCAGCCCGTCGATGGATATTTCTAAGGCCTCAAACTTCGAGCGCTTCGTGTTTCATCTGTTCAATGGTGATGCGGCTCGCATCGCTGCACTGTGGCGCCAGGTCGATCAAGGCAGCTCGTTCGATGTATCGGCGACACCCGAATTCAAGGGCATGCGCGAGCGTTTCGGAATCGTTGCGGGCACCAGCACCCACGCAGATCGGATCAACACCATTCGCGAGGTGTTTGAGAAAACCGGTAATCTCATCGACACCCACACGGCAGATGCCGCCAAGGTGGCGCGCACATTGATCAAACCAGGAGTGCCGATGATCGTGCTCGAAACAGCGCTTGCCGTGAAGTTTGCGGAGACCGTCAAAGCCGCAACCGGAATCGATCCGCCGCTCACGGTCGAGCAACAAGTCATGATGGCGCTGCCGCTACGTGTGGTTCAAATCGCGCCTGATGTTGAACGTGTGAAAGCGATCATCGCTTCGAATTGAGACCGGTAGCAGCCGCTCCTACAATGCACGCATGCCCAACTCCCTAGACGTCAGCCACTTAAGCCACCAATATCCGCCGCGTGGACGCGAGCCGGTACGCGACACGTTGCACGACGTCGGCTTTCGCGTGGAAGCGGGGCGCGTGGGCTGCCTGCTTGGTCCTTCGGGCTGTGGCAAAACCACACTGCTTCGATGCGTGGCGGGCCTCGAGCGTGTTGGCAACGGCACCATTCGCATTGGTGACCGGATCGTTGCCGATTCACGCATTCACATCGAGCCTGAGGACCGCGGCGTTGGCGTGGTGTTTCAGGACTACGCACTGTTTCCGCATCTCGATGTTGCGAGCAACGTGGGCTTCGGCTTGCATAAACTCGCCGCCAGCGAACGTAACGCGCAGGTGCAGGCTGCGCTCGAACTGGTGAACCTGCGCGACACCGCGCACGCGTATCCACACGAGCTCTCTGGCGGCCAGCAACAACGCGTGGCACTCGCCCGGGCGCTGGTGGTCAAGCCGAAGCTGGTGCTGTTCGACGAGCCGTTCTCCAACCTCGATATCGAAACCCGGCAGCGCCTGTCTGCGGAAGTGCGCGCGTCGCTGTCCGAGGCGGGCGCAACTGCATTGCTCGTCACGCACGATCAGCACGAAGCGTTCGCATTAGCGGACGAAATCGGCGTGCTGCGCGACGGCCATCTTGAGCAGTGGGACACCGCCTACAACTTGTATCACCGCCCCGCGTCGCGCTTCATCGCGGATTTTGTGGGCGAAGGCGTATTTCTTCCATCAACCGTGATTGACAGTGTTCACCTCAATAGCGAACTCGGCGTGCTGCAACTGTCCGCCCCAACGCTTCGCGCTGCGGGCGACAAAATTGATTTGCTGCTCCGCCCGGATGACGTCGTTCACGATGACGCCAGCCCGAACACCGCCAAAGTCATCGCCCGCGCCTTTCGCGGCGCTGAATTTCTCTACACACTGGCGCTGCCCAGCGGGCGCAGCGTGCTGGCGCTGGTGCCCAGCCACCACAACCACCGCATTGGTGAGGCCATCGGCATCCGCGTTGAACTGGATCACGTGGTCGCGTTTTGACGAGCCACAGTTTTACTGGTTATAATTGAAAGCTAGGCGGCTGTAGCTCAGTTGGATTAGAGTACTTGGCTACGAACCAAGGGGTCGTGGGTTCAATTCCTGCCAGCCGCGCCAAACATTACAAGGGTTAGATGGATAGTATCCACTAACCCTTTTTCTTTACAACCGCAAAACAGCCCATTTTGTAGCGACTCCGTAGCGGTTCGCGACAAAATTCGGCGTCCATTCGTGGACGGTGAGCGCGCTATGACGGTGACACATGATTGCACGTCTTTAAGCAGGAAACGCCCATTCGGCACCGATCAACTGCGGCTACTCACACGCATCGTTAATCGTGAAATTTATAGCTATCGCCAAATATAATTACACGATAAACTGACGCCATCGAAAGTGATGAGGCGTGTGGACATGGCCTACAGCGAGGACTTACGCAAGCG
>JAYSRA010000066.1:0-11689 GCA_043721275.1 Burkholderiales bacterium
CAACCGCAGACCTCGCAGAATCTTCAATGGCTTGACTCCGTACGAAATACACTTCGCTCCACCGCGCTCGCCGACAGTTCGTACTTAAACGCAGCAAATGGATTAAGTCGAGTTCATTCAGAAACACTGCGTAAGCCCAATTGCAGTGGACTTATCAGCGTAGAGTTGTTGACATTTTGCAGCGCTCACAAAGCGTTGTAGGCTAACCGTTTGAATCGTCGGCACAGGCGGTTCAATCTGGAGCGCCTGTTGTATTGTTACGATTCAAAACGGTCGCCGAAGTGGTAATCCTCTTAAGATAGTGTGATGATTAAATCGAAGTTTCCGCTACTAGTGCTGATGCTCGCCTTGTGGTGCAGCATCGGCTTGGCTGCCACTGCCGCAGCGCTGAATGTGGGTGACGCAGCACCAAACGTGACCCTACCCACGTCCGCGGCCACGCCTGCCACCGCGATTGATTTCGGCAAACTCAAAGGCAAAATCGTCTACGTTGATTTCTGGGCTTCATGGTGTGGCCCGTGCAAGCAATCGTTTCCTTGGATGAACGATATGCATACGAAATACGGGCCGCAGGGTTTGCAAATCGTTGCTATCAATGTAGACGCCAAAGCCGCCGACGCAGAGCGATTTTTGGCGACTTCGTCGGCAAAATTCATCGTCGCTTTTGACGCGAAAGGCGAAACACCCAAGCAGTTTGGTGTGAAAAGCATGCCCACATCTTTTCTTGTCAATAGCGACGGAAAAATCATGCTCGTTCACTCGGGTTTTCGCGACGCAGATCGTGCACAGCTAGAAGCTGCCATCGTTGGCGCACTCGCGCAGGAACAGGTCAAAAAATAGTATGAAATATTCAGCCAAATTCGCGCTCGCTGCGCTGTTTGTTGTGACGCTACTGGGCGGGTGCGCGATGCAGCCGCCACAAGCGTGGGAGAAGGGCAATCTCGCGCGCAAAGAAATGACCATGGAAAACGATCCGCTTGATCAGGCGTTCACCCAACACGTGTACTTCAGCAAAGAGAGTGCGTCGGGCGGTTACGGCGTGGGCGGAGGCGGCTGTGGCTGCAACTGACGGCGCTGCCGTGGGCGGCTCGCGCGCTTGGACGCCCGGATCGTTCACGCTTGCCGCGCTCGCGCTACCTGGCGTGTTGGCCATGTCGGCGCACGCTGAGAGCGCGCCCGATGCTGCGTTTGTTGCCTTCAAAGTGCAGGCGTACAACGATTGGCAGCCGGGCTTGGATCGCATCAAGGTGATCGCACCGTCGCTCTACGTGCTGGCGCCATTCGCGGGTAACTGGTCCATTGAGTCGTCGCTAGTACAAGACACCATTTCCGGCGCATCTCCGCGATGGCATACCAACATTTCCGGCGCGTCAAAAATGAATGATCGGCGCACCGCAGTTGATCTCAAACTCACGCGTTATTTTGATCGCTGGTCGCTCGGAATTCGCGGCAGCCATTCCGACGAAAACGACTATCGATCCAGTGCCGTGGCCGTTGAAGCGCGCTTCTCGACGCCAGACAACAACACGACGTGGGTGGCGGGCGCGGGCGTCTCGCGCGACACCATCAATCCAGTTAACGAGCTGGTGGTGGGTGAGAAAAAGCGCGTCACCGACGTGATGGTCGGGGTAACTCAAGCGTGGACCAAGGATGATCTAATTCAGGTGAACTTAAGCTACGTTTCGGGGCGCGGCTATTTCAGTGATCCTTACAAGTTGGCCGACGTGCGTCCTCGCTCCAAAAATCAAAGCATTGCGCTGCTCCGCTGGAATCATTTTTACGACAGCGACAGTGCCATCATCGGCGGCACCACCCTGCGCAGCACCTATCGTTATTACAGCGACACATTTGGCGTGCGCGCGCATACGGTGCAAGCCGAGTGGGTGAAGCCGATCAATGATCGTTTTTCGGTGATCCCGAGCGCGCGTTATTACACCCAGCGAGCGGCGAAATTTTATTTCGATCCGATCTACGACCCGGACATTGGTGAGCCGTTTCCGGTGGGCAATCCGACCTTTTATTCGGCTGATCCGCGACTGTCGTCGTACGGCGCGGTGACGGTGGGCGCCAAGGTCGAATGGCGCATAGACCCGCGCTGGACGGCCGACATCAAATACGAGCGCTACGAGCAACGCTCAGCGTGGCGCTTGGGCGGTCGCGCGTCGTTCGGTCTCGCGCCGTTTAGCGCCCAGTTTGTGCAGCTGGGCATAAGTCGGCGGTTTTAGCGGCTGCAATGCAAGCGGCGTGCGTTACGGCTTGAGCGCGGTCTTTCCAAACTGCCAGAGCAAGAAGGCATAAATATCCGCTTGCTTGCTAAATCCCTGCTGTGCGGTGCTGCCAACACCGTGACCGGCCTGACCATCGAGCCGCATCAGTATCGGTTTGCCGCTTGTCGTTGCCGCCAGAAATTGTGCGGTGGCCTTGGCGCTGTGCCATACGTCAACGCGCGGATCGTTCATGCCGTGGATGAACATAATTGCCGGGTAGGCGCTGCCGCTTTTGATCTGATGGTAGGTGCTCATCTCGAGCAGCGCCGGAAATTCAGCGGCATTTTTCGCTGAACCGAATTCCGAAATATTGGTAATGCCGTTGGCTGAATCTTCAGCGCGCACCGCGTCCATAACGCCCACATCCATAATCGCAGCGGCGAACAATTCCGGTGCGGTGGTAACCGCGCGACCGACGAAAATTCCGCCCGCACTGGTGCCCCAAATGCCGAGCGTTTTAGCCGACGTGTAGCGTTGATCAATCAGGTATTGCGCTGCCGCGACGCCGTCTTTCCAGGTGTTGGCTTTAGTCGCTTTGAAACCCGCTTTGTACCAAGGGTCGCCGAACGCCCCGCTGCCGCGTACGTTCACATACGCCAGCACGCCGCCGCGCTCCAGCCAAGCGATACTGCGCGGGTCGAAGCGCGCCTCGAACGAGAAACCGTACGCGCCATATCCGGTCAACAGCGTCGGGTTCGCGCCATCAAGCGCGAGGCCTTTTTTATGCAAAATCGCCAGCGGTACTTTTGCGCCGTCGTGGCTGGTCACCAGCACCTCAACCACGTCGATTGTGGGCGAACCCTCGGGCTGCACGTTGCTCATCAAACCCGTGTCTTGCGTCTTGCCGTCGGCTGCCACGGCGAGCAGGCGCTGCGGCGCAGTCCATGTGCTGGTGGTGAGCCACGGCTCCGCGTACGCATGTGCGCGGTCTGAAACGATGAAGGTGGAGCCCGGCACGTTAGGCGCTACATCCGCCATTTTCCCGCCTAAATGGCGAATCGCGCGCAGATTGAAGCCTTGGCGCAGCTCGGTGTAAATGGCCTCTTTGCCGAGCGAAAAGCCTCCTAGCACGCCAGCCTGCGGCTCGGCGACGACCACCTTCGCGGTGGCAATGGCCGGGGACTTTTGCGCCAATGGCAGCGCCAGCACGCGACCGCGCGGCGCGCCGGTAAACGTGCGCAAATACAGCGTATCGCCACGCAAAGCCACCTGCGTTATTTTGTCTGCATAACCGGAAATTTGCTGCCACTTAATCTGCGGTTTTTTCAGGTCGGCAAGTAGCGCGACAAACAGCCGACCTTCGGGCAAAGTGGTGTCGGTGGTGCGCGCAATCATGTAGCGGCTGCCGGGTGCGAACATCACCTCGGCCACATCTAGCCGATCCATTTTCAGTGTCTTGTTGACCAGCGGGCCGAACAAGGCGCGCGGTTGCGCGTTGGCTGCGCGGACGTCCAATACGAACACGGTGGTGTCTAAAAACGTTTCGGTATCTGACGCGCCAGCGGGTAGCTCACGCAACTGATTAAACGTCAGGGTGGTGCTGTCCGGTGCCCAATGAACCAGACCGGTTTGCGCGCGCGGAATCGGCTTGCCGATGGCCTCGCCGCTGGCAATATCCAGCAGCATTAACGAGGCGTCTTCGGAGCCGCCGGCTGAAACGCCGTACGCCAGCGTTTTGCCGTCCCACGACGGTACAAAGAAGTTGATCGCGTGCGGCGTGCCGGCGGCTTTGGCCAGCACCTCGGGGTCGACCAACACCCGTTCTGCGCCCTCGACACCGACCCGCGTTACGAGCTTGAACTGGCTCTCGCCGACCTTGCGTTTTAGGTAGTAAATCCGCTCACCGGGCATTCGCATCACGCTGCGAACTTGGTCGCCTGAGGCCTTTGACAACGCCTCGACCCGCGCCGCGATGACGTCGCGCTCAGCGATTCGGCTCAACTGCTGCGTCGCGAAGTCGCCCTGTGCTTTGAGCCACGCTTGCGTGGCTGGCGCTTTGACGTTTTCAAGATTGCGATACGGGTCGGTCACGCTCACGCCGTGCAGCGTTTCGGTGACCGATTGGCGCGGCGCGGCGGGCGGGAGCGCCGAGGCAAGCGCAGCGGAGATGCCGCAAACAATGAGCGCGACAGCGTTGCGACGAAACGGGCGAGTAGCATGGTGCATGTATAAATTTCCACAAGCGCAAAGCGCGAACATCAGCAGCCGATTCTACGGCGCGGCGGCAGTTCGCGGCGCAGCCTTTTGCGGTGCGCCGAGCGCGCGCTAACGTCGCACACCAACCCGAAAAAAAATCGCCATGAATTACGTCATTTCGCCCGCCGCAGTGGTATCCCTCGCAGTCGTTGGCAGCGACCAACGTTTCCCGGTTCGCCGCGTGTACTGCGTGGGCCGCAACTATGTTGAGCACGCGAAGGAAATGGGCTTTACCGGACGTGAAGCGCCGTTCTTTTTCTTGAAGCCAGCGGACGCGGTGGTGCCGTGCGTGAAGGACCAGACGGTGGACATCGCCTACCCGAGCCTCACCCAAAATTATCACCACGAAGTTGAGCTGGTAGTGGCCATGGGCACTGGCGGAAAAAACATTAAAGCAGCGGATGCAGCGAAGCACATTTATGGCTACGCGGTGGGCCTCGACATGACGCGCCGTGACTTGCAGGGCGAATCGAAAAAGACCGGTCGTCCGTGGGAAATCGGTAAGGCAGTGGATCAATCGGCCCCCATCGGCGCGGTCACGCCCATCACGCAGTCAGGTGAGATCAACAGCGGCGCCATCGCGATCACCGTCAACGGCAAAACTACGCAAACAAGCGACATCAATAAACTGATCTGGAACGTGAGCGAGATCATCGAGCACCTGTCCGCCGCCTGGGAATTGCAGCCCGGCGACGTCATCATGACCGGCACGCCGGAAGGCGTTGCAGCAGTCGTGGCGGGCGACGTGATGGTGGCCTCGTGCGCCGGCGTGGAGTCGATTTCGGTGCGGGTGGTTTAGCTTTTTTGCGATATAGCTTTTCGCTAAAAGCTACATTTTGCTTGGGCCAAGCGCATAGAAATGAATTTATCGACTATGCCGTTTTATAGCTGCTAGCCCCAATAAAATAGGCGCTACAGCATAAAGCTGATGCGGTGTCGGTCGCGCTGATTCGCCATGCGCACTACCAAACTACGCAAATTTTCTTGTCGTAACGGCGACCGGACGCAGCTCGCGCCCGCCCCCGCCCCTACGTTCCAGCGCGCCTGAGCGAGGCTCGGCGTTCAGCCACGCAATCGGATACATCTGATATTTGTTGCCATCAGGCGACATACCGGACTAAACTTGTAGCTGAGCGCGTTTCAGATTGACCGCTTGCAGCACCGAGCGGCTTGCAGTTTCCCGACTCCAATCTTTAAGTTGATTCTTTGCGGGGGCAGAAAATGAGTGGGAAATTTGCGACGGTGCGAACCGAGCTGGGTGTGATGATCGCATCACGTTTGCGGTTCAGTGCAGTAGTGGTGACCGGGACATTATTGGCGTCGTCAATCGTGATGGCACAGGCGGGTGGCAAAGATGTAGCGCCTCGGCACGGGCCGCTTGGGGCAGACAAAATAACTGCATACCCGAACGGCGTGTTCCACGTTGCGCCACTCAATTTCGGCGTCACGTCAGATGTACGGGATTTTCCGATTTCGGTGCCCAACGCGGCAGAGCTCGCGGCCGACGCAAAAGTCCGCGAGATCAACCCGCTCAACAAGCGAGTCATCAAACCGATCATTCCGGGGGCAGGTGCCGGTTCTAGCGACTTCAAGGATCCGCTGGTTGATCGCGCTCGCTTGGGCCTTGTCTCGCCTGCAATGCCGACGCCGAGCTTGACCTTTAACGGCGCCTCGCAGGTTGACAATGCCGCGCAATTTATCGGCGCCGTCTTGCCGCCCGACGTCAATGGCGACGTGGGCTTGAATCACTACGTGAGTTCGGTCAACCTTGTCTACAAAATTTTTAACAAAAGCGGCACGGTCGCCGCAGGCCCGTTCAAAACCAACTTGCTGTTTACGGGCTTACCGGCAACCGATCCGTGCCGCACGCAAAACGCGGGCGACCCCATCGTGGTCTACGACTCGCTCGCCGACCGTTGGCATATCAGCCAGTTTGCGATCCCCGGTTTTTCGGCAGGTAGCGGCACTAACTATCAGTGCGTCGCGGTGTCTGTGACCGGAGATCCGACCGGTGCGTACTACGTGTGGAGCTACCCGTACCCCATCGGGGCGTTGAACGATTACCCGAAAGTCGGCGTGTGGACAGACGCCTACCATATGACGTTCAACCAGTTTGGTAATGCGCCGCCCAACAATTTCGTCGGCATGGGCATCTTGAGCCAAGATCGTCCCAAAGCGCTGGCAGGCAACCCGGCGGCATCGGTCGTGTACACCAACATTGCGAGCATCGATCCAAGTGCGGGCGGCGGCTTGCCAGCTGACATTGACGGCTTTATGCCGCCACCCGCCGGGATGGCCGTGGTGATCGCAGAATTTCGGTCTGACGAGGCGGGCGATCCGGCGGACGCAATTCGTTACTACCGTTGGGCACCCGATTTTGTGACGCCCGCTAACTCGACTATTTCCGTGTTGCCAGACGTGGCATTGGCTGCGTTTGACGCGCGCGCTCCGGCGACTCGAGGCGCAATTGAGGTCAGCGGTGGAGCGCCTGTTGACGCGCTTTCTGATCGGCTGATGCATCGCTTTGCGTATCGAAATTTGGGCACGCAGGCGGCACCGGTCAACTCCTTTGTTGGTAACTTTACGGTCAACGTCAGCGGCGTAAACCCAACCAACGCGGCGACCTATCAAACCGGCATTCGCTGGTTTGAAATGCGCCGCACCGGCGACGTGTTCAGCGTGTTCGATCAGGGCACGCACAATCTAGCGCCGGGCAATGGCGCGACGGGCCTGAACAACTGGATGGGCAGCATCGCGCAGGACTATCAGGGCAATCTAGCGCTGGGTTTCAGCCAAGCGTCGACGACGCAATTTGCCAACATCATGATTGCGGGACGCACCACCAACACGGCCAACAGCGGCGTTTTGAATGAGGGTGAATCCATATTCAAGGCAGCCGGTGGCGCGCAAACCAGCACCAGCGGTCGCTGGGGAGACTACAGCGCAATGAACGTCGATCCGGTGGACGATTGCACCTTCTGGTACACGCAGGAATACTATGCCGCAACCAGCCAAGCGGACTGGTCGACGAGCGTCGGCAGCTTCAAATTCCCAAGCTGCACAGCGGGCCCAAAAGCAACCATTCAAGGCACCATTACCAATTGCGCGACGGCCGCCACAATCAACCTCGCGTCAGTCAACGCAACCGGCGGCTTTAACCGTGTAACCGGCGCGGCGGGTACGTATTCGATGACCGTGGCTCCGGGCACCTACATCATCACAGCGAACAAAATCGTAGCCGGATTCTCTTCGGCGTCTTCGCCAAGCGTGACCCTAGGCAACGGGGGCACGGCAACCGTTGATCTATGCATCGTACCGGCACCAATCCTTGCTGCCGCAGGCGCGACGCTCGTCAGCGAAAGCTTCTCGCCTGCCAACGGCGTGATCGATCCGGGTGAGACGGTCACTATCGCATTCGGTGCGCAAAATATTGGTGGTGCCAATACGGTCAACGACGTTGGCACACTGGCTACTACTGGCGGGGTGACGGCACCCGTAGCCACCGCAAATTACGGCGTGATTGTTGCCGGTGGGCCGGTCGTTAGCCGCAACGTCACGTTCACCGCGTCACCCACCTTGGCGTGTGGCGACAACATCACGGCCAGCGTGTCGCATTTGGACGGCGCGAGCAATCTCGGTACCTTCAACTACCGCTTGGCAACCGGGCTTGTGGGCAGTGCCGTGACCACCAGCTACACCGGGCCGTCGGTGGCAATCCCGGACAACAGCGCTGCGGGCGTCAATATCCCGCTGACGGTGAGCGGCGTTGTTGGGCCAATCGCGGACGTGAACTTCCGCCTTGATGCGCTGGCGGGTTGTAACAATACCGCTGGCAACGCAAACGCCTCGGTGACACATAGCTTCAACAGCGACTTGCGGTTCAAGCTCACGTCGCCTTCGGGCACGGTGGTGAGTTTGATTGTTGCGCGTGGTGGCGGTGGCAACAACTTGTGCACGGTGACGCTCGATGACGACGGCGCTTTCCCGGCCGCTGCAACCATGCCGACGACCGGCGCCATCACTGGAAACTTCGCGCCCGAAACGCCACTATCGGCGTTTGACGGTCAGAACGCCAATGGTGTATGGACGTTGAACGTCGCGGATACTGCGGCCACAGACACCGGCACGATGAACCGCTTCTCGCTGATCATCAGCGGAACGACCTGCGTTGTGCCACCGGTCGCCGTCACCAACGTCACGTCAAGCACGGCGAACGGCACGTACAGCATCGGCGCTAGCGTGTCGGTGCAGGTCACGTTCAGCGACGTTGTCACCGTCACCGGCACGCCGCAACTCGCGCTCAATTCTGGCGGCACGGCGAGCTACGTGTCCGGCTCAGGCAGCAACACGCTGAGCTTCAACTACACCGTGGCGCTAGCGCAGTCGTCGGCTGATCTTGACTACACCTCAAGCTCAGCGCTCAGCGGCACCATCAACGCAGCATCCGCCCCGGCGATACTCACGCTCCCGGCTCCGGGCGCGGCAGGCTCGCTCGGTGCGAACAAAAATATTGTGATCGCACTGGCCTCCGATCTCACCGTCGCACTCACCCACACCGGTAATTTTTCGCAAGGCGGCAGCGGAACGTACAGCGCAACCGTGATCAACAACGGCCCCGGCGACAAGCCGGCCGCGACCTTAGTTACTGCGACCGAAGCGCCACCGTCCGGCATGACCGTCACCGCGATGAGCGGTATTGGCTGGGATTGCTCCACGCTGCCTGCCTGTACTCGCAGCGACGTGCTCACGGCCACTTCAAACTACCCCGCCATCACGGTCACCGTGGCAATCGCTGGCAATGCCGCCTCACCGCTGCTCAACAGCGTTTCCGTCACCACCGCTGCGACCGAAACCAGCACCGGCAACAACACGGCCAACGACTCAACCGTGATCGTGCAACCTGATCTCACCATCACCAAAGCGCACACCGGAAATTTTGTGCAGGGCCAGAGTGGTGCCACGTACACCGTTTCCGTCAGCAACTCAGGCGCGGGTGACAAGCTTGCCGGGAGCTTGGTTACCGTGACCGACGCGCCCCCCGCGGGCATTACGGTGACCGCGATGGCGGGCGGTGGATGGACGTGCACCACGCTGCCGAGCTGCACCCGCAGCGACGTGCTCGCGGTCAGCGCGAGTTACCCTTCGATCACGGTGACGGTGAGCGTGGCGGCCAACGCGCCAGCCTCGTTGACCAACGTCGTTAACGTGACCGCGGCGGCCAATGAAAGCAGCAGCGCAAATAACAGTGCCAGTGATCCGACCACGATTTTGGCGCCACCTGATTTGACCGTGAGCAAAGCGCACAGCGGCAACTTCGTTCAGGGCCAATTGGGCGCGACCTACACCGCCACCGTCACTAATTCCGGGTTAGGCGACAAGCTTGCTGGCGCGTCAGTGGCGTTGCTTGATACGGCACCGGCTGGCCTGACCATCACTGCCATGAGCGGCATCGGTTGGACATGCGCCACGCTGCCGACTTGCACCCGCAACGACGTGCTGACGGCGGCAGCGAGCTACCCGGCAATAACCATCACCGTGAACGTTGCCGCAAATGCCACCTCGCCATTGAGCAACAGCGTCGCGGTCAGCACCACCGCCGTGGAGAGCAACACAACTAACAACAGCGCGACCGACTCGACCACCATCGTGGTGTTGCCTGATTTGAAGGTGAGCAAATCTCACTTCGGAAGCTTCGTGCAAGGGCAAATCGGTGCGACCTACAGCGCCATCGTGAGCAACACCGGCGCAGGCCCGAAAGTCGCGGGCGACACAGTTACGCTAACCGACAATGCACCGTCGGGATTGATCGTCACGGCCATGAGCGGTGTCGGTTGGACGTGTGCGACGTTACCGACCTGCACCCGCACTGATTCGCTGTCGGCAGGCGCAAGCTTCGCGCCAGTCACCATCACGGTGACGGTCGGCACCAACACCACGTCACCACGAGTCAATATCGTAACCGTGAGCACTGCGGGCGCAGAAAGCAACACCAGCAATAACTCTGCCAATGACTCCACCGTGATTCTGGTTCCGCCGGATTTGACGCTCAGCAAAACTCACACCGGCAGCTTCTCGCGAGGGCAAACCGGTGCCACCTACTTAATCGCTGTGAGCAACATTGGCCTAGGCAGCAAGCTCGCAGGGGACTCGGTGACGGTGACTGACGCGCCGCCCGTGGGCCTGACGATAACCGCCATGAGCGGCACCGGCTGGACATGCACCACGCTGCCGGTCTGCACGCGCACTGACGTACTCGCTGCAACCGCGAGCTACGCGCCGATCACGGTCACCGTGTCGGTGGCCGCGAGCGCGACTTCGCCGCTAGTCAACAGCGCAACGGTCAGCAGCAGCGCGCTTGAAAGCAACACCGGCAACAACAGCGCAACTGACTCCACCGTGATTTTGGTGCCGCCTGATTTGACGGTTAGCAAGTCACATACCGGCAACTTTATTCAGGGGCAGGCGGGCGCGACATACGCGGCGACGGTGACCAACTTGGGCGCGGGCGACAAGCTGGCGGGTGCCGTGGTGACGCTCACCGACACGCCGCCACCGGGCCTGACCATCACGGCCATGAGCGGCGCCGGCTGGACGTGTGCCACGCTGCCCACGTGTACGCGATCAGACGTGCTGGGCGCAGGCTTCGCCTATCCGGCGGTTGCCATCACGGCAAACGTTGCGGGGCTTGCCGCGTCGCCGCTTGTGAACAGCATCACCGTGAGCACCACCGCGTTCGAAAGCAACACCGCGAACAACACGGCGACGGACTCGGCGGTGGTGATTGCATCGCCTGACTTGACGGTCAACAAGTCGCACGTTGGCAACTTTGCGCTCGGCCAGATTGGTGCAAAGTACACCATCATCGTGAGCAACTCCGGCGGCGGAGACAAAGCCGCGGGCACGCTGGTGACGCTCACCGAAACGCCGCCGTCGGGCTTGACCATCACCGCAATCAGCGGCGCTGGCTGGGCGTGCGCCACGCTCACCGCCTGCACGCGCAGCGACGCGCTGGCCTCGGGCGGAAGCTTCCCGCCCGTGACTGTGGTGGTCAACGTTGCGCCGGGTGCGAGCTCACCGCAAATCAACAGCGTGGCCGTCACCACGGCAGCCACTGAAAGCAACGCGGCAAACAATCTCGGCACCGATTCGACCCTCATCGTTACCGGCACGGCGGGCTCGCTCACCGTGAACAAAAACGGCAGCGGCACGGGCAGCGTGACGAGTGT
>JAYSRA010000067.1:0-34933 GCA_043721275.1 Burkholderiales bacterium
CGGCGAAGGTGCAAAGGGCTGCGCTGACTGCGACTGCTGTGAGATTGAGCTTCATGAAAATTTCCTCGGGTGGGTTGACAAAAAAAATCTATGAAGTGAGTCTAGAAGCGACACAGGCGCTTTGTCCTTAAATTTCCTTAAATCTCGCGTGGAGAAAAATACGAAACAACTTTTTGCTGCAGCCCATATTCAACATGGGCTAACTGCAAATTTACGTTTTTATCGACTTTAGGCAAAAATTAACGCTATGCCCATATTCAATATGGCATAGAGCGAAAAGCTGTTAGTTGAAAAGTGCGACTGACCGACCGTGTTTGGCGCTGAGCGACGCGATGATTGCGGGCACGTAATCGCCCTCGCAAATCCACAAACCAACATAGAAAAGGGCCGCAATTGCGGCCCTTTTTTTTAATGCGCTTTGTCCGGCGGTTACCGAGCGGCGCGTCCTCGCTCAGTTATTGCGGCGGATTCTTGATGTTGGATGCTTGCTTGCCTTTTGGGCCAGCAACCACCTCAAAGGCCACTTTCTGGCCCTCTTTCAGCGAACGAAATCCGTCCATTTCGATTGCGGAAAAGTGTGCGAACACATCATCCGTGCCGTCGTCTGGTTTGATGAAACCAAAACCTTTGGCGTCGTTAAACCACTTTACTGTGCCTGTCGTCATAAAAATACTCCCTACTACCAAGCTTGTTTTGTTTAGTGGCGCATGCTGAAAACGCGACGTTTTGTCGTGTTTTTGTTCAGCCATCGGCCACCGTGCGTCGTTGTACAGTCATTTAACCTTAATCGTCAAGGGGATAATTGTCCTAGACGAAAATGGCAGATTACGTTCCATACCGGGCTGACACGTCGCTGGCATGCCGTATGCTCTTGAAATCCTGATTTCACCACCGATATTTGTTGCATATTCGAAGCGGCGAATCGTCACTCCCACGTAGTTATTCACAGTATGGCCGTTCACTTTCCAAACCCGAACCACAACCCTCACGATGACTCGGTTTTAGAGGCCGAGCGCGTTGACACCAAGCCGCCTCCGATGTACCGGGTGCTGCTGCTCAATGACGATTACACGCCGATGGATTTTGTTGTGGGCATCTTGCAACAAGTGTTTGCAATGACTCGCGAACAGGCCACTGGCGTGATGTTGCAGGTACACCGTACGGGCATGGGCACGTGCGGCGTGTTTACAAAAGAAGTGGCGGATACCAAGGTCGCGCAGGTTGCAGAACTTGCCGCGTCCTATCAGCATCCGCTTCAGTGTACGATGGAGCCTAACTAGGCGATAAAGTTACGGCCTAACTAGGCAAAACCGACAGGCGTCCCACCGCCGTTGCTATCTTGCAGCGGCAGTTACTAGTTGGCCCCGTGCCAACAGCAAGGCAGTTCAAATGATCGCGCAAGAGTTAGAAGTTAGTTTGCACATGGCGTTCGTGGAAGCACGGCAAAAGCGCCATGAGTTCATCACCGTTGAGCATTTGCTGCTAGCGATGCTTGACAACCCGAGTGCGGCTGAGGTGCTGCGCGCCTGCGCCGTTGATCTCGACGAGTTGCGCACCGCGCTGGCCAATTTCATCAACGAACACACGCCGCGATTGCCTGCCAATAGCGAGAGCGACACCACGCCCACACAAGGTTTTCAGCGCGTGATTCAGCGCGCGATTTTGCATGTGCAGTCGTCGGGCAAAAAAGAAGTCACCGGAGCCAACGTGTTGGTCGCCATCTTCGGCGAGAAAGATTCGCACGCGGTGTATTTCTTGAACCAGCGCGGCGTGACGCGTCTGGACGTGGTGAACTACATCAGCCACGGCATCAGCAAGGTGCCCAAGGACAAAGCCGAAAAAGCCGAAACCGGCAGCGGTGAACAAGAGAAAGAAGAGGCCCCGCAAGGCGCGCTAGAAAACTTCTGCGTCAACCTAAATGCGCAGGCCAAGGCGGGCAAGATCGATCCGATGATCGGTCGCGCAGCCGAGCTTGAGCGACTGGTGCAAGTGCTGTGCCGTCGTCGCAAAAACAACCCGTTGTTGGTGGGCGAAGCAGGCGTGGGTAAAACCGCTATCGCTGAAGGCTTGGCCAAACGCATAGTCGACGGCGAAGTGCCGGACATTTTGAACAACTGCGTGGTGTACTCGCTTGACATGGGCGCGCTGCTCGCCGGCACCAAATATCGGGGCGATTTTGAAGCGCGCTTGAAGGCCGTGCTCAAGCAGCTCGCCGAGAAGGCAAACGGCATTCTGTTCATCGACGAAATCCACACCATTATCGGCGCGGGCGCTGCTAGTGGCGGTACGATGGACGCGTCCAATTTGCTGAAGCCTGTGCTCGCCAATGGCGGACTCAAGTGCATCGGCGCAACGACCTACTCCGAATTCCGTCAGGTGTTCGAGAAGGACAACGCACTCGCCCGTCGCTTCCAGAAAATCGACGTCGTCGAGCCATCGATCAGCGAAACCATCGATATTTTGCGCGGCTTGAAGTCGAAGTACGAAACGCATCACAGCGTCAAATATTCGCCCGCCGCGATCACCGCTGCGGCTGAATTAGCCGCGCGTCACATCAATGATCGTCACCTGCCGGACAAGGCCATTGACGTGATCGATGAGGCCGGTGCAGCGCAGCGTATTCTGCCGAAATCGAAGCAGAAGAAAACGATTGGCAAAGCCGAGATCGAAGAGATCGTCGCGAAGATTGCACGCATTCCCGCGAAGACCGTTTCGACCGACGACCGCAACAGCCTGAAGACGCTGGATCGTGACTTAAACAACGTCGTGTTCGGTCAGAGCAAAGCCATTGAAGCACTCGCCGCCGCCATCAAAATGGCACGCAGCGGCTTGGGCAATCCACGTAAACCGATCGGCTCATTCCTGTTCTCAGGCCCGACCGGCGTCGGAAAAACTGAGGTCGCGCGGCAACTTGCGTTCTGCTTAGGCGTTGAGCTGTTGCGCTTTGATATGAGCGAATACATGGAGCGTCATGCGGTCAGCCGTTTGATCGGCGCGCCTCCGGGCTACGTCGGCTACGACCAGGGCGGACAGCTCACCGAGGCGGTCACCAAGCATCCGTACTGCGTGTTGCTGCTCGACGAAATTGAGAAGGCGCATCCGGACATCTACAACGTGTTGTTGCAGGTCATGGATCATGGCACGCTGACCGACAACAATGCACGCAAGGCCGATTTCAGGAACGTCATCATCATCATGACGACCAACGCGGGCGCTGAGACCTTGACCAAAAACGTGATTGGTTTTAACAACACTAAAGAGCAGGGCGACGAGTTAGAGGCGATCAAGAAAATGTTCACGCCGGAGTTCAGAAACCGGCTCGACGCGACCATTAGTTTCGCAGCGCTCACGCCCGAAGTCATTCTGCGCGTGGTCGACAAATTCTTGCTTGAACTTGAAGGCCAGTTGCATGAGAAAAAGGTTGATCCTGAGTTCTCACAAGGCCTGCGCGATTACCTCGCGAAAAAAGGCTTCGACCCGCAAATGGGCGCGCGCCCGATGGCCAGACTCATCCAAGACACGATCCGTCGTGCGCTGGCAGACGAGCTGCTGTTCGGCAAATTGGTCGGCGGTGGCAAAGTCGCAATCGACATCGACGCAGACGGCAAAGTGAAACTCGCATTCCCGGCAGCCGATACACCAAAAGAGGCGGCGGAAGAGGTGACGGCCTAGGCTCGTTACGCACCGACAAACGGCAGCTCTGGCTGCCGTTTTTTATTGAGAGTTTCAGTAACAGCTTTTAGCTGAAACGCCGGTTTATCACGGGCTCAGCGCTAGAAAATATACTTATCGAGTTTTGATAAAAATGATTGCTAGCCCAAGTGAAACGGGCGTTTGCGGAAAAAGCTGTTGAGCAGGATCAGCTTGCCGCGACCGCAAATCGTCGCAAATCTAGCTCGCCAAGGCCCGCTCTAAAAACGATTTAAGCGCGTTGTCGCCTACCCCAACCGCTTAATCAAACTGGATGTGTCCAGCCGCGCGCCGCCCATTTGCTGCACGTCGGCGTAGAACTGATCGACCAGCGCGGTGACGGGCAACCGAGCGCCGTTGCGCTTGGCTTCTTCCAAACAAATGCCGAGATCTTTGCGCATCCAATCCACCGCAAAACCGAAGTCAAATTTACCGTCGACCATCGTGCTTCCGCGATTCTCCATTTGCCAGCTTTGCGCGGCACCTTTGCTGATAACGTCGAGCACGAGCTTGGCGTCGATGCCTGCTTTTTGCGCGAACGCCAAGCCTTCTGACAGTGCTTGCACCAGCCCAGCGATGCAGATTTGGTTGACCATTTTTGTGAGTTGGCCTGCGCCGCTTGCACCCATGAGCGTGACGGCTTTTGCGTACAACGCGAGCACGTCTTTCACGCGGTCAAACGCTGCTTGATCGCCACCGCACATGATCGTGAGTTTGCCGTTTTCAGCACCCGCCTGACCGCCGGAGACGGGTGCGTCAATGAAGTGTTTGCCGGCCTTCGTTGCTTCTGCGTAAACCTCGCGCGCGACGTCGGCGGAGGCTGTCGTGTGATCGACTAGCACCGCGCCCTTCGCGAGCCCTGCGAGCGCCCCATCCGCCCCGTAAATCACCGATCGCACGTCGCTATCGTTGCCGACGCACATCATCACGGCATCAGCGTTCTGTGCGGCCTCACGTGGCGTGGCAGCAGATGTGCCGCCGTATACGGATACCCACCTCGCGGACTTCTCCGCGTTACGGTTGTAGACCGTCACGCTGTGCCCCGCTTTTTGCAGATGACCGGCCATCGGATAGCCCATTACGCCAAGGCCAAGAAACGCCAATTTCATCGCGGGTCTCCAATTATTTGTTTATCAAAACGAAGCTTCATCACGCAGATCGCGAGTGAGAGCAGAAAGGTGATGGCGTTGGCCACCATGATCGACATTGAGCCCGCTTTAATGCCGTACAGCAGCCACAAAAACGTACCCAACGTGAACACAGCCACCATCGCCCACGACAAATCGCGGGCCGAGCGCGTCGTCCATATTTTCCAGACTTGTGGGACGAAGGACGCGGTGGTGAGGGTGCCGGCGATCAGGCCTAAGGTTTCTTGATTCATTGATTGTTTTTGTAGGAGCGGCTTGCCGCGACCAACGTTGATATGGGGTGGGTCGCGACAAGTCGCTCCTACAGGGCAGCCAACCGCGTCTTCGCCAGCGCAATCTCCGCGCGCACGCGCTCGGGTGCCGTGCCGCCGATGTGTTTCCGCGCCGCCACCGATCCTTCGAGCGTCAGTGATGCAAACACATCATCCGTGATGACGGAGGAAAACGACTGCAACTCAGCCAACGACAAATCCGCCAGATCAACGCCCTTGACTTCAGCCGCTTTCACCGCACGCGCCACGCATTCATGCGAGTCGCGGAACGGTACGCCCTTGCGCACGAGGTAATCGGCGAGGTCGGTTGCGGTCGCAAACCCTTCTCTCGCCGCAGCACGCATGTTGTCCGCCTTCACGCGAATGCCGCCGATCATGTCGGCGTAAATGATGAGTGTTTGCGTCACCGTATCGACCGTGTCGAACAATGGCTCTTTGTCTTCTTGATTGTCTTTGTTGTAAGTCAGCGGCTGACCTTTCATGAGCGTGGTCAGCGCGACCAAATGCCCTTGCACGCGCGCCATTTTTCCGCGCACCAGTTCGGCCACATCTGGGTTTTTTTTCTGCGGCATGATGGAGCTGCCAGTGCAGAAACGATCAGCAATATCGATGAAGCCAAAGCGCGGGCTCATCCACAAAATCAGCTCTTCGCTCATGCGGGACAAATGCATCATGGTGATGGTGCAGGCACTCAAAAACTCAATCGCAAAATCGCGATCACTCACGGCGTCAAGCGAATTGCGACACACCGAATCAAAGCCTAGCGCTTTCGCCGTCATTTCGCGATCAATCGGGAAGGTGGTTCCCGCAAGCGCCGCAGCGCCCAGCGGTGAACGGTTCACCCGCTTGCGGCAATCGAGAATGCGCTCGTAGTCGCGCGCAAACATTTCGACATACGCCATCAAATGATGCCCGAGTGTGACCGGCATCGCCACCTGCAAATGGGTGAAACCCGGAAGAATCGTGTCGGTATGCTGCTCCGCGAGCGCAATAAAAGACACTTGCAACTTGATCAGTAAGCGCGCAATTTCGTCGCATGCAGCACGCGTGTAAAGCCGCACGTCAGTGGCCACTTGGTCATTGCGCGAACGCCCGGTGTGCAGCCGCTTTCCGGCATCGCCCACCAACGCGGTTAAGCGCTTCTCGATGTTGAAATGCACATCCTCAAAATCAAGCGACCATTCAAATTTTCCGGTTTGAATCTCGGCCGTGATGATCGCCATCCCGCGTTCGATGTCGGCCAAATCCATCGCCGCAATCACGCCACACGCGGCCAACATGCGCGCATGCGCCAAGGAGCCTGCAATGTCGAATTCGGCGAGGCGGTAATCGAACGTGATTGATGCGGTGTAGCGCTTGACAATTTCGGCGACCGGTTCGTCGAAACGGCCTGACCAACCGGACGACGGGTGGGTAGGAGCTGCGGAGTTTGCTTGCATGTTGGTGTTGGCTTGTTCACAATCACGTCCGTTCAGACTTGATTGCGCAACAATGCGCGTAATGATTGATAACCGAGAAGCAGCGCGGGCAGCCACGAACCTAAACGCTTCGCCAACAGCCTCGCCATCGACACATCCGCACAGTCTCAGCAGAGACCGCCGACCGCATCGAGTCACGCAAACACCATGACCCATCAAATTTTAGCCCGCAGCGAGCGCGACGCCCGACTGGCCGTGTTCCCCGACCTTCGCAACGTCGGCATTCTGGCCCGTGCACTGGTGTTGTATGTGGCAATGGTTGCCGCCTACGCCATCAGCATAACCGCGCGTCCGATTGATTTGTTGCTCAACCTGAGCATTGCGCTCGCCGAAAGCCTGCCCGTCGCTGCCAGTGTTGGCGCGGCATGGGCGCTGGGCAGCCCTGCGCTGCGGCGGTTGGCGTACTGGCAGGCGGCGGGCTTGACGGTGCTGTTCACCGCGCTCATCTCCATTGCGGCGGCGCGCTGGATGGACAGCGTGGCGTGGCGCTCGGTGCCGCTGGCGTTGATCGCGTTGACCGCGGTGCTCGTGTACTTTCACACCCTAGGCCGCGCGCTCTCGCCCGCCGTCACTGAGGCGCGGTTGCAGGCCTTGCAGGCGCGTATTCGGCCACATTTTTTATTCAACTCGATCAACGGCGTGCTTGGCGTGCTGCGAGCTGACCCCAAGCGGGCGGAGGCCGCGCTGATGGATATGGCCGATTTGTTCCGCGTGCTGATGCGCGACAACCGCGACCTACAACCGATTGGTGACGAAGTCACCTTAACGCGGCAATATCTCGATCTCGAAAAGTTGCGCCTCGGCGACCGTTTGCACGTGGTCTGGAAGCTCGACAAAATGCCCGCCGACGCGCTGGTGCCACCGCTCGTGTTGCAGCCGATTGCTGAGAACGCGGTGTATCACGGCATCGAGCCCACGCAGGCTGCGGGCAGCATCGAAATAGAGGTCACGCGGCTGCGATCTGAGTTGACGATCACAGTGAAAAATCCGTTTCTCGAACAAGCAGGCGCGCATCACGGCGGCAACAAAATGGCCATGAGCAACATCCGCGAGCGCCTAGCGCTGCACTTCGACGCCGAAGCGCGCATGGTTTGCGGCCCACGCGATGGCCGCTATCAAGTGCAACTTGTGCTCCCCTACCGAAAATCTCTCGACACCAAAGCAATGGTATGACCCAAGCTCCTAATTCTCCCAACGCGCCCAAGCGCCTCAGCCGCATTATCATCGCCGACGACGAGCCGCCCGCGCGCCGTCGACTGTTTGATTTGCTCGACGAATTGCAGCCGGCCTTTCCGCACACGGTGGTGGCTGAGGTCGACAACGGGCGCGCTGCGGTGGAGGCATCGAGTCAAGGCGCAGACATCCTGCTGCTTGACATCAACATGCCCGAAATGGACGGGCTAGAAACCGCGCGCCACCTACTCAAAATGGAGAAGGCACCACGAGTAATTTTCATCACCGCCTACGATCAACACGCGCTTGAAGCGTTTGAAGTTCACGCGGTGGATTACCTGCTTAAACCGGTGCGCCGGGAGCGCCTGTTGGCCGCATTGGAGCGCGCCAAACCGCTCGATTCGCAGGCCGTCGCCGCCTTGCCGCGCGGCGCGCGCCGCTTTTTTAGTGTCAACGAACGCGGGCGCCTGTTGCTGGTGCCGTCCGAGGAGGTCATTTACTTTCGCGCGGAGCTTAAGTACATCACCGTGATGACTGCCAACCGCGAATACTTGATTGAAGATTCGCTTACCCACATTGATGAGGAATTCGGTGGCCGCTACCTACGTATTCACCGCAATTGCCTGGCCCGCTCAGACTTGATCGAATCGTTTGAGCGCGATGCCGATGCCAATGGCGAGGCGCAATGGATTGTGACTTTGCGCGGGCGCGGCGAGCGGTTACCGGTGAGTCGACGGCAGCACGCGCAGGTCAGGTCGCTGGCTAAACAGGTGCGCGAGTAGCGGGAACACGAGACGGAGTTCCGCCAAACGCTCGTAGTTTTCGAAGCCATCATGGCGCGCGGAATCCGCGTAGCTGCATCACCGTCGCTTGTCGACTTTGCCTGTAGATGACTCACCAACGCGGCATGCGAAACGGCAACATGGCCTGCACAACGGGTTTTGCGAATCGCGTGAGCGACAGGCTTTCATGGACGGCAGTAACGTGCTCGCCCAACCATTCCGTTTTAATTAATGAGCGCGCGTAGAACGGCCCATTTTCCAGCGTCGCTGCGACCGTTGGTGCTGCTGTGCTTGCCGAGCTGTAGCAATCGCGTTTGATACCCCAAAACGTCGCTGGCAGCGCCACAGCAGGGGTCGTCTCGATGTTTCGCGTCACACCGTTGGTCGAATATTTGCGCGCGAGACTGAAGGTGCTGTTGTCAGGTAGGGTCACGTCGTACACCACCGCCGTGCTTCCATCTGCAAGCGTTGCGCGTGACCACTGCCATCGCCGAAACGCGGCTTCGAGCGGTGCGTGTCCGTAGTTGCAGTCAAGGTAGGCGTGGCCTTTCCAATGCACATTGGGTTGCTCGAATTCGACTTCGATGCGCGCTGTCGGAGCGATCGGTCGCCAGAAATGTTGCCCGTCACGATCAATGGCGACGCTGTGGTTGTGCGCGTTCACATCCACCGTGGGCGCAAGCCGAATTCGACCTTTGACGCGTTGCGGAATGGGGGCCGCAATCTCGTCGATGTTGGCGATCAGGTCGCCATCTTGCCAATGCAAAGCGCTCGGTCCGATCTGTAGGCGGGTGGCATCACGCACGACCGATTTCGCACCTCGTTCGGTCATCGCCCAACGATTCTCGTGATGCCTCTCCGCTGATAAATCGTACAGTCCAAGGTTGAATGCGCAGTGTTCATCAGGGCTCGCGTGGTCAACGCCGTGCCAGCGCCGCGCCCACGCGTAATAAGGCGAAAACACGCTACCAATGAACGCGATTAACGTGAGCGCGTTTTTGCCGTCGTCACTCACTGCGTCAACGTACCACCAGGCATACCCGCCTCGCGCGACACGCCGGTCAAAGCCATATCCTTCCGCACTTGGTTCGTTGTTGCCTGCCAACTGGGCGATCTCATCACGACGTCCAGCGCTCGCGAACTGCCGCCCCGCGTCTGCTGCGCTACCTGAACCGTGCGCTCGGCGCTGCGGTGCTGAAATGAACTCATCCATCGGTGCGGTGTTCTTCCATAAAACGCCTTTTGGCTACTAGTCAGACTATTGCAAAGTCAGCTGATTGATAAACGGGTGGCTGGCGACGGCAAAGTCCAAGCCGTCATTGCGCATCCTGACGGAGCTACTGATTACAAATCACGTTAAAGTTGACGACGGCAGACATAGGTGTATATGATAAGGGACATCGTTGTGTCAGTAAAAGTTGACAATCGTCGGCTTGCTGATTCAACCGTCAAGGGCATTTATGTACGCTAGCGAACGCATTGAAGCAGCACTTGAGCGTGCGTTGTCGCTCACCATCACTCCTAACGATGGCCCTAGCTCACGGCTTGAGTGCCCGCCCAAGTTGGCAGCCGCACTGCGCTATTCGTTGTTCCCCGGCGGTGGCCGCTTCCGTCCGCGTTTGTGTTTGGCCGTGGCTATGTCGTGCGGCGAAGATCATCCCGATTGCACGGATGCGGCTGCGGCAGCGATAGAAATTTTGCATTGCGCCTCGCTCGTTCACGATGATTTGCCATGTTTTGATAACGCCGCCACGCGTCGCGGCAAAGCCTCGGTGCATCGTGCGTTCGGCGAACGGCTCGCGGTGTTGAGTGGCGACGCGTTAATTGTGCTCGCGTTTCAAGTGGCCGCACGTGGCGCCATCGCCGTCCCTGAGCGGCTGCCAGCGTTGCTCGGCATCGTTGCCGATTCCGTAGGCGCTCCGGGCGGAATTGCCGCCGGTCAGGCGTGGGAATGTGAATCTACGGTCTCGCTCGCGGCCTATCAGCAGTCAAAAACCGGCGCTTTGTTTGCGGCCGCAACGATGGCGGGTGCAGCTGCAACCGGCGCTGATCCTGCGCCGTGGCGGGCCGTGGGGCTCGGTTTAGGCGAGGCCTATCAAGTGGCCGACGATCTGCATGACGCGGTTGATTCAGAGGCCGACATCGGCAAGCCGGTGCGCGTGGACGCGGCGTTGGGCCGCCCCAGTGCCGCCATTGAACTGGGCATTGACGGCGCGGTGTTGCGCCTCAATCGCCTGCTGGCACTGGCTGCGGAGGCCATTCCAGCGTGTCGCGGAGCGGACAGTTTGCGTACATTGATCGCGGCAGAGGCCTCAAGGTTATTGCCTAAAAAACTGCGCCTCGCGGCGTAATTGCGCGGTTTGCGCGCGCAGCGTCGGGTCGGGGGCCACGCGTGATTGACCGATGGCTCGCTGCGCGTGACCGCTTGCTCACCAGCCCGGCCTTTCAGCGCTGGGCTGCCAGCGTGCCGGGGCTGCGTTGGATCACCCGACGACGGGCGCGTGCGGTATTTGATGTGGTGGCCGGATTCGTCTATTCGCAAGTGCTGCAAGCCTGCGTCAAACTCGATATTTTTGAGCAAGTTGCAGCGCAACCACTCTCAGTCAACGCCTTGGCGCTGCGTGTCGATCTGACGCCCGGGGCCTGCGAAACGTTGATTGCCGCTGCCGCATCGCTGCGTTTGCTAGAGCGTCGTCGTGGCGGTTTGATTGGCTTGGGCCCGCTCGGCGCGCCGCTGGTAGGCAATGCCGGACTGCGCAATCTGATTCTGCATCACGCGCTTTTTTACGCCGACCTGACCGACCCAGTCGCCCTGCTGCGGGGGCAGGTCAAGCCGACCCAGATGGCAGGCTACTGGCCTTACGCCAACACCGACAGCCCTACAGTCGCAGCTTCGACGGGGAGCGAACAGACGGGCACCTACAGCGCGCTGATGACGTCCACGCAAACGCTGATAGCCAACGAGGTGCTCGCGGCTTATCGTTTCGACAAACACCAGCGGCTGCTTGATGTAGGCGGCGGTGAGGGCGAATTTATTGCCGCTGTTGGTGCGTGCCACCCGGCGCTGCAACTGATGTTGTTTGACCTGCCGCCGGTGGCCGCACGTGCGCAAATTCGCTTGAACGAACGCGGCCTCGGCGCGCGCACCCGCACCGCATCGGGTGACTTTTTTACCGACCCGCTGCCGCAAGGCGCAGACATCATCACGCTGGTGCGCGTGATGCACGACCACGACGACGGGCGTATCAGCGCCTTGCTGCGCAACATCGGTGCCGCCTTACCCGTGGGCGGAACGCTGCTGGTTGCCGAGCCAATGGCCGAAACGCCGGGGGCTGAACCGGTCGGCGACGCCTATTTTGGGCTGTATTTTTTGGCCATGGGCCGAGGCAAAGCGCGCACCTTTAAGCAGATGTCAGCGTTGCTAAACAACGCTGGATTTGCCGCCATTCGGCAGCTGCCTACTCGCATGCCGTTGCAAACCAGTGTGGTGGTTGCCACCAAGGTCGCGTGATTACGTTGCAGCGCAATATCGAAAGTTTCAAATAAGTGTAAATAAATCTTGACACATCATAGTGTCTCCATAGAATGACACTCATGCCTGACACTTTTCGGTGACACACCGACCGGCGATCAGGCCTAACCAGCGACAAAGGCGTAGAAACAAGTTGGACAGCGTGGCGGTAGTTTTTCAGAACCCCGGGCAATTGGCACTCACCGAGCTGCCCTTGTCGCCGATGGGTGCTGAAGACGTATTAATTGACGTCGCGCACAGCGGCATCAGCACCGGCACCGAACGCCTGCTGTGGACCGGTCGCATGCCGCAGTTTCCGGGCATGGGTTATCCGCTGGTTCCGGGCTACGAATCGGTCGGTCGCGTGGTCAATGCCGGTGCTTCCGCCCAATCACGCATTGGCGACTTTGTGTTTGTGCCCGGTGCTAAGTGCTACGGCGAGGTGAAGGGCCTGTTTGGTGGCAGCGCCTCAAAGGTCATCCTGCCTTCGACTCGCGCCATGACGATTAACGAATCGCTCGCTGATCGCGGCGTGCTACTCGCGCTGGCCGCAACGGCCTATCACGTCGCCCCCTGTGCCACGCCACCACCTGATTTGATTATTGGTCACGGCGTACTCGGCAGATTAGTGGCGCGGCTCGCAGTGGCCGCAGGCGCAAAACCCACGGTGTGGGAAACCAACGCTTCGCGAAGAACGGGCGCCGAAGGTTATTCAGTTATCGATCCATCGGAAGATGATCCGTCGCGTCGCTATCACTCGATTTGTGACGTCAGTGGCGACGCTCGTTTGGTCGACACGCTCATTGGGCGTCTTGCACCCGGTGGTGAAGTGGTGCTGGCCGGTTTCTACGAAGGCTCGATTAGTTTCGCCTTTGCCCAAGCATTCATGCGCGAAGCACGAATTCGTATCGCTGCCCAGTGGCAGCCCGGTGACTTAGTCGCCGTAAAAGACATGGCTGAATCGGGCCGACTCTCGCTCGACGGCCTCATTACGCACGGCTGCGATGCCAGCGCGAGTGACGCTGTTTCAGCGGCTTACAACACCGCATTTACCGATGCAAGCTGCTTAAAAATGATTCTCAACTGGAGCGCTCGCGCATGAGTCAAACCGCCACCCAAGACCATGTACTTCCGGCTTCTTCGCCGCTGAAGTTCATGAAGCAAGCGTTGCGCGACGAGGCCGCTGTTGAGCCCGATCAAGTCGTGACCACGGCGGTCACCAAAGAGACGCAGATCATCGCCATTTACGGCAAAGGCGGCATCGGCAAAAGCTTTACGCTGGCGAATCTTTCGTACATGATGGCGCAGCAGGGCAAAAAGGTTTTGCTCATCGGTTGTGACCCAAAAAGCGACACCACGTCGCTGTTGTTCGGCGGTCGTGCCTGCCCCACGATTATTGAGACTTCCGCCAAGAAAAAACTGGCCGGTGAACCGGTGGCCATTGGCGACGTGTGCTTCAAGCGCGACGGTGTGTTCGCTATGGAATTGGGCGGCCCCGAAGTCGGTCGCGGTTGCGGCGGTCGCGGCATTATTCACGGTTTTGAATTGCTCGAAAAACTCGGCTTCCATGAGTGGGGTTTTGACTACGTATTGCTCGACTTTTTGGGTGACGTGGTGTGCGGCGGATTCGGCTTGCCGATTGCCCGCGACATGTGCCAAAAAGTGATCGTAGTCGGCTCGAACGATTTGCAATCGCTGTATGTGGCCAACAACGTGTGCTCTGCGGTTGAGTACTTCCGCAAGCTCGGCGGCAACGTCGGCGTGGCCGGCATGGTCATCAACAAAGACGACCACAGCGGCGAGGCTCAGGCGTTTGCTGCAAGGGCTGGCATCCCGGTGCTGGCGGCGATTCCGGCTGACGACGACATTCGCAAAAAGAGTGCGAACTACGAAATTATTGGCACCCATGATTCGCAGTGGGGCCCGCTTTTCGCGAGCCTTGCAGAAGCCGTTGGACTTGCGCCACCGGTGCGCCCGAATCCGCTCACCCAAGATCAACTGCTCGGCTTGTTCTCCAGCGAATTGACCGGTCGCAATGTGGTGCTGCAACCCGCAACCCAGTTCGACATGTGCGGCAAAACAGATTTAACCAAGGCTTCGCTCGAAGTCGTTTACGACACGGTTTGAGCAGACTTCAATGAGTGCAGTTGTCGAAATTCCCAAGGTTGACGTGCCCGTGCCAGCGGCAGTCGATGCCGATGGTTTGGGTTGTCATTCAGGCAAAGAGCAAATGCTCACCGCTGCCAAAGCGGCGGGCAAATCAGAAGTGCTCACGCAGTACGCCAAAGACTATCCGATGAAGGCTGATGCGGGTCCGCACGATCAGCCGCAATCGATGTGCCCCGCGTTCGGCAGCCTGCGCGTTGGCTTGCGGATGCGCCGCACCGCGACCGTGCTGTCGGGCTCTGCGTGTTGCGTTTACGGATTGACATTTACGTCGCATTTTTACGGCGCGCGGCGCACCGTGGGCTACGTCCCGTTCAACTCGGAAAGCTTAGTCACAGGCAAGCTGTTCGAGGACATTCGCGAAGCCACCTTCAAGCTCGCTGATCCTGAAAAATACGACGCAATAGTGCTCATCAATTTGTGTGTGCCCACCGCATCCGGCGTGCCGCTGCAACTGCTGCCGAAAGAAATTAACGGCGTTCGCATCATCGGTATCGACGTGCCGGGATTCGGTGTGCCGACCCATGCTGAAGCCAAAGATGTGTTGGCGGGTGCGATGCTCAAATACGCTCGTGCAGAAGCCGAAGCAGGCCCAGTCACCGCACCCAAGGGCGGTCGCGCCGTACGGCCAACCGTGGCGCTGCTTGGAGAAATTTTCCCCGCCGACCCGGTCGGTATCAACATGATGCTCGATCCGATGGGCTTGGCTGCGGGCCCTGTTGTGCCGACCCGCGAATGGCGAGAACTGTACGCTGCGCTCGATTGCTCGGTAGTAGCCGCATTGCATCCGTTCTACATCGCCAGCGTGCGTGAATTTGAGGCCGCAGGCCGCACCGTCGTGGGCTCAGCACCGGTAGGCTACGAAGGCACGGAAGCATGGCTGCAAGCCATCGGCAACGCCACCAACACGCCGCAAGAAAAAATCGACGCAGCAAAAAATAAGGTGTTGCCTGCCATCAAAGGCGCGCTCGCCAAGATGCCAATCAAAGGCCGCATCACGTTGTCCGGCTATGAAGGCTCGGAGCTGCTGGTCGCGCGTTTGTTGATTGAAAGCGGCGCGGATGTGCGCTACGTCGGCACCGCCTGTCCAAAGACTGCGTGGAACGAAGTTGACCGCGAATGGCTCGCCAGCAAAAACGTGCACGTGCAATTCCGTGCGTCGCTTGAGCAAGATTTAGCCGCGATGCGCGAGTTTCAGCCTGATTTAGCTATAGGCACAACACCCGTAGTGCAGGCCGCGAAGCAAGCGACGATTCCATCGCTGTATTTCACTAACTTGATTTCCGCGCGTCCGCTCATGGGCCCGGCAGGGGCAGGCTCGCTGGCCCAAGTGGTGAACGCCGCCTTGAGCAACAAAGCGCGCTTCGTCGAAATGGAAGCCTTCTACAAAGGCGTCGGCGTCGGCCACACTGCAGGTGTATGGGAAGACGTGCCCAAAGATCGCCCAGAATTCCGCGAACACTACAAGCGCCAAGTCATCAAAATTGCCAAGCAGCTCAAATCGCAGGAGATGATTTGATGTTGGTGCTCGATCATGATCGCGCGGGCGGCTACTGGGGCGCGGTGTATGTGTTCACCGCCGTCAAAGGCTTGCAAGTCATCATCGACGGCCCTGTGGGTTGTGAGAACTTACCGGTGACTTCGGTGTTGCATTACACCGACGGTTTGCCACCACATGAGTTGCCGATTGTCGTCACGGGTTTGGCTGAAGAACACCTCGGCCGCGAAGGCACCGAGGGTGCGATGAAGCAGGCGCACAAAGTGCTCGATCCTGATATGCCGGCCGTGGTTGTCACGGGTTCTATTGCCGAGATGATCGGTGGCGGTGTGACGCCACAAGGCACCAACATTCAGCGCTTTTTGCCACGCACCATTGATGAAGACCAATGGCAGTGCGCGAACCGCGCCATGTCGTGGGTGTTTGCCGAATACGGCTACAAGCGCGGCGTGCCGCCCCCGCGTGAACGCCCCGCCGGATCAAAGCCGTTGGTGAACATCATCGGCCCGTGTTACGGCACCTTCAACATGCCGAGCGATCTGGCGGAGATTCGTCGCTTGGTTGAAGGCATCGGCGCTGAAATTAATCTGGTGTTTCCGCTCGGGACACATCTCGCCGATGTGCGCAATCTCGCTGATGTGCAGGTCAACATTTGCATGTATCGCGAGTTCGGTCGTCTGCTTTGCGAAACGCTCGAGCGTCCGTACTTGCAAGCGCCAATTGGTCTGCACAGCACCACCAAATTTTTACGTAGCCTCGGTGAATTGCTGGGCCTCAATCCTGAGCCGTTTATCGAGCGTGAAAAGCACACCACGATCAAACCGATTTGGGATCTGTGGCGCTCCGTCACCCAAGATTTTTTCGGCACCGCAAGCTTTGCAGTGGTCGCCAACGAGACCTACACACGGGGCTTGCGCCATTTCCTCGAAGACGAAATGGGCCTGCCGTGCAACTTCGCGGTGCCGCGTATTCCCGGTGCCAAGACCGACAACGAAGCGGTGCGCAAGATGGTGAAAGAAAAGCCACCGCTGATTTTGTTCGGCAGCTTCAACGAGCGTATGTATTCCGCTGAAGGGGGCGGTCGCTGTTGCTACATCCCGGCCTCGTTTCCGGGCGCGGTGATTCGTCGCCACACGGGCACACCATTCATGGGCTACTCGGGCGCGACCTACGTGATTCAAGAGGTGTGTAACGCGCTGTTTGATGCGCTGTTCCACATCATTCCGCTCGCCACTGAAATGGACAAAGTGGAATCCACGCCTTCAAAATTGGTGGGCGCGCACCGCGAAATGCTATGGCTTGATGATGCCAAAGCGGTGCTCGATGCTTACGTGGATGCGCAGCCGGTGTTGGTGCGGATTTCGGCGGCCAAACGCCTGCGCGATCAGGCCGAGCGCCTTGCCCGCGTGGCTGGCGTGGAGGTGGTCACCGCTGAGCGCGTGCTGATTGCACGCAAGGCCGTGACGGATGGAGCGTTGGTATGAACGCACTGATTCGCTACGAGCACAACGAATTCGCTGACGCAGGTCAGCAACCCTTTTCTCAAGCAGCGCATCAGTTGCAGCGATGTTTGAGTAATCCCGGCCGCGCGGGGTTCGCGCGGTGTTGGTCGAAAGGCCTCTTTAGGAGATGAACTTATGGCAGACAAAAACAACGGGTCCATGTCGGGCCTGACTCACGCAGAAGCGAAGGAGTTCCATGGGGTCTTAGTGACCAGCATGCTGGGCTTTCTTGCGGCAACCGTGGTGGCACACGTCCTGGTGTGGATGTGGCGTCCGTTCTATTGATTTTTAGCGCTCACCACTGAAACCTAAACGCATTTATTACGGAGGCCAGCATGGTCAAGATCTCAGCAAATACCAACACAGGTTTTTCAGCGATTTATCTCGCCGGCTTCATTGCGATATTTGCGATCGCAATCGCAGCGCAGGTGCTACACCTGAGTTGGCGAACGTGGTTTCCTGGGGCTGAGGGCGATAAATCAATCACTCACGCCGTAAAGGATTCCGTTTACACCTTTATGTCGTATTTAACCTAGAACTCGGAGTTATTCATATGTGGAAAATTTGGCTTCTGTTCGACCCCCGTCGAGCACTAATCGGTATTCTCGGTTTTGCATTTGGCATAGCGCTGCTGATTCACTTTATTGTGCTCAGCTCGCCGCGCTACAGCGACCACTTGGGTTGGGGTGCAACCAGCACCATCGCCACCAAAGCGCCCGTTCCGGCCAAGCCTTGACGGTTCGCTGACCTCCGTCGCGAATGCGCCTGAATTTCGGCGTGCATTCGCGACGCGGTTACCCAGAGCCCATGGGCAAGTCAGCTCAGAGCACGCTGACGATTTGCCGATGCGTTTTGCGCACAGTAATTCTTTCATTTCAATTTAGTAGCAACAGGGGACAACCGCGATGGCACTACTCAGCTTTGAGAAAAAGTACCGTGTTCGAGGCGGCACGCTCATTGGCGGTGACCTGTTTGATTTTTGGATCGGACCGTTCTACATCGGTTTTTTTGGAGTGACTACGGCGTTTTTCGCGCTGCTTGGAACCGCCCTTATCGTGTTCGGTGCCGCGATTGGGCCGACCTGGAATATTTGGCAAATCAGCATTGCGCCTCCAGACCTGAAATATGGGCTGGCGCTTGCGCCGTTGCGAGAGGGCGGGCTGTGGCAAATCATTACGGTTTGCGCGCTCGGAGCGTTCGTATCGTGGGCGCTGCGCGAAGTCGAAATTTGCCGCAAACTTGGGATGGGACTCCACGTGCCGTTCGCGTTTTCGTTTGCGATCCTTGCCTACTTTTCGCTCGTTATTGTTCGACCGATTTTGATGGGTGCCTGGGGCCACGGCTTCCCGTACGGCATTTTCAGCCATCTTGATTGGGTATCTAACGTGGGCTACCAAAACCTGCATTTCCATTACAACCCGGCGCACATGCTCGCGGTGACTGGGTTCTTTACAACCACTTTCGCGCTGTCGCTGCATGGCGGCTTGGTGTTGTCGGCAACCAATCCGAAAAAGGGTGAAACGGTCAAAACGGCTGAAGATGAAAACGCATTTTTCCGCGACATCATCGGTTATTCGATTGGCACGCTGGGTATCCATCGGCTCGGTCTGTTTCTAGCGTTGTCGGCCGTGGTGTGGGCTGCTATTTGCATCATCATCAGCGGCCCCTTCTGGACCCGTGGCTGGCCCGAGTGGTGGTCATGGTGGCTCAATCTGCCGATCTGGGCGCGGTAAGGAAAAAGGGGAGAAAACATTATGGCTTTGCAATACCAAAACCTCTTCACCACGGTGCAAGTTCACGGGCCTGCGCAACTGGGCACGCCGATGGCACCCGGTGGTGCTTGGGTACGCGGCGACACCACCTTCATCAACCGGTGGATGGGCAAGCTTGGTGACGCGCAAATCGGCCCGGTTTATCTCGGCACGACGGGTCTCGCATCACTCTTGTGCGGCCTGCTGGCGTTCGAGATCATCGGGCTCAACATGTGGGCGTCCGTTAACTGGAGCGTGAGCGAATTTGCTCGGCAGCTCTTTTGGTTGGGGCTTGAGCCGCCGCCACCGGCGTACGGTATGCGCTTTCCGCCGTTGAACCAAGGCGGCTGGTGGATCGTGACCGGCTTCTTCCTCACGCTATCGCTGTGCCTGTGGTGGCTGCGCACGTACAAGCGGGCGCGTGCTTTGGGCATGGGTCTGCACATTCCCATCGCCTTTGGCGCAGCGATCTGGTTGTACTTGGTGTTGGGCTTTATTCGTCCGCTCGCCATGGGCAGCTGGTCGGAAGCGGTGCCGTTTGGCATCTTTCCGCACCTCGATTGGACGGCTGCGTTTTCACTGCGCTACGGCAACCTGTTCTACAACCCGTTCCACTGTTTGTCGATTGTGTTTTTGTACGGCTCGGTGCTGTTGTTTGCGATGCACGGCGCGACGATTCTCGCGTGTAGCCGCTTCGGTGGTGAGCGCGAAATTGAGCAGATTGTGGATCGCGGCACGGCGTCCGAGCGGGCCGCATTATTCTGGCGCTGGACGATGGGCTTCAATGCCACGATGGAGTCAATTCATCGTTGGGCATGGTGGTTTGCCATCCTCACGCCTATCACCGGTGGCATTGGTATTTTGCTCACCGGCACGGTGGTGGACAACTGGTATTTGTGGGCGGTGAAGCACGGCGTCGCGCCGATGTATCCTGCGTTTACGGTGCCTGTGGTTGATCCGAGTCTGCTGCCAGGAGCGTTGAAATGATCAGCACCAAACACTTCCTCGCCAGCGCATTGTTGCTTGGCGTTACGCTGCTTATTATGGGCTGTGAACGACCGCCGATTGCGTCTCAGCAAACCGGGTTTCGCGGCACCGGCATGGTCGAAATGGACAACCCGCGACTGCTGGCGAAACTGGTCAACGTTAACGCGTTGCCGGAGGCTTCACCAAGGGCTGATCCGAACGGCCCGAAGGCGGGTGTTCTGTACAAAAACGTGCAGGTGCTCGGCGATCAAAGCGTGGGTGAATTCACGCGCACGATGGTGGCGATGACCGCATGGGTGTCGCCGAAAGAAGGCTGCAACTATTGCCACAAGGCAGGGGAAGACTTTTCAACCGACACGATGTACACCAAAGTGGTCGCGCGAAAAATGCTGTCGATGACCGGCAAAATTAATGCTGAGTGGGGCACCCACGTGGGCAACACCGGCGTCACCTGCTACACCTGTCACCGCGGCAACAACATCCCTACCGAGGTGTGGTATTCGGCTGCCGATCCGGGCGCAGTCAAAGGCTTCACAGGATGGAAATACGGCCAAAACACACCGGTGTCTGGCAACGGTTATTCATCGCTGCCGCTTGATTCACTCAGCAGTTATTTGACCAACGACGGTCAAGTGCGCATCCAAGGCGATCACGCGCTGCCGACGCTGCCGAAGGGCCCGAACGGCACCGGTGCGAGCATTGCCAACACCGAGTGGAACTACAGTTTGATGATGCATATGTCGAACTCACTCGGCGTAAATTGCACGTACTGTCACAACAGTCGCGCGTTTTCGAGCTGGGAGCAGAGCACGCCGCAGCGCGTCACCGCGTGGCACGGCTTACGCATGGTGCGCGACGTGAACAACAATTACATGACGCCGCTTGAAAGCGTGTTCCCCGACTACCGCAAAGGTGCTGCGATGGGTGACGTGGCTAAGGTCGGCTGCTCAACCTGCCATCAGGGTGTGAACAAACCGATGCTCGGTGTGAGCATGTTGGCTGACTATCCTGAGTTGAAAAAGATCGGGGCACCGGCCGTGCCTCTGGTTGTACCTGCGGCCAATCCCATCGCTGCGGCGCTTAACGTGCTCGGCAAAATATTCTTTGCCACTGGCAAGGCCGACATTGATGCGGCGGGTGGCGACGCGATTAAAACCGCCGCCAAAGCGTTGGCGGACAACAAAGCGGCGAAGCTTGACATCTCAGGATTTGCCGACAGCACCGGCAATCAAGATCAAAACATGGATTTAGCTAAGCGCCGCGCTCTCGCTGTGCGCGATGCGCTCAAAGCCGCTGGCCTCGCTGAGGATCGCATCAACCTGAAGAAGCCCGAGTTCATGGTGGGCGTGGCTAGCGCTGAATCGCGACGAGTTGATTTGGTCGCAATCGGATTGTGATTTAGCAGCGCCTTAACGGCCTGTGACTGCAAAAATACCCGCGATGATTCGCGGGTATTTTTTTGTTTGCCGTCCGCTGGTGCGAGATCGCCGGTTCAATACAAAGTGCGGCGATAGGCGCGACATTGCGGCATCTTTAGCGAACGGCGTGAGTGAGTTTGCAGCAGCGTTGACCATAGTCAAAGTCCGCTTTCGCTATCCAGAAACCGGAGGTTTTTCTCACACAACTTTGCGCTGATAGCGCCATTTTACCTGGGCTAGCGGCGTAATTCAGCAGAAGTCGATTATTGACTTAAAACGCCTCTAGCCCAGGTATAATGGCGCGTTGCCGCCAAAGCTAATGCGTTGAAGCGACGACCGTCGTCGCGTTATTTGCGGTGTGCGTCGCCGCTGTGCGGCCCACTTCGCAAGGGCCCGCAAGCCTTGTTGCGGCTACGCAGCCTCGGCGACGTATTCCGCCTCGCGCAGCGGCAAGCCCAGCGCTTGAAACGACGCCACCATGGCTTTCACCAGGTCGTCAATCATCGAGTCCGTATGCAGTGGGCCGGGCGTGATGCGCAGGCGCTCGGTGCCCATCGGCACGGTCGGGTAATTGATCGGTTGCAGGTAAATGCCGTGCCGTTGCAGCAAGTGATCGGAGAGGCGCTTGGCCTTCACCGCGTCGCCCACCAGCACCGGCACGATGTGGCTCATGCTCGGCATCACCGGAACGCCTGCCTGCAGCAGCAAACGTTTGACGCGAGTCACGCGGTCCCGCTGCGCCAGCCGCTCCACCTGCGAGCGCATCAGTTGCGTCACGCTGGCAATCGCACCCGCCGCCAACACGGGCGCGAGCGAGGTTGAAAAGATAAATGCGTTGCCAAAACTGCGGATGCAATCCACCGCTTCTATGCTGCCCGCCACGTAGCCGCCCTGCATGCCGTACGCCTTGCCGAGCGTGCCTTGAATCACGTCAATGTGTTGATCCAGACCCAGCTCTTGGCACACGCCGCCGCCCTTCGCGCCGTACATGCCGACCGCGTGCACTTCATCGATATAAGTAAACGCGTTGTAGCGCTTGGCCAGCTCAATGAAGTCAGCGATGGGCGAGATGTTGCCGCTCATCGAATACACGCTTTCGAACGCGATCAACTTGGGCTGATCGAGCGGAATAGTTTTCAGGTGCGCCTCAAGATCACGCGCATCGTTGTGCTTGAACACACGGCGCTCTGCGCCTGAGCGACGAATGCCCTCGATCATCGAATTGTGATTGTCACCGTCGGACAAAATTACCGTGTTCGGCAACACCGAGCCGAGCACCGACAAGCACGCAAGGTTTGCGGCATAGCCGGAGGAGAACGTCAACGCAGACGGCTTGTCGTGAAGCTTCGCCAACAGCGTTTCAAGTTCAACGTGACGACTGTTGGTGCCAGCGATGTTGCGCGTGCCGCCCGCGCCCGTGGCACCCTCATCAATGGCCGAACGCATCGCACGACGAACGCTCGGATGATGGCCCATGCCCAAATAATCGTTAGAGCACCACACCACCACCTGCCGATTGCCCTGCGCCGAATGCCAGCGCACTCGCGGAAACTCGCCCGCCGGTCGATCCAGCTCGGTGAACACGCGATAGCGACCCTCGCGCTTCAGCTCATCGAGCCGCTCTCCAAGACGCGCGCCGTAATTAAGGCTGTTGTTCTGGCCTTTGCTCAGGCTGTTCAGTGTCGGCTGCATGCGGGTGCTCCTTGTGTGGCGCAGTCTGCGTGCCTCGCACGCCGATGTACGCCCCCGAAACTCGATTGTACGAAGCCAAACCAGAGTGTCAACATAAATTTACACAAAGTGTCTCAGAAAACGGACATCATGATTCGTCCCCTTCCGCCCATTGCCGTCATTCTCGGCAAAGCCGGGAATCCAGAAGGTCACTGTCGCGCTCCAGTCGAACGACTTTGGAGTGTGGCCTAGCGCTGGATACCCGCCTGCGGCGAGTATGACGCCGAGTTGATTGGCTTTGCCACGTTCAAACCGCGATAATCGCGGGTTGTCCTCAAAAAAACTGGCATGGATTTCCTCCGAGTTCGCGGCGCGCGCACCCACAATCTCAAAAACATCAACATCGACATCCCCAAGCATCAGCTAGTGGTGATCACGGGGTTGTCGGGCTCGGGCAAAAGCTCACTCGCGTTTGACACGCTGTATGCGGAGGGCCAACGGCGCTACGTCGAATCGCTGTCGTCGTACGCGCGGCAGTTTTTGCAGATGATGGACAAGCCGGATGTGGACTTGATCGAGGGGCTTGCACCGGCCATCGCGATTGAGCAAAAAGCTACCAGTCACAACCCGCGCTCGACCGTCGGCACAGTCACCGAAATTCACGATTACCTGCGCCTTCTTTATGCGCGCGTTGGCGATCCCTATTGCCCGAATCATCCCGAGATCAAACTGTCGTCGCAAACCATCTCGCAGATGGTCGACACGGTGCTCGCGTACCCTGCCGACACGCGCGTGATGCTGCTCGCGCCCGTGCTCGCGGATCGCAAGGGCGAACATGCAGAGCTCTTCATTGAGCTCAAAGCCAAGGGCTTCACCAAGGTACGGATCGACGGCGAAGTGACCGAGCTTGAGCCGTCGCCGAAGCTCGCCAAAAATCATAAACACACCATTGACGTCGTGATTGATCGCCTGAAAGTTCGGCCCGATGTCAAGCAACGTTTAGCCGAGAGCTTTGAGACCGCGTGCCGCATGGGTAACGGTCGTGCGCTGGTGGTGATGATGGACAGTGAGCCTCAGTCGTCCCAACTTTTCTCATCGAAATTCGCCTGCCCGATTTGCGATTATTCACTCGCCGAACTGGAGCCGCGATTGTTCTCGTTCAACTCGCCGATGGGCGCATGCCCCACCTGCGATGGCCTCGGCGAGATCGACGAATTCGAGCCGAATCGTATCGTTGCGCACCCCGAGTTATCGCTCGCTAGTGGCGCAATTAAAGGCTGGGACCGACGCACGATTTTCTACTTTCAACTGCTGCAAGGGCTCGCGGCACACTACGGATTTAACGTCGAGGTCGCGTTTAAAGATTTGCCGGAAGAGGCGCGCAACGCGGTGATTTTTGGCAGCGGCGAGGACGTGATCGAGTTCGATTACGTCAGCGAAAAAGGCGTGATCCAAAAGCGCAAACATGCGTTCGAGGGCGTGCTGCCGAACTTCCGCCGCCGCTATCACGAGACCGAATCCTCCGCCGTGCGCGAAGAGCTGTCGAAGTACATGAGCCGTCGCGAATGTCCGGATTGCAAGGGCGCGCGGCTGCGCAAAGAAGCGCGCTTTGTGAAGGTCGGTGACGCTCCCATTTATGAGATCAGCGCGTTGCCGTTGTTTGACACCGCGAAGTTTTTTGAAACGCTGAAACTCACCGGTGCCAAGCAAAAAATCGCTGAACGCATCATTTATGAAATCAAAAATCGCGTCGGATTTTTGAACAACGTAGGACTCGAGTATTTGTCGCTAGACCGCAGCGCGGAGACATTGTCCGGCGGCGAATCGCAGCGCATTCGGCTCGCCTCGCAAATCGGCTCCGGCCTCACCGGCGTGATGTACGTGTTGGATGAGCCATCGATCGGCTTGCATCAGCGCGACAATGATCGGCTGCTGTCGATGCTCAAACATCTTCGTGATTTGGGCAACACGGTGATCGTCGTCGAGCATGACGAAGATGCGATTATGGCTGCGGATTACGTGGTCGATCTCGGCCCCGCAGCTGGCATTCACGGCGGCGAAATCATCGCGCAGGGCAAGCCCGCCGACATCAAAAAAAGCAAGACCTCACTGACCGGTTTGTATCTGTCCGGCGTCAAGCAAATCGCGTTGCCAAAAAAGCGCATCGCGCCGAATCCTGAAAGGCAAATCGTGATTCGCGGCGCGCACGGCAACAATTTGAAAAACGTCGACGCATCAATCCCGATGGGCTTGTTGACTTGCGTCACCGGCGTGTCTGGCTCCGGCAAGTCAACGTTGGTGAACGACACGTTGTACCGCGCTGCCGCGAAGAAAATTTACGGCAGCCTCGCCGAACCTGCGCCGCACGCAGGCATCGACGGGCTAGAGCTTTTCGACAAAGTGATCGACGTCGATCAAAGCCCGATTGGCCGCACGCCGCGCTCGAATCCGGCGACGTATACGGGCCTGTTCACGCCGATTCGCGAGCTCTTCGCGCAAACGCCGCAAGCGCGCGAACGCGGCTATGAGCCCGGCCGCTTTTCGTTCAACGTCAAAGGTGGGCGCTGCGAGGCGTGTGAGGGCGACGGGGTGATCAAAGTGGAGATGCACTTTTTACCGGACGTGTATGTGGCCTGCGACGTGTGCCACGGCAAACGCTACAACCGTGAAACGCTCGACGTGCAGTATCGCGGGCAAAATATTTCCGAAGTGCTCGGCATGACGGTTGAAGCCGCGCGCGACTTTTTTCAACCGGTGCCCGCAATTGCCGCGAAGGTAAATTTGCTCTTTGAAGTGGGCTTGGGCTACATCCGCCTCGGTCAATCCGCGACCACGCTATCCGGAGGCGAAGCGCAGCGCGTCAAGCTCGCGCTGGAGCTGTCAAAACGTGACACCGGCAACACGCTGTACATCCTTGACGAACCAACGACTGGCCTGCACTTCGCCGACATTGATCTGCTGTTGAAAGTGCTCTACCGACTGCGCGATCACGGCAACACAGTGGTCGTGATCGAACACAACTTGGACGTCATCAAAACCGCCGATTGGGTGATCGACATGGGCCCTGAAGGCGGCGACGGCGGCGGGATGGTGGTCGCCTGCGGCACACCGGAAACCGTGGCGAAAGCGGAGGGTTCGCACACGGCAGGATTTCTCGCGCAAGCGTTGGCGAAAACCCGAAAAAAATAGGAAGCGTTCAGCGTTTTACGCAAGCAACTTTATGCTGAAAGCACCATTTAAAACGGGCTGAGCGTTGAAAAGTGAGGAAGTCGATATTCAACGAATTGACGCGCTAGCCCGTGCGAAATGGGCGTTTGCGCATTGAGCTGTATGGAATTTGCAGCTCGGATGCGAACACCCGAGCTACGGCGACCGGCGTCTTAGTTAATCGCCAAACGCTTCTGCGTTGTTGCATTTTTCTTCGGCAGCGTCAGCGTCAACACACCGTGCTCATGATGCGCGGTTGCAAGCTCCGCATCGACGGCTTGCGGTAAGCGGAAGTTGCGCGATGCCGCGCCGTTCACCCGCTCGGTGAGCACTGCAGTGGCAGCGATTTCGCCCTCAACAGGCTCGGTGCTCGCCCGCTTGAAGGTTGCTTCAATACGCACTGTTTTTTCATCAACGTCCACCGTGATGTCTTCTTTCGCCACGCCGGGAACGTCTAGTTGCAGGATGTACGCGGCTGCTGTTTCGCGAACGTCGGCACGCAGATCAAGCGCTGTATTTTCAGCGCGGGCAGCGCCTCCGAACACCTGTGTTGCCAGCGTTTCCAGCGCGCGATTGACGTCGGACGCGTGACGCCCACCGTGGAGCGCTACCGGATTCCAGCGCACGTTCGGGTTACCGTTAAATCGAATAAAACCAGTCATAGCCATTTCCTTCATTGGGGTTGCGCTGAGATGAATGGTGCAGCGCTTATGCAACCGAAGGTGAGTGTGCGGATGGCGCTTTCAAGCGGCGGGCAAGCTCGATTTGAGGTTACCGCCTAGAAGTTACTGCACCCTCTTGAAAGTCAAAGCTGACGCCATACGGCGTGTTTGAAAAATCTCAAGCGCGGAGCGAGATGTGCCCGCTTTTCCGCGATCAAACGCAAGGCCGAGTGCGCTGTTTTTACGATGCGTGGAAGCTTGCGCCCAACGAATGTCGCGTCGCCCACTTCGCGCAACGAGCGGCAGTTAGCCTACCGTCTTGCACATGCGGATAGGTTGCAGTGCGCCCGCAAAAACGGTTGAAAATGACCGATCGGCGTCAACGGTGAAGCCCAATTTTTCGAAGTAATTTTTGTATTGCGGCGAATAAGTTTCAACCGGGATTCGAATCGAATGCACGCCCGCTTTGGCCGCGAGTTTTTCGAGCGTATCGATCAACAGCGTGGTGAAGCCACGGCCTGAATACGAACGCGTTACACCCAAACGCCGAAGCTCCCAGCTGCCGTCGTGCACGTGCACATAGGAGAGCGCCGCCACCGGCAAATTGCTGCGATAAAGCACCAATCCACCGCCCGCGCGCAGGTCCTCCGCGATCTGCGTTGGGTTGTCAACTTTGCGCCGCTTCGAGATCGCCACGCGCTCCGACCAATCGCCTTTTGTTAATGCTGAGACCACCGGCGCATCGCGCGAACTGGCCCTGAGAATCTTGTATTTTTCTTGTTCGAAAACTGTGCGGGAGGCGCCTAAGGGCATAGTCACGTTACTTTCATACCGACGGTCGCGCCGTCGTGGGGATTGAGCAGGTACAGCCCACCCGCATTGTTCTCGTCTTTTGCCGACGCGGCAAGCACCATGCCCTCCGACACACCAAACTTCATCTTGCGCGGGGCCAGATTAGCAACAACTACGGTGAATTGTCCTATGAGATTTTCTGGCGCGTACGCCGACTTGATGCCTGAGAACACGTTGCGCAGTGTGGGCTGACCGGACGTGTCCACCTCGCCGACATCCAGTGTCAGACGCAGCAATTTGTCGCTGCCTTCGACGTGCTCAGCATTGACGATTTTTGCGATGCGCAGATCGACTTTGCTGAAGTCGTCGATGCTGATGAAATGATCAGAGTTTTCGGAGGCGTTGGCTTGCAGGGCTGAGGCAATCGTCTTCTTCGTGGCGGTGTTGCTGGCAGCGCCTTTTGGTGCGGGCTGCGGCTTGGTTGCTTTTTCGTTTGCGTCAGGGAGCAAGCCGAAGAGCTCGTCTAGTTGCTTTTCTTCCACTCGGGACATGAGGTGTTTGTACGGCTGAATGACGTGTCCGGCTGCGAGTGTTTTCGGTAAATCCGCCCAGCGTTGTTCCGGTAAACCAAGAAACTCAAAGGCGCGGCGCGATAGCGTCGGCAATATTGGCGACAACAGGATCGACAGTAATCGGAAACATTCGAGTACCTGTGTGCAAGCAAGATGCAAAGTGATTTTTGCGACTTTATCTTCTGCGGCTCGCTTGGCTAATTCCCACGGTTTGGTGGCGTCGTAATACAGATTGACTTCATCGGCCAGCTCCATGATGCGACGTGCTGCTTTGCCGAATTCGCGCGCTTCGTAAAACTTGGAAATTTCGTCGGCTTTTTCGCCCACTGTCGCGTTGGCGTAGACGGCGACGGCATCTGTTCGCTCGAATACGCGGCCATCAAAGTGCTTATGCAAAAAGCCCGCCGTTCGGCTCGCAATATTGACGTACTTACCAATCAAATCCGAGTTCACCCGCGCCATGAAATCTTCTGCCGTGAGATCAATATCTTCAACATGCGAGTTCAGTTTGGCGGCGATGTAATAACGCAGCCACTCGGGATTCATGCCGATTTTTAAGTACGTGAGCGGGTCAATCCCGGTGCCACGACTCTTGCTCATTTTCTCGCCACCGACGGTGATGAAGCCATGCACGTTCACGCTATCTGGCGTTTTGTAGCCGGAATACTTGAGCATCGCTGGCCAGAACAGCACGTGAAAATAAACGATGTCCTTGCCGATGAAATGAATCTGTTCGGTATCGTCTGCGTTGAGAAATTCTTCAAACGAACGCGGCTCGCCGCTGGCATTCGCCTTCCCCGTGTCGAAGTAATTTTTCAGCGAGGCAAGATACCCAACCGGCGCGTCCAGCCACACATAAAAATACTTGCCCGGTGCATCAGGAATCGGGATGCCGAAATACGGCTCGTCGCGGGAAATATCCCAGTCGCCCATCTTGCCGTCTTCGCCCAACCATTCCTTGGTTTTAGCGATGATTTCTGATTGCAGGCGCTTCTTGCCGTGACGATCAAAGCCTTCCGTCCATTCGCGCAAAAACTCCACGCATTGCGGATCCGATAGGCGGAAAAAGAAGTGCTCGCTTGAGCGCATTTCTGGCGTCGCGCCGGATAGCACTGAGTACGGATTTTTTAGATCAGTCGGCGCATAAACAGCGCTACAGTTTTCGCACGAGTCGCCGTACTGATCTTTAGTGCCGCACTTCGGGCATTCGCCCTTTATGTAGCGATCCGGTAGAAACATGCCTTTGACCGGATCGTAGAACTGCTCAACCGAGCGTCGCTCGATAAACGACGCCGGTTTGCCGTCGCGCACGAAGTCGCGCAGCTTACGATAAATATCCTGCGCAAGCGCTACGTTTTCTGGCGAATCGGTGGAATGCCAGTTGTCAATCGACAGATGAAATCCGTCGAGATATTCTTGGCGCGTGGCGGCGATTTCGGTGACAAATTCCTGCGGCGATTTGCCCGCTTTTTCCGCCGCAATCATGATCGGCGCACCGTGCGTGTCGTCCGCGCAGACCCAATGCACCGCATGCCCACGCATGCGCTGAAAGCGCACCCAGATGTCCGCTTGGATGTACTCCATCATATGGCCAAGATGAAACTTGCCGTTGGCATACGGCAACGCGGTGGTCACGAAGATTTTGCGCTTTTTGTATTGCGCGATGGATTGGGTGATGTCAGCGGTCATGGAGAATCGATGTAGCTAGCGCGTAGTGCTGATAAGTAGGCGGTCGATGGTATCAAAACCCTTGTAGGAGCGGCTTCGTGAGAGGGGTGCCACCCCGACGGGCGGCAGAGTGACCACGATGTCGGGGTGACACCCCTCCCACACGAACAGACGCGTTGGAGCAAGTGTCGCCGCCAGATAAACTACGTCTATGACTGAATCAGACGTACTCACCCACCTCGCAATCTGCATCGACCCGAACACCGGTCGCGATTTTATTAAAGATAAATCCATTAAACGCCTTGTCGTTGACGGCATTGACGGCAACGACGTGACCATCGAGGTCGTGGTCGGCTATCCGGCGAAAAGCCAATACGACACGTTGCGCAACGTGGTGATGCAGCACGTGCGCGGCATGCCGGGTGTCGGCAAGGTGGCGGTGACGGTGTCGCACAAGGTCGTGTCGCACGCCGTTCAGCACGGCGTAAAACTCAAAAACGGCATCAAAAATATCATCGCGGTGGCGTCCGGTAAAGGCGGCGTGGGTAAGAGCACGACTGCTGTCAATCTCGCGCTCGCGTTGTCGGCTGAAGGTGCCAACGTCGGGATATTGGACGCTGACATTTACGGCCCATCGCAGCCTTTAATGCTCGGCATCACCGGCCGCCCCGAAAGCGCGGACGGCAAGACGCTGGAGCCGATGGAGGCGCATGGCATTCAGGCGATGTCGATTGGTTTTTTGATCGACACCGACACGCCGATGGTGTGGCGCGGCCCAATGGTCACGCAGGCGCTGGAGCAGCTGCTGTCCGATACCAACTGGCGCGATTTGGACTACCTCATCATCGACATGCCACCGGGCACCGGTGACATCCAGTTGACGCTCGCGCAAAAGGTGCCTGTGACCGGTGCGGTGATCGTCACCACGCCGCAAGAAATCGCGGTGATGGATGCACGCAAAGGGCTCAAAATGTTCGACAAAGTCGGCATTCCGATTGTCGGGATTGTCGAAAACATGAGCACGCATGTGTGTTCCAACTGCGGACACGTCGAAGCCATCTTCGGCGAAGGCGGCGCTGCGGCGATGTGTCGTGACTACAACACGCCTTTCCTCGGTGGTCTGCCGCTTGACGGCAAGATTCGCGAGCAGGCCGACAGCGGACGTCCCACCGTGATCGCCGACCCGGACGGTGCGGTGTCAAAAATCTATCTCGAAATCGCTCGCAAAGTCGCGATTTTCGTGGCGCAAAAGAGTGAAGATCACACGTCGAAATTCCCGACGATCAAGGTGGTGAGTTGACCGCAGACGGCGTTACTCGTTTGAGTTGCGTCGCGATTGTTCCGGCAGGCGGAAACGGCGCGCGATTTGGCTCTGTTGCGCCGAAGCAGTACAGCGTGATCGCAGGAAAAACAGTACTCGAACACGTGCTCATCGCATTGCAAAAATGCGCCACGATTGAGCGAATATTTGTCAACGTTCAGATTGATGACGCGCACGCCGAAACGGTGACGGCACATCACGCGCACGTGACGCTGCTGCGTTCAGCGGGCAGCACGCGTGCCGAGACGGTGCAGAACGCGCTTAAAGATATTTCAAAACTCGTTCGACGTGACGCGTGGGTGCTGGTGCATGATGCCGCGCGTCCCTGCATTGCGGTCAGCGATCTGAATCGCCTGATTTCGGTGGCGGGCGCACATCCTGTCGGTGGACTGCTGGCGTGTCCTATCGCCGACACATTGAAGCGCGCCAACAGCGACAGCGAGGTCTCAGAAACCGTGCCTCGCGAGAGCATGTGGCGCGCGTTGACGCCGCAAATGTTTCGCTATGAAACGCTCGTTCACGCCCTCACGGCGTCACCGGACGTGACCGATGAAGCGCAAGCGATTGAAGCGCTCGGCATGTCGCCGCTGCTCGTTCCCGGCAGTGCACGCAACATCAAAATTACGCTGCCGGAAGACGCAGAGCTTGCCGCGTATTACCTTTCGCTGCAGGCGCAATCGTGACCGTTCCTTTTCGCGTTGGCACCGGCTTCGATGTGCATCAACTGGTCGTTGGACGCGCGCTAATTATCGGCGGCGTCACGATTCCGTATGAGCGCGGTTTGCTCGGACATTCTGACGCTGACGTGTTGCTGCATGCCATCGCCGACGCGCTGTTAGGTGCCGCCGCCCTCGGCGACATCGGCAAACATTTTCCCGACACTGACCCAGCGCACCGCGGCGTGGATAGCCGCGTGTTGCTGCGAGCGGTCGTCACACGCGTGCTTGAATCCGGTTGGTGCGTCGTCAATATCGATGCCACGATCATCGCGCAAGCCCCGAAAATGGCACCGCACATCATGCAAATGCGCAGCAACATCGCCGCTGATTGCCGCGTTGCGCAAGATTGCGTCAGCGTCAAGGCGACCACCACTGAGCAGCTCGGATTCACCGGGCGCGGCGAGGGCATTGCGGCTCAGGCAAGCACGCTCTTAATGTGCGTTTGACCTACAGGCAACGCGTTCCCGGCCCGGTACAATCGAACACACCATGAACGCAATCATCCCTGTTTTTCTGCCGCGAATCGCTCAGCTTCTAGCGTGTGCGCTGGGCTTGATTGGGTTCGAGTCGTTTGCGCAGGTGGTCGCTGCGCCTGGCGTGCCGACAACAGTGCAGACACCGTCCCACGTTGACGTGCCCGACGGCGCGCCTGAATTAGCGGCTGAAAAAACCGTGAGCAACACCTCGGTCACGGCTCCGGGAAAAAAATCCACCAGTGTGATCGTGGAAGAAGAGCGCGTGCAGGGTCGTTTGGCCAATGCGCATGTGCGCGTCGGTGCTGCCAAGGGCTACACCGTCGTTGATCCGAACGCGGGCCGCACCGACCGACAGGCTGACAACGGCGGTAAGCGCGTGAGTCCCTCGCTGTGGGAGCTGTTCCGTTTCTAGACATGCGCTGCGCCCGCGTGCTGCGGCCATGCTCACGCGGCCGACGTCGTTGTCACCGTCACTCCGTTAATTTCACGAACTTTTTTCCACAAGCATTGGCATGTCTGTTTTCACCCGAGTGACCGAAAGCGAAGTTTCAGCGTGGCTGACCCGCTTTTCTGTGGGCAGCGTTTGCGCGCTCGCCCCGATTTCGGAAGGCATTGAGAACACCAATTACTTTTTGACTACGGTCGACGGCGAATATGTGCTCACGTTGTACGAACGCGTGCCTGCTGAAGATTTACCGTTTTATCTAAATTTCACCTCGCACCTCGCCAAGTCGGGCGTGGCCGTGCCGATGCCGATTGCAGACCGCACCGGTGGTTTGTTTTCCATTTTGAACGGTCGGCCCGCAGCGCTGACGCAGCGCGTGCCGGGGCGTCCGGTGATGCAGCCTGACGTGTTGCATTGTCAGTCGGTTGGCGTTGAGCTCGGCCGATTGCACAACGCGAGTCGCGCCTTCCGCACTCGCATCAGCAACAAGCGCGGTCCGGCGTGGACGTTGGCCACGTCGCGTGCGGTGCGCCCGTATGTGTCCGCTGAACAAAATCAGCTGATCGAAGAAGAGCTTAAATTTCAGCGCGAACGGCGTCAGACGCGATTGCCGAATGGCGCGATTCACGCTGACCTTTTTCGTGACAACGTGTTGTTTGACGGCGAGCGATTGACCGCGTTAATTGACTTTGGTTTTGCCGCGACTGATGAGTTTGCCTACGACCTCGCCATCACTGCCAACGACTGGTGCGTGAGCGACGACGGTGAATTCGATGCGACGCGATTGCACGCACTGCTCGCGGCTTACGCCACAGAGCGCTCACCGTCCGAGGCGGAGCAAATTGCTTGGCCCGCGCTGTTGCGCGCCGGTGCGCTTCGCTTCTGGTTGTCGCGACTTTATGACCTGCATTTACCGCGCGCGGCCGAGGTCAATACACCGCACAACCCGGCTGCGTTCGAGCGCATTTTGCGACTGCGTATCAACCAACCAGGGCATTGGCCCACCGAGCTTAGCGGTCTCTCGCAGACGCCGGGAGCCGCGTAATGAGCAACATCAAATTTTCAGTTGTTCCGGCCGCAGAAGGCTTCGAGTGGCTTCGCGGATCGTTGCGCATTTTTCGCACGCAGTGGTTGCGCTACACCTCGATTGCCGCATTGTTTCTGCTGATCATGCAGGTGGCCTCGGTGATCTCCGGCGGATTGTTGTTCGTGTTTTTAAAGCCCGTGTTGTCGGTCGGATTTCTGGCTGCCGCATGGCATCACGAGCGCGGCGAATTGCCCGAGGCGCGGCATTTGTTCGCGGGCTTCAAATCCAATTTGAAAGCGCTGTTGCCGCTGGGCGGCGTGTATCTCATCGGCGTGTTGATCGCTGCATCCATCGCCGTGTTCGCATCGGGCATAACGCTTGATCAGGTCATGTCTGCCGATGGGAAACCCAAGATGGATGAGATGACGCAATTGCGTTTCATGGGCATCACCATTTTGCTCACGCTGCCGCTCACCGCCGCGCTGTGGTTTGCGCCCGCGCTGATCGTTTTTTCGGACGCAACTTTCGGGCAAGCGTTGATTACGTCAGCACGTGCCTGCTTCAGCAACTGGCTCGCCATGAGCGTGTACGGCCTTGCAATTTTTTTGTTGCTACTCGCCGTGGTCGCGATTGCGGCACCGGTTTTATATCTGCTCAAAAGTGCGGCGCTGTTGCTCATGATGATCATGGCCGTGCCGCTCACAGCGGTGCTGATGATCAGCGATTACGTCAGCTACCGCCGCGTGTTTCACCGCGAAGAACAGGTCACGGCGTCCGGCGGCGCGCTGTAAATTTGCGTTGCGTCGGGGTTTCGAGGTTTTGAAAATTTCGGCGGGTTCTGGCTTGACAACTTAATCGTGAAACGTCCAACATACTTGGGCTGCACGTTGAATTACGCAAATAGTCGACTCCTGATTAGCAAGCTGGCTCCGGAAGCCGTATCTGGGATAGCGGATGAGGCTTGGAGGCGACGGCAGCATGGAGCAATCTCGGCAGC
>JAYSRA010000068.1:0-34863 GCA_043721275.1 Burkholderiales bacterium
CTTTGCGCAGCGTGTTCAGGAACGGGTCTTGGAGGGATTGCCCTTTATTGCTCACTTCTTATTCTCCGAAATTCTTGTTGAATGATGCTTTGTTGTTAGTCACCTAAGTCACCAAAACCTAAAGCTTCTCAGCATCAGATGGTGCTGGCTTCTGAGAGTTCAAGGCGACGGCAGCAATTTATGACAAATGCAAGCGGCATCACTGCCCATTACAAATCAGCGCTTGCGCCGCCCCGACTTCTCGTCTTCCACGTACGGATTATGCCCCGTGCGAAGTTCAAGTCGCAGCGGCGTGCCTTGAAGCTGAAAAGCATCGTGAAAGAAACGCTCCAGAAAGCGCAAATACGTGGCTGACAACTTGTTCAGCGACGTGCCATGAATCACCACCACAGGCGGGTTGCTGCCGCCTTGGTGGGCGTAGCGCATCTTGGGCCGCAACACGCCTGCGCGCGGCGGTTGCTGCTTGACGATGGCGTCCTGCAGCACGCGGGTGAGTTTGGGTGTTGGCAGTTTTTTGAACGCGGCGGCGTGGGCTTTGGCGGCCGACGCCATCACTTTATCCAAACCTTGCTTGGTTTTTGCGGAGATGACTAACGTTTCAGCGTAATCGACGAAATACAGTTTTCGTTCGCAATCTTCGTTGAGCGTTTTGCGCTGCTCCGAGTTCGCGGCGTCCCATTTGTTCAAACAAACGACCAGCGCACGACCCGCGTCTTGAATGAACGAAGCGAGCTGCACGTCATGGTCGGACACGCTCTGCGTGGCATCAATCATGAACACCACTACGTTGGCGTCTTCAATGGCCTGCAACGTTTTGATCACCGAGAATTTCTCGATTACATCCGTCGTTTTGCCGCGTTTACGCACGCCCGCCGTGTCGATCAGCGTGTAGTCTTTGCCCTTGTGAACAAAGTCCAGATAAATCGAATCGCGCGTGGTGCCCGGCTGGTCGAACGCGATCACGCGCTCTTCGCCGATTAGCGAATTTACCAGCGTGCTTTTGCCCACGTTCGGATGACCGACGATGGCAATCTTCGTGCGCGCTGGCGGCTCGGGGGCAAAGGCCACGCCTTCGCCGTCTTCACCGGGCTCGCCAGAGGAGATCATCTTGCCGCGTGCGTCGAGCTTGACCGGTTCGATTTCCTCGTCTTCATCGGGCACTTCGGGTGCGCCGGGAAGCGGCGCTTTTTCCTGCAACGCCAGCTCAAGCAACGCGTTCACGCGATCACCTTGCGTGGCAGAAATCGCGTACGGCTCGCCGATGCCGAGCTCATAAAACTCAGCAGTAACGCGGGCGTCGTTCATGCCTTCGGTCTTGTTGACCGCCAGATAAACGGTGCGACCGCGTTTGCGCAGCAGGTCGGCGATGCGCGCATCCTGCGGTGTTACGCCCGCGCGACCATCGACGATGAAAATCACGATGTCGGCTTCGTCCAGCGCTTGCAACGTTTGGCGCGCCATTTCTTTGAGGATGCCTTCTTTCGCGACCGGCTCGAAGCCGCCGGTGTCGATCACCACAAAGCGGCGCTCGCCTACCCTTCCTTGGCCATATTGACGGTCACGCGTGAGGCCGGGAAAGTCCGCGACCAGCGCGTTACGCGACTTAGTGAGGCGGTTGAAGAGGGTGCTCTTTCCCACATTTGGGCGGCCAACGAGGGCGATGGTGGGGAGCATGGGGCAGGGCTACTTTTAGAGGAAGAGATGCTCGCGGTTTGACTCAGTTGACGTCACCAAGCCCCGCGGCGGTAGGAGGTGAATTAGCGCGCAGAAACGGCAGCGAGCTGGCCGCTACGGGTTTGCACCAGCGCACCGTCGCTACCTGCCACCATGCCAACGTCGGACACGAACGCGTCACCGAGTCCGCGTCCGGCGATTTTGCCGCTGTTACGGTCAACCAAGTGCAGCGTGCCTTCGGCGTCCTGAATGGCGAAAAAGTCACCAATCAACGCGGTGCCAGTGGCGCGGCGTCCTGCGAGCACGTCTTGCTTCCACACCGTGCCGCCGGTAGTTTTGTCAAACGCTTGCGCCACGCCTTTCTCGTCACTGATGTAGACGTATTTGGCGTCTAGCAACGGGCCCGTCAGCGAGCTTAAATCGCGCGACCACAACAGCGTGCCACGCACCAGATCAAAGCATGCCACACGGCCCTGATAGGCCGCAGCACAGATGCGCTCGGCGTCAATCGCCGGACGTCCGACCACGTCCACCAGACGCTCCAATTCAGACGCGCCCTTTGGCGTGGCAACCGTGGCTTCCCACCCGATCGAGCCGTTCGCGGCATCCATCGCCAACAATTTGCCTTGCGCCGTGCCGACAAATACGGCACCGCGACCAGCCACCGGAATGGCGCTAGAGCGCACCGTTAGCGCGGGTAACGGGCGTTGCACGATCCATTTACGAGCACCGGTTTTTGGGTCGAGCGCGGTGATCACGCCGTCGCCACCGATCACGATCACGGCCGCCTCGGTGATCGCGGCAGGCGCGATGACCTCAGAGGACACCTTGGCGCTCCACAGCAGCGCGCCGTTCATGTCGAGCGCCAACACCTCGGCTTTGTTGGTGCCCACGACGATCATGTCAGCCGATGCAGCCACGCCGCCGGAGACCATGCCTTTGCCGCTCGGCACTTGAAAGCGCCCCGTAACAGCACCGGATTTCTCATCGGCCACGATCACCGCGCCACTCGGATGCGCGGCGTAGACGCGACCATTGGCAACCGCTGGAATTAAGCTGCTCGTCTGCTTGCCGCCGAGCGCGGTTTGCCAAGCAGTGGCAACGCTTGCGCTGCCGGTGACGGCAGGCAACGGCAATATTTTTTTGTCGCCACTGCTTAACCACGATGGCAATGAGCTGCACCCGGCCAGCGCCATGGCAACGGTCAGAAGACTGGCGCGCTGCAACAAGCGTTGAGTGGCGATCATTTTGCGGCTCCGACGGCGGCAGCCACCGCATCAAGTTTCATTTGCGTGTACTGCTTCACCGAGCCTTTAGGATCGAGCTTTACGAGGGCGGCTTCATACGCTGTTTTCGCGTCAGCGGGCTTGCCTTGCAGATTGAAAATGTCACCCTTCATGTCGAGAAACAAGCCCTCGAACGCGTCGCTGCGCTTAGCGTCAAGTGTGGCAATCGCAGCGTCATATTGCTTTTGATCTAGCAGCACGGCGGCAAGGCGCAGGCGGGCAATGCTCGTGATTTCCAGCTCCTTGCTGTTGGCCACCGCCCATTCGAGTTGGGTTTTTGCGGCGGGCAAATCGGCCGCGTCAAATGCGACCTTTGCCGCAAGCAACGCGCCGCGTGACGCATAGCCGGTGTTCGGGAATTTTTCGACCAACTGCGCGACGGCGTCTTTGGCTTTCGCGGTTTCGTTCTTGGTGGCCGCATCAGACAGCGCAAAGTACAGGCTCGCGGCCTCGGCGGCCTGCTTGCCGGTGTAATACTTCCAGCCCTGATTCGCCGCGATCAGCAGCGCCACCACAGTAACGCCTGCCGTGACGTAGTTGCCGTAGCGCGCCCACCAGGCTTTAAGGTCGCCCAGTTTTTCTTGTTCGTCTAGATCGTATGCAGCCATGTTGGACTTTTCGGGTTCGGTAATCTGGAAATGTGCGGTTTATGCGCGCAAATGTGCCGCAACAGCCGAACTCGTAATTATCGCCTGTTCGCCAACAATCGCGGTGCCCAGCGCGTCACGCAACGGTTTTACGGCTACCGTGCCCGCCGCTACCTCGTTGTCGCCAATGATGATCGCGAAGCGCGCGCCGCTCGCGTCGGCCTTTTTCATCTGACTTTTGAAGCTGCCGCCGTTGCTGTGCTGGGCCACCGCAAGGCCCGCATCGCGCAACGTTTCAGCGAGCGCGCTGGCGGCTTTTTGTGCGCCCTCACCCGCGTGCACGATGTACGCGTCGGGCGCAGCGTGCGTCGCCATTGCGGGCGAATCGGCCAGCAACAACAGCGTGCGCTCGATGCCGAGGCCGAAGCCAATGGCGGGCGTTGGCTTGCCGCCGAGTTGCTCGAACAGCCCGTCGTAGCGGCCGCCACCGCAAATGGTCATCGGGTTACCCGAGGTCGGGACGAAGCGATCGGTGACAAATTCGAATGCGGTTCTGTTGTAGTAGTCCATGCCGCGCACGATGCGTGGATTGACCACGAACGGCACGTTGGCGTCACGCAGCAATTGCTGCAAGCCTACAAAATGCGTGCGCGACGCTTCCTGCAATGAATCGAGCAGATTCGGCGCGGTCTGATTCACCGCGATCACGCTGGCGACCTTGCTGTCGAGGATGCGCATTGGGTTGGTGTGCAGGCGACGTTTGGCTTCGTCGTCGAGCGCTGTGAGATTGGCCTCGTAGTGCGCAATCAGTTGCGCGCGGTAGGCCGCACGTTCATCCACGCCACCGAGCGAATTGATTTCAAGACGAATATCGTTGATGCCTAGCGCGCGAAAAATCCGCATCGCCATGATCATGATCTCGGCGTCGACGTCCGGGCCGTCAAAGCCAAAACACTCAACATCGAACTGACTGAACTGGCGCTCCCGGCCCTTCTGCGGGCGCTCGTGGCGGAACATCTGACCCATCGAATACACGCGCACCGGCCCGTTGTAGGTCAAGCTCGCGTTGATCGCGGCGCGCACCAGGCCCGCGGTGAGCTCCGGCCGCAGCGTGAGCTTTTCGCCGTTGAGTTTGTCCTCGAAGGAATACATCTCCTTTTCAACAATGTCGGTGACCTCGCCAATCGAGCGCACGAACAACGGCGTCGGCTCAACGATCGGCGCGCGCATGTTGCGGTAACCGTACTGCCGGGCGATGCGGATCATCGTCTCTTCAACAAATTCCCACTTCGAGGAATCGGTGGGCAGGACGTCGTTCATGCCGCGGACGGCTTGCAGAGCTTGGGCTTTTGCAGTCGGCCCAGAAAGTGATGCGTTGTCCATAATTATTCTATTAACTTTAGGCGCTAAGGTTTATTGTGCTTGGGCTAGCGGCCCAAAATAACATTTATCGACAATGAGCGAAAACGATGCTTAGCGTTAGTTGAATGGTCGTTAGCGAAAAAAGTTGTTGCTGGCAATTGGGGCGATACTGCACTTACGGCAAACGACCAAAGCGTTGCAGAAATGCCGGCTCATCGAGTAATTTTAGGGGTTAGCACGATTCTGCATTGCCGCTCGGCGGCAGTGCAGATTCGCGTCGCCGCAAACGCTACGACCGCGACTTGACCGAAAACGTTGGCATGGCCAGGCGCAACTCGTGCAATCAGCGCACAATTAATGCGCTATTTTTGGGCGTAGAAGCGGGCATCACGAATGACTGCTCCAACGTGGTCACCACGCTGTTGCCCAGCTCAATCACGTCGCTTGACAGCCCGCGCGATTTAGCCAGTGCGACGCCGCGGGCAATGCCGCGTGCGTACGATTGGTCATAACCAAAGCTGAGGCTGCCGACGACGCAGTGCACTTCGGTTTTCGCTTGTTGCAGCGCGGTGTAGAGCACCGTGTCGAGCTCTGCGCGCGTCAGCTCGGAGGTGTTACTCGGTAGCGCCATCGCGATGTGTACGACTGAGTTGATGATGTTCGATGCCTCGACGAACGCACCTGCGCGGCACCTCTGTGCGGTTTGCACATTCGCCGCGAGCGCCGGTGCGGCGTGATCGTGGTCATGCACAGCACTGCTCGACGCGCAGCCCACCATCACCAAGGCCACCGCGCTGCCCAGCGCGCACACAGCCCTGCGTTTAGACATCACTGCGCCGCCCGAGACAGTGCTGGAAACACCCACAGGTTGGGATTTTGCGGCGTCGCCCAGCGCAGCATCAGTGAGGTTTCGGCGCGTCCCTGCTCGCCCGGCGCAGGCTGCGGTTTGCCGTGCACCAGGGTCACCTCGTGCCATCCGGCTTTTAAAGAAATATGCTCGCTCGGATGCAGGAAGGCAACGACCTCGCTGTTGGGTAGGTTGTTGCTAAAAAAGTTGCTGTTGAAGCTGGCAAACGCTTCTCCCATCACGTACACACCGTCGACGTAGGCCGAGGTGCCGCCACCGTCGCCCCACAGCGCCACTCGATACACGCCGTCCACTGGCGCATTAACCAACGCACGCACCACGGTGGTGGTGCCGTAAGCTGTGGCATCGAACGCGGTGTCCGAATTGCCTTGACCGAGCGTGGCGTAGCTGTGCGCGACGCTGCTTGCACTTGCACTTGCACCTGTACTTGCGCTTGCGGTGGTGGGCGCGCCGTAGCGCAGTGCATAAAGCGCAGTGTTGGCGTATCGCGACGCAACAAATCCTGGCACGAGGCCTGCCGCGACGTTGACGGCAAGCAGTCCCGTGGCGGGCGAAGTGCGTGCAAAAAAGTTTCCGGTAAGGGCCACGGTTTGTGTTCCAGCGGCGGCGTCGAGCACGACGATGCGCACAAAGAAGCGCTGCGTGACTGCGTCAAAAAATCGCGCCGACGCGGTGCTCATTCGCATTTGCGCAAGACTCGAAGCGGCGGCCACGTTTTGCCCGCTTTGCGTCACGCTGCTGGGCGCGCTGGCGCTGGCAAATGACAGCTCAATAGATTTGCCAGCCGCATCGTCGAGCGACAGATTGATTTGCGTTTTTGCGCTGCCGCTCAACACTTCATAGCGTTCACCGTCGGCGACAAAACTCACCGCACCCAGCACCGGCATGCCCGGATCAAAATAGTCGTAGCCTAAATCGGTGAGATAGGCGATTTTTCCGCGTGAATCGATTGTCGTTACGGGCGCGTCAGAGCGCAACAACAAACTGCCCGCTGCCGGGCACGAAAACGCATTGAAATTAGGAAATTGTTGGCAGCGCGCGTCAATCAGGTTCGAATCGCGCACCACGATGCGCGCGGGCACTTTGTCGCCCGCCATGCGACCGGTCGGATCGTTCAGGCCCCATGCGGGCGAGTACGGATACTCAAAGCGTGACGGGTTGTGAATGCCAAATTGAGTCGCCACGTTGACAAAGCGCAGGTTGTCGAGGAGAGCGGCGGGCGACAGGTTTTCTACATCCCACACCACGCCCATGCCACTGTGATTGACAAGCGTTGCATCGCGAATCAGCGGCGCACGCTTGCCGCCGTGATTGCTGCCATTGACGTGAATAAGACTCGGTGAATTTATTTCCACCGATGGCGTGACCTGGGGGGTGAGCACCGGCGTCGCGCTTTTGCCCACCACGGTGACGCCGTCGATCACGGCACGCTGCACCATCACACCAACGCCGCTGTCAGCGATGATCGAGTTTTTGAACGTGGTTTTACGGTCTTCAAACCACGCTGAAGAGGTGTTGAAATACCCGGTGTAGTTGCGGAAAACGTGCTCAACATTGCCGCGGGTGCCGGTGGTCACCATCAACGCATGGCCTTTGGTTGCCTCGGGGTAATTGAGCTGATTGCCAATGGCAATCGACTTGTACGTGGAGTGCGCGGTATTGTTTTCAAACACAAAACCGGAGCCCTCGATGCTGTCAAACGGCCGCGGCGTAAATACGTCAATAAAAAATCCGGTGCCATTGATCGAGCCCCCAGAGACGTTGCCGCGCAGCACGTGCTTGTCTAAACTGCGGCCCCAAAATACACCCGAGCGCTGCTCGCCTTGCGACGAGTTGGCGAAGAAGGCACTGTTGATCGGAAACGCAAAATCCGCCTCATCGGGGCTCACGATCAACACGCCCACATTGCGAATGAAAAAATTCGCTGATTCGTCGCCGTCTTCAGACCACACGAAAGCATGATTGCTCACGTTGTAGGCCACGTTGGCTTCAACCCACACTTTGTTGGTTGAATGCACCACGTAGGCCCGCTGAAAACTTCCGTTCACCGCACTATTGACCACAAAGTTGCCCGCACGATCACCGGCGCGGTGCCAGTGAATCGGATAGCGCCCAAAGAGCCCCGCCTGACCCATGCGCTGAAATTCCACGCCGCTGACTTGGGTGTGGCCGTCAGACATCGACATCACGTGACCGCCAAATTTGTTGGCATCCGAGCTCGCGTCGCCGCGCAGCACGATATTGCGTGAAAGCAAGCTGATGGTGGGCCGCTGATCGAGGCGTTTGCCGTTAAAAGTCTGCACTAATGCATAGCGAGCGTATTGCAGCGCGGGGCTGAAACTCACGGTGTTGCCGGAAACGTTGGTGACGGTGAGCACTTCGGACTGCCGTGGGTCAATGTTGCTCGCGGCCAGCAGCAGTTTGTCGCCGATTCGCCATGTGTCAGGCGCGTCTTTCACGGTGACGCTGGTTGCCCCTACGGCTGCGTTCGAAGTGAGCTGCGTCCATGCCAAACGCCGTTCGCCATGCAGCGAAAGCAAGCCCCCCTCCATCACCACCAAGCCCTTGCTGCCCATGCCCATCACGCTCGCAGCACGGTCGCTGCCAGTCAGCTCGATGGTGGCGCTCTGGGTGAACGGCGCGCTCGTGGAGCCTACCTGCAGGGTGCCGTAAACCATGATGTTGCGCGACATGACGCCGACCGTGGCGGCGGCAAATTCAAGCGATCCCATGATCCACAAACCGGTGAGACTCGCGGTGTTGCCACGCAGCGTTACAGCGCGGCCTTTGGCAATCGCTACGATGTCGTTGGCACCGGGCACACGGTTGCCGCTCCACGTGGAGGGCACATCCCAAAAGCCGTCCGCCACCGCCGTGATGGTGGGCGTATTGATGCCGTTGAGCACGGGGGCGGGATAGCTGCCGCGCGTGATGGTGCTTGCGGGCAGCGGCTGCAGGCCCGGTGCGAACGCGTAGGCGGTGGTGCTCACAAACGTGCCCTGCACGCCGCCGATCATGGTGGCGGTGTTGGCACTGGAGCCTTCGGCCGCGGGGGCGGTATGGCGCACGCACACGGTCTGCCCGTTGGCGATAGTGGCTGGCGTTGCCGTGAAGGTGCCGTTACAGCCGATTGAATATTCGCCGTCGGTCACGCTCAGCGGTGCCGCAGCTCGCAGTCCGGCGATGGTGACTGCGTTGGATGTTTGCACCGAGTTGACGGGCACCTCGTGAACGTCGACAAATACCAACGCGTCCGGTCGGTTCACGGTGACAAGCGTTGGCAACACGCAGCCACCATTGATGTAGGTTTCAATCAATGAGCCGGAGCCGCGCGCAGGCCCGCCGATGGCAGGCAACACGCTGACCCCTGCTGACAGCGCGTCGCCGCGCACACCGCCGAGATAGCGCGAAATGATCAGCGCGTCGGTTGAATTAAATACGCCATCGCCGTTCACATCAAGCCGCGCTCGGTGAGTGACCGTGACGTGGTTTCTGATGTCGGCTGCGGGGCGCGCGCTGCCTGTGCCTGCGACAAGGCCCGCATCTGCGGTGCCATTGGCGACTCGCGACAAAAGCAGGCCGTCGCGCGTAAGGCTTGCCGCGCCCGACCCGGCGACATCAAAGGGACATTGCGCAACGGCCACATGCGCGCCAGCGGCTGTAACCAGCGTGGTGAGACCCAGCGCGATGCGCCGTCGCGTTAGGTACTTTTGGGCGGTGGAAGTACCTGCTGAAATTTGCATTGCAACCATCTTGGACATTTGCGCAAACAAAAGTTTAGCAAAATGCTGATGGCATAACGTGATCGCTACTGCCTCGCCGTTTAAGCGGTGGCGCCGTGCTCAGCGCGTATCGACCGCGCAATGACGTGCCGCCACATCGCTGACCTCGACGTCACGCGATTGCTTTAATCGCGATCACTTTCGCCGTCGCAGGAGGCGCTGTATTGCTCGTCACTCGGCTCGCCGCTGCTGCGCCATACGTGCGCTGCACATACGCATCCAGCATAGCCTGAAATTCTTCTGCGATGCGATAACCTTTGAGTGTGACCGTCTTCTTGCCGTCTTCGTACACCGGTGCCACCGGCAGCTCGCCGGTGCCCGGCAAACTGATGCCGATGTTGGCCATTTTTGATTCGCCGGGGCCGTTGACCACGCAGCCCATCACCGCCACGCTCATCGTTTCTACGCCGGGATGATGCTCGCGCCACACCGGCATTTGCGCGCGCAAATAGCTCTGCGTTTTTGCCGCGAGTTCTTGAAAAAAGGTACTCGTGGTGCGGCCACAACCGGGGCACGCGGTGACCAGCGGCGTGAAGCTGCGCAGGCCCATCGTTTGCAACATTTCCTGGGCGACGATGACCTCTTTGGTGCGGTCGCCGCCCGGCTCCGGCGTGAGCGACACGCGAATGGTGTCGCCGATGCCTTGCTGCAACAAAATGGCCATCGCGGCGGTGGATGCCACGATGCCCTTGCTGCCCATGCCCGCCTCAGTCAAACCAAGGTGCAGCGGGTAGTTGCAACGCGCGGCCAGATCGCTGTAAACGGCGATTAAATCCTGCACGTCGCTCACCTTGCAGGACAGGATGATTTTGTCGCTGGCGAGGCCGACGTCTTCGGCCAATGCGGCCGATTCCAGCGCCGAAATCACCAGCGCATCGCGCATCACTTGCTGCGCGGATTTTGGCTGCGGCAACGCGCCGTTGGCGTCCATCAGTCGACCGAGCAATTCTTGATCGAGGCTGCCCCAGTTGACACCGATGCGCACCGGTTTGTTTTCGCGGCACGCGATCTCGATCATCTGCGCGAACTGTGTGTCGTGCTTGTCGCCACGCCCGACGTTGCCCGGATTGATGCGGTATTTCGCGAGCGCTTGGGCGCAGTCGGGATAGTCGCGCAGCAGCTTGTGGCCGTTGAAATGAAAGTCGCCCACCAGTGGCACATTGCAATGCAGGCGATCAAGGCGGTCGCGAATGGCGGCCACGGCGGCTGCGGCTTCCGGCGAGTTCACCGTGATGCGAACCACCTCGGAACCGGCATTGGCTAGCGCGAACACCTGATCAATGGTGCCTTGGATATCGGCGGTGTCGGTGTTGGTCATCGACTGCACCATGATCGGGGCCGTGCCACCGACGCGGACGTGACCGATGTTGACTTGTTGCGTGATGCGGCGAGGGTGCGGCAGAAGCATGATCTTACTCAACACTATTCCACACGAAACCGCGCCACGTCATTACGCGTGAGCTCGGTCATATCAAACGGTTTTCCGTCGATGCTGACCACCACGTTGCTGGCGTTACCAACGGTGAACGACAACGGCACCGCGCCATTGAATTCGCGAACGCCCGGTGTCGCCGTTTCGGAAAAAATCACGTCGCCTTTGCTGCGCACTTCAGTCCACGATTTACCTTTGAAGTTGAGAGAAATGCGCTTCTCGCCTGCGGCGGCAACCAGCGCGGGCGCGGGCGGTGCTGGCGGCAAAGCTGCGGCAGCGGCAACCACCGGTACATCAGCGAGCGGCGTGCCACTAGGTGCTGGCGCGAAGGGCGATCCCGCAGGCGCGATCACGGCACCAGACGACGTGGCCGGTGCGCTAGGCGCAACTGCGGGCGCATCTTTTTTTTCAGCCGATTCCGCCTTTGCAGCCACCGCGCTTTTAAGCGATGGCGTAGTGCCGGAGGACAAAATTTTCGAAGGATCCCAGCCGAACCAGCGCTGCCCCTGAAAATACAACACGCCCACAGCGAGCGCCGCGATCAACAGCGTCGGCACCACCCAGCGCGCCGCACTAAATGCGTTGCGGTCTGCTTCATGCACGATCTCGCCAATGGCCGCGGGCGTCGGCTTAAGCTGGTTCGCGGCGTTCGGCTGCGACGGTGCCTGATCGATACCCAAGCTGTCCGGATCAACGCCCACCAAGCGCGCGTAATTGCGCATGAAACCACGAGTGAAGGTGCGCTCGGGCAGGGCACTCCAGTCGCCGGTTTCGATTGCCGCAATCTGTCGCGGCGACAGTTTTAACTTACCGGCGATGTCCTCTTGCGACAAGCCCGCGAGCTGTCGAGCCACGCGCAGCGTCTCGCCTGGTGTTGCCGCGCCGCTCATGCTGCTCGGGCCGCGCCCTAACACGCTTTGCGCGCCCGTCGTGCCTTCATCGGTCGTCATGCTCACTCACAGCCCCCTTTGGCCAATTGCGCGTTAAGTGGCGAATTGGCGTAGCGCGATTTGAGCTGCTGAGTGTACGAATCCTCCGCTGCGCGGTCCCCCAATCGCTTCTCGGCGCAGGCACCGTAAAAAAACAATTCTGCGCTTTGCGGCTGCGCGCCCAAACCCATTCGCACGTGCTTGCGAGCGTCTTCCAAACGCGCTGTTTTCAACGCGATGGCCGCCAAGCCCTGATAGCCGCGCGAGCTGAACGGCTGAATTTGCACCAGCTTCGTAAAATAAGCTTCTGCGGGACGAATCATCGCGGCCTCTAAAGCGCAGCTGCCCGCGTTTTCAAGCGCGATTTGCGGCGTGATGTAGAGCGGAATTTTAAGCGCCGCGTCGAACTGCTCTAAGCCTTCTTTTACGCGATTCTGGCGGCATAAATACGAGCCGTAATTGTTGCGAATATCGCCCTCGGCGGGCGCGACGTTGATGGCTTGTTTGAACGACACGTCAGCCTTGGCGAACTCACCCAAGTCTGCGTAAACGAGACCCAAAATGCTGTGTGCAACGCCGTAGCGCGCATCTAAGCGTATTGCCTCGCGCAACTCTTCAAGCGCCACGCTCATCTGGCCACGCTGAAAATAATTGGAGGCTAATTCGGTGTGCACTTTGGCGCGGTAACGCAGCGGATCGTCGGCGCGATCTTCGGTAGCTGATTGGGAGTTTTCGTCCGGCTTGTCGCGATTGGCAAGATTTGCGCAGCCAGAAAGCAATGAAACCGCTGTGACCAGCGCCACCAGCGCGAATGGGCGTGTTACAGCCGGGAAATTTATCGAAAGTTTCACGCGTTTTCTCCCACAGTGTTCGCCATTCTCGCCGATTGAATGGTGATCGTGCGACGTGTTCTATCTTTTATTTGACCGGCCAGTTGGCCGCACGCCGCATCGATGTCATCGCCGCGCGTTTTGCGAATGGTCGTCACAATGCCTGCGTCCGACAAGCGACGCTGAAAGGCGAGGATTTGCTCGCGTGGCGACTTTTTGAATTCAGAATTCGGGAACGGATTGAACGGGATCAAATTCAGTTTGCACGGCACTTGTCGCGCGATTTTGATCAACGCTTCAGCGTGCTCCATTTGATCGTTCACGCCATCAAGCATCACATATTCAAAGGTGATGAAGTCACGCGGCGCAAATTCGAGATAACGGTTGCACGAGGCAAGCAATTCCGCAATCGGGTAACGCCTGTTGATCGGCACCAGTACGTCGCGCAGCGCGTCGGTCGGCGCATGCAAGCTGACCGCGAGCGCCACCGGGCAGCGCTTGGCGAGCTGGTCAATCTGCGGCACCAGGCCCGATGTCGACACGGTCACGCGACGGCGCGACAAGCCGTACGCGTTGTCATCCAACATCAGCTCAAGGGCGGGTACCACGGCCTCGAAATTCGCTAGCGGTTCGCCCATGCCCATCATCACCACGTTAGTCACGGGCTGCACGCCGTCTAACGTGCGGCCGGTGATCCCTAAACCAGCTTTAAGCGTGAGGTCGGCGTAGCGCAATTGGCCGATGATTTCAGCGGTGGACAAATTGCGGTTAAAGCCCTGTTTTCCGGTCGAGCAAAACGCACAATCGAGCGCGCAGCCGGCTTGTGACGAAATGCACAACGTGCCGCGACCTTCTTCGGGAATGAATACGGCATCGACCGCGCTGCTGCCCACGTCGAACAACCATTTGCGGGTGCCGTCCGAGGCGGTGGAATCGCGAATAACGGTGAGATCGCGAATTTCAGCGTGGGCGGCGAGCGTTTCGCGCGTGCCTTTCGCAATGTCGGTCATCGCCGAAAAATCAGTGACTTGCGATTGATGCAGCCACTTGAGCGTTTGTTTCGCGCGCATCTTCACGCTCGACGGCTTTTCGCCGACTTGCGCGAAAAAAGCCGCCAGCGCGAGCTGGTTCAGCTCAAGAAGATTTTGAAGATTTGCAGACACTTCAAATTGAAATTCATGCGCGCGGTGGGCGGGCTACTTTGCGCCGAAAACTTGGCTTGCCGGGAAGAAATACGCGATTTCAACTGCGGCTGTTTCAGGTGCATCCGAGCCGTGCACAGCGTTGGCATCAATCGAATCAGCGAAGTCAGCGCGGATGGTGCCGGGCGCGGCTTTCTTCGGGTCGGTGGCACCCATCAGATCGCGGTTTTTCATGATCGCGTTTTCGCCTTCGAGCGCTTGCAGAACCACCGGTCCGGAGATCATGAAATCCACCAAGTCTTTGAAGAATGGACGAGCGCTGTGAACGGCGTAAAAGCCCTCAGCTTCAGCACGCGACAGGTGCGCCATGCGCGAGGCGATGACCTTGAGGCCGGCAGCTTCAAAGCGACCAACGATGGCGCCGATAGCGTTCTTGGCAACTGCGTCAGGCTTGATGATGGAAAAGGTACGTTCGATGGCCATGGTGATTCTCCGAAAAGTGGGATAGCGCTCGTCGGGAACAACTTAAGCAGGTGGGCGGCGAAAAGAAGTTTCACCACAAATAACCAACCACCCAAAACCCAAAAAAACGCTTATGAAACAAAGCTTTAAATTGTAGCAGCGAAGCAGGGCAGCGGGGTAGCTTGTGCAGCTGCTAGTGCGTTTGCAAGTGAAACGTTGGCGCTACGTGGCCATCCATGCGGGCACGCAGCACGTGGGACCGGCGAAAGCCGCGATTCTTCGCCCACTGTGAATCACGGCTTTCGCCGCTCCTACTCCGAGCGCGTCGCGTTCCTGCGAACATCGCGGTCGTTTGTGTTTTTCTGACATCAGCTTTTGAGTGAAACGTAGTAGGCACTGGGGCAAAGTGCTTGAATCGGCAATAACCGACTTTAAGCAAAAAAAGCTCCCTGCCCACGTTAAATGGCGCATGCGGCTAAAAGCTGATTCCTCCTGGAATCGCGCATTTGCGATTTGCCGCCAATCCGCAAAACCTAGCCTTTGTCGCGCAATCCCCCGTTCAGGTCGCGTCGGGATGTCAATGGACGCGAAAGTCACTTCCAATGACATCTCCGTAAACTTCAACCAAAGAGACGACCATGAAAACCTACTGGATTGCAGTCGCCGCCATCATCACTGCCGCGCTAATTTCGTTGGCTTATGCGCAGGCGACCAATGTGTCGCGAAACCTGCCGCAAGGCTGGATTCGAACCGGCAGCGCGCCGCAGCAATATGAAATGACGGTACAGCCAGCGACGGCTGGAAACTCAAATTTTTCGGTCGTACTTACGTCGAAGGCCGATGCGAATGCGAAACAGTTCGGAACGTTGATGCAGCAATTTCAGGCCACCGATTATCGTGGTCAGTCCGTGCGTTTTAGCGCCAGCGTCAAGGCACGAGATGTGACCGGTTCCGGTCATTTGTGGATGCGCGTTGATGACGAAAATGGCAAAGTTATCGCCTTCGACAATATGGATGCCAGAGCGATTCGGGGCACCACCGACTGGACTCGCGTTGAAGTCGTATTGCCAGTTGCGGCCACGGCTCGGCTCATCAGTTTTGGAGCGATGATGCAGGGCAAGGGCGAATTTGCAATGACCGACGTGGCCATCGTTGCCGTGCCGACCAGTTCGCCCAGCACCGCTCCGCCGTCCCAAGTTGTGCCAACACCAGCAAAGCCAATGAACCTTGATTTCAAGCAGTAACGTGCCGCACGCTAGGCTCCAATCGCCGTTGGCAACAGCGCTCACCGCATGGCCGCGGCGCTGGATTCACGCGCTGCTAATTGAGCTGATGTGCGCGTTGGCGCTACTCGCGTTGGTCGGACAAAAAGCGTTACTGCTGTTCATTTCCTTGGTTGCGGTGGCCTCGATTGTTGCCGTGTTGTGCTGGAGCCTGCGCAGCCGTCTGCGTCGATCACACCTACCGGACGACGCGCCGCGATGGCTTGCCTGGCGCTCGCCTGCCATCGAACTCGCAAGTTTCGCGGTGCTTACTTTTGCGCTCAGCCGAATGGTGTTCGCCGCATGGAGCCGACTCGCGCCGGACGCCGATATTGTGGTGGCTGGCGCGTCGCCGTTCGTGCTGGTTCACTGCCTGTTCGTAGCCGCATTTGTACTTGCGCCCGAAGTCGTCATACGATTGCAACAGACGGATGCTGCGCGCGTGACGCGGCGCAACGCAGAGCGCTTGCGCATCACCGCGCTCGAACGCTCGCTCGCGTTGAGCGAACTCAAAACCTTGCAAGCGCAAATTGAGCCGCACTTTCTCTACAACGTGTTGGCTAACGTGCAATCGATGGTCAAGCTCGCGCCAGACACCGCTGACGCGATGCTGATGCACTTGATCGCTTACCTGAAACTCGCGCTGCCCAGCATGCGCGGCGGCGAATCCACGGTCGGCGCAGAGCTTGATTTGGCACGCGCCTACCTTGCAATTGCGCACATTCGATTTGGGGGCCGCCTGCAGGCGCACGTCGTTTGTGATGACACGGTGATCGCGCACGCGATGCCGCCAATGCTGCTGTTGCCGCTGGTTGAAAACGCCGTGAAGCATGGTGTTGAACCAAAGCCGGGTGCGGTCAATGTGCGCATTGAAGTGAGTGCGCAAAACGGCGCGCTGACATTTCGCGTGATCGACGACGGCGCGGGTTTCACGCACGACGCAGGCAGTGGCATCGGCATTGCGAACGTGCGCGAACGACTCGCCGCGTTGTACAAACACGGTGCCACGGTGAGCGTCGAGCCGCAGGCATCAGGCGGTGTGGTGGCAACGCTCGTGTTGCCGATTTATGCGTGACAATACTGCCATGACCACCGCCCTCATCGCTGAAGACGAGCCGCACATTCGCGCGCAACTCGTCGCATTACTCAACGAGCTTTGGCCAGCGCTAAATATCGTCGCTGAAGCGCAAGACGGCGTGGCCGCGCTCGCCGCGATTCGCGCGCACGAGCCCGACGTGTTGTTTCTCGATGTCAAGATGCCGGGGCTTAGTGGCGTTGAAGTGTTGCAAGCAGCAGGTGTAGGCGCTCAGCCGTACGGCTATGCGACCGTGTTCATCACCGCGTTCGACGACTTCGCTGTGACCGCGTTTGATGTCGGCGCGGTGGACTACATCGTTAAGCCGATCACCGCGGCGCGTCTGGCTAGAGCGATCACGCGGGTGCAGGAAAAATTGCTGTTGCGAGACGGCGCGCCTGCGGCGTTGCAGGCGATAAGTCGCGCGCCCGCAGTGCATAGGCAAGCTCATGCGCTGCCGCTGCGCTGGGTGCAGGCCACGCAGGGCGACCGCGTGTTTTTCGTCACCATCAACGAGGTATTGTTCTTTCAATCGGACAGCAAGTACACCCGCGTGGTCACCCCGTCGCGCGAAGCCTTCATCCGCAAATCAGTCAAATCACTGATCGAAGAACTCGACCCGAATCAGTTCATGCAAATTCATCGCGGCACGCGCATCAACGTGAACTTTATTGACGTGGTTGAGCGTCACAGCCTGCGCGGTTTGCAGGTGCGGCTGCGCGGGCACGCGAGCGCGTTGCAGATCGCGCAGCCTTATTCAGCGGCGTTTCGCGGCATGTAGCCATAACCGGTTGCAGTGCTCAGACAGCGGCCATCAGATGCCGCCGCAGGCAGCGTTTTCCGCTTTGTTTGCCTTCATACATCGCCGCATCTGCGAGCTTCAAAATCGCTGTTGCTTCTTTCCCGTCCAGCGGGGCCATCGCGTAGCCAATGGTCAATCCGATGCGCACTTGCTGCTGCTTTAAGGTGATTGGCGCGTCAAACAAAGCGAGCAATTGGTTGCCGAGATCGCTGGCTTGTGTGGCGCTGCGCAGGCCGTTGGCGAGCACCACAAATTCGTCGCCACCGAGGCGCGCCACAATGTCGCCGCTCCTCACATTCGCCTGCAATTTTCGGCTGATTTCGACCAGTAATTCGTCGCCAACCTCGTGGCCATACGTGTCGTTCACAGGCTTGAATTCATCGACGTCGATCAGGTACACGGCGAGCATGTGATCGGGTGCACTGCGGGCGAGCGCCTGCGTCAATGCGTCGCTCAAGCTGCGCCGATTGGGCAAGCCGGTGAGCGGGTCGGTGTGGGCGAGCGCGCGCATGATGTCGCGCTCCATGCTGGCGTGCACGGCGGCTTGACGAATGGCCTTGGTACGCAGCGTGAGCACATACATGAAGGCCAGCATGTCAAACGTTGCGCCAAACTGAAACGAATGCAGTGTCCAGAAATTTACTGGCGCATAGCCGCGAATAACTGCCGTGATAACGATTACAGCGACCATATACGCCGTCCACGCGAGCAACAGATAAATGCCGACTGCCTCGCCGCGTCGGACGCGTTCGATAAACCGCGGCATGCACATAATCGAGGGCATAGGGCCGAACACGGTGATGATGGCGCTCAGCACGCGAGTATCAATCAGGTCAAACGCGTACGCTAGCCCGAATATCAGCGCTAGCACCGCGCCACCTTTCATGATGCGCGGAAACCACGGCCCTTTGCCTTGCTCGCGCAGCGATTCTTCGAGAAAAAGGAAGGTGCCGCCAACGGCCATGGCCGACGATATGCCCGACATGTGTTGTTCGACCCAAAAATTATTAGTCCAAACATATTGCGAGCCGACGCCTAGCAACAGTACCGTGAAAAGTAAGCTGCCAGTGACCAGCAGCGCGTATTTGAGAAACAAGGGTTCACGCGAGTTCACCCATTGGCCCAGGCTGTAAAGAAGCAGGCACAGCGCAATGCCAATAAGCAGCCCCTGCAACATTTGCTCTGCCACGGCGCTGCTGTGAAAGGCATCTTGTTTCTCGATGGTGATCGGCAAAATCATCGCGCCGCGCGTCTCCACGCGCATCATCAGTTCATAGTTTTGACCCGCCTGAAGCTCTAGCGGTAACGCGTGCGAACGGCTCAGTAGCGGCCGTGACTCAAAACTCTGCAAGCTGCCCAGCTTGGCGCGCTGAATGACGATGTCGTTCTTAATCAAATACACGTCGACGTCGTTCAATGGCGGGTAGTCAATGTCCAGCACCCAATGCCCATCCGACGCGCTGCCGACCGCAAACGGAATTCGTAGCCATGCCGCATCGGTGCGTACGCCGAGCGTGGCGTACCGCGACGCGGGCAGCGTGAACAGCGAACGCGCGGCCATTGCGTCGGCAATCGTCATCGTCTTTTTCGCATCGAACAGCAAGGTGACCGACGGCCACACTTCGTTAACGGCTGAGCCGTCGCGTAGCGTGAGCGGCGCGGCGGTGGCGTCTGCGGCGCGCGCGGTGAACGTGCACACCAGAGTGGTGATGAACAGCGCGCAAAGCGCGATGCTGTGCGTGAGGCAGGCTAGCGAGATTTTCGTCGCCTCGCGCTTGAGCGCAATAGACGTGAGCCCTCGCAAAGCGGCAACAGCGCGCACGGTCGCTGCGGGGTTCAGATTCGACGCAGATGTTTTCATTGGCTAATCTTCATGTTTCAGAGTCACCCGCCAATCGCCCTTGACCGTCAAGCGATCTTCTAGAGCGTTCAGCCACTTCGGCGCTTTTGGGTCGTCGCTCCAGGCGCTCATCATGCCAGCTACCCCGTCCAGCAAATGGCTGGGCAGTTTCAGAGGTCTTGTTTGATCCATCAAGAACTTCGCCATGAATTGGTAGCCCACAACGCGCGAAACAAAACGTGAAATTGAAAACTCGGGAAACACCCACCGCACCGTGATATCGATGACTCGAATCGTGCCCATCACAAGAGCAAATAGCAATCGCGAAAACCACGACACGCGGCCATCAATGCCAATTGCTTTTGCCGTCACCGCGCCGCATAAATAGCGAGTGAAAAGAGTGGGAAATGGTTTCACAATGCGCCATGGAATCACGTCCTCCATCGTCTTCATCAGCGCTTGGCCGAGTTTAGGGCGCGGGTCGCTGCCGTCGGGCAGGGTCGTATCGGCCAGACCGCGCGCCTGCATTTCGTCGAACATCGTTTTCGCTTGATCAAACGTTTGCGGCATCAGCTCAGATTGAATGCCCAGCACATGCGCCATCACGTTCCACGCGTGCAAAAAAGCGTCTTCGTCTGGCGCTTTTAAGCCGAGGCCCAGGGTGCGCAGTCCGCGTAAAAACACATAGCCAAATGTGAGCAGCGTGTAGGCCAACTCTTCCTGATTGCAGGGCAGTCCGTCTTGCCCGGTCTTCCAGCCGTGGGCGAACAGCGCGTGATGCATATTAGTGGCGCCATCCAGAGCGGTGAGCACCGGCACCACGCCAAGAGCAGCCACCTCGTCCCCGCCGGCTGTGCTTGCCAATAGGCTCTGCAACGCCTGTACCGATTGCTCGGGATTGGCGCGCAAAATAAGGTTGCGAATGGTCGCGTGAATCAGCCGCACCTTAAGCGTTTGCGACACGCCAGCTCCGTCAGCATCGGTCAATCCACCGCGCATCATGACCGGGAAAATCATCGCGGCAGTGGCGCGAATTCGATACTCGGTGTGCTGCTCCAATTGCCCCGCGACATGCAGCACCGCAGCAAGGTCGGGCACCACGTAGCACTCGGGCAAACTCGCGCAAAACAGCAGCAGGCACGATAGCGCTCCGTACTCCATGAATAATTCTTCGGCGCGATCAATCTTTGCGTGGTCGGCCCAGGCGGGTAGCGTTTTAGCGGCGCGTAAATACGCGGCTAGCGCCAGCGCTACGTGCTCATCGCCCGAGCCGCTGGGCGCTTGCCAAGCATCAACAATGGCGTTGCTACTCCACGTGGCCATCAACGCGTTGGCCTGCTTGATGGCAAGCCAATGCGAGGCGTGCATCGCGATCAGGTCAGCGGCGCTGGCCTCTGTGGGTGCTGTCGCCCAAGGCCCGATGATGGTGGCCATGGTGGCGTCGGCCAACGGATCCGCGCTGTATTGCAGCGGCTCGCTCACTATCGGACTGCTAGCGGCGTCAAATAGCGTTTTGACTTCAGCGGCGGCAGATGCGTGTGCATATGGCATAAAGGATGTACATAAAACGCATGGCGCTGGACGTGCCCGTCGCGTGTTTTTTTCAGTGTGCAATCACGAGCAGGGCTGCCGATCCGTCGCGACCAATGGCGCTCCCCAGCGCGCATCAAAAGCGAAACAGGCCGTGCAGTTCCTTCCCCGCCCGCATCGCGCCCGATGGTGAGTGTAGGCGGGCCATGCAGATTTTGCTTAGGTCGCGTAAGGATTTTTCGGAAATGACGCTTTTGGTGCCGTTATTGGAGCAAATCAGTAACAGCTTTGCTAGAAAACAGGCTGGAAACAGGGCTGATACTGGAGAATGCGGAAAAAAACCGTTAGTCGATTTGTGAATAAACGCTGCTATAGCCCTATTCAAATACAGGTTTCAGCCAAAAGCTGTTGCAGGGTTCGCAAGTTTCGCATATTAGTGAAATTACAAAACATTCGGGATATACTCACGCCAACGTACAAATCCTGCAAGTCATCATCTAGTGAACACCCTGCCGCCGCTTACTCAGCAATTCGTTTCGCACTTTGGTGAGATGGGCTCGCGTTGGGGCATTAACCGCACCGTGGGGCAAATTTATGCGTTGATTTTTGTGTCGCCGAAACCGTTGAATGCCGACGATATTGCCGACGCGCTGGAATTTTCACGCTCGAACGTGAGCATCGGGCTCAAAGAACTGCAGGGCTGGCGGTTGGTGAAATTGAAGCATCTACCCGGTGATCGTCGCGAATATTTTGAAGCGCCGCAAGACGTGTGGGAAATTTTTAAATCGCTTGCTGAGGAACGTCGCCGTCGCGAAATTGAACCCACACTTTCGATGTTGCGCGCAGCAATGCTTGAAATGCCAGTGGCCGAGGCCGACCTTCATGCGCAAAGTCGCATGCGACAAATGCATGAATTGATTGAGCTCTCAAGCACGTGGTTTGATGACGTGCAGCGCTTGTCGCCCGAAACGCTCGCGCGTTTGATGCGCATGGGTTCGAGCGTGAAGACGGTGCTTGATATGACCGACAAATTAAAGATTGTGGGAAGGAAAAAGGCGACCCCATGAACGAGACCGCACTGATCCTCGCGCGCATGCAATTCGCCGCGAACATCACTTTTCACATCCTGTTCCCGACCATAACCATTGCGCTCGGCTGGATTTTGTTTTTCTTCCGCATGCGCTTCAAGGCAACGCGCGACGCGGCATGGGAAGAGGCGTATTATTTCTGGACCAAAATCTTCGCGCTGACCTTCGCGCTCGGTGTGGTGTCGGGCATCACCATGAGTTTTCAGTTCGGAACCAACTGGCCAGGCTTCATGGAAAAGGCGGGCAATATCGCCGGACCGCTTCTGGGTTATGAGGTGCTCACGGCGTTTTTTCTCGAAGCAACGTTCCTAGGTGTGATGCTGTTCGGACGTGGCTACGTTTCAGAGCGCACACACTTGATCGCAACGTTTCTGGTTGCGTTTGGTACCACCATGAGCGCGTTCTGGATTGTGTCGCTTAACTCGTGGATGCACACGCCGGTGGGCTTCGAAATCATCAACGGAAAAATGTTTGCCACCGACTGGCTGGCCATTGTTTTCAATCCATCGTTTCCGTATCGGTTCAGTCACATGCTGCTCGCCTCTGGGCTCACCGCGAGCTTTATGGTGGCCGGTGTCAGCGCATGGCAAGTGCTTAAAAAAGTGGACAGCAAAGCCACTCACAAAGCGTTCAAAACCGCATTGACGGCAGCGGCGATTTTGATCCCGATCCAGATATTCGTCGGCGATCTGCACGGCACCAACACGCTTAAATATCAACCCGCAAAAATCGCCGCGATTGAGGGCATTTGGAACACCGAAAAGGGTGCGCCGATTGTGCTGTTTGCTTGGCCCGACAAGGAAACCAAATCCAATCTTTACGCAATAGAAATCCCTAAGGTTGCGAGCCTGATTCTGACACATGATCTTGAAGGTGAAGTGAAAGGGCTTAACGAATTTGAAGGCAAGCATCCGCCGGTAGCCCCCGTATTCTGGGCGTTTCGCGTGATGGTCGGCATGGGGCTGGCGATGCTGGCGGTAAGTTGGCTTGGCGTTTTTCTGATGCGTAAACGCACCGTCGACACGCTGCCGCGTTTGTACTTGCGAGGGCTCGCAGCGATGACGTTTGCCGGTTGGGTCGCGACCGTCGCCGGCTGGTATGTCACCGAAATTGGCCGTCAACCGTACATTGTTTATGGCGTGATAACCGTTGCCGAAACGGCCGCTAAACATGCGCCAGCGATGATCGGTTTAACGCTTACCGCGTATCTTGCGCTGTATGTGTTTTTACTGATTTCGTATGTGTTTGTGGTGAAGAGTTTGTCAGAAAAACCAACCCGTGGACAAGCGCCTACGTTGCCCACCGCAGCCGACCGTAAAGTCGACAACATCGTTGCATCCGCTGGGGATTGAGATGGACACCGTATTGCCCCTGATCTTCATGGCCGTGATGGGCCTTGCGATGTTGTTCTACGTCATCCTTGATGGCTACGATCTGGGCGTTGGCATCTTGCTGCATTTCGCGCCGGACGAACATAAAGACATGATGGTTGCCTCCATCGGGCCGTTTTGGGATGCCAACGAAACGTGGCTGGTGCTCGGCGTCGGCGTGATGCTGGTTGCATTTCCGTCGGCGCACGGCATCGTGTTGTCGGCGCTGTATTCACCGGTCGCGATCATGCTGATGGGGCTGATTGTTCGCGGTGTGTCGTTTGACTTTCGCACCAAGGCTAACGACAAGCACAAGCCGCGCTGGAACCGCGCTTTTGCCATCGGTTCGTTGGTGTCCGCGATGTCGCAAGGCTGGATGTTGGGCGCGTACGTCAGCGGTTTTCGCGATGACTGGTGGACGTGGGCGTTCAACGCCGTGATTGCGCTGACCGTGTCCGCGGCTTACGTGGTGCTTGGCGCGGGTTGGCTCATCATGAAAACCGAGGGTGATCTGCAAGCCCGCGCGGTGACGTGGGCACGACAAGCCGTGCTGCCGTTCGCTATCGGCATTGCCGCCGTGTCAATCGCCACGCCGCTGATTAGCGAAACGATATTCAACAAGTGGTTCAAGTTACCGGGCTTTTTTGCGCTGCTACCGATTCCGATCATCAGCGCTTGCGCGTTTGCCGCGCTGTGGCACGTCACAGGCAAGAAATCGATTGTGGCTGCGGGCTACGGCTGGATTGTGTTTGCCGCAACGGTGCTGGTGTTGATCCTTGCTACATTAGGGCTGGCGTATTCGATCTACCCTTACGTGGTGATTGATCGCTTGAACGTTTGGGAAGCCGCCAGCGCCACCAGTTCGCTCGTCATTCTGTTGGCTGGCGTTGCGGTTGTGCTGCCTACGATCATCGGCTACACGATATTTGTGTACCGAATTTTTTGTGGCAAAGCGCGCGAGTTAAGCTACGGAAGTTAACGCAAAAAAGCACGTTTTAGTTGCGGGGTGACCACGCTTGGCCGATAAGCAGTTCGATCTCTTTGGTGATGCATTGCCTGATCCGCGTATGCCGAAAGCGTCGCGCGCTGAGTCCGCGAAACAGCCCGAACCGTTGGTGCTGGCCGCCCCGGTTGACGACGCGCTTAAAGCGCTCGGGCAAGCTGTGCCGGTCGGCGTGCATCTCGGCACATCGTCGTGGAGTTTTCCGGGCTGGGCGGGCATGGTTTATGGCGCTGCCTACAGCGATGTGCAGTTAGCGCGGCGCGGCCTTGCGGCGTACGCGGCGCATCCGCTACTGCACACGGTCGGTATTGACCGCACTTTTTACGCCCCTATCAGTGAGGCTGCGTTTAGAGGTTATGCCAAGCAGGCGCTTGAAATTGCGCCCGGTTTTCGTTTTTTGGTGAAAGCGCCGATGCTCTTCACCGGCCCACGATTGCGATCAGATGACGGGCGCTGGACTGACAACGATGCCTTCTTGAATGCCGGTCTGGCAACCGCGCAGTTTGTGTTGCCAGCCACGCAAGGCTTGGGCGACGCGTGCGGACCACTGGTGTTTCAGTTTCCGCCGCTCGGCGCAAAATTTACGCGTGCGCCGCAAAAATTTGCCGACGCGCTTGCCGAGTTTTTGCTGGCGCTGCCCAAGCTGTCCGGACCGGCGTTTTACGCGGTTGAGGTGCGCGATCCTGAGTTGCTAACGGACGACTACCTAGCGGCGTTGTGTGCAGGCGGCGCGACGCACTGCGTAGCGATTCACGCGCGCATGCCGCAAGCGGCGGAACAGGCACGATTCTGGCGCGACGCAGGCCGACTGCCGCTGGTGATTCGCTGGAGCTTGCACTCGGGCCTTAAATACGAAGAAGCCAAAGAGCGTTATGCGCCGTTTAACGCGCTGGTTGATGAAGACCCGGCGGGCCGCGCGCAGATTGCAGCCCTCGCGCTTGAGGCGACGCGAGCACGACAAGAGACGTTTGTCATTGCCAATAACAAGGCGGAAGGCTCTGCGCCAGAAACGATTCGTAAGCTTGCCGAGCTGATCCGCGACCACGGCGAGACGATAGTGATGCGCGGCTAGAATCCACGCAACTTAGAAATCTACGGGGTTACGTATGTTCGGACGATTCATGCCGCAGGAAGGCCGCTTTTTTGAGCTTTTTAACCTGCATGCTCATGAAGTCGTTGAGGGTGCGAAAGAGCTGGTGGCGCTGATGAAGGCGCTGGGCGAGGGCGCAACCGACCTTCGTAATCACGCCAACGCTATTGATGCAATTGAGAAGCGCGGCGATAACTACACCCGCGAAACGATTCAACTGCTGCACAAAACATTCATCACGCCACTAGACCGTGAAGAGATTCATCAACTCATTTCAAACCTTGATGACGTGCTCGATTTAATGCAGGACGCGGCAGAGTCGGTGTCGCTGTACGACATTAAAGCCGTGACGCCTGAGGCGACGCAATTAGCGGAGATTTGTTTGCAGTGTTGCGAGCGCGTGAAATCAGGAGTTGCACTGCTGTCGAATATGGAAAACGCGGCCACCATTCTAAAAATTTGCGAAGAGATTGATCATCTCGAATCGGACGCTGACCGCGTGATGCGCAGCGCAATTTCAAAACTGTTTCGCACTGAGCGCGACGCGGTGCAGCTGATCAAACTCAAAGCGATTTACGAGCTGCTAGAAACGGTAACGGATCGCTGCGAAGACGTGGCCAATGTGATGCAAGGCATCGTGATCGAAAACGCTTGAGCACTGCACACCGCTAGCTGCTATGGAACCCACCGCCGTTACCCTCTGGGTCATTATTTTTCTCGTGGTGCTCGCGCTTGGCTTCGACTTCATGAATGGATTTCATGATGCGGCGAACGCGATTGCCACCATCGTCTCCACCGGCGTATTAAAGCCCGGACAGGCCGTGGTCTGGGCAGCGTTTTTCAATTTTCTAGCGCTTTTTCTGTTCGGGCTCAGCGTGGCCGCCACCATTGGCAAAGGCATGGTCGACCCCGCAGTGGTGGACACGCACGTGATCTTCGGCGCACTGGTAGGCGCGATCACGTGGAACATCGTCACGTGGTACTACGGCATTCCGTCGTCGTCGTCGCATGCGTTGATCGGTGGCATGATTGGCGCAACGGTTGCCAAATCGGGCACCGGCGCGCTGGTCAGCGCGGGGATCACGAAGACGCTTCTGTTCATCCTCGTCGCACCGCTCATGGGCTTTGCATTGGGCGCGCTGTTGTTGCTCTTGGTGTCGTGGTTGTTTCGCCGTTCAACGCCGTACCGCATTGACAAATGGTTTCGTCGTGGGCAGCTCGTCTCGTGCGCACTGTATTGCTTGGGTCACGGTAGCAACGATGCGCAGAAAACGATGGGCATCATTTGGTTGCTACTGATCATTTCTGGAATGGCGACCACTGACGTGAAGACGCTGCCGTACTGGGTGGTGATTTCCTGCTATGCCGCTATTTCGCTGGGCACCTTATTTGGTGGTTGGCGCATCGTTAAAACGATGGGGCAGAAGATCACCAAACTTAAACCCGTTGGTGGGTTTTGTGCAGAGACAGGCGGCGCGATTACGCTGTTCATTTCCTCAACGTTCGGCATTCCGGTATCGACCACGCACACCATCACGGGTGCCATTGTGGGTGTAGGTGCCGCAAGAAAGCTATCCGCTGTTCGCTGGGGCATCGCGGGGAACATCGTGTGGGCGTGGGTGCTGACCATTCCTGCATCCGCGTTCGTTGCTGCGATTTCGTGGTGGATCGGCAAACAAATTTTCTAGCGCTATGCTGGGCTCGCTGTGATCGCCGCTGAAGCTCGATCCAAAGGCGAATTCTCGCGCCACTGGCGCTGGTTATTCGCCTCTGTTCCCGTCGCATTTTTGTTGGCGATTCTCGCCGCTTGGATGGTTCCCGACATCGCGTTTTTTGAAGCGTGGCCCGCGCTCAACGTGCTGTTCTTTTTGTTGGGCTTGGCCATCATTCCGGTGTTTTCACCGAACGCAAGCCTAGCGAGAAAACTCATTCACATTGCGGTGCTCGCGCCAATCACTGCCACTTTTATGGCAATTTTGATTGGCGCGACGCTTGATCGTTATTACGGTAACGATTTGCAGCAAACCTTCTATCTTCGCTTTCAGGCTGCACTGGTGGCGGGCTTATCGGCGGGCTTGTTGTATGCGGCAGTGGTCGGCGTGATCGTGTATCTGCGAACGCAACATGTGGCGGTGGCCAATCGACGCCTTGCCTCCGAGAAGCGGCAAAGCGATGTATCGCGGCAATTGGTCGAAACGCGGTTGCGCGTGTTGCAGGCTCAGATCGAACCGCATTTTTTATTCAACACCCTAGCCTCGGCGCAGCAGTTGGCGCAAAAAGGCGCACCGGAGGCTGCAACGTTGATTGGTCATCTGGTGCGATTTTTGCGGACGTCAATCCCGTCAATGCGTGATGAGTCGACGCCGCTGAAACATGAGTTCGAGCAAATCGCGGCCTATCTGGCGATTATGCAGACGCGCATGGGCGACCGGCTGTCGTTTTCGGTGAGCAGCGCGCCTGAGGTTCAAGCGCATCCGTTGCCGCCGGCGCTGGTGATGACGCTCGCCGAGAATGCGGTGAAGCACGGCATTGAGCCGGCGGAAAACGGTGGCCGAATCGACATCGAAGCGCGTCTTGCACAGGGCAATTTGGTGATCACCGTTAAGGACACGGGCGTCGGATTGAGCGTGGTGGACAACAAGGAGCACGGCACTGGCATGGGGCTGTCAAACATTGCCCAGCGGCTGCAGGTGATCTACGGCGACGCCGCGCAGGTGCGACTTGAGCAAAATGCGCCGAGCGGTTGTGTGGCTACATTAACGATTCCGGTCGCCCACGCGAAGTGAGCGTTTTGTCATTTTTCGGATTGCAAAGTAATGGAAAAAATTCGCTGCCTGTTTGCTGATGATGAGCCGCTGATGCGTGAGCGCATGCGCGAGTTACTTGCGCTGCACTCGGAGCATTTTGCGGTGGTTGCAGAGGCCGTCAGCGGTCGCGATGCGCTGGATAAATTTCTCGATACTGAGCCCGACGTGTGCTTTCTCGATATTCGTATGCCCGTCCTGTCGGGGTTGGAAGTTGCCAGCGAAATCGGCGACCGCGCGAAGATCGTTTTGTGCACGGCGTACGACCAGTTTGCCATTGAGGCGTTTGAGCGCGGCGTGGTCGATTATTTGTTGAAGCCGATTGAAGCGGACCGCCTCGCGGTAACGCTTGAGCGACTGCTCAGCACGGTAGACGAGCCTGCGGACGACCTGACGCCGGTCATGCATTTGCTGAACCATCGCGAGGCGCGTGTTGGTGAGCGGTTGCGCTGGATCAAAGCGCTCGTCGGGCAAGACGTGAAGATGTTTCCGGTCGATGACGTGATTTTTTTTCAGGCGGACACCAAGTACACGCGCGTAGTCACAGAAAAAGAGGATGTGTTGATTCGCGCGCCGCTTAAAGATTTGGTGGACGGGCTTGATCCCAACGTGTTCTGGCAGGTGCATCGCGGCGCGATTGTCAACGTGCAGCGCATCACCAAAATTACCCGCGACGGCGTGGAAAAGCATTCGCTGGTGCTGCGCGGCTGCAGCGAAAAAATAAGTGTTAGCCGACACTTTTTCCACCTGTTCAAGCAGATGTAGGTTTACGCAAGGCGTGGCCAACGTAGCCCGTCTTTCGGCTTCGTCATTCGTCGCAAATTGACACAAAAGCGCGCATAAATCGCCACCGCTCGGCGAAACTCAAAGCCTATGACCGAATGCGTGCGTTTGATTTTGCTTTGGATTGCCGTGACCGCGCTGGCGAGCGTCGGCACGTTGCATGCGCAAGCGCAAACGCAAACGCAGCCCGTAAGTCCTGCAAACATTCCGGTTCAGGATTTTTTCCGCTTGCCGGATGTGCTGCGCCCTACGCTGTCGCCTGACGGCAACCACTTGGCGTTTTTAGCCCGCAGCGGCAATCGCCTTGGGCTCGCGGTGATTGACCTCGATAAGCGCACGTCGCGCATCATTGCAACGCTGCCGGACGCAGACATCGTTGAGCACTATTGGGTCAATTCAACGCGCTTGGCCTTCGTCACCGGCAACGTGTTTGATGCCGCAGGAACGGTCAGTCCGTGGCGCACCGGCGGGTTGTTTGCAGTAGACCGCGATGGCAGCGATGCACGGCGCTTAGCGCTACCGATGGGCGACGGGCGTACGCTGATGATGCGACCGCGCTACACCCGGGTGATGGCCACACTGCCCGATGGTAGTGATGACATCATCGTGGCCGCAAACGAGCGCGATTTTGACAGCAGTGACGTGTATCGGTTGAACACGCGAACAGCGCGCAAAACGCTGTTGAGCTACGACAACCCAGGCGATGTGCAACTGTGGGCGCTGGATCGCGACGGTCTGCCGCGCGCAGCGCTTTCGAGCAAGGGTACACAGAGCCGCGTCTATTACCGGCGCGATGAAAAGAGCGCGTGGATCAAGTGGTTTGACGGCGATTTTCGTGAGCCTGCAAGCTGGGTTTCGGCGGTTGGTTATGACGGCGGCATCATCGGTTTCGGCCTGCGGGACAAGTCACCGGCTACGCTCGCCAACTCGCGGCAAACCGCCGCTCTGCTGCGCTTGGATGAGCAAGGGCAGACGCAACAGGTGCTCGCCTCGCGCGACGACTACGACATGGCGCAGCCGGTGTTCGATCCGCTGGCGAAAAAACTGGTGGGCGCGGCCTACATTGGCGAGCGACCCACGGTGGTGTGGCTCGACGACGCATGGGCGGCGCTGCAAAAGCAAATTGACGTGGGATTGCCGAACGCGGTTAATGTGTTTTTGCCGCCGGAACAAGGCAAACGCATGCTGGTGCGCTCGTACACGGATCGCAATCCGGGCACCGTGTATTTGTACGATTTCCGCACCCGAAAACTTGAGTTTCTGATCGACACCCGACCGTGGTTGAAGCCGGCGCAAATGGCGGAATCGCGCGTGGTTAAATTCGCGGCGCGAGACGAGTTGCCGCTGTCGGCATTGCTCACGCTGCCTAAGGATTCTTCAGGCAAAAAGCTTCCGATGATTGTGATTGCGCACGGTGGGCCGTGGGTGCCGCCGTACAGTTGGGGATGGGACGCCGAGGCGCAGTATTTTGCGTCGCGTGGCTACGCGGTGATTCAGCCTAATTTTCGCGGCACCACCGGGTTGGGGCTTAAGCATCAGCTCGCCAGCTACAAGCAGTGGGGGCTCGCCATGCAGGACGACTTGACCGACGCCGCGCTGTGGGCCGTTAAACAGGGCATCGCCGACCCGAAACGCATGTGCATTTACGGCGCGAGCTATGGTGGCTATGCGGCAATGCAGGCGCTGGTGCGCACGCCAGATTTGTTCCAATGCGCGGCTAATTACGCGGGCATCACCGATCTGCAATTGTTTCATTCGGTGGCCTGGTCGGACATCAGCGATAGTGATTTTCTGCGCTATTTGTTACCGGTGTTGGTGGGCGACCCGGATCGCGACCGCGCGCAGCTGAAGGCAACGTCCCCCGCGCAAAATGCCGACAAAATCAAGATGCCGGTTTTTATGGCGTACGGTGGCGAGGATCGCCGGGTGCCCATCATTCACGGCGAGCGGATGCGCGACGCGCTAGAAAAGCTTGGCAAGCCGGTTGAATGGATGGTCAAGACCGAAGAGGGGCACGGTTTCACCAAGCTTGAAAATCGCGTTGAGTTTTATGCCCGGCTTGAGGCCTTCATCAAGCGCGCAATCGCCCGCCCGTAGCGGAACTAAAAGCGCATCGCTTAGCGCGTGTGCCTGCCCTATACTGCGATTTCGGACGGCACGCAATGACGGGGGATCGGCATCATGTTCACGGTTCTTGTAGCTAACCCAAAGGGTGGCGCTGGCAAAACGACGATTGCGACCAATCTGGCGGCCTATCTTGCGGGCAAGCATCAGCGCGTGGTCATTCGTGACATGGATCGGCAGCGCTCGGCGGGCCGGTGGCTGGCGCGCCGTCCGCGCGGCTTTCCGGAGGTGCGCGGCGCGTTTCCTGACACCGATAAAAACATCATTCGCGACTATGCGCCGCAGTGGTTGATTGTTGACGCGCCAGCCGGATTGCACGGCGCGCAACTCGCTGACCTTGTGAAGTCGGCCGACGCGGTGCTGGTGCCGGTTGCAACGTCCGCTTTTGACTTTGAAGCGAGTGCTGATTTCATTGCTGAGCTGGCCACGCTCAAGCCCATCAAGGACGGCAAACGGGCGCTGGCCATCGTAGGGTCTAAGGTGGATAGTCGCACCGTTGCAGCGTCAGACCTGGACGCTTTTTTGTCTCCACTGTCGCTTGATGTGTTGACACATATTCGCGATTCGCAGCTGTATGTGCATGCCGCGCGCGACGGTTTGTCGATCTTTGATCAGCCGCGTTCACGCGCCGAAGACGCATGGGCTGACTGGCCTCCGGTGTTGCATTGGTTGCAGGGTTTAGTCACTGCAAAATCCGGAAAAGTTGAGCACTAGCCGCGCACCTTCAACGGTAAACTCTACAGATGTACACCATACTTGTTGCAAACCCCAAGGGCGGCGCCGGAAAATCGACCCTCACTACCAACATTGCGGGCATGCTGGCCACCACTCGCCAAAAGGTGGTGATCATGGATCTCGACAAGCAGCAGTCGGCCACCAATTGGCTGGCGCGTCGTCCCGCCATGCTGCCAAAAATCATGTCGTGGAACGAAGACACCGATATGGAAGAGCTGCGCAGTTTTGCGCCGCAGTGGATGATCATCGACACCCATGCGCGCTTGCGTCGAGCGGACCGAACGTATTTATTGTCGCGCGCAAATTTTGTGTTGGTTCCGGTCAATCCATCGGTGTTTGACATTGAGGCGACCGCCAAATTTTTGATCAAACTGCATCAAGACACCAACGTGCAGTCGGGCAAAGTGGCCATAGGTTTGGTCGGCAGCCGCACCGACAGCCGCACTCGCATGGCGCAGGAGCTAAATAGTTTTTTTCAGCGCAGCGGACTACCCGTGGTGATGTTCGTGCCGGACAGCGTGGTGTATCCGCAGTGTGCTCGCGACGGCATGTCGATTTACGATTTGCCGCGCACCCGAACCGAGCAGCAGCTTGAAGCGTGGCAACCGTTAGTTGAATGGATTAGAGGGCAGATGGTGCGCAGCAAAGACTTCGCCGCAGCCGTGACCACGGTGCCAGAGCGCGGCGTGGTTCAGATCGCGTAATCGCTAGTTTGCGGTCAAAAAACGATACAGCTTTACGCGTTCAGCGCCAGATCACTTGGGCTGACGCTGTATTTCGCCTAATATCGACTTTAAGACGTATCAGGCGCTAGCCCACGTTAAATGGCGCTTGCAGCGTTAAGCTGATGCCCGTTTGACCGCAAGCTCGCCATCAAAAATCACTTAATCAGCCCCATCTGTTTCGCCAGCGGCAGCGTCTCCGCCGTTCGCTTTTTCATGAACTCCGGCATTTGTTCGTAGGTGATGTCGATCTGCTCGTAGCCGTTGTCTTGCATCTGTTTGCGGTGCTCCGGATCGCTGTTGATTTTCAGGAACAAGTCGGAGATTTGTTTGCGCACCGCCTCGGTTGTGGACTTAGGCACCGCGATGCCGCGATACGCGCCGTCCACCCATTCAAAGCCCAGTTCTTTAAACGTCGGCGTATTCGGAAATTGCGCCATGCGCGTCGGTGTGGCCACGGCCAACATGCGCGTTTTTTCTTTGTTCGAAATAGCGTAGGTTGGATAGGTCATTGCCGCGTCCACATGCTTGCCAAGGATCGCCGAGGCGAGATCCCCCGTGCCTTTGAACGGGATGTAGGTCATCTTGAGTTTCCCCTGCACCTCCATGCGCTGAAACGCCATGTGATTGGCCGAATTGGTGCCGCTGCCAGCAATGGTGATTTTGCCCGGATCAGCCTTGGCCGCGGCCACTAAATCAGCAAACGTTTTGTAAGGAGAATCGGCCGCAACGACCAATGCGTCCGGCGTGTAGTGAAAGAAAAACACGCTGGTGATGTCGTCAGTTTTGTACTGCACCTGACCTTCAAGCGGTTGCAGAATCAGGTGTGGCAAATTGCTGCCAACGATGGTGTAGCCATCCCCCGGCATGCTGTTCAACTGCCCCCACGCGAGCGCGCCGCCCGCGCCCGCTTTGTTCTGCACTACGAAATCTTTGCCGGTTAACTTCGCCGCCACCTTGCCCTGCAAACGCGCCGCGATGTCGCTCTCGCCGCCCGGCACAAACGGGATGATGTAGTTAATCGCGCGATCCGGAAACTGCGCAAAACACATTGTTGCCGACAGCGCGAGCAACGCGCCAGTAAAAAATCGAGTCATAAAAATCCTCCTTGTTACGACCGCGCGAGTGTACGGCGCGCGCTACAAAATTTCTGCTGCGTAATCCGCTAAACGTGACCGCTCGCCGCGCTGCAACGTCACGTGTCCGCCGTGCAACCAGCCCTTGAACCGATCCACCACATAGGTCAAACCGGACGAGCCCTCGGAGAGATACGGCGTGTCGATCTGCGCGATGTTGCCTAGGCACACCACCTTGGTCCCGGGCCCGGCGCGCGTGATCAGCGTTTTCATTTGCTTCGGCGTCAAATTTTGCGCTTCGTCGATAATCAAATAGCGGCTCAAAAAAGTGCGGCCGCGCATAAAATTCATCGAACGAATTTTGATGCGCGAGGCTAGTAAGTCATTAGTCGCCGCTTTCGCCCAACTGCTGGAATCGCGCGGGCTCGCCAGCACTTCTAAGTTGTCCTCTAGCGCACCCATCCAAGGCGTCATTTTTTCTTCTTCGGTACCGGGCAAAAAGCCAATATCTTCGCCCACCGGCACGGTAGCTCTGGTGACAATAATTTCCCGATAGCGCTGTTGATCCATCGTTTGCGCCAAACCTGCCGCAAGCGCCAGGAGGGTTTTGCCCGTGCCTGCCGTGCCCAATAGCGAGACGAAATCGACTTCCGGATCCATCAGCAAATTCAGCGCAAAATTTTGTTCCCGATTGCGCGCACTGATGCCCCAAACTTGCGCGCCACGTCGGTAGTCATCAATGATGCGCAGTTCAATTTTTTTGCCTTCGACTTTGGTTACCCGCAGTTCAACCGCTTCTTTGGACTCAAAAAAAACGCCCTGATTGACGTGCCAGGCCTGCCCTGCTTTCGCTTTGATGCGATAGCAGGTGTGGCCGCGCTCAATCCAAGATTCTAACTCCGGGTGTTGCTCCCAAAACTTTTCCGGCACTTCCAGCGTGCCGGAATACAGCAATGACAAATCATCTAAGGCGCGATCATTCTCGTAATCTTCCGCAGCGATACCGTGGATGGCGGCTTTGATGCGTAAGTTAATGTCCTTGCTGACCAATACAGTCGCAACATTCGGGTGCGCGTCGCGCGCCTCAATCAGCGCTGCCAGAATTTGATTGTCAGGTTTGACATAGCCGAAGTCTTCCTTCGCCAACCCGCCATTGCCGACATTTTTCGAGGTTCCCGCTTGCAATAACAGCCGTCCAGTCGGCT
>JAYSRA010000069.1:0-34751 GCA_043721275.1 Burkholderiales bacterium
ACACCGTCCTTTCGTCTTCAAGAAACCAAAGGGTAGCGCAACGCTTCTCTTCATCCCTCCCAAAACCTAAGTTCGACTGTTCGTGGTTTAACTCAGCTATAAGGCATCTAGCCCAATTGAAATATAGCTTTCAGCAATAAGTTGTAAGCAAAATTTTCAGCAATCAGGTGGCCAATTACGGACTTGCAAATCCGCGCCGGTCAGCCCCCTCACTGAAATATGATGAAGGCATAGTCGATGCTAGCGGGCGCGTGCGATCATGGTCGAGCAAACCCCGCCACTACAGCCAAAATTTCAGGAATCACCATGCCCGTCGCTCTAAGTTACAGCCCTGCCGGTGCGCCCAAGTTCGCCATTTCGACGGCTGCCGTGATGCCAAACATTACCGTTACGGCGAGCTTAAGCGGCGTCCCCGTTGATCCCAGATCACCGCCGACTTACGCGTTCACGGCGACGCTTGCCTTCGTTGGCAGCAACACGCCGCACGGCAGCGGGCACAACACGCAACACAGCGCGATCACGCCGCAGACGGGCTCGCGAAATACCTACGTTATCCCGTTCACGCAAGTGCGCGGTGGCGTGCTGACGGTCACGGTCTCCGTGCGGGTCGGCACCGCTGCGCCGATCACGGCCACCAGCTTGGGCTTGACCATTGTTGGCAGCAATCCCTCACCCGCGTAAATCAAAGCGCAGGCCAACGCCGTTGGCGCGAACAAAGTGCGCTTTCGTAAGCAGATGCGCCAGGAAAGCTCGTTAGAGCAATTTCGCAGCAGCGGATGGCCCAAATACAGCGGCGACAACTTGGGCGGTGTGGGGCTGTGTCAGATCACGCGGCCCGCACCGACCGCCGACCAAGTGTGGAACTGGAAAGAAAACGTGCAGGCGGGCTGGACGCTGTATTTAGAAAAAGAGCGCATCGCCCGCAACTACCCAATCAATGTTCGCGCTGGAGCCACCTTCCGCGCGCTGGTTGCCGCATGGAACGCGCAGCCCGCGCGCCGCGCCTTGTCACCGGTCGCGGTCACGCTGCCGGATTACACCGCCGACCAGCTAGAACAAGACACCATCCGCGGCTTCAACGGGTTTGCCGGTGGCCTGCATGAATTTCGCGTGCGGCTCGATGCGCGCGGATTGTTGGTGGTTACTTTGGACGCCAGCGGACGCAACGGTGCTGCGGAGTGGGAGCAGGTGCCGGTGGCTGATCGCGGCACCTCAGGCGACCCGAATTATGTGAACAACGTTGAAGCTCAGGCTGATTTTTAGGCACCCATGACGCTCAAAATTTTTGCGTCATCGCGATGGCAGTCTGCCCGCATTGCGGTGGCCGCGTGCGCGGCGCTGTGCGTAGTTTTAGCAGGCTGCAACAAGCCGCAAGACGCCGTAAAAAACGTGGCGCAAAGCGCTGCCAGCGTCCGGTTTCTCTACGTCATTAACTGCGACGGACGCGTGGACAAAATTGACACACGCGAGAAAAAACTCGTCTCAAGCTTTGCGCTAAGTCAGCGCACTGAGCGCAGCGGCCAACCCTCCGCCGTGCCGAGTCTCGCGAGCGCTGGCGGGCAGATGGACGGCTGTTTGGCGCAGCGCGTGCTGCCGAACGCAACTGGAACGGCGGTTAGCCTGATTGCGCCGAAAGACGCACGCCTCGACGGTAGCGGCGTGCAAGATTTTCAGGTGCTCACCTTCGCACTGCCGCAATGGACGCTGACCAGCGCTGCGCCCGCCGGCCAATCAGCCGTTGCACCGTGGCTGCAACGCGACGGCGCAGGCAAGCTGCAAGTGCTCGCCGATGACCCGCAACTCGCCGCCGCAGCGATTGATTTGCGCGAGTTCAAAGGGGCTACCAACGACATGGGCGGACTACTGCTGCAATCCTCTGGGGACGTGTCGTTGTTGAGCTTGCTGTTTAAAGATTCCACAGCGTTGGCGTTGGGCCTTGCCAATCAAAAAACGCGCACGCTGATACGCCTCGCCGAGCTACCAGCGACCACGCTGCGACACGTGCACTTAGCGCCCAGCGGCGGCTTTGTGTTGGTGGAGGCAACCAGCGCTAGCGCGCCGCAACAGCGCAGCGGTGCGCTGCGCCTTTTTGACGGCAGCGGCAAGCCGGTGGCGGACATTGCCGACGAGCGCATGCGCAGCATGGCGTTCGTCGCGCTCACCCCAAACGGCCTCGCGGTGTACGGGGACGCAGCCGGGGCTTATCACTTTGTTTCACTCGGGCAAACGTTTGGCAGCACCGCCGTTGTGCCATCGCCGCTAACACTGCCCAGCGCCGCACCGATGCCGGAGTTGGTGTTTGCGGCGGAGTAAGTCTGGTGCTGCTGCTCACCCGCTTTGCCGCCTGGTGGGCAACCATCCGCGCGAACCTGCATGTCAACTGCGACACCTGCTGCCACTACATTGATGAAAGCTCCATCAGCGCTAATCGAATGTTGCGTTTGAATATCGCCTTGGCCTCTGCTTCGCAATCGATGTTTTTCGTGTTGCGCTTTCGCGATGACGACGGCATAATCGTCAGAGAATTGTTTCGGAAACGTTTATTTTTGTGATTGATGACGGTAATTGACTAGAAACTACGTCTTTCACCAGTGTGGCGTTTGTGCGCCGAATCGTCCAAAATAATGTTCAACAGTCTTATAGTTTTCACCACTTTTCACAATTGTTTGTGTAGCATGCTTCCAACAGGGGTTTTCTTATGATCAAAAAGTCAATTAATTTCGTTCTACGCAGCTGCGTGCTAGCTAGTCTGGCCACTGCATTCGCGGCGAACGCCACACAGACCGTGCAACCCGTCAAAGACGCGGCCGGTACCGCCTACAGCGGGAGCGGCACGACTTGGACGGGCACTGCGGGCTTAGGCACCGTGGTAACGGTAATTGGTCGCTACACGGCTGCCGGGAACGAGTCGGGTCTTGGCGTAAAGGTTGTTTATGACGAGGCAAAGTTCACTGGCGTAACCGTCACGCCACTGAGCACAAAGTGCATGATTGCACCGCCGCAGATTCAACCGGGTGGTGCCGCCACCAAAGCCGTTATGGGTTGGATTGACAGCGCTGTTCGAGACGCAGCAGGTAACGTCGGCTGGCCCTACCTTGCTGACCCTGCGACGTCCACTGGCACACCCCCGACATCGCCGTGTTTGAACCCGAACACGCCCGCCAACGATACATCCGCCACAGCCGCAGGAGCGGTCAACCTGTTTCAGTTCACAGGCACACTCGCTGCAAGCGTAGGTGTGGGTGGAACTGCGACAGTTGGGTTTGTGTCGGACGGAAATTTCTCATACGCAGGTGCCGCGCCCGGCATGGCGGATCAGTTGTTGACGATTACTGCGGCGCCAGCGCCTACCTGCAACTTGGACGTCGACGCCAGCGGCGGCGCACCAACTGCCGGTGTTGATGGTATTTTGATCAAACGGGCTTTGAACGCATTTCTTCCCGCTGCAAACATAATTATTGGTGTAACTTTCCCAGCGGCTGCAACACGCACGATTGGTTCGGACATACGCACCTACGTAACCGGTCTTGGCAACATTCTCGACGTGGACGGCAATGGCGCGGCGGCACCTGTGGCTGGTGTGGATGGCGTGCTGATTCAGCGCGCATTGAATACGTTTATTCAGACTGCCTCCATTACGACAGGCGTGACGACAACAGCCACCGGTGCTCAAGTTCGCGCTTACCTAAACGCAAATTGCGGCACCACACTGCCACCGTAGTTTTTGTATGAACTATCTGAATCGTCGTCAACTATTCGCAACTTTGAGAAAAACTATGATCATTAATTTGCTTACTCAAGGACGGCGCTTACGTGCCCTCCTAGCCGGTGCGGTGATGTTGGGCTGCGGCACAACAGTGCTCGCCCAAGTTGAAACTGCAACTTCATCTCCAACAAAGGCTTACGCTTCGATTGGTGGCAGCTTCGCATTCGCGGTCGCGTACACAGGTGGTGAAGTGGCCACGACCGATCTTGCAATTACCTACACCGCTAACACGACTTCGCCAGCGTTGACGCCGAACGCAGCGTGCGTTTCAGCCGCGACTCCCGCGCCTTACACGTCGGCAAATCCAAATCAGTTGTACGTTCTCTGGGAACCGGCCGCAGGAACCTATCCCGCAAACTGCGGCGCTGCTGCTGGTGCTGCGGCGATGGCTTCTTTCACCGGTGTTGCGTCAACGCTGCCGGGCGGTAAGTACGTCATCACAGTTCTTAACAACGCTTCGCTCGGTGCCGCTAACCTTGTCGCGAATGACGTAACCGTTTGTCAGAAACGTACAGTTGCTTCAATAACTGCGCCCGCTAACTTTGTGGAGGGCGCTGCAAACACTGGATTTGTGATTACGCTAGATCAGGCCGTCGTGGCGGGTTGCGGCGGGTTCTCCGTTCCATACACCGTCAGCGGTGCAGCCGTAGCCGGCAAGACGGCTTCGGTTGCGCCCGCAGCATCTTGTGTTTTTGCGGATGGTGCCACAACATGTAACGTTGCTGTGACCACTGTGGACAACGCAACGTTTGAAGGAACGCAGCCGCTCGTTTTAACGGTGACAGACAGTGCTGCGGCTAGCACGTACGTTTCTGCAGGAAAAACGGCGACCACCAGTGTGCTTGACAACGAAGTAGCTCCGGTCTCTTCCGCTCCCACCATCAGTGCGCTTGCAAATGCAACCTTGACGGGCGGCGCCGGGACTGTCGCAGTTAATGTTGCAACCGCGGGTGTTGCTCCAGGATCTGTGGCATTATCCTGCGCGATTCTGCCTGGTACCGCATCCTTTACATTAACCACGGGTGGAGCAAGATCAGTTGTTTCTCCAGCAATCGTTGGTGCGAATGCTCCGTCGATAGGGCTAACTTGTGCACCACAACTGGCAGCACAAACTCAAACTCTTACGTGCACGCAGACGGCCAGCCCTGCGCCGAATCCTCCGAATCTGACGGCCATAATCACCTGTCCGGCTGCTGCACCTGCTGTTGTTACAGCAACGACACCGCCTGGCGCACTCGCTCTGCCAGGTTACAGCGTGAGTTCGACGCCCACCAGTAGTTCTGCTGCGTTGTTCTTCAACACCACTGGCGGTGCTAGCTCGCTGACTTGCGTGGCAAGCGGTGCCGGATACTCTGTGGCACCCGTGCCACTCGCGTTGACGGTAGGAACGCCGTCTGCTGTTACGGTGACCTACACCGGTGCGGTAGTCGGCACTTTCGCCGGTACGGTAACTTGCACACCGGCGGGCCCAGCCACCGGCGGACCTTTTGTTTACCAGCTCAGCACAACGGTACAGCCCGCACAGGTTATTGGGCCTACGGTACAAGTGCCAACCATCGGTGCCCTGGGCCTTGGCTTGATGAGCTTGCTCATTGCAGGTTTCGCCGGGTTCCAGCAGCGTCGTCGCTTGACGTAGGACGCCTCGATTCGCTCGCCGCAAGGTGAGCACGCAACAACAAAACCCGCTTCGGCGGGTTTTGTTTTTCCACCATGAATAGCGCGCTAACGTCCATCACGACTCCGGCATGACTTCATCTTCTGATCTGCTTAGGTTGTCACGCTGCTCGCCGAGTTACACGCTGCGATCACGTCACTCACGGCGGTTTACGCTTTTGGCAGTGCAGCACAAAACCAAATGCGCGCGGAGAGTGACATCGACCTAGCCATCGACATTGGGCGTGAACTCACCAGTCCGGAGCGTTGGCACGCTATGCAGAGCCTTTCCGTGTGCTCGGCACGCGATGTGCGCCTGATTGACTTCCGCGTTGCTGGCGACGTGCTCCGGCACCAAATTTTGACCACTGGCCGCCGACTTTTTGCTCGCAACGAAGCAGCGCAATCAAGCTATGAAGCGGCCGTGTTGTCGGAATATTTCGACTTTATCGCACAGCGAGCACCGCTCATGCAGGACATCAATGAGCGTGGATACGTCTATGCCCGATGACGTCATTGCGGCCAAGAGCGCGAGTATCGAGCGCGCGGTTCATCGCGCCAAGGAAGAGTATGCCGCGGCGGGCGAAAATTTCGCGATTGATCTCACACGCCAAGACGCAGCGACTCGGAACGTGCAACGCGCATGCGAAACGGGCATCGATTTGGCGCAACATTGGGTGCGAATTCGCTCGCTCGGTGTGCCCGCCAGCTCCCGCGATTTATTTACGCTCCTTGAATCGGCCAAAATCATCGACGCAACACTCGCGCAGTCGCTGCGCCACATGGTGGGTTTCAGGAACGTCGCAATTCACGAATACCAGCGGCTAGATTTATCGATACTCGCATCGATCATCGAACGTGAGCTAGATCAAATCCTCCGCTTCACGGGTATTGCGCTGCGCAGCAACTAAGTTTTTATTCCGCTGGCAATGATGTGCGTCAGCGCGGTCACACCGCACAAGTTCTGGAAAGCACACCAAAATTCAGCGCAACCTCGCGCTACACTGCTCGCATGAACACTCTTTGTTGGTTGTCCGCAGGCGATTTGATCAAGCAATTGCCATCGGGCGCGGTTACCTCGCAGAAGGTGGTGGACGCAACGCTTGAGCGCATGGCCGAGTGCGAGCCTGCGCTTAACGCGCTCTATCTGAACAAAGCAGAAACCGCGCGCCTACAAGCCGCCGCCAGCGATCAACGCCGCGCCGCCAACAAAGCGTTGTCCCCGCTCGACGGCGTGCCCATCACGCTCAAAGAAAATCTCTACACCGTCGGTGACCCAGCACCAATCGGCACGTCAGCCTCGCCGCTTGAACCGAAGACGGTCAATTCGCCGATTGCAGATCGCCTGAATGAGGCCGGCTTGGTACTCGTCGGTAAAACGACCATGCCGGACTTTGGCATGTTGTCGTCTGGCCAATCGAGCTTTCATGGCGTCACTCGAAATCCGTGGCAGCTAGATCGCAATCCGGGCGGATCGAGCTCGGGCGCGGGCGCGGCGTGCGCGGCGGGCTACGGGCCGCTGCATATCGGCACCGACATCGGTGGCTCGGTGCGCCTGCCAGCGAGTTTTTGCGGCATATATGGGCTTAAACCCTCGCTCGGGCGGGTGCCCATCCATCCGCCGTACATGGGCCGTGTAGCGGGCCCCATGACGCGCACGGTGCTTGATGCAGCGCTGCTGATGAATGTGCTTGCACGGCCTGATCCCGACCATCGCGATTTCATGAACTTGCCGCCACAGCCGATTGATTACGCGGCGGCACTTGAGCAGTTTTCGCTCAAGGGCAAGCGCATCGCGGTCATCACCGACATGCGCGTTGGTCGCGAAGTGCAAAGCGACGTGGCCGCTGCGGCGTGGGAATGTGGGCAGTTGCTTGAGCAACACGGCGCCCGCGTGGAGCCGATGGACCCGTTCATCAATCGACTAATGCTCGACGGTATTTGCGGATTTTTTGAAGCGCGCAGCTACGCTGATATCGCCAAAATGCCCGAGGCAACGCGCGCAAAAATTCTGCCGTTCATCGTGCAATGGGCAACCTATCGCGCGAAAAAATTCTCGGGTGAAACCGTAATGAATTTTTATTCGCAAGTGATGATGATGCGCGAGGCCACCGTTGCTGCAACGCACGCGTTTGATTTTGTGATCTCGCCGGTGTGTCCCATCCCCGCGTTCGAGGCTGAATATTGCTGCCCGGATAACGACCCAGAGCATGCGCTGGAGCACATTGCGTTTACGGTGCCCTACAACATGAGCGAGCAACCCGCCGCGTCAATCAACTGGACGTATTCAACACACAAGCGCAGCGCTGGATTGCCGATTGCTGTGCAGGTGGCAGGACGTCGTTTTGACGACTTGGGCGTGCTGCAGCTGTCACGCCTGATCGAGCAAATTCGTCCAACGCAACGTCCGTGGCCGGTGCGGGTTGGGTAGGATGTGTTGATGTTTTGTCGCCGCTCCTACAAGTACACGTGTCCTTCAAAAATCTGACTTAAGAGGTGTCCATGAAAATTACAAAATTAGTTGTTGCGTTGGCTTCATCTGCGTGTGCTTTATCAGCCCTCACGTTCGCCACGCCCGCCAGCGCACAGCAAAAAGTGCTCAAGGTTGCGCCGCACGCTTTTCCGGCTAATCTCGATCCATTTAACGTCACCGCCTACATCACGCGAAACCACGGCTACATGGTCTACGACACGCTGTTTGCGACCGATGAGAAGGGCGCAATCAAGCCGCAGATGGTTGATAAGTACGTGGTGAGCGCAGACAAAAAAACTTACACCTTCACGCTGCGCGACAAGCTCGAATTTCACGACGGCAAACCGGTCACGGGCGAGGACGTGATCGCCTCAATCAAGCGCTGGGGCGCACGCGACACGTTCGGCCAAAAGCTCATGACCTTCGTCGACAAGATGGACGCACCGGACACGAAGACCTTTCGCCTGATGCTCAAAGAGCCCACTGGCATCGTGCTCGACGCGCTCGGCAAACCGTCGTCTAACCCCGCGTTCATCATGCCCGCACGCGTCGCTGCGACCGATCCGTTCAAGGTGATTGACGATTACACCGGCTCAGGGCCGTACATCTTCAAGAAGGACGAATACAAGCCGGGCGTGCAGTCGATTTATCTCAAGAATACCAAGTACACGCCGCGCTCTGAGGCACCATCCGGCCTAGCGGGTGGCAAAAAAGTTTTCGTGGATCGCGTCGAATGGTTGTCACTCAAAGACCCGCAAACGCAGTTGAACGCACTGCTCGCAGGCGAGATCGACATGATCGAGCAACCCGCGTTTGAGCAGTATCCGCAACTGCGCAAAGACGCGCGCGTCAACGTCGTTGACACCGGCACCGTGAACTATCAGTACGTGATGCGTTTCAATCATTTGGTGCCGCCGTTTAACAACGTGAAGGTTCGCCAAGCAGCCATGATGGCGATGAATCAGGATGCGTTTTTGCGCGCTCAAGTGGGGCCAGAAAACGAGGGCATGTTCTTCACCTGCCCAAGCGTCTACCCCTGCGGCACGCCGCTCGCTTCGCCAAAAGGCAGCGAGTTTATGGTCAAAGGCAACATGGCAAAAGCGCAGCAGTTGCTCAAAGAATCGGGCTATGACGGCAAGCCGATTGTGCTGATGCGGCCCACCGATTTGCAGTCGATTCACAAGCTGCCGCTGGTCGCAAACCAGCTGCTGAAACAGGCCGGATTCAAGGTTGATTTGATAACGATGGATTGGGGTTCGCTGGTCGCTCGCCGCTCGAAAAAAGACCCGGCCGACCAAGGCGGATGGAACATTTTTCTCACCGCGTGGGTGGGTGCCGACATCATGAACCCGTTGACCAGCGCGCCTCTCGGCGGACAGGGCGAAAAAGGTTGGGCCGGTTGGGCGGCAGACGCGCAGCTTGAAAAATTGCGCGATGACTATGCGCGCGCCGACACTGATGCCGACAAAAAACGACTCGCTGAAGAAGTGCAAGTGCGCGCCGTTGAAGTCGGCACGCACGCCATTTTGGGCGAATATAAAAACCCGGCAGCCGTACGCAAGAACATCACCGGCGTGCTGAAAACCGCAGGCTCGGCTTACTGGAATATTCAGAAGAACTGATTAGCGCCATCCGCAAAACTGTAGGAGCGGCAAGCGCCGCGATGCGTCGTGGCACTGATCGCCGCTTTCGCCGCTCCTACGCGATCAAAGTCGATACAGCTTTTTAGTGGAAGCCCCGTTTAATGAGGGCAAAGCGGTGAAAAAAGCAAATATCGATATTAGGCATAAATCAAGCCCTAGCCCAAGTAAAACCTCACGATTAGCAAAAAGCTGTTGATGAATTCTCTTCTTTTTAAATCCGTTCGCGAGCTCTCTGGTTTGCTGGTGTCGCGTCAGCTTTCCGCCCGCGAATTGCTCGACGCGAGCCTTGCGCAAATTGATCGCGTCAACCCAACACTCAACGCGATCATCACGTTTGATCGGCAAGGTGCATACGGCAACGCCGACGCGGTCGACGCTCGCCGTGCTGCTGGCAAACCGACCTCGCCGCTGGCCGGATTGCCGATTGCAATTAAGGACCTCGAAGCCGTCAAAGGCATGCGCACGACCTCCGGTTCGCCGATTTTTAAGGACTGGATTCCCGATTACGACACGCTGATGGTCGAGCGCTTTCGTGCGCACGGGTTGACCATTCTGGGAAAAACTAATGTGCCCGAATTTGCGCTCGGTAGCCAAACCTTCAACACGTTATTCGGTGCCACAAAAAACCCGTGGGACGTGAGCAAAACTTGCGGCGGCTCCTCAGGCGGTGCAGCAGTTGCGGTGGCCACCGGTATGTTGCCATTCGCGGATGGATCGGACATGGGTGGCAGCTTGCGCAACCCAGCCAACTTTTGCGGCGTGGTGGGTTTGCGTCCTTCGCCGGGGCGCGTGCCGAGCTATCCAACGATCAATCACTGGGGTACGCTCGCTGTGCTCGGGCCGATTGCGCGCACGGCTGAGGACGCGGCATGGCTCCTCTCGATACAGGCCGGTGACGACCCGCGCATCACGCTCGGCTGCTGTGGCGACCCGACCGTTTACCGCGAGCCGCTAGAGCGTGATTTCAGCGGTGTGCGCATCGCGTGGAGCCCGACGCTCGGCGGTTTGCCGGTGGACAAGGGCGTGCGCGATGCGTTGCAAAAATCGCTTAAACGATTCACCGATTTAGGCGCAATTGTGGAAGAGGCAGAGCCCGACTTGCGCATCGCCGACAACGCGTTTCGCGTCATGCGCGGACTGCATCTGGTCAACAGCCTCGGCCCGCATTATCGTAATCACAAAGCACTGCTGAAAGACACCGCCATCTGGAACGTGGAGCAGGGACTCAAGCTCACCGGCGAGCAATTCGCCGAAGCGCAAGCGCAACAATCAAAATGCTTCGAGCGCATGCAGCGCTTTTTAACCACCTATGAATACTTCATCTGTCCGGTCAACCAAGTGCTGCCGTTTGACTTGAACACGCCATACCCTACGCAGATTGACGGTGTGCAGCTTGACACCTATCTCGACTGGATGATGTCGGCGTGCCGCATCACCATGACCTCACATCCTGCCGCGAGTGCGCCGGTTGCGTTCGCGGAGGACGGCTTGCCGGTGGGCATGCAGATCGTCGGGCGCTACGGATGCGAGCGCGAGGTGCTGCAACTGGTGCATGCAGTGCAGTTGCCGCTGGCCGAGCGCATGTCGCCACTCACGGCGTGATCTTCACGCCGTTGATGCGCTCCTGCGCCGTCACCAATTCGGCCAACATGCCGTTGCCTAAGCCCATCGCGCAGGCTTGCACGAGCGTTTGATGCACCGCTTCACCCACCCAACCGGGCATTGGCATGCTCTCGGTGAAGTGCGTGTAATAGCGCAAATCTTTACGCGCATTATCAAGCTGAAATTTGATGCCGTTCATGTCGCCGTCAAGCGTTTTTGCCATCGCCTGAAACAGCCCAGAATTTACGCCGCCTGCACTCACCACGCGCACCAATTGCTTCGGATCAACACCTGATTTGACGGATGCTGCAAACGCCTCGGCGGTGGCCGTGCAGATGGCTTGCGCGATGAAGTTATTCATCAATTTCACTTTGTGTCCGGCACCGGGCGAACCGACGTGAAAAATGTTTTCGCAATACGCTTTGAGCACCGGTTCGAGCTGCGCGAACGCCGCGTCGGTCGCGCCGACCATGGTGTTCAATTTGCCCAGTTCGGCCTCCACCGGCGTGCGTGCCAATGGCGCATCAACAAACTCCACGCCCAGCGCTTTGAAGCGTTCGCGCAACACAGCAGTCGACGTCGGCTCGGCAGTAGACGTGTCGACCACCATCAAGCCCGCGCGTGCAGCTTCAGCAATGCTGTTGGCACCAAAGCAGTTTGACTCCACGTCCGGCGACCCGGTAACGCACAAAATCACGATGTCGCTGGCGGCCGCCACGTCACACGCGGTGCCCACTTCTTTGCCACCGAGCGCAATCAAATCTGCGCCCGCATCGGGCACGCTGCGACGCTTTAAAAACGTCAGGCCAAAACCTTTGGCGGCAATGTTTTTAGCCATGCCGTGGCCCATCAGGCCGATGCCGATAAAGCCAATCCGTGGCAGCGCGCTGCTCATGATTTAGAAGCGTTTGCGGTTGCTGTTCGACGATGCGTCGTTGCTGGGCGTTACGCCGAGCAGCACCGGTTTCAGGCTGTCTTCAATCGGTTTCGGGCCGAGCCAGATTTGCAGTAGCGCCTGAAAAAATGTTTCGTCAGCAATGGCTTCACCGACTTTTTTGCCGTTGATGAGAACGATGGTGCCGACGCCGGGAATCGAATCAACAAAGATGACTTCTCCTTTTTTAAGCACCGGAACTTGGCCAAAAATGGCACCGAGTTTGAGCAACGCATCGAAATGTTTTTGCTGTTCAGCGGGCGGCAGATTGGCGCGCATGCCGCCCATCAAGCCTTTTGAGAAGTCGTTGGAGCTGACCTCGCGCAGCATGTGCAGATGCATGCGTTTTGCGCCTTTCAACGCGCCGATCTCAGCGCTGGTGTTGCGCTTTTGCGGCAGGTACAGCGAGGCGACATACACCCGCACAAACCCCGCCGCCGCGTAGCGGATGCCGGCGCCGTTGAGCACTAAATCTTGATTTGCTACCTTGGCTTTTTCGTCGACGCGAACTCCGCTGACATCCATCGCGAACACGCCGCATGACAGCAGCCCGCCCGCCACTGTCGCCACGAAACTCGTCCGAATGCAGGCCACCCATCGATATCCGTTCCCATTAATGTTGCGCATCACAACCTCCTTGTTGAGTCCGGGCACACAAACATAGTGTGAACCTCAGATTGTTCGGAGTTTAGGCATTTCGGTCGGTGTTGTCTGCGCGGTATTCCCTACGCGCTCAACCCCAGCCGCGCGAGCGACCCGTTACCGACGCGAATCACCTCGGGCGCATCACCGGTGAGATCAATCACCGTGGTGGCTGCTTCCGGTGTTTGCCCGGCGTCAAGGATCAGCCCCAACGAGCGCGGCATCTGTTGCGCAATGGCGTCAGGGTCGTTCAACGGATGGGTTTCGTCAGGCGGAATGAGTGTGGCCGAAAGTATCGGTTCGCCCAGCTCCGCAAGCAACGCCAGCACCACCGGATGATCCGGCACGCGCAGGCCGAGCGTCGCGCGCTTCGGATGCAAGAGGCGCTTGGGTACCTCGCGCGTGCCTTCAAGAATGAAGGTGTACGGCCCCGGTGTGCCGAGTTTCAAAATGCGGAACGCGGGATTGTCCAATCGGGCGTAGCGGCCAAGCTCGGAGAGATCCGCACACACCAGCGTCAAATGATGTTTATCGTCGACGCCGCGCAATTGGCGCAGCGTTTTCAGCGCTTCAGCATCACCCAATCGGCAGCCTAATGCATACGAGCTATCGGTGGGATAGGCGATCACGGCACCGTCGCGCAACATGACTGCGGCTTGTTTGATCAAGCGTACTTGCGGGTTATCGGGATGAAGATAAAAGCGTTGCGTCATAATGTGCTTATGTTACGAAAGAATATCGTTTTTCGCGTAGGACAACGCCGGCCATGAACTTTCAGCAAGTTAAATTTGTCTGCGCCGTGGTCGAAAACGGCTTCAGTGTGTCTGATGCAGCGGTGGCTTGCTACACCGCGCAACCGGTGGTCAGCAAGCACATTAAAACGCTGGAAGACGAGCTCGGTTTGCAAATTTTTGAGCGCCGCGGCAAACGCTTCATGGGGCTCACACAAGCGGGCGAGCAAGCGTACGCAATTGCCAAACGACTCAATGGCGACGCGAGCAGTTTGAAGGCGCTGGCCTCCGACATGACTAACGCCCGCGAGGGCGTGTTGACCATCGCCACCACGCACACCCAAGCGCGCTACGTGCTGCCGCGCGTGGTGACGCAGTTCGCCACCAAATACCCCGACGTTAAGCTAAAGCTGAAGCAGGGCAACCCGAAACAATGCGCTGACTGGGTGGCGGGCAGCGAGGCCGATATCGCGATTGCCACCGAAGCGTTGGCGCTTGATCCGCTGCTTGTAACGCTGCCGTGTTACCGCTGGAATCGCTGCGTGATCGCGCCGCTGAAGCACTTGATCACCAAAGAAAAAGTGCTCTCGATTGAGGCATTGGCGAAGTATCCGCTGATTACCTACGACACCGCGTTCACCGGCCGCTCGCAGGTAGATCGCGCGTTTGCCAGCGCGGGTTTTACGCCCAACGTGGCGCTCACCGCGCTTGATTCTGACGTGATCAAAACCTATGTGCGGCTTAACGTCGGCGTTGGCATCCTCGCTGAAATGGCGTACGAGCCGAAGGTGGACGCAGACCTTAAGCGTATCGACGCATCGCATTTATTTGCGCCGTCGGTGACGCGCGTGGGCTTGCGGCGCAACGCATTTTTGCGTCGCTTCGCGTACGACTTTATCGTGATGTTTGCGCCGTCGCTCAAGCGCAGCGAAATCGAAGAGGCCGTGTTTGCCGCCTGATGACGTCGCCGCCTCGGCTGAGCCCATTTCGCCGCTGACCGCCCGCTACGAAAGCCGTCGTGAGCGGCTCAAGTTCACGTGGTTGATGGCAGCGCTGACCATGCTCGGGCCGTTCTCCATTGACACTTATCTGCCCGCGTTTCCGGCGATGCAGGCGGCGCTGCCCGCCACTGAGGTGCAGATGCAGTTGACCTTAACCGTCTATTTCATCGGCTTCGCCATCGTGTCGTTGTTTCACGGCGCAATCAGCGATGCCATTGGTCGCAAACCGGTGATCGTCGCCACCTTGTGCGTGCATGCAGCGGCCTCGGTGGGTTGTGCTTTGTCTGGTTCGATTGAATCGCTGCTGATTTTTCGCGCGTTGCAAGGCTGCTTTGCTGGCGCGGGTTTTGTGGTGGGCCGCGCCGTGGTGCGCGACATTTTTTCCGGCATCGAGGCGCAGCGGCAGCTGTCGCGCATTCAAATGCTATTTGGATTAGCGCCGATCATTGCGCCCATTTTGGGCGGCTGGCTGGTGGCGCATTTAGCGTGGCCTTCCATCTTCTGGTTTCTCGGCGCGTTCGCGTTGATGTTGACGGTGTGGTCGGCGCTGAGCCTGCCTGAATCACATGCCGTCGAAAACCGGTTGCCACTGAAAATAAAACCGCTTGCCCGCACTTACGGTCGCATCTTTTTCAACAAAACATTTCAGACACTCGCGGCGATTCCCGGCATCAATTTCGTCGGTTTTTTTGTCTACATCGCGGGCGCGCCGGCGTTCCTGATCACCCATTTGTCGCTCACCACCAAGGACTTTGCGCTGCTGTTCATTCCGAGCATTACCGGCATTACGTTGGCCGCATATTGCTCGGGCCGATTCGCTGGGCGGGTGTCGCATGCACGGCAAATGAACACCGGTTTTGCGATCATGGGCGTGGCCGCTGTGGCCAACGTGCTGGTCAGCGCATTGTTGCCGCCGCGCGTTATCTGGAATGTGGCTCCGATTGCAATTTACGCGTTTGGTATGGCACTGGTCACGCCGTGCGTGAGTCTTAAACTGCTTGATGCGTTCTCGCATGCACGTGGCACGGTGTCGGCGCTGGCGTCATCGGCGCATGTGGCGATGATGGCGGTGACCACTGCGGTTATTGTGCCGTTTGCGCAGCAAAGTTTGCTGCGTTTCTCAATCGTCATGCTTGCGTCCGTGGCCGTTGGTGCCGCGATCTGGAAGGCCTATCTTGTCAGTCACACTCCACAGGTTGCTCATGAAGTTGCGTAATTTTTTCTTCGCTGCAGTGCTCGGCTCATCATTCGCAGCCGCGCTCTTACCCGCGATCAGCATGGCGCAGGTGAACAAAGATTTGCCGGTGGTTGAGCTCAGCATTAAAAAGTCAAAGCTCAAGGCCGAGGTTGCCGCCGACAACACCACGCGATCGACTGGACTGATGAACCGCTTTTCATTGAAACCCGATCACGGCATGATTTTTATCTTCGCGCAGAGCGAGCCGCTGGGGTTCTGGATGAAGAACACCTTCATCCCGCTCTCGATTGCCTACATCGACAGCAAGGGCGTGATCGTGAACATCGTCGACATGAAGCCGCACGATGAAACCGCTCACCCGTCGGGTGCACCCGCTTTGTTTGCGCTGGAGATGAAACAGGGCTGGTTCAAAGAACGCGGCATCGTGGCGGGCGATACCGTGAACGGGCTGGATAAGGCCGGGCGGGCAAAAAACTAAGTCAGGCGAGATACAGCTTTTTGCTCAAAGCGTTGTTGAAGTAGGGCTAACAACGAAATTAGTCAATTATCGACTTATCGTAAAAACGACCGGTAGCCCAAGTAAAATATGGGTGGTAGCTGAAAGCTGTATCGATCCTCTCCTGCCGTTTTGCGCAAGTAACCGCCGCCCACGGCATGAAACAATAACGTGATGCAACTTCCTCTCGCTTCATTTGATTTACCCAACCATGTGCCGATCGCCGTCAGCACGCGCGGCGGCTATCCGGAAAACGTGTTTTATGGCTCGCTCGCCGTGGTGGATCGCGCTGGAAAACTGGTGGCCAGCGTTGGCGACGTTGATGCGCCAATCTTCACGCGCTCAGCGCTTAAACCGTTGCAGGCGCTGCCGCTGGTGGCCAATCCACGATTTGCTGAATACGGCCTCACGGCCCGAGAAATCGCGCTTTTATGTTCAAGCCACAACGGTGAAGCAATGCATGCCGACACCGCACAACGCCTGCTCGCCAAAATCGGCTTGACCGACAGCGCGTTGCAATGCGGCAGCCACGCGCCGTATTGGTACAAGTGGAACGACCAATTGCCCGAGCCCGGCAAGCGCTGGAGTGCCTATTTTCACAACTGTTCCGGCAAACATTCCGGCATGTTGTTGCAGGCGAAACTGTTGTCGACCGCGACCGAAACCTACCTCGAACCTGCACACGCGGTGCAACAGCTGATTCGTGATGCGGTCGCCTACGCCACGGGTGCGGCCGATCCTGCCGCCATGCGGTGGGGCACCGACGGTTGCAGCGCGCCCAATTTCGCCGTGCCGCTGCGTGGCCTAGCGCGCGCGTTTGCTTGGTTGTCAAGCGTGGACGATGACGCCCGCTACGGTGGCGCGCCGCGCGTGTTGTTTGAGGCGATGGCAGCGCACCCGGAAATGGTGTCGGGCGAGGGCCGCAACGATCTCGCGCTGGCTACTGCTGGGCGCGGCGATTGGGCCACCAAAGTCGGCGCTGATGGCGTGCAAACGCTCGCCAGTCGGTCACGCGGCATCGGCATTGCGGCGAAGGTTAGCGACGGCAATGGCCGCGCGCTGATGGTCGCCTTTTGCAGCGTCTTGGAGCAGCTTGATATGCTCGACGATCAGGCGCGGGCCGAGCTTGCGCCGTGGGCGGGCATGTCGATCAAATCAGTGCGCGGCATTGAAGTGGGGCGATTGCAGCCCCATCTAGCGCTCAATATTGAATGACTTGTACGCGTGAACTTTTTGCAGCGCAGCAGAGTCAATTCAGCAGACCGAACGCATCACTGCGTAGCCACATCAATCAGCTAAGGCGGACACAATAAAAAAGGGACATTGCTGATGAGCGACCGTGCGGTCGATCAGGAACTTGTAGAGCGCGTGCAGGCTGGAGACAAGCGTGCGTTCGACCTGCTTGTCCTTAAATATCAGCGCAAAGTGCAGCGGCTGGTATCGCGCTTTGTGCGCGATTCGGGCGAGGTTGACGACGTGGTGCAGGAGGCCTTCATCAAGGCCTACCGCGCCTTGCCGACGTTTCGCGGCGACGCGGCTTTCTACACCTGGATTTATCGCATCGCCATCAACTGCGCTAAAAATTATTTGGCCAGCCCCGCCCGACGCATCGTGCCGCAAAGCGATTTGATGTCGGACGATGATGACGACACGGAATCTTTTGACCGCAACGCTGGTCTACACGACGTTGCTACCCCGGATGCCGAATACGCGAGTAAACAAATCGCCGAGGCGGTGAACAGGGCGATGGCGGCACTGCCTGAGGACCTAAGAACTGCGGTGACGCTGCGCGAAATTGAGGGCTTAAGCTACGAGGAGATCGCAGAGGCGATGGATTGCCCGATCGGAACCGTGCGCAGCCGCATATTTCGAGCCCGAGAAGCAATCGCGACCGAACTGCGACCGTTGCTCGACACACGAGAAGACAGGAGATGGTGACCATGAATTCTGAAATGAAAAATACTGCAATGTCCATATCAATGCCTGCGTCGTCGCGCGAACAGATTTCGCGCTGGCTTGACGGAGATATTGCGCCGCACGAAATCGACCTTGCCATGAGCACGCTGTCGCTTGAGGAGGGCCGCTATTGTTGGGCCGAAATGCACTTCGTAGGCGACTGCATTCGCGGCATTGAAAATACGCCGAACGGTTGCGCTGAATCAATCCGTGCCGCCATTGCCGCCGAGCCCGCAATTGTTGCGCCCGCAGCCAAGCGCCTGCGCGTGCAGGCACAAGAACGCAGCTTGATGACGGCGATGGCGTCCATCGCGCACATGGGCAAGGGCGGTCGCGCTTGGGCAACCGCAGCGGCAGTCGCTGCCGTGGGCTTTGTTGGCACCGTTGTGTACAAAGATCAAGTGGTCGCGCCGCAATTGGCGAGCGCGGCTCCAGCCGCAACGCTCGCGGTTGCAGGCACCGGTACCGATGCGGTGCTGCCGGCCAAAGCGCGCGCCGACTTCAACGCGTATTTGCAGGCGCATCAAGAGAGTGCGGACTTCTCAAGTCTGTCGCCCATGCGGCAGTACATGCGCCCCGCCGCGATCCAGCAAGCGCAGTAGTGCAGCGCGTTGCAAAGCAATTGCGACCCGCTTGCAAATGACTTGCAAAGCGCTTGCAGCGTGACCGCAGTTTCGGCTGCAATGAACAACAGGATAGGTGCCGACTTGAGCAGAGCGAATAGATTGAGTACGCCGAATGCAGCTGAGCGCCGTGCGCTGGGGCGCACGCATTGGGCGAGTGTGCCCGTTTGCGCGGCGTTCGCGCTCGGCGCGGCGGGTGCTGCGGCGCAAACATTGCAACCGGGGGCAAGCAGCACGGCGGCCACGGCAGGCGGCGCTATTGCCACCGCGAGCACCGCCATCAGCGTCGGTCAAATCCTGCAACAAGCGGCCAACGCTGCTGCCACACTCAACTACACGGGCACCATCACTTATCAACGTCGTGGTGCCGCCGAAACGTCGCGTATCGTTCACCTGTTCGAAAACGGCGTCGAGATGGAGCGCATCACCTCGCTCGACGGCCCGCCGTTCGAGGTGGTTCGCATTAACGAAGAGTTGACCTGCTACATCCCTGATGCGCGCGTGATGCGTATCGAACCACGCACCGGGCGTCAAGGTTTTCCGTCGCTATTGCCGCGGCAAATGACCACGCTGTCGCAACATTTCTCAGTAAAGAAGCTGGAGATTGAACGCGTTGCCGGTCAAGATGCGCAGGTATGGTTATTCGAGCCGAACGACGAATTTCGCTTTTGGCATAAGCTCTGGACCGAGCTTAAAACCGGCCTGTGGTTGCGCGGCCGTGTGCTCGATGAGCGCGGCACGGTGATGGAAGAAATCACGTTCAGCGAGATTCAAATCGGTGGAAAAGTGAGTCGTGAGCAGGTGAAACCAACGCTCGCTGCCAGCATCCCAAACTGGCGTATTGACCGTGCCTTGCCGCTGAACGCGCTGAAGGTTGACACCGGATGGATTGCTCGCGCCTTGCCGGCCGGTTTTGTGAAAGTGCGCGAGACGTTCATGCGCGCACTGCCCGGTCGCACCGATCCGGTGTCGCAACTGGTCTATTCGGATGGCCTAAGCTCGGTGTCGGTGTATGCCGCCCCGCTCCTGTCGGGTGAGGCCGCTGCGGTGGGTGCGTCCGTGCAAGGTAGCCACCAAGTGTTTTCGCGCCAGTCCAGCGATCAGCTGATCACCGCGTTCGGTGAGGCACGGCCGGCAACGGTCAAGGCTATTGCCAACGGTCTGGTGCGCAAGTAAATTTCGTGGTAGTTTGTCCCCGCAGGTTCCTGTGTAATTAAGATGTTGTTGAAGTTTTAGGAGAACAGCAAATGAAAAAATCCCTCGTCGCCTCGCTTATCGCCGCTGGTGCGCTCGGCGTCACTGTTGGCGCATTCACCACGCCGCATATTCCGGTCGTTGCGCAGGCACAACCTGCCGCTGCAATGTCACCCACCATGGCGCCGCAGGGCCTGCCTGATTTCGTGTCACTGTACGAACTTGCCAGCCCGTCCGTGGTGTCGATCAGCGTCAGTACCAACGTCAAACGCAGTCCCCCAAAAGCAAGCGCCGACGGCACACCCCCTGATCGCGAAGATATGGAAGAGTTCTTCAAGCGCTATTTCGGGCAGGGCGGCCAGGGCGGCCAAGGCGGTCGGAACGCGCCGCGTGACCAGCGTAAGCAGGGCGGCGGGTCAGGCTTTATTATTTCGAGCGATGGCTTGATCATCACCAACAGCCACGTGGTTGAAGACGCTGATGAAGTGGTGGTGAAGCTCACCGACAATCGCGAATTTAAAGCCAAAGTCATCGGCACTGACAAGCGCTCCGACGTGGCGGTTATTAAGATTAATGCCAAAGATTTGCCAGCTGTAAAAATTGGCAATCCTGATCGTTTGCGTGTTGGCGAATGGGTCGCAGCGATTGGTCAACCCCTAGGCTTTGAGAGCACGCTCACCAGCGGCATCGTAAGCGCCAAAGCGCGTGCTAGCCGTGGTGGCGATAGCACCGGCGACTTGGTGCCATTCATTCAACACGACGCAGCCGTCAACCCCGGCAACTCTGGCGGCCCGCTGTTCAATATGCGCGGCGAGGTGGTGGCTATCAACTCGATGATCGCCACGGTCAGCGGCGGTTTCCAAGGTATTTCGTTTGCCGTGCCGATTGACTTGGCGATGGATGTTGTGGGCCAGTTGCAGGCGGGTGGATCGGTAAAACGGGGCATGCTTGGGGTGAGCATCGGGCCGGTTTCGCGTGACCTCGCGGACGCTTTCAGTTTGCCGAAGGCGCAGGGCGCTTTGGTGTCGGGCGTAAACAAAGGTAGCGCCGCAGAAAAGGCGGGCATCAAGGAGGACGATGTCATTCTCAAGTTCAACGATCGCGTGGTTTCCGACTCACGCGACTTGCCGCGCTATGTCACCTCGGCACGTCCCGGCACGCCATCGAAAATTCAGGTGTGGCGCGATGGCAAAACCGTTGAGTTGAACGTGACGCTCGACGAACTGAAGGACGCCACGCAAGTCGCTGCGGTGATTCGCGAATCACCGAAAGTAGCCGCCGCGAAAGTGGAGAGCACCAAAGCCGATAGCCTCGGCCTGACGCTGCGGCCACTAAGCGAAAAAGAACGCGGTGCGGCGAAGCTCGCGAGCGGTGGAGCGGTAATTTCTGACGTGTCGGATCAGTCGTCGGTGCGCGGCTTGAATGAGGGCGACATTATCGTGGGCGTAACCCGCAAAGGTAAATCCACGGCAATCACCAGCCCGTCGCAGCTCGCCGAGCTGATTAAGAGTACAGAGAAGGGCGTAACGTTGGCCTTCCGTGTCAAGCGCGCTGCGGACCGCACGGGCAGCGAATACGCTGAGTTCTTTGCGCCAGAGAAGCTTCCAGAGTAGCCACGCGCGATAGCGCGTTAAAATCAGAAGCAAGTCTCCGGTAAACCACTATAGGCCAGCGGGCACCACCAAGCGTGGGCCCGGTGGCCTTTTCCTTTTGTTTTTTTGTAAGCATGCAGTACATCCGCAACTTCTCCATCATCGCGCACATCGACCACGGCAAATCAACGCTCGCAGATCGCTTTATCCAGCGCTGTGGCGGGCTTTCTGATCGCGAAATGAGCGCACAGGTGCTCGACTCGATGGATCTAGAAAAAGAGCGCGGCATCACCATCAAAGCGCAAACCGCTGCACTCAGCTACAAAGCGCGAGACGGTCAAATTTACAACCTGAACCTGATCGACACGCCGGGCCACGTCGACTTTGCCTACGAGGTATCGCGCTCTCTGTCTGCCTGCGAAGGCGCGCTGCTGGTGGTGGACGCCTCACAAGGCGTTGAAGCGCAAACGGTTGCCAACTGCTACACCGCCACCGAGCTGGGCGTTGAAGTGGTGCCGGTGTTGAACAAGATTGATCTGCCGAACGCCGAGCCGGAACGTGTGAAGGAAGAGATCGCCGAGGTCGTCGGCGTTGACGCGTCCGACGCGGTGCTCTGTTCCGCCAAAACCGGGATTGGGATTGATGACATTCTTGAAGCGGTCATTGCCAAAATCCCACCGCCCAAAGGTGATCCAGATGCGCCGCTCAAAGCGCTGATTATTGATAGCTGGTTTGACAGCTACGTGGGCGTAGTGATGCTGGTTCGCGTGTTCGAAGGCACGCTGAAGCCTAAGGAAAAAATCACCTTCATGGCGACCGGTCGCAGCAATTTGTGCGAGCAGGTGGGCGTGTTCGCGCCAGCTTCCACGCAACGCGAATCGCTGTCGGCGGGGCAGGTGGGCTTCATTATTGCGGGCATTAAAGAGCTGGATTCCGCGAAAGTGGGCGACACCGTTACCCATGCGCTCAAGCCCGCCGTAGCTGCGCTCCCAGGCTTTAAAGAAGTCAAGCCGCAGGTGTTTGCTGGCCTGTATCCGATTGAGTCAAACCAGTATGAAGCGCTGCGTGACGCGCTGCAAAAATTGAAGCTCAACGACGCCTCACTGCATTACGAACCGGAGGTGTCCCAAGCGCTCGGATTCGGCTTTCGTTGCGGCTTCCTCGGCTTGCTGCATATGGACGTGGTGCAGGAGCGGTTAGAGCGCGAATACGACATGGATCTCATTACCACGGCACCCACCGTTATTTATGAGGTGGTGCAGCGCGATGGCACCCGCGTGATGATCGAAAACCCAGCCAAGCTGCCCGATTTATCTCGCGTGGAAGACATTCTTGAGCCGATCATCACGGCCACGATTTTGATGCCGCAGGAGTACGTCGGATCGGTGATGACGCTGTGCAACGAGAAGCGTGGCACGCAGGTAAATATGCAGTACATGGGCCGTCAAGTGATGCTCACCTACGACCTGCCAATGGCCGAAGTGGTGATGGATTTCTTCGACAAGTTGAAGAGTGTGTCGCGCGGCTATGCGTCGCTCGATTATGAGTTCAAAGAATTTCGTTCGGCAGATGTGGTGAAGCTTGACATTCTGATTAACGGCGAAAAGGTCGATGCGCTGTCATCAATGGTGCACCGTGCACAGAGCCAATATCGCGGTCGTCAGGTCGCCTCGAAAATGCGCGAGCTGATTCCGCGGCAGATGTACGACGTGGCGATTCAAGCGGCTATCGGCGTGAACGTCGTCGCCCGCGAAAATATCAAAGCGATGCGCAAAGACGTGACCGCCAAATGTTACGGCGGTGACATTTCGCGCAAACGTAAGCTGCTCGACAAACAAAAAGAAGGCAAAAAACGCATGAAGGCGGTGGGCTCGGTTGAGATTCCGCAAGAGGCGTTTTTAGCGATTTTGCAGACGGGCGACAAGTGATTGGCGCTCACCGCGAGCCCTTCGCGCACGTGCGCAACGCATCATCGCATCACGTAGCGGTGGCTTCACTCGGCCACTAATAATCATTTCAACGGTCATCCTAAGCAACGCGAAGGCTCGGGCGACCTCATCGCTTTATCGCTGCGATCCATTCGGGTCGTGACTGATTCTTCGCTTCGCTCTGAATGACGACCTTGATGAAATACATTCCCGCCGCTCTGCTCGCCGTCCTCGTGGTCACTGCCCTGCGCGGCGTATTCACTGGTGTACCGGTCAATTTTCCGTTGCTGCTGCTGCTGGCGGTGGTGGTGTGCGGTGTTGCTTGGGCGGTAGACAAGTTCTACTTAGCAAAAAAGCGCGCGCCGGGCGAGGTGCTGCACTGGGGCATTGAAGTCCCGGCGTCGATCTTTACCGTGCTCTTGGTGGTGTTTGTATTGCGCTCGTTTTTGGCCGAGCCTTTTCGCATTCCGTCGAGCTCCATGCGTCCCGGCTTGGTGACGGGCGATTTCATTCTCGTGAACAAATTTTCATACGGCATTCGACTCCCGGTGCTCGATGCCAAAGTGATCGATACCAGTAGCCCGCAACGAGGCGACGTGGCAGTGTTCAAGGCGCCGCATGAACCTGATAAAGATTACATCAAGCGCATCATCGGTTTGCCCGGTGACACCATCGTCTACAAAGACAAGAAACTCACGCTTAACGGTGTGCCGGTGTCACAGGTGGAAGATGGCACGTACAGTTACATGGAGTTCAGTCAGTTTTTGACCACGCTCAAGTTCAAGGAAAAACTCGGTGATCACGAGTATTTGATAGCGCAGTTCCCGCAAATGCGATCATTTATCGCAAACCAAAAATATCCCGGCACGCCGGTGCCAACCTGCACCGACGACGGCAACGTGGTGACCTGCAACGTGCCGCCCGGACACTATCTGGCTATGGGCGACAACCGCGATAACAGCCTAGACGGGCGTTATTGGGGCTTCGTGCCCGACACCCATTTGCGTGGCAAAGCGTTTTTCATCTGGTTCAATTGGGAAGATGTGTCGTCGTTTGCTTTCAAACGCGTATTTCGCGGCATACAATAAACGCGGTCAACACACGGGGATGAACGACAAGTGAAACTGCACAAGCAACACGGTCTTAGCCTTATAGGCTTCATTTTTCTCGCGGCGGTTGTAGCGTTCGTGATGTTCACCTCGTTTCGGTGTGTGCCGGCATGGACTGAATACTTTGGCTTGAAGAAAGTGCTTCAGGCGACCGCCAATGAATTTGGGGTGGACGCGCAAGCTGCGGCGATAAGAGCATCGTTTAGTCGGCGCGCCCAGATTGACGATTTGCCGGTTAAGGGCACCGACATTGATATTCGCAAAGACAATGGCCGCATCGCGCTCGGCGTCGAATATCAGCGCAAAGTGCCCGTCGCGGGCAACTTGAGTCTGCTGTTTGACTTTGAAGCCTCCGCCACGAGCAATCGCTAGCTTTGAGTTTAGAAGCTTCCCTCGGTTACACCTTTCGCGAACCCCGTTTGTTGCGCGAGGCGTTGACGCATCGCAGCTTCGGCACGCCGCATAACGAGCGGCTTGAATTCATTGGTGACGGCGTACTCAACTGCGTTATAGCGCTTGCGCTCTACGAAAAATTTCCTGAGCTGCCGGAAGGCCAGCTCTCCCGCATGCGGGCCAATCTGGTGAGCCAACCCGCGTTGCATTCGCTGTCGCAACGCTTGGACATCTCACATCATTTGCGCATTGGCGAGGGTGAAGAAAAAAGCGGCGGACGTGAGCGTCCGTCCATGTTGGCAGATGCTTTAGAGGCGATCTTTGGGTCGATCTTGCTCGACTCAGGATTCGAGTCTGCGCAGGCCACCATCAACGGTCTCTACCTTAATCGCATTTCGCAGGTGAACCCGCGCGAAGGCGGCAAAGACGCGAAAACGCGGCTACAGGAATTCATGCAGTCAAAGCATTTTCCGCTGCCTTCATACACGGTTGAGCGCGTGGATGGCGAAGCGCATGCGCAGGTGTTCACCGTGCGCTGTAGCGTGCCGCAGGTGGAGCAAGAGGCCAGCGGCAAAGGCCAATCGCGACGCGCAGCGGAACAGCAGGCGGCCAACGCGGTGTTGAACAAGTTAGGGGTGCGCGCTTGAGCACCGTCGAGCAAAAAGCAGCGCTCAGAGTCGGGCAGATCGCTGTTGTTGGCAAGCCCAACGTCGGTAAATCGACGTTGCTTAATCGTTTGGTTGGCGAAAAAGTATCCATCACTTCGCGTAAGGCGCAAACCACCCGTTTGCCGTTGCGCGGTATTCTGACCACCGATACCGCACAGTTCGTGTTCGTTGACACGCCCGGTTTTCAAACCAAGCACGGTGGCGAAATGAACAAGCGGCTCAACGGCAGCGTTCGTCGCACGTTGGGTGAAGTAGACGTCGTACTCTGGGTGTGGGATGCCACGCGATTGTCGGTCGCTGATCGCGCCGTGCTTGAGCTGATTCCAGCCAAAGCACGGGTGATTGCGGTGCCCAACAAGGTGGATTTGTTGCTCGACAAATCGTCGTTGGGTGCGCAAGTGTCCGAGCTGTCCGCGCTGCGCGAGTTCGCCGCGTTTGTGCCGGTGGCTGCGTCCAAAGGCACGCAAACTGACGCGTTGCTCGCTGAGATTGAGAAGTTGCTGCCGTTGGGCGAGCCGATGTACGCAGCCGACGATTTGACTGACAAGCCCGAGCGTTATCTGGCCGCTGAAATCATCCGCGAAAAAATCTTTCGCCTCACTGGCGATGAGTTGCCGTATCGCGCTGCGGTGATGATCGACAAGTACGAGCAAGAGGGCAACCTGCGGCGCATTTTCGCCGCCATTCTGGTTGACAAAGAATCGCAGCGTCCCATCCTCATCGGCAAGGGCGGCGAGCTGCTCAAACGCATCGGGACGGAGGCGCGTATGGACATGCAAAAGCTATTCAATGGCCCCGTCTATCTGGAGCTGTTCGTCAAGGTCAAGAGCGGCTGGGCGGAGAACGCCGTCGTGCTGCGCGATCTGGGCATTACCTAATCACGCGTTGTCTGTAGGAGCGGCGCAAGCCGCGAAGGTTCGGCGCATGTGCCGGTGTCTCGCGGCTTGCGCCGATCTTACAATCAATCGGTTCGTCAAACATAAAAATCCCGTGGCCGTTCAAGCCAAAAAATCCCCCCCGCAACGCGCCTTCGTACTGCACAGCTACGCGTACAAAGAGTCGAGCCTGATCGTCGACCTGTTCACGGTTGAAAACGGGCGCATGGCGGTGATTGCCAAAGGCGCGAAACGGCCTGCATCTACGCTGCGTGGCGCGCTGCTTTCGTTGCAACCGATTGAGGCGGTGTTCAGTGGTCGCGGCGAAGTTAAAACGTTAACGCAAGCGCAGTGGCTGCCCGGTCAGCCGTGGCTCACGGGGCAAGCGCTGATGTGTGGCATGTACCTCAACGAATTACTGATCAAACTGTTGCCGCGTGAAGACCCGCATCCGCAACTGTTTGAAACCTATGCGGCAACACTTTTGACGCTCGCTGAAAGCCATGAGCACAGCGCGATTCTGCGCGAATTTGAAATCAGCTTATTGATTGAGATGGGCTACGCGCTCGAGCTCAAGCACGACGTGCGCACCGGTGAGCCGCTGCTGCCTGAAACGCTTTATCGCTACGATCCGTTGACTGGGCCAAGCGCGCAGGGCGGTGGCTCGTTAGTGACAGGCAACGCGCTGTTATCGCTCGGACGCGGGCGTTTTGAGAGCAATGCCATCGCCGCTGAAGCGCGCGATTTTGTGCGCACCATCATCAACTTTCATCTTGAACGACGCACCATGCGCTCGTCGAGCGTGATGCACGATCTGCATCAACTGTCCGAACGGCTCGACGCGACGCCCGCACGCAAAACCGCCAAAGCGCGTGCCGCCAAGCTCACACTCACGATGCAGGACACCGCCGCATGATCCTAGGTATCGGCACCGACATCGTCGCAATCGCACGCATCCGCAGCACGCTGGATCGACACGGCGCACGGTTCGCGCAGCGCATCTTGTCCGACATTGAATTAGTCGCGTTAAACGACAGCAAAGACCCGGTCGCGTGGCTCGCCAAACGCTGGGCGGCGAAGGAGGCATTCGGCAAAGCAGCAGGCTCCGGAATTCTCGCGCCGCTGACGTGGGCAGGCATTGGCATCGGTCATGATGACGCCGGACGCCCGTTGTTTGAGCTAAGCGACGCCATCGCATTTCACCTGCAATCGCGCGGCGTCACGCGCACCCATCTCACCATTTCAGACGAGCGCGATTACGCCGTCGCATTTGTAATTTTTGAAGGAACGTAGCCGCATGCCACGCAAATCATCCACCGCAAAACGTCTGGCCCTCGGCCCGATCATGACCTCGATTGAGGGCACCGAGCTGACCGCCGAAGACCGCGACGTTCTCGCGCATCCGCTGATTGGTGGCGTGATTTATTTCGCCCGAAATTTTGCCGATAAAGCGCAGCTATTGGCCCTCTCCAACGACATTAAATCGCTGCGTGATCCGGCGCTGCTGATCGCGGTGGATCACGAGGGCGGGCGCGTGCAGCGCTTTCGCGAAGGCTTCACCGAGATTCAATCAATGCGCTCCATTGGCGACCTGTGGTCAACGCATCCGCCTTCGGCTCGCGCGCGCGCCTTCGAGGTCGGTTTCACCATCGGGCATGAGCTTGGCGAGGTGGGCATCGACTTCAGTTTTGCGCCCGTGCTTGATCTTGATTATGGCGAATCCACCGTCATCGGTCACCGTGCGTTTCATCGCGATCCGGGCGCTGCCGCAGCGCTTGCCACCGCCGTCATGCAAGGCCTGCGCGCCGAAGGCATGGCGGCGGTCGGCAAGCATTTTCCGGGTCATGGTTTCGTTAAAGGCGACACCCATTGGGAACGCCCAACCGATGATCGCGACCTTGCGCAAGTGCAGGCGGCAGACCTGATTCCGTTTCGCGAGCTGATCGCCGCCGGGCTCGACGGGGTGATGGCGGCGCACCTGATTTTTCCGAACATCGACCCGCAACTCGCGGGCTTTTCACCGTTCTGGCTGCAAGAAATTTTGCGCCACAAATTGCACTTCAAAGGCGTGATTTTCACCGACGATTTAGGCATGGTTGCGGCGCATGCCGTGGGCGATCTCACGGCGCGGTGCGAGGCTGCAACGCAGGCTGGGGTCGACGTGGTGTTGCCGTGCAATGATCGCCCAGGATTGATTGAAATTCTGGATCGCTGGCAGCCTGAGCCTGAGCCCAGCCTGCCGCGCAAATGGGAACGCATGCGCAAGAAAATTGCCGGGCGGCGGTTGTAATCAAGCGTGTTTTATTCGATCAGCTTTTAGCTGTAAGCTCGGCTGTATGAGGGCTAAGCGGCTTTTTAGTAAAAACTCGACTTAAAGCTGAATTGACGCCTAGCCCAAGTAAAACAAGCTTTTCACGAAAAAGCCATTAACCGTGGAGTAGGTTGATGTGCCGCCACAACGCTCTCTGTCGCGGCGTTCAAAAGTCTTAAAAGCGACCGATCTGCGCGGGATTGAAACAAACGATCGCGTGACGGTGGTTTCCCCTCGCCATGTCGACAGCTTGCGACAATAGAATTTGCGCTGGCAAAGGCGGCGCGCCTTTGCAACGCAATTATTACTTCAGGAGGCTTACGTGAATTTAGTGCGGAAAATGGTTTTTGGTTCGATGCTGCTTGCCGGTGCAATGACAGCGTTCGCTGCCGACAACATCAAGATCGGCTTGCAAGGTCCGTTGACCGGCGGCTCCAGCCCCATGGGCGTGTCGATGCGTGATGGTGCCAAATTGGCGGTCACTGAAATCAACGCTAAAGGCGGCGTGTTGGGTCGTCAGATCGAGTTGATCGAGCGTGACGACGAGGCAAAAAACGAGCGCGGCGTGCAGATCGCTCAAGAGCTCATCAACAAAGAAAAAGTAGTGGCTACCTTGGGCTACATCAACTCCGGCGTGTCGCTTGCATCACAGCGTTTCTACCAAGAAGCAAAAATTCCGGTGATGAATAACGTCGCCACCGCGTCGGTCATCACCAAGCAGTTTGCGGATCAACCGGACAACTATATTTTCCGTAACTCCGCCAACGACAGCATCCAGTCTGCGATGATCGTTGAAGAGGTGATCGTGCGCCGCAAATACACCAAGGTGGCCATCCTTGCTGACTCCACTAACTACGGCCAACTGGGTCGCGAAGATCTGGAAAAAGCCTTGGCCGCCAAAGGCATCAAAGCCGTCGCTATTGAAAAGTACAACATCAAAGACGTCGACATGACGCCCCAGCTGCTCAAATCGAAAGAAGCCGGCGCGCAAGTGGTCATCACCTACGGCATCGGCCCTGAGCTCGCGCAAATCGCCAACGGCATGGTCAAGCTCGGCTGGAAAGTGCCGATGATGGGCTCATGGACGCTGTCTATGGGTAACTTCATTGACAACGCAGGCAAAAACGCAGACGGCGCGCTGATGCCGCAAACGTTTATTCAAGAAGGCAACACGCCCAAGCGCACGAGCTTCATTGCCGCCTATCAAAAGGCCTACAAAGTTGATCGTATTCCGTCACCCGTGTCGGCTGCACAAGGCTACGACAGCGTATACCTGCTAGTGGCCGCCATCGCGCAGGCGAAGACCACCGACGGGCCAAAAGTGCGCGAAGCGCTTGAAGACCTGAAAGCACCGGTTGAAGGCGTGGTCACCACGTACAACAAACCGTTTTCAAAGACCGATCATGAGGCCATCACCGCCAACATGCCGGTGATTGGCAAGGTGCAAGATGGGCGTGTGCTCTACGCGTACGACGAAGACAAAAAGCGCGGTGGCGAAGTGCGCACCAAGCAGTAGTCAGCGTCGCAATTACGTCTGAATAAAAAGCCGGTGCCACCGGCTTTTTTAACGTTGTGTTACTGCGCTAATGGCGCAAAACGCGTCTGCCAGCCAAATGTTTACTAGGGGTTAATCGTGGAAATTTTCTTGCAACTTATCTACAGCGGCGTCGCGCTCGGGATGATTTACGGCGTGATTGCTTTTGGCTATCAGTTGACGTTTGCTACCTCGGGCACGCTCAATTTCGGGCAGGGCGAATCGCTGATGTTGGGCGCGCTGGTTGGCCTGTCTTTGGTGGGCAATATTCACGGTGGGCCGTATCTGAATTACTGGTTGATGATTCCGCTGGTGATCGTGTTTGGTGCGTTTCAGGGCGCGTTTGTGGAGTGGATTGGCGTGCGTCCAGCCATCAAAATAAAAAGCGAATTTGGCTGGATCATGTCCACCATTGCACTCGCCATTATTTTCAAAAACGTTGCGGAAAACATTTGGGGCAAGGACGATCTGAAGTTTCCGTCACCGTTGCCCGAGTCGCCCATCAAACTGTTCGGTGCCAACGTGTTGCCGATGGAAATTGTGGTGGTGGTAGGCGCGCTGGCTATGATGGCTGCCGTTGAAATCTTCAATCGCAAATCGATTTACGGCAAAGCGGTGGTGGCCACGTCCGATGATCGTGATGCGGCCTCACTCATGGGCATCAACACCAACGCAGTGATCACCTTTTCGTACGCGCTGTCGTCCGTCACGGCAGCGGTTGCGGGCGTGCTGGTCGCGCCGCTTACGCTCACCGGGGCGACCATGGGTGCGGTGCTTGGCCTCAAGGCGTTTGCCGTGGCCATCATTGGCGGTTTGAATTCGGGCCTCGGCGTGATCGTCGGCGGGCTCATCTTGGGCATTGCCGAGACCACCACGGGCTTTTATCTATCGACGGGATACAAGGACGTGCCGGGCCTTGTTTTGCTGCTCCTGGTGCTTGCTGTGAAGCCTGCTGGCTTGTTCGGCAAAACGGCCATCAAAAAAGTTTGACCGCAGCACCGCTATGAAAAACAAATCTATCTATCTCGCGCTGGCGGGATTTGTGGCGCTCGCGCTGTTCCCGACCGTGGTGCCCAATCCGTACTACATCCACTTGGTCGAGACGATCTTGATTTACGCAATTCTGCTGTTCGGGCTCGATATTGTGGTCGGCTACACCGGACAAGTGTCGCTCGGTCACGCGGGGCTTTTTGGCGTCGGCTCATACACCGCCGGTGCACTCTTTTTCAAGCTCGGCGTGCCGTTTTATGCAGCGGTGCCCGCGGCGATTGCGCTAACGGCAGCGTTCGGTGCGATCTTGTCGCTGCCCGCGCTGCGCGTGGTCGGCCCGTATCTGGCAATGGTCACGCTCGCGTTCGGCACCATCATCCAGATTTTGATTAACGAGATGACCTTTCTCACCGAAGGCCCGATTGGCATCAAAGTGCCGAAGCCGGTTTTTTTCGGCCACAAGTTGGACGAAGTTGAATATTTCTACGTGGTGCTGGTGCTGCTCGCAGTGGCGTTACTGGTGGTTCACCGCATCCTCAAATCGCATCTTGGGCGCGCATTCGAGGCGTTGCGCGACAGCCCGGTCGCCTGCGACTGCATGGGCGTGTCGGTGTATCGCTATAAGGTCTACGCGTTTGTGATCAGCGCTGCGTTTGCGGGGTTGGCGGGCGCGCTGTACACGTACTCCGAAGAATATATTTCGCCCAACACTTATAACTTCGAACTCACCATTTTGTTCCTGCTTGCCGTGATCATGGGCGGTCGCAAAACCCGTTCCGGCGCACTGATTGGTGCGGTGATCGTGGTGATGTTGCCGAGCCTGCTGTCTGACATTGAGCTGTTCAGAAAAATTGCGCTGGTGCTCGCCGTCATCGTGGTAGGTGTTGCGGCATACAACCTGTCGAAAAAGCTCAAAACGATCCGCGAAGTGGCCATTCCCGTCATCGCCACGGTCGGCATGGTGATCTTTGCCTACCAGTTGAAAAGCATCACCGATTGGCGCTTAACAATCTTCGGTTTGATGACGCTGTTTGTTGTTTATTACCTGCAAGACGGCATCGTTGGCTTCGTGCGCGATAGCTTGAGCCGGTTTGCAAAACCCGCCGCAGTTTCAACGTCGGCAGCGGTCGCGCCAGGTGCCGAATGGACGCCGACCGACGTGTCGCACGGCCACACCGGCGAGCTGCTGCAAGCGCAAAAAATTCTGATGCAGTTCGGTGGCTTGAAAGCGTTGAACTTGGTTGATTTGAACGTTGCGCGCGGCTCCATTCACGGCCTGATTGGCCCCAACGGTTCCGGCAAAAGCACCATGATGAATGTGCTCACCGGCATCTATGTGCCCACCAATGGCCAGGTTGTTTTTAACGGCAGCACGGTTGCGGGCCACACGCCGTCAAGCATTGCCCTTTCCGGCATCGCGCGCACCTTTCAAAACGTGCAATTGTTCGGCGAAATGTCCGCTACCGACAACATTTTGGTCGGGCTGCATCACACCTACAAAAGCAATATTCTCGACGTTATTCTCAACACGCCACGCTACAAACGCGAAGACAAAGCGGCGCGTGAACAAGCCGCACGTTTGCTCGCGTTTGTGGGCTTAACCAACATGCGCGACGAGCAGGCGCGGAACCTGCCGTACGGCAAGCAGCGCTTGCTTGAAATCGCGCGCGCGCTGGGTTTGAGCCCAAGCCTGCTATTGCTCGACGAGCCCGCCGCGGGGCTGCCGCCCGCCGACTTGCCAGAGCTCATGGCGATGATCCAGAAGATTCGCGACAAGGGCATCACGGTGATTTTGATCGAGCATCACATGGATGTGGTGATGGGCATTTCCGACATCGTCACGGTGCTCGATTTCGGCCAGAAAATTGCTGAAGGAAAACCGGCCGATGTGCAGCGCGACCCGAAAGTAATCGACGCGTATCTCGGCACCAGTTCCGAAGAACTCGCACATTGATTGCAGGAAAAAATTCACATGCTCACTATCGAAAATCTCAAAGCCAGCTACGGCAAAGTTGAAGTGCTGCACGGCATCTCGATTAGCGTTCCGAAAGGCAAAGTCGTCACGCTAATCGGCTCCAACGGCGCAGGCAAAACCACCACCATGCGCGCCGTGTCCGGCATGATCAAACCAGTCGCTGGCAAGATCACGCTCGGCGAACGCGACATCACCGGTCTTGACTCGCACCAGATCACAAAGCTTGGCCTCGCGCATTCGCCCGAAGGCCGACGCGTGTTCCCCACGCTCTCCGTGCTCGACAACATCCGCTTAGGCGCGTTTGTGCGCTACACCAACGCGCGTCCCAAGGGTGACGTTGAAGCCGATTTGCAGCGCGCGCTCGAAATGTTTCCGCGCCTGAAAGAACGCACCACGCAGCTCGCCGGAACGCTGTCGGGCGGCGAGCAACAAATGCTCGCCATGGCCCGCGCGGTGATGTTGAATCCCGAGGTCGTGTTGCTAGACGAACCGTCAATGGGCCTCGCACCGATCCTAGTGGAAGAGGTGTTCAACATCATCCAACGCCTCAAAGCGCAGGGCGTGACGATGTTGCTCGTCGAGCAATTTGCGGCAGCCGCGTTAAACGTCGCCGACTACGGCTATGTATTAGAAAACGGACGCATTTCTGTGCACGGCCCGGCGGAAAAATTGAAGAGCGATCCGGCGGTTAAGGCTGCGTATTTGGGGGGATAGGCTCGCTAACTGCACCGTGAATTGCGGTACGTCTCGGACAAATCAGCCGGGCCTGCATGGCGACCAAAGTAGTCGCTGCATAGCGCCCATGGCGACGCGGTCTTACTCTTGACGACCGGTGGCTAGAAACAAATTTTCTCTTCGTAACCCGCGGCACTCTCCGCATAACGCGCCGAGATCATTGATCACTGGCTAGCTGATGCTGCTCGCAGGATGGCGCTGGCCTCGTTGGCGCGTTTCGCCGCTAGTAGCGACGCTGCCCGCTGCTCTTGGTTAAGCGATGCGATGCTGTCCGGGTGTGACAGTTGCACGAGTTGACGGCGCCTGCTCAATGGACTCCCAAGTTGAGACCCGACTTACCTTCAGTACTGCGCAGGCTTCTTCAATCGTCATCTTGGTCGAAGTGAGCTGCTCGCCGTCCCCAATCGCCGGAGACGGCGTGCGGACTGCTTTCAGTCGCGCTGTTGTCGCAGCTTCCGCAGGACTGTTTGGAGGCGGAGTGCGCGCTTTCACGCTTAGAGATCTCGCTGTCGCGGTGCTAGCTCGGTCAAATGTGGGGGCACTGCTTGTTCAATGGCTGCTTTGGCACCTCCGAGCGCACGCCGAACTTCAGCAAGGAGCGCCATGGCGCGGGGAACCTTCCGACGCAGTAGTGGACTTGACCCGTTTCAACGGACTGTTTAGAGGTGCTATACCTCATAGTGATTTTCTACTAATTGGGCAACGCAAAGCTCGTCGAAGCGCTCGAGT
>JAYSRA010000070.1:0-11031 GCA_043721275.1 Burkholderiales bacterium
GTGGTTTGCGGCACCAGAGCGCGGTAGGCCACATGGCCGGTGCGCGTGGGTGGCCCATCGCCCAGCAACTGCTGGCGCGTCTGGCTCCACAAGCCGTCTGCGCCAATCAAGACATCGCCCTCAATGGCCATGCCGTCAGCGGTATGAACCGTGACGGCTTGCGGGGTCTGGTGAAAGCTTTCCAGTGGCCGTGCCAGATGCAGCCGTGCGCTGGCGTGCTGCTGCACCGCTTCAAGCAGCAGGCCGTGCAGGTCGGCGCGGTACACGGTCGCGTACGGGGCGCCATAGCGCGCAGCCATCACACTGCCCAAACGCAAGGTGCCCAGCACCTTACCCGAGACCACACCGCGCACCTGCAACAGCTCCGGAAACGCAGCCACGCCGTGCAGGGCTTCGGCCAGGCCCCACTGCTGCAACACCGTCACCACGTTGGGGCCAAGCTGGATGCCCGCCCCCACTTCACTGAAGGCCGGTGCCTGCTCAAACAGCTGAACATCCCAGTTGGTGCGCGAAGCAGCCAAGGCCATGGCCAGCCCGCCTATCCCGCCGCCCGCAATCAGCGCCTGTCGGCTCATGCAGCCAAAAGCTGGCGCAGCACGTACGGCAGAATGCCGCCGTTCTGGTAGTAGTCAACCTCAATGGGGGTATCCACTCGCAAGGTCACCACGACCTCATCACGCGAGCCGTCAGCACGGGTGATGACCAGCGTGGCATCGCTTTGCGGTTTCAAATCGGGATGCGGAATGACATCAATCACTTCCTGGCCAGTGAGCATGAGCGCCTGCCAGGAGTCGCCATGCTTGAACTGAAGTGGCAGCACACCCATGCCGACCAGGTTGCTGCGGTGAATGCGCTCAAAACTGCGCGCCACCACGGCCTTGATGCCGAGCAGTTGCGTGCCTTTGGCAGCCCAGTCTCTAGACGAGCCGGTGCCGTATTCTTCGCCCGCAAAAATCACCGTTGGCGTGCCGCGCCGGATGTATTCCATCGCCGCGTTGTAGACCGGCATACACACGCCGTCGAGCAACGTGAAGCCGCCCTCCACCCGGCTGCCATCGTCACGGGTTGGCAGCATTAAATTTTTGACGCGCACGTTGGCGAAGGTGCCGCGAATCATCACGTCATGATTGCCGCGACGGCTGCCGTAACTGTTGAAGTCCATCTGCTTCACGCCGTGCTCCATCAGGTATGTTGCAGCGGGGACGCCCTCTTTAAACGAGCCCGCGGGGCTGATGTGATCGGTGGTGACCGAGTCGCCCACCATGAGCAACGCGCGGGCGTCAATCACGTCATTGATGCTGCCCGCGTGCATGTTGAAATTCTCGAAAAATGGAGGTTTTGCAATGTACGTTGATAGCGGCCAGGTGTACACCTGACCCGTCGGGGCGGGGATCGCGTTCCACAAATCATGGTCGCGCGTGAAGTCTCCGTACAGGTCGCGAAACACGGCTGGGTTCATCGCGAAATGCATGAGCTTTTGCACCTCGTCACTCGACGGCCAAATGTCGCGCAAGAACACCGGCGCGCCATCACGACCAATGCCAAGCGGCTCAATTTCCATGTTGATATTGACGCGACCTGCCAACGCAAACGCCACCACCAGCGGTGGGCTTGCCAAAAAATTGGCACGCAGATTTGGGTGAATTCGCGCTTCGAAATTGCGATTGCCCGAGAGCACTGCTGCGCAGATTAAATCGTTGCTGATGATGGCTTCGTTGAACTCGGGCGCGAGGTCGCCTGCGTTTCCGATGCAGGTGGTGCAGCCGTATGCGGCCACATCAAAGCCCAGTTGATCCAGCCACTGCTGCAAGCCGGTCTCGGCAAGGTACGCGCTCACCACACGCGAGCCGGGGCCAAAGCTCGTTTTCACGCGCGGGTGGACGGTTAAGCCCCTTGCCACCGCGTTCCTCGCGATCAAACCTGCGGCCAACATCACGCCAGGATTCGACGTGTTGGTGCAGCTGGTGATCGCTGCGATGAGCACGTCGCCGTGGCCGACGTCGGTGGCTGCATGCGGTTCAACGGCGACGGCAGAGTCAACGCTGCCGACCGTCGGGCGATCCGCCATTTCAACCACGTTGCGCGTCACGACTTTCGGCGGCATCAACGGTTGTGTTGCGGCGGCGGGGCGATTAGCGGCGTAGCGTTTTCCTAAATCCGTGGTGTGTTTGTTGAAGCCATTTTCGGCACCTGGAGCGATGAACAGCGACTCAAAACTGGTCTTCATATCCGGCAGCGCAATGCGATCTTGTGGGCGTTTCGGCCCCGCCAAACTGGGCACGATGCTGGCGAGATCAAGCACCACGGTGCTGCTGTAGTCGATGTCCCCAGTGCGCGGCATGCCGAACAATTGTTGCGCTTTGAAGTAGGCCGTGAACACCTCGATTTCCGCGTCCGTGCGCCCTGTCCCTTTCAAGTATTCCACGGTCTTTTCATCGACTGGAAAAAAGCCCATGGTCGCGCCGTATTCGGGGGCCATGTTGCCAAGCGTTGCGCGATCCACCACGTTCAAACTCGCCGCGCCCTCGCCAAAAAACTCAACGAATTTGCCGACCACTTTTTCTTTACGCAGCAGCTCGGTGACCGTGAGCACCAAGTCAGTCGCCGTAATCCCGTCACGCAGCGCGCCGCGCAACTCCACGCCCACCACGTCGGGCGTCAACATGTACACCGGCTGCCCGAGCATCGCGGCCTCGGCCTCAATGCCGCCCACGCCCCAACCGACCACGCCCGCGCCGTTAATCATGGTGGTGTGACTGTCGGTGCCGACCAGCGTGTCGGGGAACACCACGCCATCGCGAATTTGCACGCCGCGAAACAGATATTCCAGATTGACCTGATGCACGATGCCGATACCGGGCGGCACCACCTTGAACGTGTCAAACGCCTGCATGCCCCACTTCAAAAATTGATAGCGCTCACCGTTCCGCTGAAACTCCAGTTCCATGTTGAGCCGAAGCGCATCGTGGGTGCCGTAATGGTCGATCATCACCGAGTGATCGACCACCAAATCCACCGGCACCAAGGGCTCAATCCGCTTCGGGTCTTTGCCCATGCTAGCTGCCACATTCCTCATCGCGGCCAGGTCCGCGAGCAGCGGCACGCCGGTGAAATCCTGCAACACCACGCGAGCCACGACGAACGGAATTTCGTCGACGCGCGGCGCGTTCGGCTGCCAGTTGGCGAGCGCCGCAACGTTGGTTTCATGAACCTTTTTGCCATCGCAATTGCGCAGCACTGATTCGAGTACCAAGCGAATGGAAACAGGCAAACGACTGATCGGGCCGACACCTGCGGCCTCCAGTGCGGGCAGGCTGTAATAGTGCAGCGGGCTCGGTGAATTGGGTAGCGCGAGGACGCGGTGGGCGTTGTGCAGAGTGTGTGGCATGGTCATACTTTTTGAGCGAGGACAGAGTTCACACGCTACTCTGAAATGCCGCGCGTGACAATCGGACAAGGGCGGGAAATGCGTCGGTGTTCTTGTGGGAGCGGGTGCCACCGCGATGCCCGCCTCGCACCCGAGCCGTCGCGGTGGCGCTACTCCCACAGAAGCACGCGTGCGGCTGCGACTCGCTATGCTTATGGCAGATACGCACAGTTATCAGCTTTTTGCTGAAAGCCCCACGGAACCTGGGCTTAACGCTTAATTAGCAAATAGTCGATTTATGCATAAAGCGTGCGTTGGCCCAAGTGAAACGGGCGATGCAGCCCAAAGTTACCAACTGATTTTTCTATGCAAACTGTTCTAGTTTCTCTCGCAGACCGACCGTATCCGATCATCATCGGCCCCGCGCTCTTGGGCGACGCCGAGACACTTGCGCCTTTCGTGAGCGGCACGATGGTGGTGATCGTCACCAACAGCACAGTGGCACCGATGTTTTTGCCGCGCGTTCGAGATGCGGTCGTGGCGCTTGGCAAACAGGTTTTGGAGGTGGTGCTGCCCGACGGTGAGGCCTACAAAACGGCTGCATCACTCGATCAAATTTACTCCGCCATGCTTGCAGCACACTGTGATCGCAAGACGACCCTCATCGCACTTGGCGGTGGCGTGATTGGTGATGTGGCGGGCTACGCTGCGGCCACCTACCAGCGCGGTATTCCGTTCATTCAAATGCCCACCACCTTGCTCGCTCAAGTGGACTCATCGGTGGGTGGAAAAACAGCGGTGAATCACCCGCTCGGCAAGAACATGATCGGCGCGTTTTATCAGCCGCAAGCAGTGCTCTCAGACACCGCTGCGCTCAAAAGTTTGCCGCCGCGCGAGTACGCGGCGGGCATGGCCGAGATCATCAAACACGCGCTGATTTTCGATATCGATCATCTCGCGGAATTGGAGCGAGACGTGGCGAAACTTGAAGCGCGTGATGACGAAACGCTGGCTCGCGTGATCGCGCATTCATGCCGCATCAAGGCCGATGTGGTGCAGCGGGACGAGCGCGAAACGTTGGGCATCCGAGCGCTGTTGAACTTGGGCCACACCTTCGGCCACGCGATAGAAACCGAGATGGGTTACGGGGCTTGGGTACACGGCGAAGCGGTGGCTACGGGCTGCGTGCTTGCCGCAGAGTTGTCCTGCCAATTGGGGCATTTAAACGACGCAGATGTTGCCCGTGCAACGCGGTTGTTCGCAGCATTTTATCTGCCGGTAAAACCACCAAAAGTTGACGCCGCAAAACTCGTCGCGCACATGCAGCGCGACAAAAAAAACGAAGGCGGCGTGGTGACGTTGGTGTTGCTCAAAAAACTCGGCAAGGCCTATCTTGATCGCTCGCAAACGTCGGCGCAGTTGGTGGCGTTTCTCGAACGAAGGATCGCCGCAGTCTGAGATGCGCGGCGAGTCTTTTCGTAGGTGCGATTCGCTCAGCCGTTATGGTGGCGCAAAGCGAGCGTAGATACTTTTCTGCGACTGTGAACCGGGCGAAGCGTCGGTAAACAGAGGCAAACAGCGCGCGTGTTAGAGGCAATGAGGAGGACTGGATGACCGATTTTTTACAGCTCTTGCTGAGCGGTGTAGCCACTGGGGCGATTTATGCGATGGCCGCACTTGGCTTCACGCTGCTGTGGCAGGCCGCAGGAACGATCAACTTTGCACAGGGCGAATTTGTGATGCTGCCCGCGTTCGCGATGTTGATCGGCATGTCGTTCGGTTTGCCGTTGTGGGTGTCGTTTATTGTTGCCGTTGCGTTGTCGATTTTGGTGCTAGGTGCGGCATTCAAAAGCTGGATTGTTGACCCGATGCGTGGCAGCGGCGTGGTGGCGGTCGTGGTGGCAACTTTGGGACTGTCTATTGGCCTGAAATCGTTCGTGAAAGCGGCCTACAGCCCCGAGCCGCATCCGTTCCCCAGCATTTTTGGCGACGAGGTTTTCAAGCTTGCGGGGCTCACCGTTTCGCACAGCGATATCGGTGCATTGGTGTTTGTAGGCCTCATGGTGCTGGGCTTGCAAGCGTTTTTGAACAGAACCATCACCGGTCGCGCGATGCAGGCCGTGGCACAAAACACATTCGCGGCCGAGTCGCTCGGCATCAACGTCAAGCGCATGATTTTTTATACGTTCGCCATCAATGCGATTTTGGTGGCGGTAACGGCGCTGCTCATCACGCCCACGTACCTCGCCAAGTTTGACATGGGCGACAACATTGGATTGAAAGCGTTCTTCGCCGCGATCATAGGCGGGTTTAACAATTCACGCGGGGCGCTGTTGGGTGGTGTACTCGTTGGCGTGCTGGAAAATTTGGCTGGTGCATATTTGTCTCCGGCTTACAAAGACGGCGTAGCGTTGGTGCTTTTTATGGCGGTGATTTTGGTGAAACCGGATGGGTTGCTCGGCACGCCTCAAGAAAGGAAAGTGTGATGATCTCCAAACAACACTTTGCCTTTTTAGGCGTCGCACTGATGGCGTTGGTAGCCGCTCCAGCGTTTCTAAAAGCCTATGGTTTGTATTTGTTAACGCTGTGGCTGGTGTACGTGATTGCTGCGCTTGGGCTCAATCTAACGGTCGGTTACGCAGGCTTGAAATCGTTGTGCCACGCGGGCTTTATGGGTGTGGGCGCATACACGGTTGCCATCATGATGAAGGCCGGTTTTTCGTTTTGGTTGGCCGGACCCGTGGCCATTGTGATTTGCTTTGTGCTCGGGCTGATTGTGGGCTTTCCGGCATTGCGCGTGCAGTTGCATTACTTGGGCTTTGCAACGCTGGGATTTAACTTGTTGCTGATGCTAGTCTTCCGCAACGAAGAGTGGTTAACCGGCGGCACCTTTGGCATTCAAAACATCAAGCGGCCCGAGCTGTTTGGACTTTCGTTCAACGGCAACTTAGCGTTTTATTTTTTGGTGCTCGCCGTCACCATCATCACCGGTCTATTGCTCGCTTTGCTGCTTCGCTCGCCGTGGGGCCGCGCGTTTGCGGCGCTGCGCGATAACCCGATTCGGGCAGAGAGCACCGGTGTCAACATCACCGCCTACACCTTGATGTCGTTTGCCATTGGTGCCGCTTACGCGGGTATTGCAGGCGCGTTGTTTGCGCCGCTGGTGAACTTCATTGAACCCGCACCGTTTGGCATTGGCAATTCGTTGTTGTTTTTGATGATGGTGGTGGTCGGCGGATCGGGGCGGTTTTATGGCCCGGTGCTGGGTGCGGCCATTGCGCTGTTGCTGCCTGAATATTTGCGTTTTTTGAAAGACTGGTATCTCGCGGTGTTCGGCTTTGCAGCCGTAGCGATGATGATTTGGCTACCCGGTGGTCTGTTATCGATGCGAGAAGCGCTCAAGTTAGGTCGTGCGAAACGTGATGCGAAACTCAAAACTGCGGGGGCAGTATGAGCATTCTCGCGGTGCATGACATCAAAAAAAGTTACGGTGCCATTCAAGCGGTCGATGGGGTGAGTTTCACGGTTGAGCCGGGTGAAATTTTGGGCGTGATTGGGCCCAACGGCAGCGGCAAAACCACACTGTTCAATTCGATTCTGGGGCAGATAAAACCTGACTCCGGTCGCGTCGAATTTGAAGACGTGGATATTTCTGGAGCCTCGCCGCTTGAGCTGTCGAGGCGCGGCATTGGCCGCACCTTTCAAAACTTGCAGGTGTTCGGCAAACTCTCGTTGCGTGACAATTTGATTGCCGCTGCACAAGAGCTTCAGGGCAGCTTTTGGGGCCGCATGTTCGCACCGCCGGATAACGGCGTGGGCGAACGGGCGGACGAGATGATTGAGCTGTTTCGCCTGCAACAGGTGGCGGATTTGCCTGCCGGAAGTTTGTCGTATGGTCAGCAAAAGCTGGTCGATATTGCGATGGCATTTATGCCCAAACCGCGCCTTGTTTTGCTCGATGAACCCTGCGCCGGCGTCAACCCGTCGCTGGTGGACGGACTTCGCGACTTGCTGGTGACATTGAACAAAAAGCAGGGTGGAAGTTTTGTGGTGATTGAGCACAACATGGACTTTGTGATGAAGCTCTGCCACCGCATCGTGTGCATGGTCGAGGGCCAAGTTTTGGCGGTTGGAAAACCCGAAGAAATTCAAGGTAACCGAGCTGTGCTGGAGGCCTATCTTGGCAACTAAGTTGGCAACTAATTCGCTGATTGAATTTGACAAAGTCGTTGCGGGCTACACCCATCTGACCATTTTGAACGAGCTGACGCTTGACGTGCGCAAGGGCGAAATCACCCTGCTGATTGGCCCCAACGGCGCGGGTAAATCTACGGTGCTTAAAACGCTGTTTGGCATGCTCACGCCGCGCTCGGGCGAGGTGCGATTTGCGGGTAAAGTCATCAATGGCCGCACGCCGCGACAGCTGCTCAGCGAAGGCATGGCCTTTGTGCCGCAGGGGCGCAATTTATTCGGCTCACTGTCTGTGCTGCATAACCTTGAGCTGGGCGCTTTGCAGTTGCCGCGTAAGGTGTTGGATGAGCGCGTTGAAGAGGTGATGGCGCTGTTTCCAAGGCTTCGTGAGCGCGTCAATTCGCGTGCAGCGTCGCTGTCTGGCGGCGAGCAAAAGCAGCTTGAAATTGGTCGCGCGCTGCTGGTGCGGCCCGAAGTTTTGTTGATCGACGAACCGTCGATTGGTTTGGCTCCGATCATCGTGCAGGATGTGATGCAATTGCTGCGCAGGCTCGCCGATTCGGGCAAGAGCGTGCTGATGGTTGAGCAAAATGTGCGCACCGCGCTTAAATATTCTGATCGCGCGCTGGCACTTGAAATGGGTACGTTGGCGGTGGACAAACCTGCGGCAGAATTACTAGCAGATCCGAATTTAAACCGCTTGTTTTTGGGCGGTAACGCAAAAAATTAGTCACTTATTTTTTTAACTGGAGGATGTCACTATGAAAACCAAAATCGCCCAAGCGTTGGGCCTTAGGGAGGCGGAAATCGCAAATATCCCGTTTTTGACGGCACTGGCGGGCGCATTGCGTCGTTGCTCTTCGCTTGTGTGGCCAGCCACACGGCGCTCAGAGCGCCTAGCACTGCATCCCGCCAGCACCGCCAAAAACGGGACTTTGCTAATTTCCGCCGCCCTAACCACTGCGCTATTTGCCGCCTCATCATTCGCGCAAACCATCAAGGTCGCGCAAATCGTTGAGCTCTCTGGCGGTGGCACCGCGGCGGGTAGCCAATATCGCAATGGCGCAAAGCTCGCCTTCAGCGAAATCAATGCTGCGGGCGGCATCATGGGCAAAAAAATTGAGGCGTCAGAAATGGACACTCAGAGCCAGCCGGCTATTGCAAAGGCAATGACGATCAAGGCGATTGATGAAAAAGTGACGGCTATTTTCGGGCCCGTTTTCTCCGGATCGATTTTGGTGAGTCAGACCGAAAGCCAGAAGGCCAGCATCCCGAATTTCACCGGCGGCGAGGCATCAAACGTCACCGCGCAGGGCAATCCGTTCATCTTCCGCTCATCGTTCAATCAGTCGATGGGCATGCCCAAAGTAGCCAACTATATTGCTGGCGATCTGAAGGCGAAAACGGTGGCGGTGTTGTTCGTAAATAACGATTTCGGCAAGGGCGGACGCGACGCCATCGTGAAAGAACTCGCTGCACGTGGCGTAAAAGTGGCCGCCGATATTTCAACCGATCCGGGTCAAGTGGACATGTCGTCCACCGTGCTGCGTGCAAAGCAGGCCAACGCTGATGCGTTGTTTGCTTATTTGAATGAAGAAGAGTCTGCGCGTTTGCTCAAAGAGTTGCGTAAGCAGGGCTACGACAAACCGCTCGTTGGCGAGACCACACTGATGGGCTCTAAGGTGATCGAGCTTGCGGGAACCGCTGCCAACGGCGTGCGCGGCCATGTGGGCTTAACGGCCGATGCGCCGATGTTTAAGGAATTCGCAGGCAAGTACGAAAAGGAATACAAAGCCAAGTCCGATCACAACGGCATCAAAGGCTATTTCTCAGCCTACATGTTGAAAGCCGCGATTGAAAAAGCCAAGAGCACCGACGGCGCAGCGATTGCCGCCGCCATCAAGAATTCATGCTTCAAAGCAAAAGACCATCCCGGCATCTTGCTCGACGTGTGCTTTGACGACAAAGGCGACATTGACCGCGAGAGCTTTTTAGTGGAGGTGAAAGACGGTAAGCAAGTGGTCACGGCAACGCTTCCGATGTTGGTGAAACGATAGGCAGCAGCTGCGTAATGAAAAGCCCGCTTCGGCGGGTTTTTTCTTGGTGCAGAGCGCACCCGATAAACTCGTTGAACATCACTTTTCAGGCTCCACGCCCATCCTATGAACGCCTATATTGTCGACGCCCTCCGCACTCCTATCGGCCGCTACGGCGGCGCGCTTTCATCGGTGCGCACTGATGACCTCGGCGCGATTCCGATTCGCGCATTGATGGCGCGGCACACGAATCTGGATTGGTCGGCGATTGATGACGTGATTTACGGTTGCGCCAATCAGGCCGGTGAAGACAATCGCAACGTCGCGCGCATGGCCGCGTTGCTGGCGGGTTTGCCGCATCTCGTGCCCGGTGCCACCATCAATCGATTGTGCGGCTCAGGGCTCGATGCGCTTGGCACGGCGGCGCGTGCGATCAAGGCGGGCGAGGCGCACATGATGATCGCCGGTGGCGTTGAGAGCATGAGCCGCGCGCCATTTGTGATGCCTAAAGCAGACACCGCGTTCGCCCGCAATAACGCGGTGTACGACACCACCATTGGTTGGCGTTTCGTGAACAAATTGATGAAAGAAAAATACGGCGTTGACTCCATGCCGGAAACGGCCGAGAACGTCGCGACCGACTACAAAATCAGTCGCGAGGCGCAGGACAAAATGGCGCTTGCGTCGCAACTGAAAGCAGTCGCTGCACAGAAGAGTGGCTTCTTCGACAGCGAAATTGCGCCGGTAACCATCGCGCAGAAAAAAGGCGATGCGATCATCGTCAGCAAGGACGAACATCCGCGTGACACGTCACTCGAAGTGCTCGGCAAATTGAAGCCCATTGTGCGTCCTGATGGCACGGTCACGGCTGGAAATGCCAGCGGTGTGAACGACGGTTCTTGCGCAATTCTTGTCGTGTCGGAAGCTGCGCTAAAAACCCACAACCTGACGCCGCGCGCTCGCGTGGTGGGCATGGCAACGGCGGGCGTGCCGCCGCGCATCATGGGCATCGGCCCTGCGCCTGCGACTAAAAAAGTGCTCGCGTTGACCGGCTTAACGATTGATCAAATGGATGTGATCGAGCTCAACGAGGCGTTTGCCGCGCAGGGCCTCGCCGTGTTGCGTGAACTTGGTGTGGCCGACGATGATGCTCGCGTCAATCCAAACGGTGGCGCGATCGCGCTCGGCCATCCGCTTGGCGCATCCGGCGCGCGGCTCGCGACGACGGCGGTGAATCAGTTGCAGCAAACCGGCGGTCGTTACGCGCTGTGCACGATGTGCATCGGCGTGGGCCAAGGCATCGCCGTTATTCTGGAACGCGTCTAACAGCTTTTTTGTGAAACGCGGTGACTCATAAGTAAACCGTACTTTAGGAGGCTCGTTGACTCATAAGTAGAGTGTACCGACGCAAACAGCGAAGGACACTGAAATGAGTGA
>JAYSRA010000071.1:0-10930 GCA_043721275.1 Burkholderiales bacterium
ACCCGCTTGCGTAAGTCCTCGCTGTAGGCCATGTCCACACGCCTCATCACTTTCGATGGCGTCAGTTTATCGTGTAATTATATTTGGCGATAGCTATAAGAGGCAAGTCGGACTCTCTTGCAAGTTGCAAACGGGCGTCTTTCGGCATGCGGCCAATACTTTTTTCGATCAATAAGCGCGTTCTATCTGGATTACCGAAACGCGATCTGACAGCAAAACCCGCTGGTGTGTCCGTCTTCGCGGCGTCCACTATGCTTTCGACGTCGTTGGTTTCAGCAATAAACGGTCGCTCGTCCACCAAAACTGCAACTTCTACTATCGCCTTTGCTTGCCCGGTCGCGGCGTAACTTGGTAGGGATGTGGTTAAAAACGCTGCTAAGCAGGCTCCAATGGTTGCCAAAAATCTTCGGCGGAGATTGTCTGCGGACACCAAATAACCATCACGCGGAACCTCGTACGCAAATTGCGAAGAGCTAGGCGTCAGGAGTGAGGAGTGAGGAGTGAGGATTCATAATTTCGTTCACAAAATGCTTATAACAATGGCATCGTCGGTTTGAATCCGAATATTGTCAAGACAATCGCTGACATGACACTGGAACAAGGCAGACGGATTGCGCGGGGACAAACTTACGGATCGATCGACGGAATCAACTCTCGCTTCTGGCAGGTCGCGAATTCTCGGGTCCAATGCCGCCGCGACGCGTGCATAAGCATGAGCGTGATCCCAGCGTAAGCACTCCTACACTGTCGACACCGCCTGCGAATCCGGAAAAACGTCGCTTGCTACGCTGCTTACGGTGTTGCGTAGCCACTGCTGCGCGGCCACGGTGTTATTGCGGCGGTGCCACACCATGTCCACATGTACCGGTGGTTTGTTGAACGGCAAATCGACCACGGTGAATTCGTCGCTGACGCCGGTGGACGCTAAAAAATGGCGCGGCAATACGGTGAGCAAATCAGAGCTTGCGACCACACGTCCGGCGGTGAAAAACTGGTTCACGGTGAGTACGATTCTTCGCGTGCGGTTGACTGCGGCGAGAGCTTCGTCGATAAAGCCGAACGGTCGTCCCGAAAAACTCACTAGCAAATGTTTGGCCGCACAGTAGGCGTCTAGCGTCAACGGCTGCGTGGCGAGGTTCACGGCCAGCGGATGGTCGCGGCGCATCACGCACACGTATTCGCCGCTATACAGCTGGGTGTGCGCAAAGCTGTCCGGTGCGCCGGTTTGCATGGTTTGCATGCCGATGCTCGCCACCACCGCCGGGAAAAAACCAATGGCGAGATCGATTTCGCCGGCGAGCAACACGGCGCGCGGGTCGCGGGTGGTGAGCGGCACCAGTCTCAGGTTGATGTGCGGCGCGCCGCTTTCGAGGTGACGAATCAGCGGTGGAATGAGCACGGCGGCGGTGGCGTCGGCCATTGCGAGCACAAAACTTTGTTTGGATACTGCGGAGTCGAACGTGTCCGGCGAAATGCTTGCTTGCAGGCTGGCGAGCGCCTCACGCACCGCTGGCCATAGAGCAATCGCTCTGGGCGTGGGCGTGATGCCGTAGCCGGAACGGGTGACCAGTTCATCGTTCAGCGCGGCGCGCAACCGGCGCAGTGCGTTGCTCACCGCAGGCTGCGTCATCGCCAGCGTTTCTGCGGCTCGGGTGATGTTTTTGGCCATCATCACTTCGTCAAAAACACGCAATAAATTCAGGTCAAGCGTTCGAAAGTTCATGTTATCTATACGTTTTGTGAATGCAATACATCATAAACATTGATTTGCAATATATCAGGGGATACCCTAAATTGCAGGTGTTGCCGGTTTTTTGTAGCGGCAACATTTTGAAAGGACACACATCATGTCAACCCACACCTCCACCCACATTCCTACCCACGGCGGCCTTGAGCGCGTGATTGAGCGCGCGCAGGCAACGCAGGGCGTGTTCAGCAGCATTTTTTCTGCCAAGCAACTGCCCACCTACGTGCTCGGTATCGCCATCATGGCCGTGGTCACGCTGACCGAGCGGGCGCTCGATGCGGTGAACGCCGGATTCGCGTTTGAATGGCTGGTGCTGTCCGGCGTTGCGCTGGCGAGCTTTGGCTTGTTGTCTAGCGTGATTGTGCGTGGCACCCGCGCGGCGCAATCGCGCTTTGCAGCGTACAGCGCGAGGGCCAAAACCAAACGCGCCGACATGAAACTGTGGGCCACCGCGCAGAGCGATCCGCGGGTGATGAACGACCTATTGGCCGCACAAGGCCGCACGCAGGATTTGACGGTAAACGAGATGCGCCCGCCCGCGAAAAAAAGTTTGACGGTTGAGGACGACGGCTTGGCACCGCTCGCCCCGTGGATGCAATTGACGCGATACTACTAATAGCTTTTCGCTGAACGCCCTATTTAACTTGGGCTAAGCGTAGTTTATCGGGTAAGTCGATTAGTGGCTATTTAAGCCCTCAGCCCCAATGAAATGGGCGTTACGTCACTAAGCTGTTGTGCTTTTCACAGTCGGCGGTGCGTCATTTTTTGCGGTGGGCGACACGCCGGACGCGGTGCCCACGGCATTGCGTCCCTCGCGTTTAACGGCGAGCAGTGCGGCGTCGGCCTCGGCGATCAGCGCGGTGGCGGAATCAACGCGCGAGCCGTTGCTGCCGGTGGCGGCCACCCCTGCGCTCACGTGAATGCGCAAGCGTTTGTTTTTGTGCATCACCACGCTGTTGTTCACGGCCACACGAATGCGCTCGGCCACCGCGGCCGCCGCCGCTTCGCTGGCGTTGACCATGATCACCAGAAACTCGTCGCCACCCACGCGCCCGATCGCGTCGCCTTCGCGCAGCGCTTGTTTGATGGCGACGATGGTTTTACGCAACGCGATGTCACCGGCTTGGTGGCCGTGCTCGTCGTTAATCGTTTTAAACCGATCAAAGTCAAGTAAGCACACCGCCATCGGTTGCTTCTTTTGCGTGCTGTCGCTGTGGGCGCGCCGCGCGCAATCAAGAATGGCTGAGCGCGACAAGGCTCCGGTCAACGTGTCGGTCTGGTTGCGCTGCTGCAGATCGCGCGCGCGACGGTATAACCACACCGACGCAATCAGCACCACCAACAGCAAGGCCGAGGTGGTGATGATGGCCACGCGCTGCCACACATTGCGCGTTTCATCGTCGCGCGCTTGCAGCTCTTTCATGGCGTTGCTACGCTCAAGCAGTTGCATTTTGAGGTCGCGATTGTTGACATCAAACACCGCCATGGCGACCCGCGTTTGCAGTTGTTGGCGCAGAATATCTTGCCGAGTACGCAGCTCGTTTTGTTCGCGTGATAGCGCGCGCAGCGCGTCGGCGTCGCCCATGGCGGCGCTGATTTCGGTGCGAGCGGTGATGATTGCCAGCGAGCGCCGAATGCTGCGCGGTGGCAGGCTCAAGCGTTCGGCTTCACTCAGGGCGAACTGCGCCTCGGCCAGTGCGCCTTTTTTGCTCGCCGCGGCGCTAGCAAGTTCGAGCCATGCGTAGGCCAGATCTGCGCCATCATCGAAACGTCTGGCAATGTCTAGCGCGGCTTTGGCGAACGCGTAATGCTGCACCGGCTGGTTGCGCCGATAGGCAATCACGGCGAGCTGCGAGTAAGCGTTGAGCGCCACGTTTGCAGCACCGCGTTGCTCATCACTTGGCGTGCCCCCGCTTGCGCTTGCGTTTGTGCTTGCGTTTGTGCTTGCGCTCGTACGCGTGCTTGCGAGTAAGTCTTGGTAGAACCGCTCGGCCGCATTGAGTTGCAGCAAATCGAGTTGCAGCGCAGCGCGTCGCTCGGCAATGGTGCCAATCCATGCGTCGTAGCGAAGCGCTCGGGCCGATGTTTCCGCCTTAAAAAGCTCAGCCAACGCGGCCTCGTTGTCGCCCAGCGCGAGCTTGACCTCCGCGTTCTGCAGCGCTGCTTGAATGTTGGCGGCCCCCTGATCGTCCACCTCCGGCAACAGTTTTTCGGCCTGCTTCAGAATGCCCACAGCTACGTCGTCTAACTGCTTGGTTTGCAACATCTTTGCATAGCGCATGTACTGCCGATACAACAACGTGGGTGCGCGGGCGCTCCCGCTGGGGCTCACGTTATCGCGCTGCCGATTGAGGGCGGCTAGCGCCAATTGAAAGCCGCGATCGCTTTGGTCGCTCCAAAACACCGTCTCCGCAACGTAGTGTTGCAACATCGCGACGCGACCGGCATCATTAATGGTCTCAGCCAATTGCGCGCCCGCTGAGGCCACCGCGTTGAGGCTACCGACCTGCAACCCGTCGCTGCGCGTTCTCAGCTGCAGCTCGATGACGTCGAGAATAATCGCCGGATCGGTGTCTCGCGTGAGTCGACGCGCCAGCTGATTGGTGGTGGCGAGGCGCGCCTCGAACGTGTCTCGGTAAGCGGCTTTTTGGGCACGCGCCAAGTCATCTTGGCTCACTGCTTGCGCGGTGGCCTGCAGAGCGCAGCAGAACGCGGCAATCAGCGCGCCAACTGCACGGAACGCCGTGCGCCGACCCCGTGGGAGTGATGTGACGGCGGGTGATGAGGGCTGCGGGTCGATCAAAAGCTTTCCTGAATGCGGTCGCGGCTAAGGCTTCGTCGAAAGCACGCAAAGCATAAAGCGTAACGCGTTAAAGCTTCGGTGGAACGAACGCTTCAGGCGCTTCGCAGCAGAAACGTGTTTGTATTTCGCCCACGCTACCGATGCATTTATGCCCTACAGCTTTTGTCGATAACCGCCATTTAACGAGGGCTCAGCGGCCAAAACAAGCTAAATTGACATTTAAGATATTCAGGCTGTAGCCCAAGCGAAATATGGCTTTCAGCCAAAAGCTGATGCCTAAGCTTTGACGCTATTTCGGCATCAACGACACCGGATCAAGCGGCCTGCCTTGACGGCGCACTTCAAAATGCATTTTGTTGCCGGCGCTGTCGGCCACCTCGGCGAGCTTCTGGCCGAGCAACACGCGCTGCTGTTCTTTCACCTGCACTTTGTCGGTGTGAAAGTACACGCTGACGGTTTCTTTGGCGTGATTGACCACGATCATCTGACCGTAGCCGCGCGGCTCTTTGCCGACGTATATGACTTTTCCGGTCGCCGCTGCGACCACCGCGGTGCCTGCGTTGGCATTGATGTCGATGCCTTTCATGGGTGCCTTGTCGTTGAACTTGCTTGACACTTTGCCCGACGTCGGCCACGTCCACGCAATGCCGTCGCGATCCACGCCGCTGCCCGGTTTGATGTCGGTGTCGACCGCGTTGACCGAGGCGGCAGGCGGGGCTGGAACTGCGGCGGGCGGGGCCGGAACCGCAGCGGGCGTGGGTGCTGAAGCCGCTGGCGACGGCACCACCGCACGCGGCTCCGGCAGCACTGAAACGGGCGCGTCACCGCGCTGCAAATTGGCGAGTGCGGCGTCGCTGTAGGGCAAACGCTGCGACTTCGGCTCGCGCTTCAACGGTGCTTCGACGGGCGTGACAATGGGCGTTAATGAGGGTGCGCCAACTCCGCCGGTGGCGGGCAGCGGTTGGCCCTGAATCGCGCCGGTTGCCGGGATGGCGGTCACCACGGTGCCGGGCGAGGTGATCGCCGGCGCGGAGCCGAGCGGAGGCGATAGGCGCAACACTTGCCCGTCGCGCAGCGTTTGCCCAGCAATGATGTTGTTCCACGCGGAGAGCGCGTTCACGTCAAGGTTATTGATGCGCGCAATGCCGTACAACGTTTCGCCACGCTGCACCACGTGAAACTGCGACCCGGCGGTGTTGCCCGGCAGGCTCGGGTTGACGGGGTTGACGGGATTGACAGGCGTCACCGCGACCGGCGGCGTCACCGGGCTCACGCTGCGATCAACCACCGGTGCGGGCGTGCGGGTGGTGCAAGCCGCGGTGACAGCAAGCGTCAACGCGGAAAGTACCAACAAAAAATTGCGTGATTGCATGCGCAAAGTCTTTCTAATTATTCCTGCCCCGACTTCAGTGGCACGAACACCACCTCATCAAAAGCCTGTTGCTGAAAATTGTCGCCTGTGCGTGTGACCAGCGTCAGGCGCTGATGTTCAGGCGTGCCGAGCGGAATCACCATGCGCCCACCGTCGGTGAGTAAGCCCAGCAAATTCGGCGGCACAATCGCGCCGCCCGCCGCGACCAGAATCGCATCAAACTGCACCACGTTGGACGCCGCTTCGCGACCATCGGCGTTGCGCACTTTGACGTTACTCACGCCAATGCTCGACAGCGTCTGTCGCGCTTTGGCAGCCAACGCACCGATGCGCTCAATGGTGTACACCTCGCGCGCCAATCGCGCCAGCACCGCGGCCTGATAGCCACAGCCACCGCCAATCTCCAGCGCCAACCCGATGCTGGTACCGCCAGCTTTTCCGCCGCGCGCCAGCTCGCATGAGCGCGCCACCGCGAACGGCTGCGAGATGGTTTGACCGAAGCCAATCGGCAGCGCCGTGTCTTCATAAGCGCGGCTGGCGAACGCCTCTTCAACAAACAAATGACGCGGCACCTGCGACATCGCGGCGAGCACGTTTTCGTCCTTGATGCCCTGCTCGCGCAACCGCGCCACCATGCGCAAACGGGTGCGCTCGGACGCCATGCCAATGCCAGCAGCCGCGCGCTCGAACGTTGAGCTCAAACGAGCCACGCTTTCACTAAATGCAACGCGTCAAATTTGGTGAGATCAATGGAGAGCGGTGTGATCGATGCGTAGCCTTCGGCAATCGTTCCGAAATCGGTATCAGGCCCTGCGTCTGCGGCCTTGCCGACCGGGCCCACGCGATATTCAGTAACGCCTTGAGCGTTGACCGATCTGACCACCGGCTCAGCCTGATGGCGTTTGCCGAGACGCACCGTGCGCACGCCTTTAAGCTGCGCAAACGGCACATCAGGCACGTTCACATTGAGTAACCACGGCGCGCTGGGTTTGCTGTTTTGATAACGCTTCACGAGATCAAGCGCCACCTGTGCTGCGGTCGCAAAGTGCGTCACGGGGCGCGCTGCGAGTGACACCGCAATCGCCGGAATGCCGAGCAAGTAGCCTTCCATCGCCGCCGCAACGGTGCCGGAATAAATCGTGTCGTCACCCAGATTCGAGCCGTCGTTGATGCCGGACACGATGAGGTCGGGTCGAAAATCAAGCAGGCCGGTCACCGCGAGATGCACGCAGTCAGCGGGCGTGCCGTCGTCAACATAGAAGTAGCCGTTGTCTGCACGCTCAACACGAAGCGCACGATCCACGGTGATCGAATTGGAGGTGGCGCTGCGGTTGCGGCTGGGGGCGACCACCGTAATTTCGGCGACCGTCGACAACGCCTCAGCCAGCGCAACAATGCCGGGAGCCAGATAGCCGTCGTCGTTAGAAACTAGAATCTTCACAAACGAAATTATAGAGAGCACGCGTTGCGTAAGCTTTTTTCCGTAACCGCGTATTCATTCCTTCTAGTCGCAGTCGCGCTGCCATTCGTCACCCTGATTGTGCAAATGTTTGCCGCCGACGCGAGCGGCTTGTGGCTGCATTACGCTGCGACCGTGTTGCCCGGATACGTCGGCAATTCAGTCATGCTGGGCGCGTCGGTCGCAGTGATCGCGAGCATCATTGGCGTAGCCTGCGCGTGGCAGATTGAACGCTACCGGTTTCCGCTGCGCAACTTTTTGGCGTGGGCTTTGCTATTGCCAATGGCGATGCCCGCGTATGTCGCGGCCTACGCGTTGACCGACTTTTTCCAGTTCAGTGGCCCTGCACAAACGCTGCTGCGCGCGAGCTTTGGTTGGGTCAAAGGCGATTATTGGTTTCCTGAATTGGTGTCGCTGCCCGGTGCGATCACGGTGTTTAGCTTGACGCTGTATCCGTACGTGTATTTGCTCGCGCGCACCGCGTTTGCCGAGCGTGGCTCGGAGCTGTTCGAGGCCGCACGCACGCTCGGCCTGAGCGCGCGAGCTGCGTGGTGGCGTGCGGCGCTGCCGGTCGCGCGACCGGCCATTGCGGGCGGCGCGCTGCTGGTGCTGATGGAAACGTTGGCTGACTTCGGCACCGTCAGTTATTTCGGTGTTGAAACACTGACCACCGGCATCTACCGCGCATGGCAAAACATGGGCGACTTGGTCGCCGCGGCGCAGCTTGCGGCGCTGTTGTTGACCACGGTGATCGTGCTTGTTTGGCTGGAGCGACGCAGCCGTCGTCGCGCACGCTACGCCAATACCCGCGCGCGCCGCGGTGCGGCGGCGCGTGTAGCGCAACCACGCACAAGCCTAGCAGCGTGGCTACGAACGCTTGTATGTGCGCTGCCACTGATACTCGGCTTTGTACTGCCTGCGCTGCTGCTGCTACGTTTGCTGGACCGCGAATGGGTCACCGTGTCGATGGTGGCAGTTCTTAAATGGACGGGTAATTCGCTGCTGGTTGGCGGGTTGGCGGCGCTGGTGGTGGTGAGCTTGTCGCTGCTGCTGCATGCTAGATCCCGCCTGCTGCGCGAGCGTTGGGCGTTACGCATCGAGCGGCTGCTGTCGTTCGGTTATGCCGTGCCCGGAGCGGTGCTCGCCATTGGCGTGTTGCTGCCGTTGGCGTGGCTGGACAATCAAATGATTGAGACGAGCAAAAGGCTGTGGGGGGTGAATCCCGGATTGCTTTTGACGGGCAGCGTGTTGGCGCTGGTTTACGCGTCGAGCATTCGTTTTTATGGCGTGGCATCGAGCAGCATTTCAGCAGCCTATTCGCGGTTGCCGCTGCACTTGGACGACAGCGCGCGGGTGCTCGGCGTGAGCGGCTGGAACGCGTTCGCCCGCGTGCATTGGCCGGCGCTCAAGCGCAGCACGATTGCCGCGACATTGCTGGTGTTCATCGACACGCTGAAAGAACTGCCCGCAACGCTCACACTGCGGCCGTTCAACTTCGACACGCTCGCCACGCAAACCTACAATTTGGTCAAGGACGAGCGTCTTGGCGAAGCGGCGTTGCCGTCGCTACTCATTCTTCTTGCCAGCTTGCCAGCGGTTGCGTTGCTTGCCCGCGTTAATGATCATAAAAATAATTCGAGACAGACATGAGCGTTACTCAAAACACTTTTTTGGGCGGCCTCGCCCCGCGCGAATTCATGTTGAAGCATTGGCAAAAACAATGGCGCTTGATGCGCCGTGCCCTGCCCGCTTTCGAAGAGTTGATCGACAGTAAAGCGCTGTTTGCGCTCGCCTGCTCGGAGGATGTAGAGTCGCGATTGATCTTGCGCGACGGCAAAACGTGGACGCTGGAGAACGGCCCGTTCACTAAAAAACGCCTCGCCGCATTGCCTGCGCGCGACTGGAGTTTGCTGGTGCAAGGCTTGAACCTGCATGTGCCCGCGGCCGACGCGCTGCTGCGTCGATTCAACTTTTTACCGTACGCGCGGCTTGATGACGTGATGATTTCGCTGGCTGCTCCGGGCGGTGGCGTTGGGCCGCATTTTGATTCGTACGACGTGTTTTTGCTGCAAGGAACCGGCACGCGGCAGTGGAAAATTTCCGAGCAGACTGATCTTGAACTCGATCCCGACGCGCCGCTCAAAATCCTCAAGAAACTGAAAGCCAGCGAGACCTTTGATGTGACCGCGGGCGACATGCTGTATCTGCCACCGCATGTGGCGCATGATGGTGTGGCCACGCAAACCGAAGGTTTTTGCACCACCTATTCCATCGGCTTTCGTGCGCCGACGCATCAAGAGATTGCCGACGGGTTTCTCGACTGGATCGGCGCGACCAGTGAATTGGACGGGCGCCTTCAAGACCCCGATTTGACGGCAACGACCAACCCGGCGCGTGTGCCAAAAATTTATCAGCGTGAAATTTTTGCCGCCATCGAGAAGCTGCAAATGGATCGCAGCGCGATTAAACAATTTGCCGGCTGTTTCGCCACCGATGTCAAACCGCAGATTGTGTTTGATGCGCCGGATGAGCCGATGTTGCGCGCGGCGTTCGGCAGAGCGGCGGCGAGCTTAGGTGTCACCTTTGCGGCAGCGACGATGTGTTTGTACGACGACGAATTTTTGTTCATCAACGGTGAGGCGTTTGTGATCAAAGGCGATGCGGTGTTCTGGCGCGCGTTGGCCGACACGCGGCATGCGCGTGCAGCCGCAACGCAGGCGAGTGAAACGATTGATGCGCTTTACGCGTGGTACTGCGACGGTTGGCTGAGATTAAATTAGGCACTTGACGCAATCGGTATGACGGTTGCATTATTACGGTATGGACACGCCCGAAAACAACGCAACCGAGCGTCCTCGCGCACTCACTTCGTGGCGCGATGTGTCGGCGGCACTTGATGAATTGATCGTAAAAACAGCGCGCACGCTTGACGTTTTTGATCAGTCACTGGCGCTGCAAGATTGGGGCAGCAAGGCTCGATGTGAAGCGTTAAAAGTGGCGATGCTGGAGCGCCGCGTGCGGGTTCGCATGCTGGTTGTAGACACGCACATGGTGACCGCCGAGTTGCCCCGATTGATGCAAATGCTCAAAACTTTGGGCCATCAAATGTCGATCATGGCGGCTCCGGAAGGTGCGTTTCCGGCCTCAAACTTCGCTGTTGCAGACCAGCAACACCTTCTTTTTCGCCCCAATTCGGTGCGATCCACAGGCTCACTGCATTTTGACAACCCATATAAATCAATAGGTTATGCACAGACATTTGAAGTGATTTGGCAACAAGGCGGGCGGCGCGTGTTCCCCGAGGCGTTCGGTCTCTGATTTCGAGCATTTCCGGCCTCCGGGATTTCGATATACTTTCGCTCTTCGCTCAGTTTCTATCCCGGTTTCGCTCATCGGGCGGTCTCCACTGAGGGAGATTCTCCTTAAGGCACACACATTCGTTAACGATTCACGTTGTAAGGAACACAAAATGAAAAAGACCCTCCTGGTCGCAGCGCTTGCTGCATTTACTCTCGTCGCTTGCGGCAAAAAAGAAGAACCAAAAGCAGC
>JAYSRA010000072.1:0-10822 GCA_043721275.1 Burkholderiales bacterium
TGCTGCCGAGATTGCTCCATGCTGCCGTCGCCTCCAAGCCTCATCCGCTATCCCAGATACGGCTTCCGGAGCCAGCTTGCTAATCAGGAGTCGACTTTAGCCGTAAATGATGTTTAGCCCAATATCAGTGGCGGTTAGACAGAAAAGCTGTAACGTCATAGATTCGTCCAGCACGGCAACAATTTGCAGGTCACAGGCACCACGCCTAAGCGCGCCGCGTTGAGCTGACGGTTGGATAGTCGCTGATCGCGGTTACGCTTACCGCAATGGCGATTGAGTACGAGCGGGTCGGTTTCACACCGGCCCGTTTTTTTGCGCGTAATAAACAGAAGGAGCAAACAATGGCATTAAACGGACTCGATAAAGAGCACCGCTGGTGGTTCGTTGCCGGTGCTGTATTAGTGGCGGCACTGATGGCGCTGGCCTACAAGTACGCGCGTCCTGCGGCGCCTTCGCAGGTGGTGATGGCAACCGGCAGCGCGGGTGGTGCGTACGAAAATTTTGCACAGCGCTACAGCCAAGCGTTGGCTGAGGAAGGCATCACGTTAAAGCTTCAACCATCGAACGGCGCGGTGGAAAATTTGGCGCGTTTGCTCGATCCGAAAAGCGATATCGACATCGCTTTCGTGCAGGGCGGTGTTGCAGATCGCGACCAGTTGCAGGAGGGTAATCTGGCGTCCCTCGGCAGCATGTTTTACGAACCGCTGTGGCTGTTTTATCGCCCGCAGGCGTTTGCGAAGCCGCTCAACTCGCTGGCGCAATTAGCGGCCAAGCGCGTGGCGATCGGTGCCACGGGTAGCGGCACGCGCACGCTAGCAATAGATTTGCTGGCGGTGCATGGCTTGAATGAAAAAACGACCGCGCTGGTCGATTCAGGTGCGCAAACCAGTGCCGAGCAATTGTTGACGGGCTCGCTTGACGCTGCGTTCTTCGTAGGTGCTGTCAATTCGCCGCTCATACAAACGCTGTTTCGCGAGCCAAGGCTCGCGGTTGCCAACTTGACGCTGGCTGAAACTTATGCGCGACTTCGACCGCATTTATCGGTGGTGAGTTTGCCGCCGGGTGTAATTGATGTCGCAAAAATGATTCCCGCAACCACCGTGTACACGGTGGCTGCAACGTCGAGCCTAGTGGTGCGCGAAGATCTGCATCCGTCGGTTATTTTCTTGCTGCTACGTGAGGCCAAGAAAATTCACAACCCCGGTGGCGTGCTTTCGAAAACTAACGAATTCCCGTCGGTGACATTGCAGCAAGATTTTCCGCTTTCAGCCGACGCTGAGCGATTTGCAAAAGAGGGCACACCGTTTTTGTATCGCTATTTGCCGTTCAAAGTCGCCAATTTCGCCAGCCGCGCGTTGATTTTTTTAGTGCCGCTTCTAGCGCTACTTTTGCCGCTGACCGACTGGCTGCCCAAGCTCTACGGCATGCGCATCAAAGCGCGCCTGTTCAGCCATTACCGCGAGATGAAGCGCATTGATGAAGAGGTGCGAATCGCCACATCCAGAGCAGCGCTAGACAAAGCGGAGGCAGAGCTCGACACGCTTGACGCCGCGGTCGGTCGGCTCGCCATTCCGAACGGCTACAGCAACGATCAATTTGGCATTCGTGACGACATGGATCTGGTGCGAACGCGCGCGCAGCGCAAGCGCCAGCAGTTAAACGTGGCCGCCGCATAACGCGTCAGGCAGTCGACGGGGTACGTTAGTTATACTGCCTCGCATGAATATTGCAGTAGACGCTGTCGCCATCCTGCGACGTGCCAAATCGGTGCTCGCCACTGAGGCGTCTGCCATTGCCGCAATGGAGGCGCGCGTTGGCCAATCGATGGTCGATGCGGTGCAAACAATTTTGACGGCGAACGGTCGAGTGGTGGTCACCGGCATCGGCAAATCGGGCCACGTGGCGCGCAAGTTGGCGGCCACTCTTGCCTCCACCGGCACGCCCGCGTTCTTCGTTCATCCGGCTGAGGCGAGCCACGGCGACATGGGCATGATTGCCATGGACGACGTGGTGATCGCGCTGTCGAACTCGGGTGAAGTCGCCGAAGTCAACGCACTGCTGACGCCGATCAAGCGCGTCGGCGCAAAAATTATTTCGATCACCGGCAACGAGGCGTCCACGCTCGCCACCGAATCCGACGTTGCGCTTGATGCCCGCGTCGCTGAAGAAGCCTGCCCACTGGGCCTCGCACCCACCGCCAGCACCGCCGCCGCGATGGCGCTGGGCGATGCGCTGGCGATGGCGCTGTTGGAGGCGCGCGGTTTCACGGCGGACGACTTCGCACGCTCGCATCCGGGCGGCTCACTCGGGCGCAGGCTGCTCACCCATGTGCGCGACGTGATGCGAACCGGCAACGCGATCCCTACCGTTCCGTTGCGCGCGACCGTGTCGCAAGCGCTGTTTGAAATCACCGGCAAAGGCATGGGCATGACCGCCGTGGTCAACGCTGACAATTCGCTAGCAGGCATGTTCACTGACGGCGATTTGCGCCGCTGTTTGGGCAAGATTGGTGACTTCAACGCCGCAAACGTTGCAGACTTCATGACCGCGCAGCCGGTGACCATCGGGCCTGACGAATTGGCCGTTGACGCGGTTGGTTTGCTTGAAACCGGACGCAAACAGCAGCTGTTAGTGCTCGACGGCAACAAGCGTCTGGTCGGCGCGCTGAACATGTTCGATTTGCTGCGCGCGAAAGTCGTTTGACGATGGCCAAACACGCTAAGGCTGCCGTAGCGTTGACCGTTGCCGACCGCATGCGCAGCGTGCGCGCTCTGGTGTGCGATGTCGACGGTGTGCTCACCGACGGCAGCCTGAATTATCTAGGCGCCGACGAAATCAAGTCGTTCTCGGTGCTTGATGGATTCGGCATCACATTGGCCAAACAAGCGGGCTGGAAAGTGGCGTTGCTCACCGCGCGCGGCGGCCCTGCGGTCGAACGGCGCGCGACCGAATTAGGTGTGGAACTCGTCAGCGGTGAACGCAGCAAAGGCACCGCCTTCGCCGCCATTTGCGAACGCTGGAATGTGCCGTTGAGTGAGGCTGCCTATATTGGCGACGACTGGCTTGATCTGCCCGCACTCGCGCTCGCTGGGCTCGCCGCGACTGTGCCGAACGCCGCTGCCGCCGTGCGTCAACGCGCGCACTGGCTGTCGGGTGCTCCGGGCGGCAGTGGCGCGGTGCGTGAATTGGTCGAAGCCATTTTGCGCGTGCAGGGACGGCTTGATGAGTTGCTGCAGCCCTACCTTCGCGGAGCGGCGTCATGAGCACGTTTGTTTGGCGGCGTCGGCAAGATCGTCTGGCCGCGCTGTTTCCGTTGCTCGCGATTGCGTTGTTCGCCATTCTCACGTTCTGGCTTGATGCGCGGGTGAGCGACAGCGCCCGCGCGGGACAAAAATCAACGCAACCTGCGCCCGATCATTTTCTGGAAAATTTCAAGATTCAACGCACCGCCAATGACGGCCGCATCGAGAGCGTAATGGTGGGAAGTCGCGCCACTCATTTTCCAGGCGACCAGACAACTGTTGTTGACCAGCCGCGCTACCAAAGCGAGCCCGCAGGCAAGCCAAAAATGGAGGTTGATGCGGCGCGGGCTGTGCTCAAAAGCGACTCGGTTAAAGGCGGTGTGGAGCAAGTGGATTTTTCCGGCAAAGTGGTGGCGCGACAGGCCGCCAGTGCCGGCCGCGAGGCCGTCACGTACGAGAGCGAATTGCTGACCGTGTTTCCGAAAACGCAACTTGCACAAACCGATTCGCAAACCCGCACCGTGAGCGGCGACCGGGTGATGGTCACCCAAGGATTGCGTGTGAACGCTGACAAAAAAACGGGGCAAACAGATCGTGGTTTTACGGTCACGCTCCCTCCGAAAGGAAACGAATGAGCAGAACAATTTATGCACTCGGACTGGCGTCAATGTTGCTGTGCACAAGCGCGTTTTCTGAGAACGCTGATCGCACCAAAGAAATGGTGGTGCAAGCGGTCGAAGGCAGTGGTGACAACGGTGCTGGCTTGTACGTCATCACTAAAGACGTGACCATTACTCAAGGCACGCTTAAGGTGACGTCGAACAAAGGCACCGTCACGCGGCGTGCAAACGGCAGCTACCAGTCGTCACTCATTGGTGGCCCGGTGTGCTTTCGTCAGCGCACTGAAAAAGGCGACTGGGCGCAGGGCATCGCAGATCGCGCTGAGCACGACAACGCCACCGGCATTGTCGAGCTGTTCGGCAACGCCAAACTGTTTGTTGGCGACAACGAAGAGCGCGCCAACTACATCGTCTACAACACCCAAACCAGTAAGACTGAAGCACGCGAATCGAAAGACCGCAAAACGGAAGGCCGCGGCGTGACCTTCGTGTTGCCGCCGTCGGAGGCCGATGCGGCTGCCGCCAACCCAACAGCAACAGCGCCAGCCGACGCCGCGCCCGGTGACGCTGCTGCAAAAACACCGGCAAAAACACCGGCAAAAGCTGCGAAGCCACCCATCGTCAAAACCCCTAATCCACCGAAGCGCAATGAGCCAGCTTTCAGCCGCTGCGCTTAAAAAGCGCTACAAGTCACGCACTGTTGTGCACGACGTTTCGCTCACTGTCGACAGCGGTGAAGTGGTCGGTTTGCTCGGCCCCAATGGCGCGGGAAAAACCACCTGCTTCTACATGATCGTGGGGCTTGTTGCCGCCGACGGCGGGCGCATCTTGCTCGACGACAAAGAGCTCACGCACCTACCGATTCACGAGCGGGCGCGACAGGGCTTATCGTATTTGCCGCAAGAAGCGTCGATCTTTCGCAAACTCACCGCGGGCGAAAATATCCGCGCGATATTGGAGTTGCGCGAAAAAGACGCAAGCGTTATCGAGCGCGAATTGCAAGCGCTGCTCGATGATCTGGGGATTGCGCATTTGCGCGACATGCCATCAGTCGCGCTCTCGGGCGGTGAGCGGCGACGGCTGGAGATTGCCCGCGCTCTCGCTTCGCGCCCTCGATTTATTTTGCTCGACGAGCCTTTCGCGGGCGTTGATCCGATTGCCGTGATTGAAATACAACGCATCGTGCGCTTTCTGCGTGAACGCGACATCGGCGTGCTGATCACCGATCACAACGTGCGCGAAACGCTCGGCATTTGTGACCGCGCGTACATCATCAGCGAAGGCCGCGTGTTGGCCGACGGACACCCTGAAGAGATCATTGGTAACGAATCGGTGCGCAAGGTTTATCTCGGCGAACATTTCCGCTTGTAAGTCACGATCACGATGAAGGCAGGTCTCCAACTCAGACTGGCGCAGCACCTCACGCTGACGCCGCAATTGCAGCAGTCGATTCGCCTGTTGCAGTTGTCAACGCTTGAGTTGCAACAAGAGATCGAAACTGCGCTCGCTGACAATCCATTGCTCGAATTGGCGGATGCCGAGACTAATGAAGACGGCGGGCAGGAAGATGCGGTGGAGGTGTACGTCGCGCCGATTGACCGCGAGCAGATGCTTGGCGGCAGCGACGAGATGTCGGCATTCTCAGCACCTGATCGTGACGACGCGCGCGATAGCACGGCTGAAATTGTGGACCCGGGATTGCTTAATGGTCAGAGTGATCCCAATGACTTCACCGCAACGACGCCTGCCGCCACTGAGGGCGATGGCGACTTCGATGCGGGTGCGCTTGATTTTGGCGAATGGGGCAGTTCAGGCGCGGGCAACTTTGATGACGATGATGAATCGTTCGAGTCACAGCGCGCCTCCCCACCGAGCTTGCGTGAGCATTTGCGCTCGCAGCTGGTGCTGGTCAAAGCATCTGCGGCGATTGTGCAACTCGTGCACGGCCTGATCGACAGCCTCGACGAGCACGGTTTTTTGTCGGTCACCAAATCGGATATTGATGCCCTGTTGGCGCGCGACGGTGACGACGCCGCCGAAATAGACGAGGCCGACTGGCAAACTGCGCTCAATGTGCTCCAAGGCCTTGATCCTGCCGGTGTCGGTGCGGTCGACCTGCGCGAATGCCTGCTGTTGCAGCTCAGACATTGCCCCAATAATGGCGATACAAAACTCGCTCGACGGATCGTTAGCGAAGCGCTAGAACACCTCGGCAAACGCGATTATTTGCGCATCCGCAAGCTGCTCGACATCGACGAAATCGATCTCAAGGATGCCCATGCCGTCATCAAAACGCTGACGCCCAGGCCGGGCGCTGCGTTTGCCGATGTGTCCACAACACTGATGATTCCTGACGTGATTGTGCGCCGCAGCAAACGGCGTTGGGTCGCGGAACTCAACCCGGTCGCCGTGCCCAAGCTCACGGTAAACAGCGTCTACGCTGACATGTTGCACCGCCAAAAAGAAGGTCGTTCCACGCCGCTATCAACGCAGTTGCAGGAAGCACGCTGGTTGGTTAAAAATGTGGCTCAACGGTTTGATACGATATTGCGTGTGTCCAGCGAAATTGTGGAAAGACAACAAGCGTTTTTCGATCACGGCGAGGTTGCCATGCGTCCGCTCGTGCTGCGCGAAGTCGCTGACGCTTTGGGCCTTCACGAATCAACCGTGTCGCGCGTCACCACGCAAAAATACCTGAGCTCGATGCGCGGCTCGTTTGAACTCAAATACTTTTTCGGCAGCCACGTGGCCACCGATGCGGGCGGGGCTGCGTCGTCAACGGCGATTCGGTCTATGATCAAAACACTCATCACTGCGGAGGATATTGCACTGCCACTGACCGATAGTCGCATCGCTGAACTGCTCGGAGAGCAGGGCATTATCGTTGCGCGACGAACCGTGGCGAAATACCGGGAACTACAGAATATTGCCCCGGTCAACTTACGAAGGCGCGGTTAAATTTAACGTAGGCTACCGCGCCGAATTCGACCTACACTTTTTTGCCATTGAGAGGTACGTTCATGAATTTGCACATCACCGGCCATCATGTTGCTGTCACCGATGCACTCCGCTCGTACGTTGTTACGAAGCTTGATCGCGTCAACCGTCACTTCGACCACGTCATTGACGTGAGCGTGGTGATGTCGGTAGAAAAACTCAGGCAAAAGGTGGAAGCGAATGTGCACGTCAGTGGTCGTGAAATTCACGCGGCCTGCGAGGGTGCGAGCCTGTACGCGGCCATAGACGAGCTGGCAGATCGGCTTGACCGTCAAGTAGTACGTCACAAAGAACGATTGCAAGTGCATCGAAGTGAAGGTTTTGAGCGGAAACGGGTCGACGTTGATCTGTCGCCAGCGCCGGATACAACGCAGTAGCCACGGCGTTCGGCCTCGTCATCCGAGAGCCGCACTGCACTAGAATTCATGGTGCAGCGCCTCCTGCGCTAGCGGGGCCAACTCGGTAACGGTTGGCCAAACAGGCCGATCTCGGCCACGCAGATAACACGGACCTACGCCTGCCTGTGAGCCGCCTCGCTGATCTTCTTACCGCCGAAAATGTGCTGCTGAATCTTGATGTCGGCAACAAGCGGCGTTTGTTCGAACTCATCGCGCTCGAATCCGAGTTGCGCTACAACTTAAGCCCAACCACCACGGTTGACAGCCTATTGGCGCGCGAGCGTTTGGGCTCCACCGGATTGGGCCAGGGCATTGCGATCCCGCACGGTCGCATCCGCGGCTTAAAGCACTCCATCGGCTACTTTGCAAGGCCAAAAGCGCCAATTATTTTTGAGGCACCGGACGGTCAGCCAGTGCGCGATATTTTTGTGCTGCTGGTGCCCGAAGCGGCTACCGACGAACATCTGCAAATCCTCTCGGAGCTGGCGCAGCGCTTCTCCAATCGCGCGTTTCGCGATGCGCTATCGGCAGCGGACGAACCGGTCGCCATTCACGCGCTGTTTAGCGCCCCGCGGTAGGTAGCAGTCGCTCGTGCGCACCGTCGAAATCACCCGTCTTTTTACCGAAAATCAGGAGCGGCTTGACCTCACCTGGGTCGCTGGCCGTGACGGTGGCGGTCGCACGCTCTCGCGCGACACCAATGCGCAGGCCCACGTTGGCTTGGTCGGCCACATGAATTTCATTCACCCGTTTCGTGTGCAATTGATCGGACCTGCCGAGATGGCCTATCTCGGTACGTTGACGCTGGTTGAGCAAAATGAGACGTTCGCGCGGCTGCTGGTTGACGAGCTGGGCTCAGTATTCGTATGCGGCGTCGGCGATCCGCCGGCCTACATGGTCGAGCAGGCAGATCGCGCGCATCTCCCGCTGATTACCTGCCCCTATCCCAGCCCGCACGTGGTGGACGTGTTGCGCCTCTATCTCGCCCGCCTATTGGCCGCTAACGCCACGCTGCACGGGGTGTTTCTTGACGTGCTGGAAATGGGCGTGCTCATCACCGGAGCATCCGCCATCGGCAAGAGCGAGCTGGCGTTGGAGCTCATCAGCCGCGGTCACGGCTTGATCGCTGATGACATCGTTGAGGTGTACAAAGTGTCGCCTGAATTGATTGAAGGCCGCTGCCCCGATGTGCTCAAAGATTTTCTCGAAGTGCGCGGCATCGGCATCCTAAATATTCGTACGACGTTTGGCGAAACAGCAGTGCGACCGCGCAAATCATTGAAGCTCATCGTGCATCTTGAAGACCACACCGATGAGCAGTTCAAGCGGTTGGATCGCATGAATGTGAACGCCAGTTTTCAAGAAATTTTAGGCGTCAAGATTCGTAAAGTAGTGATCCCGGTTGCTGCGGGTCGCAACCTCGCGGTGCTGGTTGAAACAGCCGTGCGCAACTTCGTGCTGAACCTGCGCGGCATCGATTCCACGCGTGAATTTATTGAGCGGCAGGCCAAACTCATGGAGGAAGGTTAACGCCTTCGCAATTCATGCAGTTGATTTTGGTGTTGGGCGTTTCGGGCGCTGGTAAAAACGTAGCGCTGGGCGCGCTGGAAGATGTGGGTTTCGCCATCGTCAACAACCTGCCCGCCGCGTTACTGGTGGCCACCGTCGAGGCGATGCTGGCCACGCACACGCAACCGCTCGGCATCAGTATCAACGCGCATTCACCGAATTTCGTTGCTGATTTTGATGCCGGATGTGCTGCGATTTCGCGGGTGCATCCCGACATGCCGTTGCGCGTCATTCGCATCGATGCCTCTGAGACCACGCTGCTGCGCCGCTTCGCCGAAACGCGGCGCAAGCACCCGTTCGCCAGTGACCACAGCACCCTACAAGAGGCCATCAACGAAGAACGCGCCCGGTTGCACGCCGTTGCATCGAGCGCATTTGATATCGACACCAGTTCTACCAGCACGCATTTACTGCGTCAGCGGGTGCGGCAATTTGCCAATGCCATCAAGGCTGACCCCGAATTGCCGCTGTTAGAAATTTCGTCGTTTGCGTATCGACAAGGCATACCGCCCGATGCCGATTTAGTGTTTGATGCGCGCATCCTGCCCAATCCGTTTTACGAGCCCGGTTTGGCGGCGCTCACGGGCCGTGACGCGCCGGTGGTTGCCTACCTCCACGCGCAGCCTGAAACCGGCGTCCTGGTCAACGCAATCGCCACCTACATTCGCGCGGCTTTGCCCGGATTTGTGGCCGACAATCGCGCCCGCGTTCACGTCGCGATTGGTTGCACCGGCGGCAAGCACCGCTCCGTTTATGTGGCCGACGCGTTGAAGGCGCTGATGAGCTCAACGGCCCGCGTGCTGCGCCATGATCGCGAGCATCCCGTCGCACATTAACCAGCAATGTTGCCACTCCTGAAGCCGTTTATGTTGTCATTTCTCGGGCTCAAGCCCGCAAAAAATCTACCCGATACTTTGCCCCTATTTCCGCTCGGTGCCACCCTGTTTCCGGGCGGACGACTGGGCCTTAAAGTCTTTGAGCAGCGCTACATTGATTTGGCCAAGGCGCGCATTGCCGACGGCGAATTGTTCGGCGTTGTCACCCTGACCGGCGGTGGCGAGACTGGTGCTGGGCAAACGTTTGCCAGCATCGGCACCGCTGCCCGCGTGCTGTCGTTTGACATGCCGCAAGCGGGCATTTTTTTGCTCGATGTGGTGGGTGAAGATCGCTTTGAAGTGCTGAGCGCCAAGACCGAAAAATCGACATTGCAACGGGCATCGGTACGCTGGATTCCGCCTGAAAAGAAATTAAAAATTCCGAAGACTTATGCGGAACTCAGCGCGATTTTGTCGCAGGTCATCGCGCGCGCGGGCGCGGATAAATTCGCTGAACCGCTTGATCTTGAAGACGCCACGTGGGTTGGCAGTCGCCTCGTAGAAATTTTGCAATTGCCGCCGGCCATTAAGCAGAGCTTGCTCGAAATCAGCGATGCCGAGTTGCGCCTGAAAACGGTTTATCACCTGATAAATCGCGCCGCTAACGCGGAAGGTTCACAAGCTTCGTAAAATCGAGCATTCCGATAATCTCGACGACGCGCGAAATGCGCGCTTAAACCACACGGGGCACTATGGCCGGTCACAGTCAATGGGCAAACATCCAGCACCGCAAAGGGCGGCAGGATGCAAAAAGAGGCAAGATCGCCACCCGCCTGATCAAAGAAATCGCGGTCGCCGCGAAGATGGGTGGCAGCAGCATTGAAGGCAATCCGCGCCTGCGGTTGGCCATCGACAAAGCGTACGACAACAACATGACCAAGGACACCGTCGAGCGCGCGATCAAGCGTGGTGCCGGTGAGGTTGACGGCGCAAACTACGAAGAAATTCGCTATGAAGGCTACGGTATCAACGGGGCGGCGATGATCATCGATTGCCTCACCGACAACCGCGTGCGTACCGTGGCCGAGGTGCGCCACGCGTTCAGCAAACACGGCGGCAATCTCGGCACCGATGGCTCGGTCGCGTTCCTTTTCAAGCACTGCGGCACGCTGCTATTTGCG
>JAYSRA010000073.1:0-90578 GCA_043721275.1 Burkholderiales bacterium
CGCCAAGGCGCTGCGCCACGGTGGCGCTCGCGACTTCATCCTTGACCAAGTGCACCGTTGCATGATGGGTGTGTCCGCGCGCCAAAATTTCCTCGTGAATATCGCGAATCGTCAGCGATGACGACACGCGATTGAGTTGCGCGGCGAACGTACCAACGCCCTGCACCCGATCAATCAGCCCCTCAAGTTGCAACTCGCGCAGCGCGCGATTCACCGTCATGCGGCTGACGCCGAATTGCGCCACCAGCTCAGCCTCCGAAGGCATCAACGCGCCTGGCGTCCAGTCGCCGGAAGCTAGTCGCCCCTTCAAATGCTGCTTGACCTGCTCGAACGGTGCCACTCTGGAGCCCGCAAATCGCACCCGCTTGCCTGCACTTTTCACAAGCGCAGGCGCTGTTGATCGAACCGTGGACGCGATTTTCATGCGGCAATGCTACTGCAAAATTTACCGCTTGCATCAACTTGTCTAGACAAGTATATTGCCCACTTTGGCGATACGCTCTAATCGTTTACGACCCGCAACAGGTGACGCGATGACAAACCCGAACGACCCTCCGATCCATGCCCTACCGCGCACGGTGCGCGCACCGCGCGGCACGGCGCTTTCCTGCAAAAACTGGCTGATTGAGGGCGCATATCGCATGCTGCAAAACAACCTCGCCCAGTTCACGCAGGCTCTTGAGAATCGCTTCAAAGCAATCCCAGTTGCGCGCCGCCTTGCCGATACCGCCGTACACGACCAGCGCATCCGGATTCTCGGCAACCTCGGGGTCGAGGTTGTTTTGCAGCATGCGGTACGCGCCCTCGATCAACCAGTTTTTGCACGACAACTCGGTGCCGCGCGGTGAGCGCACCGCGCGTGGAAGGGCATGAATCGGGGGATGGTTGGGGTGGGTCATGGCGGCACCTATGGCTTTTTAGCTTCCTGATGAACCGCAATATACTTGTCTAGACAACCCAGTGCAAGCGGAGAATTTTGCAGTAGCATTGCGCCATGAAAACCGCACCCTTCGAGCTGGTCAAACAGCATCTTAAAAAGCGCTTGGCGTCAGGCCGCTGGACGCCGGGTGAGCGTATGCCGTCCGAGGCTGAGCTGGTGGCGCAATTTGCGGTGAGCCGCATGACGGTGAACCGCGCGCTGCGCGAGTTGCAGCTCGAAGGGCTGATTGATCGGGTGCAGGGCGTGGGCACCTTCGCTGCGCAATTAAATCGCGTGTCTTCAACCCTCACCATTCGCGATATTCACGAAGAGATTTTGGCGCGCGGGCATACGCATCATGCAACGGTGCATCTGGTTAAAGATGAATCGGCAAACGCAGCCGTCGCCCAGCGTCTGGGTGTGCCTGCTGGCGCGCGGGTGTTCCACACGTTCATCGTGCATCACGAAAATGGCGTGGCTATTCAGTGTGAGGATCGCTACGTGAATCCCGCCTGCGCACCGGACTACTTGTCGGTGGATTTCACGCAAGTGACGCCGACCCATTACTTGCTTGATGTGGCCCCACTTTGGGAGGCGCATTTTTCGGTGCAGGCCGGATTGCCATCGGCGCGTGAGGCAAAATTGTTGGGCCTCAAGCAGACCGATCCGTGCCTCATCGTGTCGCGCCGCACCACCAATCGTGGTGTGCCGATCACGCAGGCGCGGCTGACGCATCCGGCGGGGCACTACCAAATTGAGGGCGCATACACACCATGAGCTTCACCGTAGCTCGATGTGACGACGTGCAACCGCAGCCGTGGAAGAACGGCGGTGGCGTGACGCGCGAACTGCTCGTGTGGCCCACGCCGACCGATTGGCTAGTGCGCATCAGCGTGGCTGACATCGAAAAAGACGGGCCGTTCTCCGCGTTTCCGGGCATCAAGCGAACCCTATGCGTGCTGAGCGGTGCTGGGATTTGGTTAGATGCGCCGCTCAACATAGAACTGCGGCCGAAAGACCCACCTTGTACTTTCCCCGGTGACATTGCGCCGCACTGCGAACTGGTGCGTGGGCCAACGCGTGACCTTAACGCGATGTTCAACGAGAAAGCCGGCGTCGGCCGACTACAACGTTGGCGCACCGGGTACGAGACCAAACTTAAGTGGGTGAGTTTCGAGCTTGATGACGAGCCTCCAACGCTCTTTGGCATCTTTACTTTGGCGCCAGCAACGCTTCGCATGCGCGAAGGTAGCCAACGTGAATTGGCGTTGCCGCCAATGTCGCTGGCGTGGACGACGGCCCCGATTCCCGACATGCAGTTGCATGCTTCTCCGCAGGCGTGGGCGTTTCACTACACGATGCTGCGATGACGCACAGCAACAGACTGTGGCGCAACGCCCGTATTGCAACCTTTTGCGGCAATGAATCTTGGGGCTGGATTGAACACGGTGTGATTGTTACGAAAGGCGACAACGTGCTTTGGGTGGGAGAGGCGAATAAGCTGCCCGGAGAATACGTCGCCTTAATCGATGAAGAACACGACCTCGGCGGCGCATGCGTAACCCCCGGCCTGATCGATTGCCACACGCATCTCGTTTATGCAGGCAATCGCGCGCGCGAGTTTGAGTTGCGTTTGCAAGGCGCAACTTACGAAGAAATTGCGCGGGCGGGCGGTGGCATTCGTTCAACCGTTGCGGCCACGCGCGCCGCGTCGGAAAACGAATTGCTCGCACTTGCGCTGCTTCGTGCGCGATCGCTAATGAGCGAGGGCGTGACGGCGCTGGAGGTGAAATCCGGTTACGGATTAACGGAGGCTGATGAAGCGCGGTCGTTACGTGTTGCCCGAAGATTGGCGCAAGCGCTTCCGCTCACCGTACGCACCACGTTTCTAGCCGCGCATGCGGTGCCGCCCGAGTTCGAAGGACGCGCCGATGACTACGTAAGTGCCGTGTGCGCTTGGATGCCGCGACTACATGCTGCGGGATTGATTGACGCGGTGGATGCGTTTTGTGAGCGCATTGGGTTCACCACAGCGCAAACCCGGCGTGTGTTCGAGGCGGCACGCGCGTTGGGTCTGCCGGTGAAGCTTCACGCAGAGCAGTTGAGCGACCAACATGGCGCAGCGCTCGCTGCTGAATTTAGTGCCTTGAGTTGTGACCATCTGGAATACGCGAGCGACGCGGGGATTGATGCCATGGCCGCAGCGGGGACGGTTGCGGTGTTGCTCCCCGGAGCCTATTATTTTTTGCGCGAGACGCAGTTGCCGCCGGTCGCCAAGCTGCGCGCAACGGGCGTTGCCATTGCGTTAGCAACTGATCACAACCCCGGTTCTTCGCCGACGCTGTCGCCGCTTTTGATGATGAATATGGCGTGTACCTTGTTTCGAATGACCCCCGTTGAGGCGTGGCTCGGCTTCACGGTAAATGCAGCGCGAGCGCTCGGTTTGCCGAATACCTACGGCGTGTTGCGCGCGGGCAGTCGCGCCGATTTCGCGGTCTGGGATGCCGACCATCCGCGTGATCTGGCGTATCGCTTCGGACATCATCCGCTGCGGCAGTTGGTCGTGGGTGGTGAGAGCGTATGACCGATCCGTTTTGCTCCCTCCCCCAGCGGGGGAGGGTTGGGGTGGGGGAAAGCGGCATTGGCCGAAACGGCTTTTCCGCGTTGCCCACGTGCCCCCACCCCCGCCCTCCCCCGCTGGGGGAGGGTGCAGAGGCACCTGCGACCGTTGAATGACATAACCATGACATCGAACGTCCTTACGCTCCATCGCGGCACAACGCCCCTCGTGTTGAGCCTGCCACACGTTGGCACAATGATCCCCGACGAACTGAAACCACATTTCACCGAACGCGCGTTGCAGGTGGAAGACACCGACTGGCATCTTGAACGGCTCTACGATTTTGCGAAGGCGCTTGGCGCGTCGGTTATCGTGCCGCGCATCTCGCGTTACGTGATTGATCTCAACCGCCCGCCCGATGATGCGCCGATGTATCCGGGCGCGTCGAACACCGAGCTGTGCCCCACACGTTTTTTCAACGGCGATGCGTTGTACGTGGACGGAGCTGCACCGAACGCCGCAAAAATAGAGCGTCGTCGCAGCAATTTTTGGCAGCCGTATCACGACGCATTGCGCGTAGAACTTGACCGCGCGCGCGCGAAATTTGGCTATGCGCTGCTGTGGGACGGGCACAGCATACGCTCCGAGATTCCGTGGTTGTTTGACGGCACATTGCCCGATCTAAACTTGGGCACGGCGAGCTGCACGAGCTGTGCTGCGACGTTGCGTGACACGCTCATCAACGAGTTGCAGCGCAACCCGCAGTTCACGCATGCCACGGATGGCCGATTTAAAGGTGGCTACATCACGCGGCGCTATGGTCGTCCCGCAGACCACATTCACGCGGTGCAAATGGAGATGTGTCAGTCGCTCTACATGCAGGAATCGTTGCCGTTTGATTACTTGGATGTGCGGGCACAGCAGGTGCAACCGCTGTTGCAGCGATTGCTTGAAATCATGTTGACGTGGACGCCACAATGAGCGTGAACGGGCCTTTTTTTTCCGCTCGCCCTGAGCCCACCGAAGGGTTGACTTCGCACACGGTGTGGTCACCCATGGCGTGGCTCGGCAACGGCACTTCGCAAGCGTGGGCGCGCAACGTGCTGCTCGACATTGACCGCCGAGGTTTTTGGTCAAACATCACCGCCGACGTGTCGCGTGAACAGGCGCAACAGCGCAGCGCAACCCTCGCCAACGGCCCACTGCTGCCCGGCATCGTCAACGCCCACAGCCACGCCTTTCAGCGCGCATTCGCGGGCCTTGCTGAGCGGCGTGACAGCGAGCTGGATGATTTTTGGAGCTGGCGCGACCGCATGTACCGCGTGGCGCTCGCCATCTCGCCGCAGCAATTAAAGGCGGTTGCGTCGCAGCTTTATGTCGAGCTGCTGCGCGGTGGCTACACGCACGTTTGCGAATTTCACTACGTGCATCACGCACCCGATGGCAAGCGGTACGACGATCCACTAACAACCAGCTGGATGTTGATTGAGGCGGCCCGCGATGTCGGCATCGGCCTCACGTTGTTGCCGGTGCTCTACGAACGCTCTGGATTCACCGCGAGCACGCTGCGCGACGATCAACGCCGCTTCAAAACCGATGCAGCGTGGGTGCTCGACGCGCAACAACGCATCACCGCGCATTCATCCAACAGCGCAACACTTAACGCAGGCGCGGCGATTCATTCGCTGCGCGCTGCGAGCGCCGCATCGATTGAAGCGCTCGTGCAGCAGGCCAATGGCCCGATTCACATCCACGTCGCTGAACAAACGGGCGAAGTAGATGAGTGCATCAAAATCACCGGCTTGCGCCCGGTCGAGTGGCTCGCGCAGCATCACGCGCTTGATCGCCGCTGGCAGTTGATTCATGCGACACATGTGACGCAATCAGAGATTGATAGTGTCGCGCGAAGCGGCGCGTGTGCAGTCATGTGCCCAACGACCGAGGCTAATCTTGGTGACGGCACCACCGATCTCGTCGCGTGGCTCAACGCAGGCACCGCGCTCGCCATCGGCTCCGACAGTCACGTCACGCGCGACTGGCGCGAAGAACTTCGGTTGCTTGAGTACGGCCAGCGTTTGCAGCGCCGCGCGCGGAACATTTCAGCGTCGCCCAGCACGGGGCTTAGCGCCACCGCCGAGCGCTTGTTTTCGCGCATCGTCACGGGTGGTGCCGCGGCTGCAGGCCACGCGCAGTGGGGCTTGCAGGTCGGTGCGCGGGCCGATGCGTTGGTGGTGAATGCATCACAAGCCGCGTTGCTCGGCATGCCGGATTCACGCACCTTGGATGCGCTGATATTCAGCAGTCCGGCGGTGCCGTTTGATGAGGTGATGGTGGCGGGGCATTGGGTAATTCGCAATGGCGAACACGCGGCAAGCGCTGCGATTGCCGACGCGTTTGCCGACGCGATGCGAGGATTGTGGGCCGACGTTTTATAGTGCGCGCGGCCCAGAATTGGTGAGGCATTTCCACGAGATTGGTGGTAACAGCTTTTCGCTGAAACCGCCGTTTTACTTGGGCTACAGTGCATAAAACGCTATTTATCGATATATAGCAAAAAATGCATCTAGCCCAAGCAAAATAAGGCGTTTCGCTTAAAGCTGTATTGCTTCACGGCGTCGAAAAAGACGACGCAAACCTCACGCTGCCACCGCATCGCGCATCGTCACAAACTCCTCCGCCATCGTCGGATGAATGCCGATGGTTGAGTCAAACTGCGCCTTGGTCGCACCGCATTTCATCGCCACCGCGAAGCCTTGCACGATCTCGCCAGCGTCGGTGCCGACCATATGCAGGCCCACCACGCGGTCGGTGGCATCGTCAACGATGAGTTTCATCAACGTGCGCTCGCCGCTGCCGCTCAGGGTGTGTTTAAGCGCTTTGAAGTCAGAGCGATAGACGCGCACCGCGCCCAGCTCCGAGCGCGCCTGCGCCTCGGTGATTCCCACGGTGCCGATGTTTGGATGCGTAAACACCGCCGTCGGAATGCAGTCGTAGCTCATGCATCGTGAGCCGTCGCCGAACAAATGATCGACCAGCTGCATCGCCTCGGCCAACGCCACTGGCGTGAGTTGCACGCGATCGGTCACGTCACCCAACGCATAGATCGACGGCACCGAACTTTGATAGTTTTCATGCACCACCACCGCGCCGTTTTTTCGCTGCTCCACGCCCAAGCGGTCTAGCCCAAGTCCGCTCACATTTGGCGAGCGGCCGGTCGCATAAAGCACGGTGTCGGCGAGCACCGTGGTGTCGTCAGTCAGCGTGAGCAGCAGGCCGTCAGCGGTCGTCACAATGTCGCGCACATCCACGCTCACGCGCAGCGCCACGCCGTGCTTGCACATTTCGTCAGCCGCGAATTGGCGCACATCCGCATCAAAGCCGCGCAGAATTTGCTCGCCGCGGTAGAGCTGCGTGACGTGTGAACCCAGGCCGTTAAAAATCGACGCAAACTCGCTCGCGATGTAGCCGCCACCCACCACCACCAACCGTTTCGGAAACGTCGGCAGATCGAAGATTTCGTTTGACGTGACTACATGTTCGCGGCCCGCCACGTCCGGCACTTGTGGCCAGCCGCCGGTTGCAATCAGAATGTGTTTTGCACTGAACTGCGCGTCCCCCACGGCCACCGTGTTGGCATCCACCAACGTCGCGCGACCGCGCAGCACATGCACCTTCGCGAGCAGATTTTCATAAATACTATTGAGTCGCGAAATTTCACGCGCTCGATTTACTTTGAGCGTTGGCCAATCAAACGTGGTCTCACCAACTGTCCAACCAAAACCGCGCGACTCGGCAAACGAATCGCTGAAATGCGCCGCGTAGCTGTACAGTTTTTTCGGAATGCAGCCCAGGTTCACGCAGGTGCCGCCCATCGCTGCGGATTCCGCCAGCGCGACGCGCGCGCCACGCGCTGCGGCCATGCGCGCAGCGCGAACGCCGCCGCTACCGCCGCCGATTACGAAAAGATCAAATTCAGGATGGGTCATGGCTGAAGCTTTCTACTTTTGTGTTGGTCGCTGCGCGATCACGTGTGCATACATTTTCGCTGAACGGGATTCGAGGGCGGGCGATCAATACTGTCCGGTTTGTGCCGTTCGGGCTGAGCTCGTCGAAGCCTCATCGCGTGCCAAGACGCTTCGACGAGTTCAGCCCGAACGGCACCGGACGGGTAGCCTAGCTTGGGCAGCTCGATGCCCACGCGGACAACTCTGGTGTATCGTTCTCCGAACTTAGAAACCACAGGCCATCGCTTTGCCCAAGCCACAAAAACCAATCAAGCAAACCGCTGCCCCACCGCTCGACATCCGCCCCGGCCAATCCATTGAGCTGCTCAAGGCGCTGCACATCTTGACCGTTGATGGCAAGATGAACCAGGACTCGCGCCGTAAGTTGAAGCAGGTCTATCACCTCACGCAGTTCATCGAGCCGCTCATCACGCAAGTGGTCGCTGAACGCGGCCGCGTTAACCTCGTCGACCACGGTGCGGGCAAGTCGTATCTCGGTTTCATCTTGTACGACCTGCTGCTGAAATCGCTCGCACAGCCGCATCATGTGTACGGCATCGAGACCCGTGCGGCGCTGGTCGACGCCTCACGCGCGCTCGCCGCCAAGCTTGGTTTCAACGACATGTCGTTTTTGAATCTTGCCGTCGCCGACGCGATCACCGCGCCCGAACTCAACGCTCCGATAGACATCGTCACCGCGCTGCATGCGTGCGACACCGCGACCGATGATGCGATCCGTTTTGCATTGGAGAAACGCGCCAAATACATCGTGCTGGTGCCGTGCTGTCAAGCCGAAGTAGCCGCGTTTTTGCGCAACGACAAAGGCGATGCGAAGGCCGTGAGCTCGATTGCCGAACTATGGCGTCACCCGATCCACACTCGCGAATTCGGCGCGCAGATCACCAACGTTTTGCGCGGTCTTCAACTAGAAGCCCACGGCTACCAAGTCACCGTCACCGAACTCGTCGGTTGGGAGCATTCGATGAAGAACGAACTTATCATCGCGCAGTTCAAGAATCTGCCGCGCAAGAAACCGGCCGAGCGGTTGGAAGAGGTGTTGGGCACGTTTGGGTTGGAGGGGATGCGGGAGCGGTTTGGTGCGGAGCGGACAGCAAATCTGTAAAATTAGTTATGCCATCAATTGATGGCATAAATCGTTATTGGAGTAATCATGGAATCGTTCGCCGTACGGGGCCTGCGCGAGCACACGGGGGAGCTCGTACGCAACGCTGAAGAGGGCCAATATTCCATCGTCTCCAAGCACGGCAAACCGCTTTTTGTGGCGCTGCCTTTCAGCGACGCGCTGTTGCAATCAGGCGTCAATGTCGCGCTCGCCGACAAACTCGTGCAGACCGGTGAACTCTCCGTGGCAGCCGGTGCCAAGCTCTCGGGCATGGCGTACGCGCGCTACCTGCAACACTTAAGCGCGCTCGGCTACAGCATGCTCGCAGACGTTGACCTTGATGCCGAACTCGCCACCTTGAGCGGTGCGCTGCCAACGCACTAAGCGCATGGCGCGACCAACGCATCCGACGCTACCGACGCGAACGTGGTCGCTATCCACAAATCAAGCACGCCCGGCAAACTGATCGTCGCTGACGCTGGCCCGCTCATCGCGCTCGCCATCGCCGAGGTGTTGCCACAAACTATCGCCCTCTACAAAACGCTACTCGTACCGGCAGCGGTGGTTCACGAATGCATCGCTGATCCAACCGCGCCGGGCGCAATCGTGTTGGCAAAGTTGCTGCGCGGTAAAGGCATAAAGATCATCAACGAAGGCGACATCAGTCCGCTCGACGCCGCCTACGCACAAGGCCTCGGCTCTGGCGAGGTCGCAGTGCTCGCCTATGCCGCGCAGCATCAGCTCGTCGCACTCATCGACGAACGGCGAGCACGCCGCATCGCGCAACGTCTTCAAGTACCGGTGGTTGGCAGTGGTGCGGTGTTGCTGGCGCTAAAAGCAAGTGGCAGCATCACCAGCGTCAGGCCTGCGTTGGAAGCTTGGGCCGCACATGGATACTTTGTGGCGGCGACGGTTGTGGATGAACTCATTCGGCGAGCGAGGGAAGATTGATACCGCCTGTTTTGTTTTTCCTGCGAAGACAATGGAAGCTAGACAGACACCTTGACCGTGCGGTTCGCCCAAATCGAACGATTCGCTTAAAATAAGCGAAATGCCGTAACTTGGCCAACCCGAGGACGAACCATGCAAACCTACACCGCCAACCAAGCCAAGACTCGATTCGGTGAATTCATCGACCAGGCGCAGCGCGAGCCCGTTCGCGTAATGCGACATGAGCGTGTGGTGGGTGTGATGGTGAGCGCGCAGGACTTTGATGCCATGCGCACCTTCTACGCGGATCGCCTGCGCACCAACCTGCGCGCGAGCGCGACCGTGGCCGCAAAGAACGGACTCACCGACGAAGGCCTGGCTGCGTTGCTCGCCGATGAAAGCTGATGGCGGCCGCAAAGGCACTTCCACCAGCCTACTCCCGCGTTGTAGTCGACACCAATGTCCTGCTGAGCGCAGCGCTGTCGCCCAACGGCGCACCCGCGCAACTCGTTGAACGACTATTGGCAGAAGCGCAAATCGTCTTCTCCGAGCAAACGTTCGCCGAACTGAAATCGCGCATTTGGAAACCCAAGTTTGATCGCTACCTCACGATGGCGCGCAGGCACAGTTTGCTGCACGACTTCAACGCGGTCGCGTTGTGGGTTGACGTATCAGTGCAAATTGCCAGCGTGCGCTACTCGCGAGATTCAACCGACGATGCGTTCATTCACGCGGCGCTCGCTGCGGGCGCGTTGCGGTTGGTGACGGGTGATGACGATCTGCTTTGCCTTGATCCCATCGCGACCATCGAGTTGCGAATCGTTACGCCGAGACGAGCGTTAGATGAAATAGCTCAATAGTTCTGGTCATTCCCGCGAAGGCGGGAATCCAGACCGAGCGCAGACAACATCAACGGAGACCGCATGCCAAAAAATGCCAATCTTTGTTAAAATCGGTCTAAGCTATTTCAGGATTTCACAATGGCAACCGAGGCACTCAACGTTTCTCTCCCCGAGCAGCTGCGCGGGTTTGTCGATGCGCAGGTCAGCAGCGGCTCCTACGGCAGCGCCAGCGAATTTATCCGTGAACTGCTTCGCAACGAGCAGCGCAGACTCGCCAAAGACAACCTGACCGCGTTCATTCAGGCGGGTCTCGATTCGGGCGATGTTCAGGCATGGACGCCTGAACGGTTTGTGTCGCTCAAGCAATCTGTGCGTCAGTCAAGCGCGGCGGGAAAAGCAGCAACTGCGCGTAAAGCGAAAAAGGCATAGTGCGCATCAGTCGTACCGCGCAGGCGGAAGCCGACGCGTTCGAGATTGCACTGACGATCAGCGAAGACAACCTTGATGCCGCGCTGCGGTTTCTTGACAATCTGGAGGCCACCGTCAGACAGTTGGAACGATTCCCGCTCTCCGGCCCCGCGTAGCATTGGAGCGCTTTCCCGACCTGCGTTGCATCGCGGTATCGCCGTTTTCCAAGCACCTGCTGTTCTACATCGTGGACGAAGGCGCAGTGGCTGTAGTCCGCGTCGGCAATACGCGACGCGACTGGAGTGAACTATTAGGTGGTGCCGACCAGCTACCATGAGCCTTCGGGAAAGGAAATGGTATGCCACACAAAGCACTTATAGCCCTGCCAGCCTTCAAGACGGGGGCGGAAGAACGTACGTTCTGGAAAACGCACGACGCGACCGATTATCTTGATTTGTCGAAGGCGCAACGCGTCACGTTCGCCAACCTCAAACCCAGTACACACAGCATTGCGTTGCTACTACCTGCACATGTGCTCGAAGGTAAATCTGAATGAAACTCCTCCAATTGTCAGCGCTAAGTTTGCTGCTGGTCGCGCATGCAGCTCTTGCACAAGAATCAGCGCAAAACTCGAATCTTTGGCCTGTGCACCGCGACACCCAAGCGGGATTTAGGATCAGCTATCCACTTGGCTGGAAGATGGTCCCCACGAAGGGTCTCAACGTGCGCTTTTCTGTCAGTCCACCTATTGGCTCGGGAAACTGCAATGTTGTTGCGAAGCCAAATGCGGATATCAGAGGCGTGGCGCAGGCTGCGCTGAACAGTGAGATCGAATCGCTTCCGATTGACAGAGAAAGTTGGGCTGAATACATAGGTGTGCAGCCATCAAAGGTGCGTCTCATTGAAGCTCGGCGCGCACGCGTTCACGACGTTCCTGCGATCATCGGCATCGTCGAAACCGAGTTGGAAAATTTGGAAGGAAAGTTCTCGCGTAAGCAGGTAGTGGCGCTTACCTTCACTCCTGGTATTACATGGTCGGTGAACTGTGGTGCCTCCACATTTAATGCGGACGATGCGAAGATTCGATTCACAGAATTGCAACTAACGTTTAACAAGGTGCTCGGCTCGTTCGGGTTTCTGAGATGAAGTTTGCCACGAGCATTAATTTCGACCATTCCGACGATTTTGTGCGGTCTACTTCCGTCGCCGCTAGTTGCCAAGTTCCGGCGAGACTCCCAAATCGAGGTCAATACTCATGACTGACCGAGCGCGTGCCATTGATGCGGTTGATGTTCTCAACGACTTTATTGGAGACTTTGTAACTGGCACGATGGTTCTGCGCGAATACTCCAAGCAGCACAATGAGAACAAGCTTCCACTAGAGCTGATGATCCCGACTCAGAAGATGTGCGTTTCCTACTTAGTGCTTGCGTTTGCAAAGTTCGACGAATTCTGGGAGCACTACCATGACCTCGTGCCTCTGGAAAACCGCGATGCGTGTAAAGCGGTTCTAAACGTTATGCGTATTCGTAAGATTGCCGATTTCAGAAACCGTGCGGTCGGGCATATTTGGGACAAAAAAACTAAACGCCCGCTCAAACACTCAGAAATCATGAACGCCATAGCCGCGATTGCTACCCCAGATCTCACCACCTTCTTGGATTGGGTTAACAATCCCGCGATTAATGCTGGTACGTCAACTGTGGTTTCGATGATCGAAACCATTCGTGATTCCATTGCTTTGAAGCACAACATTCAACCGGACGAAATCGTTCGGAGATGATCGCGAAGTGTGCCATGCGGCGCGGTTTGCCTTGCAAGCCGTTGCGCGTGGTTCTCGTCGCTACACACGCGTAGCCAGCCACTCCCTAGGCGTATAAACCCGCAGGTCACTTTTGGTGAAGTCTTTCGGATTTCGCGTGATGATTGCCGTTGCGCCCGCTAACTCTGCTGCATGTGCGAGGACTGCATCTTCGTAATCGCGAATCTTGCTGTTGGCGGCGATTTGCAGCACTTGTCGATTTACGGCGGCGACGTCGAAAATTGCGAGTAGCTGGTTAATGGCCGCAATCGAGCCCGCGCGACCCAACGTCTTGACTGTCATGTAGTGAATCGTCGTGAGCGTCGTGGCGCAGAGCAGGGCGGTGATTGCGCCGGACTCTGCTGCCCACATGATTTGCGCTGATTCTTCGACGTGTGGGTCGCGGTCAAGCAACACGTCGAGCACGACGTTGGTGTCGACCGCGATTTTCAACGATATTTCTCGTCTAGATACCTGCGATAGTCCGCCTCGTCGACCGTGGTGGATTTTCCGTTCACCGCGCCGGATTTTTTCTGCACGAGCAGACCGCGCAGTCTCTGCGTTGTGCTCTTGGCAGGGATCATTGCTGCAGTGGCTTGCAGCTTGTTGCGTGCTGCGGTTTCATTGGCAGGTGCTCCTAATTGTGCGAAGTAATCGGCGACCAGTTGCGACACTGAGGTGTCGCGTGCGAGCGCGTAAAGCTTCGCGTTTTCTATCGCGCTGTCTTCTAGGCGCAGGGTTAATTTGGTTTGCATGGTAATGCTCCAATACAAGACGTACAGATAGGCGTAAATTGTACGTCAGTCCCGCGATCAATCACTGGCGACTGCCCTCACCCCAACCCTCTCCCCGAGGGAGAGGGGACCAAACTTACTCCTTCCGCAACTGCGGAAACAGAATCACATCGCGAATCGTTGGTGAGTTGGTGAACAACATCGCCAGCCGATCAATACCAATGCCTTCGCCCGCCGTCGGTGGCAGGCCGTATTCGAGGGCTTTGATGTAGTCGGCATCAAAGAACATAGCTTCTTCGTCGCCTGCGTCTTTGGCTTTGCTTTGCGCGTGAAATCTGGTGGCCTGATCTTCGGGGTCGTTCAGCTCGCTGAAGCCGTTGCAGATTTCGCGGCCTGTGATGAAGAGCTCGAAGCGGTCGGTGACTTCGGGGTTGGCATCGTTCGCGCGGGCGAGCGGGGACACGTCCGTCGGGTGCGCGATGATGAAGGTGGGTTGGATCAATTTCTCTTCGGTGTTGGCTTCAAAGAGTTTGAGTTGCAGCACGCCGAGGCCGTCGGTGGCGCGCACCTCAGTGCCCGCTTTTTTCACGGCGTTTTTCAGGAACTCCATGTCGTTCAACTCGGCCTCGGTGTAGTGCGGGTTGTACTTCATGATCGCCTGCGCCATGGTGAGGCGGTCGAACGGTTTGCCGAGATCAATATCGAGTTCGCCGAACTTGATGGTGGTGTTGCCGAGCACGTGTTTTGCGCAGTCGCGCAGCAGCGTTTCGGTCATGTCCATCAGGTAGTTGTAGTCCTGATAGGCCTCGTAAAACTCGAGCATGGTGAACTCGGGGTTGTGCCGCGTGCTGGTGCCTTCGTTCCGATAGTTGCGGTTGATTTCAAACACTTTGTCGAAGCCGCCGACGACCAAGCGTTTCAAATAAAGCTCGGGTGCGATGCGCATGTACATCTCCTGATCGAGCGCGTTGTAATGCGTGACGAACGGCTTGGCCGCTGCGCCGCCGGGGATCGGATGCATCATCGGCGTCTCCACCTCGAGATAGCCGCGCTCGACATAAAAATTACGGATGAAGGCGATCATCTTCGAGCGAATTTCGAAGGTGCGGCGCGACTCCGGGCTCATGATGAGATCTACGTAGCGTTGCCGATATTTCTGCTCCTGATCGGTGAGGCCGTGAAATTTTTCCGGCAGCGGGCGCAGCGATTTGGTGAGCAGTCGCAACGTTTTGACCTTGACCGACAGCTCGCCCTTTTGTGTGCGAAACACGGTGCCGGTTGCGCCCAGAATGTCGCCCATGTCCCAGTGCTTGAACGCTTCGTGAACGTCCGCACCGACACCGGCGTCGTTGATGTAGAGCTGGATGCGGCCGGACATGTCCTGCACCGTGGCGAACGAGGCACCGCCCATCACGCGCTTCAACATCATGCGGCCGGCGATGGTGACCTCTGCGCCTAGCGCTTCTAGATCTTCTTTGGTCTTTTCGCCGTAGCTTGCAATTACGTCGCCGGCTAAATGTTCGCGACGAAAATCGTTGGGGAAGGCGTTACCTTTTTCACGAAGGGCTGTGAGCTTGGCGCGGCGCTCGGCGATGATGTGGTTTTCGTCTTGGACGATTGGGGCGGGGGTTTGTTCGGTAGCGTTCATAGATTAGATAGCGGTTCAGGCGTTGAACACAGGGTAGGTTAATTAGTCGAGCGCGATGCCGACAGTGTGCATGCCAAGTTGCGTGGCGGCGGCACGTTGCGCGCGATCAGCGGTGACGAAGACGATGCCGGGCAGCGTGCTTGCCAGCGCGACGTGGAGCGCGTCGAGGGTGCGCAGTGCGATTGGTGCGACCCGGTCGATCAGTTGGGTGGCGATCATCCACGATGAAACCGGAAGCGCAACAGGCTCGAAAAATTCGTTCGACGCATCTAACAAAAATTCGCTCCAGATCGCCTGCTCTTGCAACACGTTGATCTCGCCGGAGCGCGCTCGCCGCGCCAGCATGCAACGCAGCTCAATACGGTTCAAGTCACTCAGAAAAACGGCCGTGCCGCGTCCAAGAAAATCGTCAACGTCGGCGCTGCCGGGCTCGCTGATGTAGGCTTTTGCCAGCGCGCTGGTATCGAAGTACAGTCGCATCAGCGATCCTCACGATCCTCGGCGATCAACACCGAGCTTGGAACCATTTGTTGCGGCAGCATCGCCCGCAGTTCGTGGTGCGGCTTCCACTGCGGACGCGGTTTCACCGGCTCAAGCGGCAGCACCCGCGCGAACGGTTTGCCGTGATGGGTGAGGATCACTTCACCCTCGGCTTCAAGCGTTTCTTTGAGGATTTCGTAGCGTTGGCGGATTTCGCGTATGCCTAGAGTTTGCATGCTGATGGATTCCGATTGTGACAAACTTTACAAATTGTGCCACAACGTGGTTTTAAGCATCAGGCAGCTAATCAGCTTTTTCATGAAAGCACGTTAGCACTGGGCCTAAGCGTCGAAAACAGCAATAGTTGATATATTGCGATTTGACTATCAAGCCCAATTAAAATATGGTTTTCACGATAAAGCTGTTGCTCACTTGTGCGCTTGTCTAAACCGAAAATCCAAGGTCACTAAAGCACGCTATCGATCCGGGCGATCAGGGCTTAAGCACGCGTGGCAGCGGTTTGCCGTCGAGCCACGCATTGAGCGCCTCGACCACATCGCCGTAAAACTTGCGGAACACGGGTTCGCAGACAAAACCCAAGTGCGGTGTGAGCACGACGTTGGGCAGCGTCATGAACGGATGAGTCGTCGGTAATGGCTCGACGCTGAACACGTCGAGTGCGGCCATCGCTGGGCGGCCTGCTTGCAGCGCGGTGATCAATGCGGCTTCATCAATGATCCCGGCGCGTGACGTGTTCACAAAAATTGCGTCCTTACGCATGGCGGCAAACTGCGCAGCGCCGAACAAATTTTTCGTAGTGGGCGACAGCACCAGATGCGTGGTGATCACGTAAGACGTTGCGACCAACTCATCAAACGTGACGGCTGTGGCGCCCTTCGCCGCGGCGCGCTCGGTCGTCATGTTCGGCGACCAGGTCACCACCTCCATGCCAAACGCTCGCGCCACGTTGGCAACGCGCCCACCGATCTCACCCAATCCTGCGATGCCGATGCGCTGACCGTGTAGCACCGGAGACAGCGCGTCATGCGGCCGCCATTGTCCGTGCAGCAACGCATTGTGTTGGCTCACCAGCCGCTTTTGTGCGGCGAGGATGAGCGCCCATGTCATCTCGGTGGTGGCGTCCTTGTTGGGGCCCCAGCCGGTGTGCAGCACCGGGATGTTGCGCGCGGCGAGCGCTTGTGTGTCAAGTGTGCCGTTACGGGTGCCGGTGAACACCACCAGTGTGAGATGGGGCAGCTGAGCGATGAGCTCGGCGGTGAATGGCGTGCGGTCGCGCATGAGCACCACCACGCTTGCAGGCATGAGCGCGTCGCTAAGCGCCTGGTTGCGCAGCGCTTCGCGATACACGCGCACCTCCGCTCTCGCGTCCACCGCAGACCAATCTGCGTAGTCCCGCGCCACGCGCTCGAAGTCGTCGAGCACGACGATGATCGGTTTCAAGGACATGAATCAGTCCGCTTTAATGGCGTAGTCCTTCACCACTTTGCCCCAAATATCGACTTGCTTTTCGATGAACACGCGCGCGATTTCGGGGCTGCCGCCGATCACGCTGATGCCTTGGCTTTGCAGCTTTTTCGCAGTGTCCGGGTCTTGCAACACTTTGTTCATTGCCGCGTTCATCTTGGCCAAAATATCCGGCGGCGTTTTCGCGGGCGCGAGCACCGCCCACCAAGCGGGCGCTTCAAACTGGCCGTAGCCCAATTCGGCAAGTGTGGGCACATTCGGCAAATCTGGGCTGCGTTTGGCGGTGGTCACAGCTAGCGGTCGCACGCGACCGCTGTCGATGTGTGGCTTCACCACAAACACCGAACCAATCACCAACGGCACATGCCCGCCAATCGCATCTTGCATCATCGGGCCGCCGCCTTTGTATGGCACGTGATCCCATGCGAGGTTGTTGCTTTTGCCCAGCAAGGTCATCGCCAAATGCGCGAGGCTGCCGTTGCCGATGGTGCCGTAGCTCACCGGTTTGTTTGCTTTTAAGTCGGTCACTACGTCGCCAAATGTTTGGTACTTTGATCCCACCGGCGTGGCGAGCGTCATGGCGGCAGTGCCAATTAGCGAAATCGCGGCGAGGTCTTTTTTGGTGTCGTAAGGCAAGCCCGGAATCAACGCTGGATTCACCGCATGCGAATCAAATACGACGGCGAAGGTGTAGCCATCGGGCGGCGACTGCGCAACGAACGCGGCACCGATTGAGCCGGACGCGCCGCCCTTGTTTTCAACGATCACGGTTTGCCCGAGGGCCGTGGACAACGGCTGCGACAAGATGCGCGCCACTTGATCCACCGACCCGCCGGGTGGAAAGACCGCGACCCATTTGATGGGCTGCTTGGCGGGCCACGCTTGTGCGAATGCAGCGGAGCAGGCGAGTGTTGCGGCGATGGCGGCTACTGTTTTTTTCATGATTTTTGTGTTCTAAGAAACTGGTTTTGGCTGGTTGTTGGCGCGCGCGGCACATGCGGATTTTGGCGATCCTGCGTTATCGAAACACCCTCACCCCAACCCCCGGCCTTCGTCGGGGCAGGCTCTACTCCCCCGGGCAGAGGGAGCCCGCAAACGGCGCGAGCTCAAGCAACGCCGAGCCGTTGTTTCAGCAAGCGTATCGCGGTTGTCGGCGTGGTGAGCACGGGCAATTCCGTGGCTGTTGCGACGGCCGTTGCTGCGCGCGCCATGCTGAATTGTGCGAGCGCAATCACGGCGACTCCACGTGCTTTCAGGCGCATCGCGGCGGCGACCACTGACGCATCATGGGCGGTGAAATCACCCGCGTTGAGCGCGCGCATTGCGCCGTCTACCAACTCGGTGTGCAATGTCGAAGTCGCTGGAAATTCAGGCGGCATCGACACGAGCGTTGGGGCGAATGATGCGATGAGACCGATGGCGTGCTCGGACGCGTTTGTGGCACGAACTGCTTCCGAAATCATCGCTTCGTTCGGTTTGAGCACCGGGATGCTGGAATGCTTGCGCGCAACACGTTCAATGCACGCGCCGAACGCTGAGCAGGTAAACAAAATGCCACGCGCACCGGTGTCCACAGCGTAGTCAGCTAAGGTTAAAAAGCGCTGATGCATCGCCTCATCAAGCACGCCGTTGTTGGCCGCGAGATCTGCCGAGAGCGAATCGTCAAGCAGATTAACGCGCGTTGCCTCGGGCCACATCTGCATGAAAGCGTCGTTAATCGGCGCAATCGAATGCGTGAGCGCGTGGATCAATGCAATGCGCATAGCGGCTCAATAAACTAAAAAAATTAAACGATGATTGGCCTATCGGCCTGTTCGTTTTCACCCATATCGGTCGGGAAGTGTTCGCGCAAAAGGTCGCCAATCGCGCTGATGCCTTGGGTCAAGCCCACCTCAAACTCAGACTTCACAAAGTGCGCCTCCATCGTGCGGCAAATCGCCTCCCACTGCGCAGCACTGACGCGATGGTTAAACCCGCGATCAGCCACAATCTCAACATCCCGTTCTGCAAACAGCAGATACACCAGCACGCCGTTGTTGTGCTCGGTGTCCCACACGCGCAACTGCGAAAACCAGTCCACCGCGCGTGATCGCGGGGTGCCGTGCTTTACATGCAGCAGCGGCCAATTGGCCTCCACGATCAAGCGAATCTGCCCGCTCGATCCACGCTCGGCCATGCCGGTGGCTTTTTCAAGCGCGTCCATCGCGGCGTCGGGCAGAGCGCTGCGCACGGTGCGTTTGCTGGTGAACGCATGAGCGAGCACACGGTTTTTCATTCGCTGCTCCCGCCGCCATCGCCCCAGCCGCCCGACGCGCCGCCGCCACCAAAGCCGCCGCCACCGCCAGAAAATCCGCCTCCGCCGCCGCCCGAGGAGCCTCCGCCACCCCAACCGCCGAGCCCGCCGCCAAATCCACCCAGACCGCCGATGCCTGATCCGCGATTGACGCCACGACCGCCGAGCGGCGCGCGCCCCGCCGAGCCAAAAATACCGCGCAACAGGCTAGCGCCGACAAAACCCACAAAGCCCGCGATACCCGCAGCGGGCAACGAGCTGGTGAAGAAAAACGTGCCTGCACCGCCAATCACACCCACGAGCAGTGCTGGCAAGATGAACGACAGCACCGCGAGCACACCGAGCAGCACTGGGGCCATGCCCATCAGCGACTCGACGGTGCTCTCAGTGGCGTTGGCGTTGTGGCTGTTCGTCCACTGCCCTTTGTCGTCAACGGTGGTGCTCGCGGCTTTGTTTTCTTTGGCGACCGCGAGCTGAATTTTGTCGATGCCGGCGCTGATACCTTGGGCAAATTGGTTCTGCTTTAAAAACGGCGTCATCACTTCGCGAATGATGCGTTTGGCCTCCACGTCGGGCAGCGCGCCTTCCCAGCCGTAGCCCGTTTCGATGCGAAGTTTTTTTTCCTTCATCGCGATGATGAGGATCGCTCCGGTGTCCTTACCTTTTTTGCCGATCTTCCACGCATCACCGACGCGAATGCCGTACTGGTCGATGGTTTCGGGCTCAGCGGTTTTCACGATCAGCACCGCGAGTTGACCACCGGTCGCTTGCTCAAACGCGACTAGCTTGGCTTCGATTTCCTGTTTGGCTGACGCGCCCAGAACCCCCGCAGTGTCTGTTACTCGGGATGACAGTGGCGGGATGGGGGCGAGGTCTTGGGCGAAAGCGAGTGCGCTGAAAAAAAGCGCAGCCGCTAATGCGAAAAATCTCACCAAGCCGCTCCTACAGGGCGCGTCGCACGGCACAGCGGGCAATCCGGCGAGCGGAGACAAGTATTACTGCTTAACCGGTGCCGCAGGCTTATTGAAATCAACCTTCGGCGCGGTCTTGATTTCAGATTCGTTTTCAACCGTGAACTGGGGCTTCTCTTTGAAACCGAACACCATAGCGATCAGGTTTGAAGGGAACGACACGATGCGGTTGTTGTATTCCTGAATCGCTTTGATGTACCGATTACGCGCCACCGTGATGCGGTTTTCAGTGCCTTCTAATTGCGCCGTTAAATCACGAAACAGTGCGTCGCTTTTCAGGTTCGGATAATTTTCCGAAACGGCAAGCAGGCGGCTCAAAGCCCCCTGCAACTGGTTCTGCGCTGCGATGAACTTCTGGAATGCTTCGGGGTTGTTGATCAGCTCTGGCGTGGCCTGAATGCCGGTGGCGCGGGCGCGGGCTTCGACCACTTTGGTTAACGTGTCCTGCTCCTGCGAGGCGTAACCTTTGACCGTGCTCACCAAATTGGGGATCAGGTCGGAGCGACGTTGATATTGGTTCAACACTTCGGACCACGCGGCCTTGACGGACTGGTCGCCCTGCGCCATGTCGTTGTAGCCGCAGCCGGACAAACTCAAGGCCGCGATTGCAGCAGAAAAAGCAAGAAAAATTCGTTTCATGGTGGTTTCCTCCGCTGGCGCTCACAGCGTAAATGGGGGAGCGCAATGGTTATGTTGGTGACGATGCACGCAATATGCACGCACATCGGCTGAAATTCAAGCGCCGGATCACGCCACGAGCGCGCGGGCTTTCAACAAATCGTCCCACGCTTTGCCCTTTTCAAGCGGCGAACGCAGCAAGTACGATGGATGATAGGTGACGACGACCGGAATACCGGCAAATAGTCCACCCGACTCGCGCATGGCGCCCACCGTATCGTCACGATTGAGTAGTGTTTGAGCGGCGAATTTGCCTGCCGCCAGCAGTAATTTGGGCGATGCCAACGCGATCTGGCGTTTTAAATACGGCGCGCAGGCCGCAATTTCGCTGGGCCCGGGGTTGCGATTGCCCGGCGGGCGGCACTTGATGACGTTGGCGATGAACACCCCTTGCGTTCGTTTTTTGCCGACGGCGGTGAGCATCGCATCGAGCAACTGCCCGGCTTTGCCGACAAACGGCTCGCCCTGCTTGTCCTCGTTTTCACCGGGCGCTTCGCCAATCACCATCCACGCGGGCGAACGGTCGCCAACGCCGGGGACGGTTTTATTGCGAGTCGTGGACAATTTGCAGGCGGTGCACTGGGCGATGCTGGTGACCAGTTCTTCCCAAGACATTGCGGCGATGGTGGCATCACGATTGGGGTCGGGCAGGGCTTCCGTCAGTTCGGTGGCTGCTGGGGACGCTGCCACCGCTGCTTGTGTAGCTTGACGCGGCGCCGTAACCGCTTCTGCAACGGGTGCTGTTGCGCCACGCAAGCTCCAAATCGGCGTCAGTCCCATCTCACGCAGAATCGTGCTGCGATCGGTCATAGCGGCACCTGCATCAAGATCGCGTCTTCGCGGTCGCTGTCATGAACGCCGTTGGGGTAATAGTTTTTTCGGACGCCGATTTGAGTGAGGCCGCGTGACGCATAGAAGCTGCGAGCGGGCACATTAGATGCGCGCACTTCGAGAAAAATTTTGCTCGCGCCCCTGATGCGCAGGCGTTGCGCCAACTCGATCCACAGTAGTGCTGCCACGCCTTGCCGACGCTCGCTTGGCATCACTGCAATCAACAGCAATTCTGCTTCGTCCACCAGCGTTCTGGCAATCGCGAAGGCACAGACTTGACCGTGTTCGTGCGCGACCAGACTCAGGTACCCCGAGGCCATCGCGTCGTGAAAATTGCGCTCGGTCCATGGATGTGAATTGGATGAGCGCTCGATCTCGATGACCGCCGGAAGATCCTCTGCCTGCATCAATGCAATGGTCGCGGTGGCGAAGCTGAGCGAGCACGCGCTGCCACGCGCGAGCGCGTTCATGCGCGGGCACCTGCAAGTGCGGACGCCGCGCGCTGGGCCTCGGTCTGAGCGACGTTGTTGCGCACGTAAATGGGTTCGGCGTTTTGCGGATCAGTGAGTTCACCGCGCGCTAACTTGGCTATCGCAACGCGAGCTACGCCGTAAACCCAGCGGTCCTCCGCTGCGATGGTTTTATCTGCAAGTGCAGACGCAACCAGATGCGCGCCCGAGCCGAGCAAGGTTGCGCCTTGTCGCGTTGCAAATGCGCCTGTGCGCACCAGCGCCGTGTCGGAAATTCGCATCAATTCGCCATTGGAAGATTTTGCAAACGATGCGGCATAAAGCTCATTCATCCGCGCGTCGAGCACCACGTCCACGTTCGCAAGCGTGGAGGCCTCTGCCAACGCTTGCAAGCTGTCCACCGCGATCAGCGACGCGTGACACGAGTACGCCAGCGCCTGCGCCGTTGCACACGCCGTGCGCACGCCCGTGAACGAACCCGGCCCTGCGCCAAACGCCACCACGTTAACGTCGGTTGTGCGCGCGCCCGCTTTCGTCAGCACCCGATCGATAGCGGGCAACAGCCAAGCGGACGCCTTCACGTCGTCACGAGACATTTCGCCGACCCATTCATCAGGACGATCAATGTCGGCAATGTAGGCCACGGCATTGACGTGGCTTGAACATTCGATGGCGAGGAGGGTTTGCATTGCTTTTGATTTTAGGGGGCGAAGGAGGTGTTCTCTTCACCACCTAAAATCATTAGCAATGCTGGCCACACCGCCGCAACAATCCCGCCCGAACGAATTGCCCCTATGCCTCTCACACTCGCCATTGAATCGATTGACCACGAAGGCCAAGGCATTGCTCGCAACGACGGCAAGGCGGTGTTTGTCGATGGCGCGTTGGCCGGCGAAATTGTTGAGGCGCGTATCACGCGATCTAAGCCGAGTTTTGAAAAAGCGGTGGTCGAGCGCGTTATCAAGGCAAGCCCGTCGCGCGTTGATCCGCTGTGTCCTCATTTTGGCGTGTGCGGCGGTTGCAGCATGCAGCATCTTGAGTCGCGCGCGCAGTTGGCGGCGAAGCAGCGGGTGCTGGAGGACAACTTGCGGCACATCGGTAAGGTGAAGCCTGAGCTGGTGTTTCCGGCCATTGAAGGGCCGCATTGGGGCTATCGCCAGCGGGCGCGAATTTCGGTGCGCTATGTCACCAAAAAAGACACGGTGCTGGTCGGTTTTCATGAGAAAAAATCGAGCTTTGTGGCGGACATGCGCGAATGCCGCGTGCTGCCGCTGCATGTGTCGGCGCTGCTCATGCCGCTGCGCGCGCTGATCGGCAGCATGGTTTTGCGAGATCGATTACCGCAGATTGAATACGCGGAAGGCGACGGTTTGCCGATGCTGGTGTTGCGCCACATGGAGCCGATGCCAGACGCTGACATCGACGCGCTGCGGGCGTTTGCGGCGGAGCACACGGTGCAGTGGTATTTGCAGCCGAAAGGCCCGGAGACGGCGCATCCGCTGCCCGGTGAGGCGCACACGCTGGGCTACGCGCTCAGCGAATTTGGCCTGCGCTATAGCTTTCAGCCGACCGAATTCACGCAGGTCAATCCGCACATCAACGCCATGCTGGTGCGCCGCGCGGTGCAATTGCTGGACTTGCAGTCCAGCGACCGCGTGGGTGACTTGTTCTGCGGCTTGGGCAATTTCACGCTGCCGATTGCGCAGCGCGCGGGGTTCACGTTTGGCGTTGAGGGTTCGGCCTCACTGATCGCGCGTGCTCGCGACAACGCGGCTGATAACGGCCTAGCTTCGAAAACGGATTTCGCGGTTGCCAACCTGTTTGAGATCGGCGAGGACTGGTTTGACAGTCTGCCGAACCTCAATAAGCTGCTGATTGACCCGCCGCGCGATGGTGCGGTGGCCGTGGTGAACGCGCTTCCCGAGGCAGCGAGCGGGCGTTTGCAGCGCATCGTTTACGTCAGTTGCAGCCCGTCCACTTTGGCCCGCGACGCCGCCATTTTGGTTCATGAAAAAGGCTACCGATTGCGCGGCGCGGGCGTCGCCAACATGTTCCCGCACACCGCGCATGTGGAGTCGATTGCGCTCTTCTCCGCGTAGCGTCAGCCCGCGTAAAACGCGGCATTGCGGGTGATGCGCAACTTTCAATTGCGGTGCTAACGGCTTGATTATCCGCAGGATTATTTCGCCGCCAAGGCACACGAATTGCCACCTTCAAAATCGCAGGCAAAAAAAAGCCGGGGTTTTGCCCCGGCCTCAAATTGCTGTTGATTCTAACTAAGTCACCCCAGAAACTATACCGCGCGAGGGTCTCTCACACGTCATAAATCCTGATTTGACTGTTTGATTATAGCCACAGGAAATTGCTCTAAAAAAGCCCAATGGACAGCAAATCCATAGGCTTTCCACTCTGTTGTAGCGGTGTCACAACGCCGTCGCCTATTTGCGACAGCTCGCGTTTGAAACTTACAGCTTTTTGCTGCGGCGTCCTATTGACTTGGGCTAAATTGGTTATTTGTACAAAGTCGACTATCAGCAAATAACGCAATTAGCCCAAGTGAAACGGGGCATTAACGATAAAGCTGTTGGAACGTAGACGCTGCTTGAGCGCGTGCAACGCAGTTTGCATGGTTATTGCTATGACGCAGCAATCTGCGCAGGGTGTCGCCGCATGGTGCCGCTGGCGCTCAAAAATGGGTCGTTAATTTGCAAGTCCTGCTTCTGCACAATAACTAGCATGACCTGCCCGCCGTTGAATCGGTGCTGGCCGCACAGGGCTACGTGGTGCGCAGCATGGCGTTTAATGCGCTGACGCTGCAGGCCGAGTTGGAACGCTGGAACCCGGAGTTAATCCTGATCGCCGCTGACGACGCTGCACGTGATGATTCTCGACGTGAAATTGGCGAAACCGAGAGATCGCTTGGTGCTGGCCGAAGACACCGACTATCACCACTATCGCAAGGCCGTGGTGGAGTTTTTGTACGCGAAACAGCGTAAGGCGGCCTAGGTTTTAAAGACGCTTATTGAGCAAGCAACTTTACGGCGAAAACGCCACCGATATTGGGCTAGCTAGTGTTTATAGCCATAGTCGATATTGCATAAATTGAGTCGGTAGCCCTATTATGACGGGGCTTGCAGCCCGAAGCTGTAAGCAATATTACCCCGCTTCATCGCGTCAAAAAATACACCAGCACCACGTTCGCCATAAGCGAAATAGCGGCAATCACCTGCCACGTGCGCAGCCGATTTCTCGTGGCGAGCGGTTGTCGCAGCGCGGCTTGCCGCGAAGAGGACGCCGACAACGGACCTTGTTCAATGGCGAGCACCAGCTCTTCCGCCGTTTCAAATCGTTGCGCGGGATCGCTGATCAGGCAGCGTGAAATGATGTTTTCAAACCAGCCCGGACAGTCGGGCCGCCAGCGGGTGAGCGGCGTCGGCTCACCAAATTTTGGCGTTTGAAAAGGCTCGATTTCGCCATAAGGAAACTTGCGCGAAAGCAAGTGATACATCGTCACGGCCACGGCGTAAATATCGCTCTGCGCAGACGGCTCACCGTTCTGAAATAGCTCCGGTGCGAGGTAGGATGGTGTGCCAGCGCGAGTGGCGTTGGACAGCTCTGCGACTTCAAAGCCCGACACCGCCACACCCAGATCAAGCACGCGCAATTGGCCATCGTCACCCAGATGAATATTCTCCGGCTTGATGTCGCGATGAATGATGCTGCGCCGATGCAGCGCCCCGACGGCGCGCGACAATTCCACCGCACACTTGATCGCGTCAGGAATGCTGAAATGCCCGCCCGAAGCAAGCTGTTGCGCTAGCGTTTTTCCGGGATGAAAAGTGGTGAGACTGTACGAGGCAGACGCGTTCTCCGGAGGATCAATATTTTGCGCAAAAAAGCGAGCGACCACCCGCTTGTTAAGCCAGCGTTCATGTGCAAACGCGAGACGCTCGTGCGCGTCTGTGTGTGCCTCACGGGTGAGGGCCTTCATTGCCAGTTCACGCCCACCCGCAATATGCGAATCACGCACCCGATACAGCACCGTGGCACGCGACAGATGCATGCGTTCGAGCACGGTAAATCCATCGAAAACCTGACCCACTTCCAGCGGCGGCAACGCGGGCAATTCAGTGGCCGCTTGCAGCACATCACGCAACGCGTTCGCGTCGACATCTTCTACGCGCAGCACCAGCGCCGTCGCGTTGTCTTTGCCGCCGAGTTGATGCGCGTATTCAACGATGCTCCGTGCCACGTTCGTGACCGAGTCTTTTGATGTCGCTGCATGCATCAACTCACGCTGCAAATCAGTCGTAGCGAGCGCAGCCCAAACACCATCGCTCACCAACGCGAACACATCGCCCGGACGCAGTGGCCCAAAGCCGTGGTCGGCCGTTACCGACGTGTCGAGCCCGACCGCGCGGGTGAGCACATGTTCCATCTCGGGCCGTTGCCACACGTGATCGGTGGTGAGGCTTTGCAGGTGACCGTCACGCAACAGGTAAATGCGCGTGTCGCCCACATGTGCGAAGTGATACATGCTGCCGCGCAACACCAGCGTGGTGAGTGTGGTGGCCATGCCCATTAGATCGGGGCTAGCGCGCGCCTGCGTTTGCACCCAACGATTCAGTGCGCTGTAGATTTTGGCGAGCGATTGCGACACCTCCCACGTATCGGGCGTGGCGTAATAATCCGCGAGCACGTTACGTGCGCAATGCTCAGCCGCTTCGCGCCCACCGCCTGCACCTGAGACACCGTCGGCCACCACCGCTGCGAAGCCCTTGCTCGCTAAATCCGCACCATGCGGCGTGACGCAACCGGTGAAGTCTTCGTTACGGGCGCGCGGACCGGTGGCGCTGAAGTGCGCGACTGTGACGGTTAGAGGCATGGGTGCTTGTTTTGTTCGAGTTGGTCGCCAACAAACTGCCAGCGGTCTTTTGACGCAGATTAGCGCAGATTTAACGCAGATGAGCGCAGATTTTTACGTGCAGAATGAATGGCTGGATTCGTAAAAAATCCGCGTAAATCAACTTCTAAATCTGTGGGAATCTGCGTCAAAAAAGTGGTGATCCTTTGCGCTTTGCGACGAACGCCGCCGCGCTAAATCTTCGCCGTAGTCATTGCCGCACTGCCCCACGTGGTTCGCCAACGTTGCTTGACGGTGGTAAGTCCGACTAATGCGACCACGGCCAGTGCAGCGAAGATCAAGAAGCCCGCTTGATACGTACCCGTCAATTTTTTCGAATAGCCCAACGATGACGCAAGGTAGAAACCACCGATGCCACCGGCCATGCCGACGAGGCCCGTCATTACGCCAATCTCGCGGCGAAAGCGCTGCGGCACTAGTTGGAACACGGCCCCATTACCCATGCCCAACGCGAGCATGCCAATCACAAAAATGGCGAGCGCAACCCAAGCCGAGCTGTAGTGAAAGCTTGCCAACGTGAGCGCAATCGCGGCCACGATGTACATCACCGATAGGCTCTTGATTCCGCCCACGCGATCCGCGAGATTGCCACCGAGCGGACGCATCAGCGAGCCCGCAAACACGCAAGCAGCGGTAAAGAAACCCGCCGTTTTCGCTTCGAGGCCGTATTCCGAATTGAAGTAAATGGTGAGGCTCGCGGCGAGCCCGACGAAGCCGCCGAAGGTAACGCTGTAGAAGAACATGAACCACCATGAGTCCTTGTCGCGCAACACCGCGAGATAGGCCGTGAGCGGCTTGGGCGGTGGGCAATCGGGCGCGTCCTTGGCAACGATTACATAAAAAATCAGCACGGCGATCAGCGGAATCAACGCGATGCCAAACACGTTGCCCCAACCGTAAGCCGCCGCGAGCGACGGCGCGAGCAGCGCGGCAAACGCAGTGCCCGAATTACCTGCGCCCGCAATGCCGAGCGCGGTGCCTTGATGTTCGGGCGGATACCAGCGCGAGGCGAGTGGAAGCGCGACGGCAAACGACGCGCCGGCGATGCCCAACAGTACGCCTAGAAACAGCACTTCGTTGTAGCTGTGAATACCCGCGACCCACGCCCAAGCGAGCGCGGCAATCACCAGAATCTGCGCGATCACACCGGTGAGCTTGGGCTTAAGGTGATCGACTAACACCCCCATCACAATGCGCAGCAGTGCGCCCGACAACACGGGCACGGCCACCATCAAACCTTTTTGCCCCGCATCAAGCTGCAAATCCTTAGCGATTTGCACGCCGAGTGGCCCCAAAATCACCCACACCATAAAGGCAAGATCGAAGTAGAGAAATGATGCGAGCAGCGTGGGCTTGTGACCCGCCTGCCAAAACCCGGTAGCGGCCATAGCGATCCGTAAATTGTTTGTGTTTGGTGCGTGTGCATCGCAAGCGCTGTGCCATCAAAATTGAAGCTGATTTGCCTGAAAAGCGCAAATGCTGCACCGTGACAGGGCGCATTCGGCGCGGCGGCGCACTGTGAATGCGCATGAGTGCCGGTTTGCGTGCCGAGCGTCGTCTCGAAATTCGCTACGACGAAGCGAGCGCAACCACGATTGGTGCGCCTCCGTTGAGCGCGCGCGATTGCGGTGCTACATCTGGCGCGATGCTTGCTAGAAACCTTGAAATTCAAAGTCCTCAGGGTAGCGTGATGTCCACACCAGCGACGCAAGTGAAGCAAAAACTAGCCGTAATCGGCAACGGAATGGCGGGTGTTCGCACCGTGGAAGAGTTGCTGAAAATCGCCCCGGACAAATACGACATCACCGTGTTTGGCACCGAGTCGCATCCGAACTACAACCGCATTTTGTTGTCGCCGGTGCTTGCGGGCGAGCAGACCATTAGTGACATTGTGCTGAACGATTGGGATTGGTACAAAGACAACGGCATCAATCTCATCACCGGCAAAACCATCACCGAAATTCATCGCACGCGACGTGAATTGACTACCGATACTGGCGAAAAATTTAACTACGACCGTCTGCTGGTGGCCTCTGGCTCCAACCCGTTCATCCTGCCGATTGAAGGCAACAAATTGCCGGGTGTAATTTCGTATCGTGACATTGCCGATACCGAGGCGATGATCGATGCGGCGAAGCTGTACAAAAAAGCCGTCGTCATTGGCGGCGGTTTGCTAGGGCTTGAAGCTGCGAACGGCCTAAAGCTGCGCGGCATGGACGTGACCGTGGTTCACGTCATGCCGTGGCTCATGGAGCGGCAGCTTGACGAAAAAGCGGGCAAGCTTTTGCAGGGTTCGTTGGAGGCCAAAGGCATCGAATTCAGGATGCAGGCGCAGACCGAGACATTGGTAGCAGGACAATCCGGTCGTGTCGCAGCGTTACGTTTCAAAGGTGGTGAACAGATTCCCGCTGATCTCGTCGTAATGGCGGTCGGCATTCGACCGAATACGGCACTCGCCGAAAAATCAGGTTTGCAAGTCAGCGCACGACCGGGCGGCATCATCGTGAATGACACGATGCAAACGCTGACTGATCCGCGTATTTATTCGGTCGGCGAATGTGTGAATCATCGCGGCACAGCCTATGGTTTGGTGGCACCGTTGTTTGAAATGGCGAAGGTGTGTGCCAATCATTTGGCTGAATATGGCATTGGTCGCTACGTTGGATCGGTGACTTCGACTAAGCTCAAGGTGACGGGCGTTGACCTGTTCAGCGCAGGCAATTTTCAGGGCGGCGAAGGCACCGAAGACATTACGTTGTCGGATCCGATTGGAGGCGTTTACAAGCGACTGGTAATTAAGGACGACAAGCTGGTCGGTGCCTGTTTGTACGGAGATACCGTTGACGGTTCTTGGTATTTCAAGTTGCTGCGCGAAGGCAAAAACGTTGCCGAAATTCGCGACCATTTGATGTTTGGCGAATCAAACATTGGCGACGTGGGCCACGAAGGCAACACGCGCGCGGTGTCGATGAAAGACTCGGATGAAGTGTGCGGCTGCAACGGTGTGTGCAAAGGCACCATCACCAAGGCCATCAAAGACAAAGGTTTGTTCACGCTGGACGAAGTGCGCAAGCACACTAAGGCTTCGTCAAGTTGCGGATCATGCACTGGCCTCGTTGAACAAATTTTGATGTTCACCGCGGGTGGTGACTACAGCGCTACGCCAAAGATGAAAGCGATGTGCGCCTGCACTGACTGCACCCATCAGCATGCGCGCGATGCGATTCGCGAGCAAAAACTGCTCTCGGTGCCGGAGGTCATGAAAACACTCGGTTGGCGCACGCCCAACGGCTGCTCATCGTGCCGCCCGGCGCTCAACTATTACCTGCTTTCGACGTGGCCCAAAGAGTACATCGATGACCCGCAATCGCGCTACATCAACGAGCGCGCGCATGCCAACATCCAGAAAGACGGCACCTTCAGCGTGATCCCGCGCATGTGGGGCGGCGAGACGACCGCCAGCGAGTTGCGCCGCATTGCGGACGCGGTGGACAAATACAAGATTCCGACGGTGAAGGTGACCGGCGGACAACGCATCGATTTGCTCGGTGTGAAGAAAGAAGATTTGCCTGCGGTGTGGAAAGACATCGGCATGCCGTCCGGTCATGCGTATGCGAAAGCGCTGCGCACCGTGAAGACCTGCGTGGGCTCCGAATGGTGTCGTTTCGGCACGCAAGACAGCACGCAAATGGGAAAAGATTTGGAGCGCGCGATGTGGCGGATGTATGCACCGCACAAGGTGAAATATGCGGTGAGCGGTTGCCCGCGCAACTGCGCTGAGGCGGGCATTAAAGACGTTGGAATTATCGGCGTTGACTCCGGTTGGGAGATGTACGTTGCAGGCAACGGCGGCATCAAAACTGAGGTGGCGCAGTTCTTCGTGAAAGTGAAAACGTCCGACGAAGTGCTGGAATACACCGGTGCCTTTATTCAGCTCTATCGCGAAGAGGGCTGGTACTTGGAGCGCACCGTGCATTACGTTTCACGCGTCGGGCTCGACTACTGCAAAAAGAAAGTGGTCGAAGACGCCGCCAATCGCCGCGCGCTGTGGGAGCGGTTGCAATTTGCGCTGGATGGCGAGCCCGATCCGTGGTTTGACTTTGACAAAGCACGGGTGGATCAGCGGCAATTTATTCCGATAAAAGCTATCTCCGCCGCCGCGTCAAACGCGCTGGAGTTGGCATGAACGCGGTGGTTGAGCTAGAACCGATTTCAGCGGCACAGTGGCACTTTGTCTGCGAACTGCACGACCTACCCGTGCTCGGCGCGCGTGTTTTGGAACGCAGTGAAGCCGACGGCGGCAACGTCGCCGTGTTCCGCAACGATCAGGATGTGGTGTTCGCTCTGCTCGACAAATGCCCGCACAAAGGCGGCCCGTTGTCGCAAGGCATTGTGTTCGGCGAACGGGTGGCCTGCCCGCTGCACAATTGGTCGATTGAATTTAAGAGCGGTGAGGCCGTGGCACCTGACGTGGGATGCACGAAACGATTTCCGGTGAGGGTAGAAAATTCGCGTGTCTTCGTTGAGCTTTCATAGAAGCGCCGCGCGTCAAATGGCGAAACAGCTTTTTGGTGAAAGCGCCATTGTAATTGGGCTCAAGTGCTTAAATAGCGATTTACCGACTTTATGTGTTTTAGCCGTTTAGCCCTGATTAAACAGGACTTTACGCCTAAAGCTGACGCGCTTTTCGCAGTCCGCTTTGAGCGTTTTTTGATGGTGCGTTTGCATGATTGAAATCAAGACCACCTGCCCGTACTGCGGTGTCGGCTGCGGTGTGTTGGCTAAGACCGACGGCATTCGCATTGTTGAGGTGCGCGGCGACCCTGAACATCCCGCGAATTTCGGGCGCTTGTGTACCAAAGGCAGCACGTTGCACTTGACCACCACGCCGTATGGCCGCGCTCTGCATCCTGAAATGCGCGGCAGCCGCACCGAGGATCGCAAACGCGTGAGTTGGGATGTGGCGCTCGACACGCTCGCCGACAAGTTCGCAAAGACCATCGCTGAACATGGCCCAGATAGCGTTGGTTTCTATATCTCCGGCCAGCTGATGACCGAGGATTACTACGTGTTCAACAAGCTCGCCAAGGGCTTGATTGGCACCAACAACGTCGACACTAATTCGCGGCTCTGCATGTCGTCAGCCGTGGCGGGCTACAAAGCCACGCTCGGGGCCGACGCACCACCGGCTTGTTACGACGATTTGAATCACGCTGAACTCGTCGTGATCGCAGGCAGCAATGCGGCGTGGGCGCATCCGATTTTGTATCGTCGGCTTGAAGATGCCAAGGCGAAAAATCCGGCGCTCAAAGTGGTGTGCATCGACCCGCGTCGCACCGAGACTGCGCGTGCGGCAGATATGCATTTGCCGATTCTGCCGGGCACTGATGTGGCGCTGTTTAACGCCGTGCTGCATTGGTTGATGTGGGAAGACGCGACCGACGCGGCCTACATCAACGCGCACACCGAAGGCTTCGCGGAACTCAAGGCCGCTGTGCGCGAATGCACCCCGACTTGGGCAGCGCGAATTTGTGGTGTAAACGAATCGCAAATTGTTGAATTGGCAAGCTGGTGGATGCAATCGAAAGCCACGCTTTCGATGTACTGCCAAGGGCTCAATCAATCGGCTTGTGGCACCGACAAAAACGCCGCGTTAATCAACTTGCATTTGGCCACGGCGCAGATCGGCAAGCCCGGCGCTGGGCCGTTTTCACTGACAGGACAGCCGAACGCGATGGGCGGTCGCGAGGTCGGCGGACTCGCCAATTTGTTGCCCGGTCATCGCGATGTGTTGAACCCCGAACATCGCGCCGGAATCGCCAAGTTTTGGGGCGTCGATTCGTTGCCATCCTTGCCCGGAAAATCCGCCATCGAAATGTTTGACGCGGTGAAACGCGGCGAGATCAAACTGCTGTGGATTGCCTGCACCAACCCTGCACAATCGTTGCCGGATTTGCGCGCGGTGGCTGAGGCTTTTGAAAACGCTGAATGCGTGATCGTGCAAGAGGCTTTTCGCACCACCGAAACTGCTCACCTCGCCGACGTGTTGCTGCCCGCGAGTACGTGGGGTGAAAAGCACGGCACGGTGACCAATTCCGAGCGGCGCGTAACGCACATCAACACGGTTGTGCCGCCACCCGGCGAGGCAAGGCACGATTGGGACATTGTGGTTGATTTTGCGCGGCGATTAGAAGCAAAACTTCGCCCGAATTTGCCAACGCTTTTCCCCTACGAAACGGCAGAGACCATCTTCAACGAGCACCGCGAAACCACGCGCGGTCGCGACCTTGACATCACCGGCATGAGCTACGCGCTGCTTGACACGCACGGCCCGCAGCAATGGCCGCTGCCAGACACCGTTCGCCCTGAGCTCGTCGAAGGGTCTCTCACACGCAACGCCAATCTAGGCAAAGCACGCCTCTACGCCGACGGCATCTACCCCACCGCCACCGGAAAAGCCAAGTTCAAAGTCACGCCGTACAAGGGCGTGGCCGAACCCGTTGACGCACGCTATCCGCTGGCGCTGACCACGGGCCGCCTGCGCGATCAATGGCACGGCATGAGCCGCACCGGGCGGGTGCCGCGGCTCTACGGTCACGAGCCGGAGCCGATGCTGACCATGAACACCACGGACGCCGCGCGACGATTGCTAATTGCAGGTGAGGTGGTGAAAGTGGCGTCACGTCGCGGCGCGTTGGTCGTGCGATTAGCGGTGAGTGATGACGTGCGCTCAGGCCAGTGTTACGTGCCGATGCACTGGGGCAAATTAACGCTGGCATCCTCCGGTTCGCACGGTATCAACGCGCTCACGTTACCTGCGTTCGACCCGATCTCGAAGCAGCCTGAGCTCAAGCACACCGCCGTGCGTGTTGAGCGCGCGGAGTTGCCGTGGTCGTTGGTGGCGTTTGCGTATGTCGAAGGCGGACGCGATCCGGTGGCGGTGTGCGATGAGTTGCGTGAAATCGCTCGAACGTTGTCCGCTTCTGCCAACGCATTCTTCGCCAGCACCACGTTGATCGGCAACGAGCGGCCCGGCGTCGTCCTGCGCCTCGCGGCGAAACACGCACCTGAACGCACGGCGCTGGAACAGATTGATCGCGTGCTCGGGCTGACGGGGCTTGCCACGCTTGCCTACGACGATCCGCGTCGCAACCTGAGCCGTCGCGTTCGCGTTGATGACGCTCGCTTGGTCGGCGTGCGTTTGGCCGGCGATCTAGCGGCCGAAACTTGGATGCGTGACTTCTTTTTGTCCGGCGCTTCGGTCATTGAGTTACGACAGCGTTTACTCGCAGGCAGCGCCGCCGCACCGCAGGGATTCAAGCCGCGTGGCAAGGTCGTTTGCAATTGTTTCAACGTGTCGGAAAACGAAATCATCGACTTTTGCGCCACCGCAAACGGCGACAGCTTTATGAAGCTCACGCACCTGCAAAGCGCAAAAGAGTGCGGCACCAACTGCGGTTCCTGTTTGCCGGAACTGCGCAGTTTGGTGGCCGCTTCTGCGGTCGCCGCCTAGCTTAGCGTGCAAATCAGCTAACAGCTTTTCGACGAAACGTATGTTTTACTTGGGCTACCGGTCGAATAGTCTATATATTGATAAGTAGTCATTTGGCGCTTTAGCCCCTGTGTCGTTGCGCTTTTTGCTTGAAAGTTGTTGGATTACCCTAAAGATCCCAACATCGAGGGGCTGGTCAGAAAGCCGCCGCCGCCTTATAATTTAGGGCTAACCAAAATTTCGCTACTCAATCTAGCTAACAGAGAAACTCTCAGTCATGGTCGTTATTCGTCTTTCTCGCGGTGGTTCCCGCGGTGCTCCCTTCTTCAACATCGTGGTTGCTGACTCGCGCAATCGTCGCGATGGTCGCTACATTGAGCGTCTTGGCTTCTACAACCCAGTGGGTAAAGAAGGCGCCGAGAACGTGCGTATCGCTGCTGATCGTTTGACCTACTGGACGAGCAAAGGCGCGCAGATGTCAGACACCGTCACTCAGCTCGCCAAAGGCGCTGCTAAAGTTGCATTCGCCAAAGCCGCCGCGGCTCCGGTAGCGGCCCCCGTGGCCGCGTAATCCGCGCTTCGGAGCTTCGAGTGGGTCACGGCGAGTTCACTGCCGCTGACCACTCCGCTCACCCGACGCGCTTCATTGCGAGCCCACGGTGAGCACAGAAAACACTAGCACCCCGCAACTTGTCCCAATGGGCAAGGTCGGTCGTCCGTACGGGCTGACCGGAGCGCTGCATGTGTACCCGTATTCGCAAGACGCGCAAACGCTGCTCAAAGCAAAAACGCTGCTGATCGGCACGGTCACGTTTACGGTCACCCGCTCGCGTCCGCACGGCGATTCGATCGTCTCGCAACTGGTTGGCATTGATTCGCCGGAAGCCGCGGCAAAGCTCACGAACAAAGAAGTCTTCGTCGACCGAGCGCTGTTTGCGCCGCTGCCGGACGGCGAGTATTACTGGCTCGATTTAATCGGCTTGACGTGCACCAACGGTGACCGCTTGTTTGGCGAAATTACCGAAATTTTTGAGTCCGGCGCACACCCGATCCTTCGTGTGAAACAAGCGTCGGGCGTGGACGAATTGATTCCGTTTGTCGACGCCATCGTGCGCTCGGTGAGCCTGACTGAGCGACGGGTTGACGTCGACTGGGAAGGCTTGGAGTAATCCATGCTGTCGATCTCCCTGATCGCAGCGTTTCCTGAATTGGCTGAACACGCGCTCGATTTCGGCGTAACCGGTCGCGCGGCAAAGCTCGGCCTGTGGCGTTTTCAGGGTTTCGGTTTGCACGATTTTGCAACCGACGCACGCAAATCCATCGACGCCCGACCTGCCGCAGGCGGCCCCGGCATGGTGCTCATGCCCGCTCCGCTTGACGCCGCACTCGCTAGCGCCCGTGCATGGCATGGCGCGCCAACCACGGTTGTTTTTCTGAGCCCAGACGGCGCGCCGCTGGTGCAATCGCAAGTGCAAACGCTCGCGGCAGCCGAGCACCTCACTTTCGTCGCTGGTCGCTACGAAGGCATCGATCAGCGCTGGATCGACGCTAACGTTAACGTGATCGTGTCGATTGGCGACTATGTACTCTCCGGTGGCGAACTACCCGCCGCCGTGGTGATCGACAGTTGCGTGCGATTGTTGCCCGGCGCGCTGGGCGACAACGAATCGGCAACGTTCGAGTCATTTACCGCAGGCAAGCTCGACTGGCCGCAGTATGCGCTCACATCGAACGGCGACATTCCGGTCGAATTGGCCGGCGGCGATCACGCTGCCATCAACCGCTGGCGATTCAAACAAGCGCTAGCCCGCACCTGGATGCGCCGCCCCGATTTGCTGGCGCGCGTTAAATTGACGCCCGAGGAGCTGGCTATGATCGAAGAAATCACGCTACAATCAAAGGCTTAGCAGCAAATTCCTCCGTGCGTTAAAGCTTCTAAATCAAGCGAAAACAGCACCCGGAACCTGATGTGTGTTGAGGCTCGCGCCGTGTGGCGAGGCAGATTGGATTAAACCAATCGCACACCTCTCAGACTCTGAAAACACCAACAAAGGAAACCATATGTCCAAGTTTCTCATCGCTCAGATCGAGCAAGAAGAAATCGTCCGTCTCAACAAGACGATCCCCGTGTTCGCACCAGGTGACACCGTCATCGTCAGCGTCAACGTGGTTGAAGGTGAGCGCAAGCGCGTTCAGGCTTTTGAAGGCACGGTAATCGCCAAGCGCAATAAGGGCCTCAACAGCTCGTTCATCGTGCGAAAAATCTCGAACGGTGAAGGCGTTGAGCGTACGTTCCAACTGTACTCGCCGATCATCGCGGGCATCGAAGTCAAACGTCGCGGCGATGTGCGTCGCGCCAAGCTCTATTACCTCCGTGATCGTTCCGGCAAATCGGCGCGTATCAAAGAGAAGTTGCCCGCCCGCAAAGCGGCAAAAGTCGCGGCATAGTCAGCTATCGCCCGACGGCAAAAACGGCCCTTCGGGGCCGTTTTTGATTACCGAGGCGCGCCGCGTGTGCCGGCTTGCGTGCTCGTGAAGCGCATTGCCGCCATACGGCTATCATCGCGGCAATACTGACCCCCCTCACTGCATGCGCAACAGCCTATACGACGCGCTCGAAGTCAATTCGTCGAGCTCGACTCACGCCATACAAGCCGCGTTGCGCACCGTCGTGCGGCGCTTTTGGGCGGTGCCGCGCGATGCGTCTGGCGACTCGGAAGAGGCGGTGCGTTTCGCCGCGTTGGCTGCCGCGATTTTGGTCGACCCGGTGCGCCGCAAAGATTACGATGCCGCGCTCAACCCCGGCGTTGGCGCGGGACCGTGGCGGCTGCCGATTGCCGGTCGGCAGGGCGGCGACGCGTTGGCCGAGGGCGGCACGCACTCACGCATTTTTGCCAACGAGGCGGGCGAAGGTGGCGAAGGTGTCGAGGTCTCGCAGCTCACCATTGAAGCCGTGGTGCCTAAGGCGTTGCCCGGTGTGGACGCGCTTGCTGAGCCGCTGCCAGACGGCAGCGCATGGGTTTCCCCGCTCATTTGGCTAGGTTTTTTAGCAGCAGCGTTACTGCTCTGGTACGGCTTGTCGCGGCCGTTTCCGGAGTGGTTTGAACTCTCGGTGAGCAAGGCGTTGCTGGGTTCTTTTGCCGTGATCGCGCTTGCCTATGCTTTTGCCGCGTGGATCAGCCGCAGCCAAGAGGTGGCAGGCGCCGCGGCCAGCCTGTCGCGCCTCGCCATCATCAAGTGGCGCCGCGAAGGCTCCATTTTTATCGGCGCGCCCGTGCCGCAACACGACACGGCTTGGATATTTAAACTGCGCTTGATGGAGTTAACGCGCAGCGCATCGGGCTTCGTTACGGCGTCAAACCCATGGCGACGGCTCGCCGCGCGGCTGATTGACTATGCGCTGCTAGCCAACGTGCTCTATCTCGGCATTTATCTGATCGACCAGTTCGTGCCGGCGCTCGATGAGGGCTTCATTTTTGTACGATCTGTACTGGTGTTGCCAACGCTCGTGGCGCTGTCCGCGATTCCCGCTTCAGCGCTGTTTCATCGTGTGTTTGGCACTACGCCGGGCAAATGGTTGTTCAGCTTGCAACTGGTGACCGGCATTACGCGGCCCGCTGATCACACTGAGCCGAGCGAGCGCAAACTGCTCTGGTCGCGATCTTCGCGTGCCGCTTGGAGCGGCGCAGCGCTTGGCTTCTGGCCGCTTGCGCTGTGGCGATTGCCGCGCAATTTGCGATTGGCGCGCGACACCGAAACCGACTGGGAAAGTAACGGCGATTCAGTTGTCATGGCGCGCCCGCTGACCGCGCCTGCGTTCGCCACGGGCCTGGTGATCTTGCTGGCAACCGCGCTGATTTTGCTCTCCGGCTGGCGTCGCGATTACATCGCGGTGTGGCCCTACGCGGTGACGTTGGTCGCATCGGCGCAATCGAGCGTCAGCAACCTGTTCGGCGCAAAACCGTCGGGCGCTGTGCCAGAAGCGCCAGCAAAGTCAGCAACACCTGCGCCAACCGTGGTCGATGTGCCCGCTGCGTTCGAGCCGCCACCGGTGGCGGCACTGCCCGCGCCGCTAGACGCGGCAAAGCTCGCAAAGCAGCAGTCAGCGCCGCCTGCAGCGCAAGTCGGCCCCGAAGCCGATATGGCGAAACAAGCCACTGCGGCGCAGGCGCGACGGGTGCGCATTGACGCCTACGCGAAACAGGCCGAAGGCGCACGTCGTTCGGGCAATTACGCTGGTTTGCTTGGTAGCTGCCAGCGCTGGACGCAGGAGCAACCCGGCAATGGTGAGGCGTGGCGTTGCTACGGATTGGCGCAGTTTCAGGGCGGCGCGGGCCGCGAAGCGCTGCCGGCGCTGCGTCAAGCGCTCAAGCTAGAGCCGCGAGATTCGCAGGTTGAAGCGGCGATCTTGAATATCTTGCGCCCGTAGTTCAAGGCTTTTGGTTGCGGGCAAAAAATTGCCCGCGTGCGGCGGCTACTTGCGGCGCAAAAAGAAAATAAATTCACCGTTCGCGGCCGATTGATCGACCAGCGCGTTACCGGTTTGCCGCGAAAACGCCTGAAAATCGCGCTGGGAAGCCGGGTCGGTGGCGATGATTTTCAACAGTTGACCGGTCTTCATTTCGTTGAGCGCTTTTTTCGTGCGCAGGATCGGCAGCGGGCAGTTAAGTCCGCGGGCATCAACTTCTCGATCGGCAGTGGCAAGTGTCATGGCAAATTCCGGTGTCTAAACTGTACGGTCGCAAGGCTCGTGCGTTAGCGTTTAGCGCAAACGTCATCGCTCCAAAAATCAGATTTTAATCGAGATATTCAAACAAGCGCACCACGCGCGACACACCGCTGGTGGTGCTGGCGAGCTGGCTGGCGGCATCCGCCTCGGTGCGTTTGACGATGCCCATCAAGAACACCACGTTGGCCTCGGTCACCACTTTGACGTGATTGGCCTGAAAGCGGTTGGCTTCCAGAAAGCGCGATTTAACAACGGTGGTCAACCGCGTGTCGTTGCTCACCGCGATCACACCGGCCTGCGGGCCGACCACCATTTCGTTGAACACGCGCTTGATGCCGGGCACGGTTGAAATCTCATCTTCTACGCCGCGTTTCACTGCATCGCTGGTGGCCTCGCCACTGAGCAAAACGTGGCGGTTGTAGCTAGTGATGTTCACATGAATCTGATCGCCAAAGCGGGTTTTGACCTTGAGCAGTGCGCGATTTTCGATGTTTTCATCATCGACAAACGCGCCGCCGGTTCGCCTATCTTCAGTCAGCGCCACCGCCGTGACTGCGCCACCAATCAGGATCGGCGCGCAGCCCATCAAGGTCAACGTTGCGCCACATAAAAACAGCGCTACGGTGGAAATATAAAACTTTGAAGACATCGCGGTTTTCCTGACTGGATACAAAAATTTTGATCGAACGAAGTGCTGCTGCATTATCTGCGCAATGCGCTCAGCCTCTAAGACGCGTCACGCAGCAAAGATGTTCCGCAGCCACTGCGGTGCGCTCGATCCATCGAACAAAACGGCATCAACGCGGCACGCTGGTGTGCTTGGCAAGCGGCTTAAATACAGCTCAACCGCGCGCTCGATACGCGCTTGTTTTTCGCGCCCAATGCTCGCGCTAGCACCGCCAAATCGCTGACTGTTGCGCTGCCGCACTTCGACAAAAACGAGCGTTGCGGCGTCGCGCATGATGAGATCTATTTCGCCGAAACGACACAACCAGTTGCGCTCCACGAGCGTCAGGCCGTGCGCCTTGAGCAGCGCTTCGGCCTCACGCTCGTAGCGCTCGCCCGCGCTAGATTTCGACTCAAGGGCCAACTTTAATCAGGCTTCGTTCGCGGAACTCACCGATCATCGGTTGCCGTCGATATTGCGCATCTTTAAGCGTCAGTTGGCCAATTGCGCCTTCGAAGGTTGACGGCAACGCATCGCGTCCGGCAGCGATCACCAATCGTGCCGCGTCCACGCCCAACGCGTAGAGGCGCGCGAGGGTGGGTGAGGGTGGTTCAGGCGGCAAATACGCGGCAAACTCAGCGCGCTCTGCATCCACCAACCAAGGCGCGTCAGCGATGCGCACGCCAGTCCAGTCGGTGGTTCGTTCCAGCGCTGCTTCGAAACTTGCGCTGGTGACATACACGGCCATGTTGCGCAAAAAAGGCCGCAGCTCGGACAGCGCCCCGCCGCCGCCAGCAAACAAAATGCAGTCGACGTTATCGCGCCGCCAAGCGTCGGTCAGGCGTCGCCACGACTCGCGTGAGCCAAGCGCAATTTGCGTCAGCGGCGTGGCGATACGACCGCGCCAATAGCTCATGATCGCCACGCTAACGCGCCCGGCCATCGCGCCGCTTGCCTCCACCAATATCGGGTTGCGACACGCATCTTCCACTGCTTGCTGCGCGATGGCCTCGGCTTCAGATTCAAGGTCTGGCGCGAGCACCGCCATCGGTTGCGGCGGCACCGTGCCCAGTGGCGACAACATCAAGGTGGGCCGCAATGCCGCCACCTTAGCCAGCGCCAGGGTGGCCACGTCACTGCGCCCCAGCGGCCCAATGACCCAGTCCACTTTGTCGTCAACACAGCGGCTGTAGGCGGCCACCACGCCGTCTGCGCTGTAGCTGCATTCGCGCACCGACACGTCGGCTTTGCGCGTGGCGAACACGGCGGCCGCACCATCACGCACGCTGACCGCCGCGCGACGCAGCAGCGCGCTTTCTAACGGCAGCAGCACGACCACGCGCAACACGTTTGGCGGCTCAGCCGCCGCTTGCGCTACAGTGCGCGTCGGTTGCTCGGTGGTTGCGGGTTGCAGCAAGGGGCTGGGAGTAGGGGTTTGTGCTGCGGCGGGCAGCGCGGCCTGGGTCAGCACCACCAGCACCAGCACCAGCAAAGACGCGGCCAGCCGCACGCCGTGACCCGCCTGCCGATGCACATTGCTGCGTAACCGTGATCTCAATAAATTCAGCACAGGGTGTATGTCCGAGCCAATAAAAGTTTCTTCTGGATTGTATGTAGTTGCCACGCCATTGGGTAACTTGGGTGACATCACTTTGCGCGCGCTGACCACGCTCAAAGCGGTGGACTGCATCGCCTGCGAGGATACGCGGGTGACGCGCGATTTGCTGCGCTTTCTCGATATTGCGCCACCCACGCTCGTTTCAGTGCGCGAGCACAACGAACGCGCAGCAGCAGACGCCATCGTGTCGCGCATCAACGCGGGCGAGGCGGTGGCCTACGTGAGCGACGCAGGCACCCCCGCTATCAGCGATCCTGGCGCGCGCTTGGTGGCGGCGGTGCGCGCAGCGGGCCTGCCTGTGACGCCGATTCCTGGGGTGAGTGCGGTGACTGCGGCGCTGTCAGCGGCGGGGCTTGAATCCACCGCGTTTACATTTCTCGGATTCGCGCCAGTGGCCGCCGGAGAGCTCGCTGAATGTGTGGCAACGATGGCAACCCGAGTTGAGACCAGCGTGTGTTTTGAGTCGCCGCACCGGATCGAAAAATTCCTGCTCGCATTGGCAAAAGGCTTGCCCGCCGAGCGTCGCGTGGTGATCGCCCGCGAGCTCACCAAAAAATTCGAGACCATCACCGCGCTCAACGCAGGCGAGATCGAGGCGTGGCTACCGTTGCATGCCGACAAAATGCGCGGCGAATTTGTGATCGTGGTGGCCGGGGCGCTGCACGCCACACGGGCCTCAACTTTCGAGGCGCGCGCGCTGCTCAAAGTGTTGTTGCAAGAGCTGCCACCAGCCAAGGCCGCAAAGCTCGCCGCCAAGATCACCGGCGAGCCGCGCGACGCGTTGTACGAACTGGCGGAATCGCTGAAAAATTAGAGCGATGACGGTGCCTTTCGCACGCAATGGCACGTAACAGCTTTTTGCTGAAAGCGCCGTTTATATGGGGCTAGGCGCAATATTTATTAAATATCGACTATTGCCGTAAAGTGAGCGTAGCCCAAGTAAAATGGGGTGTTCAGCCGAAAGCTACTTCGTTCCGACCGACGTATTTTCAAGTTGTAATCCAGTTGTAAGTCGCGCTGACCTAACGTCGCCATTGCAGTGACGGGTTGCGCCGCAGCGTTGTCTTCTGCCTCTGGAGCCATCCATGTCAGTTGCCCTCGCGTTGCGCCACGCGCAACAATCAGCCTGCGTTATCGCCGCGAGTTTCGCCAGCATGGTCGGTGCCGCAGCGCTCGACGTCAGCACCCAGCAAAAGCTCGCTCAAATGGCGGTGCCGTTCGTGCCCAATGCCGGGCAATGGGACGCGCGTGCGGCGTTCGCCGCAAAGACGTTTGCGGGCACATTGTTCGTCACGCAAAGCGGAGAGCTCGTCTACACACTGCCCGGAAAAATAAGCGCGGACCCGGCAACCGGCACGCACGCATTGGCGAAGCAACATCCGCTGCAACCTGCCGCGCAACGCGGTCGCGGCTGGGTGCTTAGCGAAACGCTGGTTGACGCCAACGGCGAGCCGCGAGCCTCGCACGGCGGGCCTCTCAGCCCGCCGGTAGGCGCGTCACTCATGCCGGGCAAAGTGAGCTACGGCGTGGGCGAGCCCGCTCAACATGCCGATAATCTCGACACCTTCGAGCGCGTTAATTTCGGCGACGTTTACCCCGGAATCAACCTGCAACTGCGCGCCACCGGCAACAACGTTGAGAAGATTTTCACTATCGCCCCGCAGCAAGACCCGGCACAAATCAACATCAAACTCGCCGGTGCCAACGCGCTTGAAATCGGCGCGCAGGGCGAGCTGATCGCGCACACCGGCAACGGCCCGGTGGCCTTCACCGCCCCCGTTGCGTTTCAGCACAACGCGCGCGGCGAGCGGCAGCCAATCAGCGTCGCCTACGCGCTCAACGCCACGCACAACACCTATCGTTTCGCGCTCGGCGACTACGACGTGACGCGGCCCCTCATCATCGATCCGCTGCTGCAATCGACCTACATGGGCGGCACTGGGGATGAGAACACCACCGCCATGACCATTCACCCGATCACGGGCGACGTTTATGTGGCGGGCTACACCACCTCGACTAACCTGCCCGGCGTGCTCCCCGGCGCTGCTCCGGGCGGCGGCGTGGCCACTGGCGCGCAGAGCGTGTACGCAGGCGGCACCGATGCGTTTGTCACGCGCTTTAACGGCGCACTCAGCGCGCGATTGCAAACCAGCTATCTGGGCGGCGGCGGGGCGGATCAGGCCACTGCGGTCGCCGTGCATCCTATCTCGGGCGAGGTGTATATCGCCGGACTGACCGCCTCGGCGGCATTTCCGGCTGTGGTGACCGGCATCGGACTGAGCGGTGGCGGTGTGGCCAACGGTGCGCAAACCGCCAACGGCGGCGGCGCGTTAGATGGGTTTGTGACGCGCTTCAATGCTGGGCTTACCACGCGATTTCAATCTACGTTCTATGGCGGCGCGGGGCTCGACGGCGCCACCGCCATGGCGATCCATCCGCTGACTGGCGACGTGTACATCGCCGGTATCAGCGACAACGTGCTGCCCGGTGTTGGCGGCGCACAGAGCACACCAGGCGGTGCGGTCGGAAAGTTTGATGCCTTCGTTGCCCGCTTTAACGCCGCGCTCACGGTGCTTGCCAGTGCCACGTATCTGGGCGGCACGCAGGACGATCTGGCCACCGCCCTCGCCATTCATCCCGGCAGCGGTGAAATCTATCTTGCCGGATATACGCAATCGCCAAGCTTGCCGGCAATCTCCGGCGGCTCGCAGAGTGCTGTGGTCGGCGGCGGTTTAACTCACGCCTTTGTGGCGCGATTTAACGCCGGGCTCACCGCACCGGTGTTGCAGTCCACCTTTCTCGGCGGCTCGGGCAGCGAGCGCGTGTTGGGGGTGGCGATTCATCCGGTCACCGGCGAGGTGTACATCGCGGGCGTCACCAGCTCGTTTGATCTGCCGGGGGTCACAGGCGGCACGCAGAGCGCGCATGCCGGTGCAGTCGGGTCGGATGACGGTTATGTGGCGCGCTTTAACGCTGCGCTGACGCGACGGCAGCAAGTGACGTTTGTGGGTGGCAGCGACGTTGAGCAATTGAACGCGCTGGCCATCCATCCGGCCACCGGTGACGTCTACGTGGCGGGCACCACCGCATCCAACGATTATCCGGGCACCGCTGGCGGCGCACAGAGCAGCAAGGTTTCCGTCGGCTTTGCGATTTTTGACGCGTTTGTGTCGCGTCTGAGCGCGTCGCTCAGCGGCCCGGTGCTGCAATCCACCTACATGGGCGGCGCGGCAGAGGACTACGCAACCGCATTGGCTATCCATCCGGGTAGCGGCGACGTGTACATCACCGGGCAGTCCACATCAAGCGACCTGCCGGGCACCAGTGGTGGCGCACAGCCGGGCAAATCGGGCGCTGCGCCGACCTATGACGGCTTCGTCGTTAGATACTCGCTTGATCTGGCCGCTGGGCTCAAGGTGCCCGCGGCGCTTGGGTTTGCGTTCGCGCCCAAACTCAACGTGCCGATCAACTCGTTGCAAGCCTCAAATAGCGTGCAAATCACCGGCGTGACGGGCAACGTGCCGGTGTCGATCACGGGCGGCAATTTTGCGCAATATTGTGTGTCGAGTAGCGCCGGATGCAGCTGTGATGCACAGGCCTTTGGCAACGCGGCGGCAACGCTCAACAACAACCAGTATGTGTGCGTGCGGCAAGTGGCACCCGGCAACACCCCGGCGCAAGCCAAAACCACGCTGGTGGTGGGCGGTGGCTGGGCGGATTTCATCGTCACCACCGGCAGCACACTCGCCAGTTGCAGCCTTGATGTCGACGGCAGCGGCGGCGCGCCGAACGCGTTAACCGACGGGCTGATTTTGGTGCGCGCGATGCTCGGTTTCACCGGCAGCGCGGTCACTACCGGCGCGATTATTGGCACGCCGCCGAGGAACACCTGGGCGCTGATCCAACCGTACTTGAACGCCAATTGTGGAACCAATTTTTTGCCGTAAAGGGGCTTGCGCAAGGCGAGCAGCTTTGTCACGAAACGACCTATTGGTTGGGGCATGCGCGCTAAAACGCACTAAGTCGACTATTGCATAAATTGATGGTTAGCCCAAGAATAATGGGTATTTCAGCGAAAAGCTATATTCCGATTTGGGCTCTGCCGATACAATCTCGCTAATGTTTTCGGCTGCTGATTCCTCTCCCTCCGCCACCGCGCCCGCCCGTTGCGAAGCACTCGTCGAATTAAAAGACGTGAGCTTCGGCTACACCCGTGCGCGCAAAATTTTGTCTGGCGTTAACTTGACCGTGCCTAAGGGCAAATTGGTTGCCGTGATGGGCGGTTCAGGCTGCGGCAAAACAACGATTCTGCGGCTGCTGTGCGGCCAACATCGCGCCAATAGTGGGGAGGTGCTGGTGGGCGGGCAATCGGTGGCCACCATGAACCGTGAGCAAATGTTTGCGCACCGTCGCCGCCTCGGCATGTTGTTTCAATTCGGCGCGTTGTTCACCGATCTCTCGGTGTTCGACAACATTGCGTTTCCGATGCGCGAACACACCGATTTGCCGGAAGAAATTATTCACGCTTTAGTGTTGATGAAATTAAACGCGGTCGGCCTGCGTGGCGCGGCACCGCTCAAGCCGAGCGAGTTGTCGGGCGGCATGGCGCGGCGTGTGGCGCTGGCCCGAACCATCGCGCTTGATCCGCAATTGGCGCTGTATGACGAGCCGTTTGCAGGGCTCGATCCGATCTCGTTGTCGGTGGTCGGGCAACTCATTCGTAAGCTAAACGATGCGCTCGACATGACCTCGGTGCTGGTCACGCACGACATCGTCGAATCAATGAAAATCGTGGACTACATCTACTTTATTTCCGAAGGCCGCGTGGTCGCGCACGGTGACGTGCCGAGCATCAAAGCGAGCACTGACCCGTTCGTGCGTCAGTTCGTCGACGGCCAGCCGGACGGCCCGGTGCGCTTTCACTACCCCGCAAAAACGCTGGCTGAGGACTTTGCGTGAAGGCGCTGCTTGACGCCATCCGCGGTGTTGGCGCGGCAGTAATCAGCGGCGTCAGTCGCGTTGGCTACGCCGCGCGGTTTTTTCTGGCCATCCTCACCCACAGCGGCACGTCTTTCATGCGTCCGCATTTGGTCATACGCGAGGTCTATCAAGCGGGCGTGTTGTCCCTGATTATTGTTTGTATGAGTGGCCTCTTTGTAGGCATGGTGCTGGCCTTGCAAGGCTACGAAACTTTATCTCGTTACGGCGCGTCTGAATCGATGGGCGTGCTGGTGGCCACCGCATTGGTGCGCGAGCTCGGCCCGGTGGTTGCGGGCCTGCTGTTCGCCAGCCGCGCGGGTTCGGCGATGACCGCTGAAATTGGTTTGATGAAAACCACCGAACAACTGGCCGCAATGGAGGTCATGGCGGTTGATCCTATTGCCCGTGTGATTGCGCCGCGGTTTTGGGGCGGCGTGATTTCGCTGCCGCTGCTGGCAGTATTGTTTTCCACGCTGGGCGTGTTCGGTGGTTTCTTGGTGGCCGTGAAACTGATTGGCGTTGATAGCGGTGCGTTCTGGGGGCAAATGCAGGCCGCTGTCGACTGGCGCTACGGCGTGGTCAATGGCGTGATCAAGAGCGTGGTCTTCGGTGTTGCGGTGAGCCTTATTTCCGTTTTTGAAGGGTATGATGCCAACCCCACCGCCGAGGGCGTATCGGCAGCCACTACGCGCGCGGTGGTTACCTCAGCACTCGCGATTCTCGCGCTCAATTTTGTGCTTACCGTCTTCATGTTTAGAGGCGAGATTAACTGATATGAATAAGAAAATTATTGATTTGTGGGTCGGCGTCTTTGTGTTGATCGGCTTGGCCGGACTCGCGTTTTTAGCGCTCAAAGTCGGCAATCTGCTGAGCACCACCGAAGAGCGTAACGGCTATGAAATCGAGGCGCGATTTGACAACATCGGCGCGTTAAAACCACGTGCGCCGGTAAAAGCGGCCGGTGTAGTCGTGGGTCGTGTGGAGTCCATTCGTCTTGACGCAAAAACGTACGAAGCGATTGCGCGTTTGCACATCTTCCAGCAATACAATTTTTCCAAAGACACCATCGCCGCGGTGTTCACGTCGGGCTTGCTCGGCGAGCAATTTGTGGGGCTTGAAGGCGGTGGCGACAGCGTCATGCTCAAAGACGAAGACATCGTCAAGAAAACTCAATCTGCGGTGCAGATCGAGAAACTTATTTCACAATTTTTGTTTAGCAAGGCGTCGGAATCAGCCACGCCAGCAGCAACGCCAACCGCCGCATCCACTGCGGCCCCTATCACCGGAGTAAAGCCATGAAATTCGCTGTTGTAATGCTTACTGGCGTCTTGACGCTCACGTTACAGGGCTGCGCGTCGTTCCGCAGCGCAGCCCCCGGCGACCCGATTGAGCCAATCAATCGTGGCATCTATTCGTTTAACAGCACGTTTGATCACTACCTGTTCAAACCGATCGCAAAAGGCTACGACTTTGTGGTGCCGGGGCCGATTAAAACCGGTGTGACCAATGTGTTTCAGAACGTGTCCGACGTGCAGTCGTTGGTGAGCGATGCGTTGCAGCTAAAAGGAGCCAAGTTCGGTGACGATCTCGGCCGTGTGATGCTCAACACCACGTTTGGCCTTGGCGGTATTTTCGACCTCGCCACACCGATGGGCATTGAGCGCGGCAATGAGGACATTGGGCAAACGTTTGGCTATTGGGGCATTGGCGCGGGGCCGTATCTGGTCATCCCGTTCCTCGGCCCGTCGTCGCTGCGTGACGCGGTGGGCCGCTACGGCGACTCACAAATCAACCCGGTGTCGTTCGTGTCATCCGTCCCAGCGCGGAACTCGTTAACCGGCCTGAGTGTCGTAGACGCACGGGTCGGATTGTTTCCAGCGGAAGACCTGCTCAATCAAGCGTCGCTGGACAAATACACATTTTTGCGGTCGGCCTATTTGCAGCGCCGACAAAGTCTGGTGCTTGACGGCAAGCGCCCTAAAGAAGAATAGTTGAAAGTTGAATTTATGAAGCGGTTGAATTGGATTTCTGGTTTGCCTACCTTGTTCATGGCAGCGACACTCGCGGCGTTTGTCGTGGCCCCGGCACAGGCTGACGTCGCTCCTGATGCATTGATTAAAACGGTCGCCACCGACGTGACCACCGTGCTTAAGGCCGATCCTGCCATCCTGAGCAATGCCGCAAAGTTGAAGGAATTGATCGAGAGCAAGCTGATCCCCAATTTCAGCTTTGCGCGTATGACGCAATTGGCAATGGGCCGTAATTGGGCGAAAGCGTCGCCTGAGCAGCAAAGCGCGCTGACCAAAGAATTTCAAACGCTTTTGGTGCGCACTTATTCCGGCGCTCTGGCAAATTTTCGCAACAACACCATCGACGTGCGCCCGCTACGCATGCAGCCTGCGGACGCCGATGTGACGGTGAAAACGGTGATCAATCAGGCCAACGGTCATGGCATTCCGATCGACTATTCGCTCGAAAAAAGCGCGGATGGAAGCTGGAAGGCCTACGACATCATCGTCGCGGGCGTGAGCTTAGTCACCAACTATCGCGACGAATTCAACACCGTGATTCGTGATCAGGGCGTGGACGCGTTGGTCAAGCAGTTGCAGAGCAAGAATAAGTAGTCGTGCAGCTCACCGGCGCGCTTACCTTTGCCAATGCCCATCATGCATGGGACGTTTTTTCGCCCTCCGCTGCGGGCGCCGAAACCATTGACGTGTCGGGCGTGACTCAGGTGGATTCAGCCGGACTCGCATTGATCTCAGCGCTCAAGCGCAAGGCGGGCACGCAATGCCGCGTGGTGGGCCTCACGCCGAAGCTCGCCACACTTGCGTCAGCGTACGATGTGGAAACGCTGTTCTAGCCGGTACTTTAAAATCGGGGGCCGCGGGCTGGTAAGTAAAAAACTTGCTCATTTACCCGGCTGGCCTTGGGCGCACTGCGTCGTTGCGAATCGCTTGTGTGAATAGCCACACGGCGCGCTTCGCGCCTAGCATTGCATCCCAATCCAGCGGCCAAATGATCAAATTTTTCACTCACGAGCCCTAACTTAAACAGTGCCTCCGTGAATCCAGTTTCCTCTCATGCCGCTGCTGTCAACGTCGACGACATCTGCAAATCCTATCCCAACGTTCGCGCGCTCAACCACGTAACGCTACGTGTTGAGCAGGGCGAATTTTTTGCTTTGCTTGGGCCGAACGGCGCGGGCAAAACCACGCTAATCAGCATTCTGGCGGGCCTCACACGGGCCGATAGCGGCCACGCGTCGATTATGGGTTTTGACACGGTCATCGACTACCGTGATGCGCGCAAAAGCCTCGGCGTGGTGCCGCAAGAGCTGGTCTACGATCCTTTTTTCAGCGTCCGCGAAACGCTGCAATTTCAGGCGCGCTATTACGGCGTTCCTAAAGCCGATGCATGGATCGACGAAATTCTGCACAACCTCGACTTAACCAGTAAAGCCAACGCCAACATGCGCGCGCTCTCTGGCGGCATGAAGCGCCGCGTGCTGGTGGGGCAGGCGCTGGTGCACAAACCGCCGGTGATTGTGCTCGACGAGCCCACCGCAGGCGTGGACGTCGAGCTGCGGCAAAACCTCTGGACGTTCGTCAAACGATTGAACAAACAAGGCCACACCATCATCTTGACCACGCATTACCTTGAAGAGGCTGAGGCCCTGTGCAACCGCGTGGCCATGCTCAAAGACGGTGAAATTGTGGCGCTCGATACCACTGCGAATTTGTTGCGCGGCATGGCAGGTATCACGGTGCAAATTTCAGCCGACGCGATACCGGTTTCGTGGCACGCACGCAGCGGCGCTGCCGCATCGGGCGCGTTTGGATTTACGCTGTCGGGCTACGCTGAGCTTGAAACGCTGTTGGCGGCATTTCGCGAGGAAAATATTGTTGTGAAAGAGCTCAAATTGGGTGAGGCCGATCTGGAGCAGGCGTTTCTGAAATTGACATCGAAGGTAGCCGCATGAGCGACATCACTACAACCGTCACGACTACCGCAAAGCTTGCGGTTTCATCCGTCCCTCGACGCTCGGCCCCGCTCCTCGGCCCCGGTTTTAATGCGCTGTTTTACAAAGAATGTCTGCGCTTCTGGAAGGTGGCATTTCAGACCATTGTCGCGCCAGTGGTCACCACGCTGCTCTATTTGCTGATTTTTTCGCACGTGCTTGAATCGAACGTTAAGGTGTACGAAGGTCGTGTGAACTACACGTCGTTTTTGATCCCCGGCTTGGTGATGATGGCGGTGCTGCAAAACGCGTTCGCCAACAGCTCGTCGTCGCTCATTCAAAGCAAGATGATGCGCAGCATTATTTTTATTTTGCTGCCACCGATTACCTCGCTCGAAATTTTCTGCGCCTACGTGTTCGGCGCGATGGTGCGTGGCCTGTGCGTGGGCTTGGGCGTGTGGCTCATCACCTTTCCGTTTGTGGGCGCGAGCGCAGCGGTGCCGCAGCATCCGCTATGGGTGCTTGCGTTCGCGGCTGGCGGCAGCGCGATCATGGGCACGCTCGGTTTGATTGCAGGCATTTGGTCAGAAAAATTTGACCATCTGGCTGTGTTTCAGAACTTCATCATCATGCCGCTCACCTTTTTGAGCGGCGTGTTTTATTCGATTCATTCTCTGCCAGCGTTCTGGCAGGGCTTGTCGCACTTCAACCCGTTTTTCTACATGATCGACGGCTTTCGCTACGGCTTTTTTGGCCTGTCGGATGTGAGCCCGTGGCGCAGCTTTGCGGTGGTATCTTTTTTCGTCATCGCGCTGTCGATCATCGCCATGCGGATGCTCTCGACCGGCTACAAACTTCGTCAATAACTTGGTATTTTTGTGGGAGCGGTGCCACCGCGACTTCCCACCGTCAACTTAACGCGTCGCGGTGGCACCGCTCCCACAGAATTCAAAATGCTCACACCTGACACCCTAAAAAACTACATCGCCGCAGCGCTGCCCTGCACCCACATTGAGCTTGAGGGCGATGGGCAACATTTTTACGCGACCATCGTCAGCGCCGAATTCGCGGGGCTGTCGATGATCAAGCAACATCAAAAAGTTTACGCCGCATTGGGCGACCGCATGAAGGCCGAGGTACATGCGCTTTCGATGAAAACGTTCACGCCCGAGCAGTGGGCTGCAAAGCAGTAACTTATGGATAAATTACGTGTCACCGGCAACGGCCCGCTGCGCGGCTCGGTGCGAATTTCAGGTGCTAAAAACGCCGCGCTGCCGATCCTGTGCTCATCGCTGCTGGTCAAAGGGCCGGTCACGTTCACCAACGTGCCGCAGTTAAACGACACCCGCACCATCGTTCGTTTACTGAACCAGATGGGCGTCACGGCCGCGCGCACCGAATCGCATCGCATCGAGATTGATGCCAGCACGCTGACCAAGCCCGTGGCCGAATACGACTTGGTGAAAACGATGCGCGCGTCGGTGTTGGTGCTCGGCCCGCTGGTGGCGCGCTGGGGTGAGGCTCGGGTATCGCTGCCTGGCGGCTGCGCCATCGGCCAGCGCCCCGTAGACCAGCATTTAAAGGGCCTAGAAGCGATGGGCGCTGAGGTCAGCTTGGACGGCGGCTACATCAACGCCAAAGCGCCTGGCGGGCGTTTAAAAGGCGCGCGCATCGTGATGGATATGGTGACCGTCACCGGCACTGAAAACATCATGATGGCGGCAACGCTTGCGGATGGTGTAACGGTGATCGAAAACGCGGCGCGCGAACCCGAAGTGGTCGATCTTGCCCACTGCCTGATCGCGATGGGTGCCAAGATTTCTGGCGCGGGCAGCGACAGCATCACTGTCCACGGTGTGTCCGACTTGCACGGCGCTACCTACCGCGTGATGCCCGACCGCATTGAGGCGGGCACCTTCGCGTGCGCGGTGGCGGCGGTCGGCGGCGAAATCACGCTGCTCGACGCGCCCGTTGCATCAATGGAGGCCATTCTCGACAAGCTGCGTGACGCGGGTTGCAGCATTGCGATCAACGGCACAGCCATCACCGTTGCCCGCAAAGGCGCACTCAAGGCGGTGAGCGTGAAAACCGCGCCGTATCCGGCCTTTCCGACCGACATGCAGGCCCAGGTGATGGCCATGAACGTGGTGGCCGAGGGCACCGCCGTGATGACCGAAAATATTTTCGAGAACCGCATGATGCACGTCTCAGAGCTATCGCGTCTGGGCGCGACCATCGAGGTGACCGGCAACACAGCCGTGGTGCAAGGCGTGAAAGCGCTCAAGGGCGCAAACGTGATGGCCACCGACTTACGAGCTTCGGCTTCGCTGGTCATTGCAGGTTTATGCGCGAGTGGTGACACGATGATTGATCGCATCTATCACCTTGACCGCGGTTACGAACACATCGAAGACAAACTGATTGGTCTCGGCGCCAAGATCGAGCGCATCTCGACATGATTACGTTTGCGTTATCGAAGGGCCGCATTCTTGACGACACGCGGCCGCTGTTGCGCAGCGCAGGCATTGACGTGCTGGAAGATCCGGAATCGTCACGTAAATTAATTTTGCTCACACAACGTGATGATGTGCGCGTGGTGCTCGTTCGCGCCAACGATGTGCCAACGTACGTGCAGCAGGGTGGAGCCGACATCGGCATCTCCGGCAAAGACACCTTGATGGAGGCCGATTTGACCGGCTTGTACGAACCGCTCGATTTGAATATCGCTAAGTGCCGCCTGATGGTCGCCGTGCCCGACAGCACCGATTACGAGGCCCTCGTGCAGCGCGGTCGGCGCTTGCGGGTGGCCACCAAATACATCACCACCGCGCGCGCCCACTTCGCCAAAAAAGGCGTGCACGTTGACTTGATTAAGCTCTACGGCTCGATGGAATTGGCACCCCTGGTCGGCATGGCCGACGCGATTGTGGACGTGGTCAGCAGCGGTGCAACGCTCAAGGCCAATCACTTGAAAGCCGTGGAAAAAATTGCCGATATTTCAGCAAGGCTGATCGTAAATCAGGCGGCGCTCAAGACGAAACGCGATGCGATCATGCCCATCATTGAAAGCTTTGCGCGCTCGATTGGCGGCAAGTCGTAGGGTGGCCAAGGTTTTGCCCACCCTACGACTTTATGCTGAAACCCTTATTTAACGTGGGCTTAGACGTATTTTTGGCCAAAGTCGATAGAAGGCATAAATCGCTTGTATGCCCTGATGAAATAAGCCTTCCAAGCTAGAGCTGTTAACAAATTTACCGCCGCGCGGGCAACAAGATGCCCACCCTACACACCATGAAATTACTCGATTCTTCTCGTCCGGATTTCCTCGAATCGCTCGACGCGCTGACCCATCACGCCGGTGCGCTGGATGAAACTGTTGATGCCACCGTGGCGAAAATTCTCGCCGATGTGAAAGCGCGTGGCGATGCGGCGGTGCTCGAATACACACACAAGTTCGACCGCCTCAACGCGCCGTCGATGGCCGCGCTTGAATTGTCGAAACACGAAATGAAAGCCGCGTTCGACGCGCTCGATCCCGAGCTTAAAGCCGCGCTGATACTCGCTCGCGACCGAATCGAGTCCTATCATCGTCGGCAAATCAGCGAGGGCTGGCGCTACACCGAGGCCGACGGCACGCAGCTCGGCGTGCAGATAACGCCGCTGGATCGCGTGGGCCTGTACGTGCCCGGCGGCAAGGCGGCGTATCCGTCGTCGCTGCTGATGAACGCGGTGCCTGCGAAGGTCGCTGGCGTCAAAGAAATCATCATGGTGGTGCCCACGCCGGACGGTGTGAAGAACGCGACCGTGCTCGCTGCGGCGCATCTGGCGGGCGTGCACCGGGTGTTCACCATCGGCGGCGCGCAGGCGGTCGGCGCGCTCGCGTTCGGCACGGCCACCGTGCCCGCAGTCGACAAAATCGTCGGCCCCGGCAATGCTTATGTCGCCGCTGCCAAGCGTCGCGTGTTCGGCATTGTCGGCATCGACATGATCGCCGGGCCGTCGGAAATTCTGGTGATTGCGGACGAGGGCGCGAACCCCGATTGGGTTGCGATGGATTTGTTTTCGCAGGCCGAACATGATGAAGTCGCGCAATCGATTTTGCTCACGCCGAGTGATGCGTTGATCGCCGCTGTTCAGGCGAGCATCGCGAAATTGCTGCCCGATATGCCACGCAAAGACATCATTAAAGCGTCGCTCGCGGGCCGCGGCGCGATCATCAAAACGCGCTCGCTTCAAGAGGCCTGCGAGATCAGCAATCGCATCGCGCCAGAGCACTTGCAGTTGTCGGTCACCGACCCAGAAGCCTTGCTGCCGCTCATTCGCCACGCCGGTGCGATCTTTATGGGTTACGGTAGTAGTGAGGCGCTGGGCGACTATGTGGCAGGCACCAATCACGTGTTGCCTACGTCGCGCTCAGCGCGTTTCTCGTCACCGCTCGGCGTGTACGATTTTCAAAAGCGCACCAGCTTAATTTATGCCTCGGAAGCGGGCGCGAGAACGCTAGGTAGAGCTGCCGCGACGCTCGCCTACGCCGAGGGCTTGCAGGCCCATGCGAGGGCGGCTGAATTGCGAATGTAACGACAGCGTTCCCCCTCTCCCCTCGCGGGAGAGCGGCGATACACTTGTCGCGGCCCGCTCCGGGGTGAGGGGGAACTCGCGCAGCAACGCCAATTTCACGCTTCATTCCAACCCACCCCTCACCCTAACCCTCTCCCGCACGGGGAGAGGGGACGAGAGCCGATATGAGTACCTCTGAATTCATCGCCAAAACCATCCGCCCCGAAGTCCGCGCCATGCACGCCTACCCGGTCGCGCCACCGTGGATGGGGATCAAGCTGGAGCTGATGGAAGACGCGCATCTTGACGCAGGCCCATCTACCGCGGTTATGCGAAAGGAAATGGCCGAGCGTATCGCCGAATCGGCGTTCAATCGCTACCCTGATCCGTCCGCGCCCGCGCTCAAAGCGAAGCTCCGCGACAAGCTTGGCATCGCGCCACAGCACGACATTTTGGTGGGTACCGGCTCTGACGAAATCATCACCATGTTGTCGCAGGCAATCCTCGCTGGGGGCGGCACCGTGCTGTCACTGGAGCCGTCGTTTTCGGTGTTTAAAAACGCAGCGCTGGCGGTAGCAGGTCGCTACGTCGGCGTGTCGCTCAAGGCGGATTTCACGCTCGATTTAGACGCGATGCTCGCAGCCGTTGACCGCGAGCAACCGAAGCTAATTTGGGTCGTCTACCCGAACAATCCTACCGGCAATTTGTACCCCGACGACGCGATCGAAAAAATCATCCTCGCCGCACCGGGCCTCGTGGTGATTGATGAGGCTTACGAGCCGTTTGCGCAGCGTTCGTGGATGGGTCGGTTGGACGAATTTCCGAATCTACTCATCATGCGCACGCTGTCAAAAATCGGTCTCGCGGGCGTGCGCCTCGGCTACATTTTCGGCGCACCGGAATGGATTAGCGCCATCAACAAAGTGCGCGGCCCGTTTAACGTGGGCGTGTTGCAGCAAGTGGCCGCAGAAGTGTTGCTCGATCATTACGACGAATTGAAACAACACGCCACACTGATGATTGCCGAGCGTGAGCGGTTATTCGCCTTCTTGCAAACGCTTCCGAATGTCACGCCGCATCCCTCGCTCGCCAATTTTGTGCTCGCACGTTTTGCGGATTCGGGCGCTGTGTTCGAGGCGTTGAAAGCACGCGGAATTTTGGTGCGTAACTTGTCGGCCATGCATCCTTTGATGGCCAATACGCTGCGCATTTCGATCGGCACGGGCGAGCAGATGGATGCGCTCATCGCCGCACTCAAAGAAATCGTCGTGTAGGAGCGGTTCTGCCGCGCCCCGGTTCTTTTGACTCCACTCAGGTCGCGGCGGAGCCGCTCCTACAATACGTCCTATGAATATCACCGCCCCCCGCACCGCCACCGTAGTTCGCAATACTAAAGAGACGCAGATCACCGTCACCATCAATGTCGACGGCAGCGGCCAGACCGACCTGCACTCCGGCGTGCCGTTTCTCGATCACATGCTCGACCAGCTCGCGCGGCACGGCATGATGGATGTCACCGTTCACGCCGTGGGCGACCTGCATATTGATGCGCATCACACCGTGGAAGACATCGGCATCACGCTCGGCCAAGCCTTCAAGCAGGCGGTGGGCGACAAGATGGGCATCTATCGCTACGGCCATTCGTATGTGCCGCTTGATGAGGCATTGTCGCGTGTGGTTATCGATTTATCGGGTCGGCCAGGACTTGAGTTTCACGTGCCGTTCACGCGCGCCATGATCGGCACGTTTGACGTGGATCTGACGCATGAGTTTTTTCAAGGCTTTGTAAATCACGCGCTGGTGACGTTACACATTGACAATCTCAAGGGCGACAACGCGCATCATCAGTGTGAAACGGTGTTCAAAGCGTTCGCGCGGGCGCTGCGCATTGCCTGCGAACGCGACCCGCGTGCTGCGGGCGTGGTGGTGTCGACCAAAGGCGTGCTGTAGATCACTGATGGAAACCATCGCCATCGTCGATTACGGCATGGGCAATTTGCGCTCGGTGGCTAAGGCGTTTTCGCACGTCGCACCGGATCAGCGGGTGCTGATAACGGCGGATGCAAAAGAAATTTCAGAAGCACACCGCGTGGTGTTGCCGGGTCAAGCGGCGATGCCCGAAAGCATGGTCGCGCTCAATGCTTCGGGCCTGCGCGAAGCGCTACTTGCCGCCTCAAAAACAAAGCCTTTTTTCGGCGTGTGCCTCGGTCTGCAAATGCTGTTTGAGACGACGGAAGAGGGCGACACACCCGCGCTCGGCTACCTGCCGGGCCATTCGGTGCGCTTCCCAAAAGCGCACCGTGACCATGACGGCAGCACGTTAAAAGTGCCGCACATGGGTTGGAACGCTGTACAAATCCCCGCGCATGCGAGGGCGCACCCTTGTTGGGCGGGCCTTGAAGCTGAGAGTGCGTTTTATTTCGCGCACAGTTTTTACGCGGTGCCTGCTGACGCCGCGACGGTCGCAGGGACTGCAAATTATCCCAATCCAATTTGCGTGGCTGCTGCACGCGGCAACATTTTTGCGGTACAGTTCCATCCTGAGAAGAGCGCTGCGGCCGGTTTGCGAGTGCTCAAAAATTTTTCCACCTGGAACGGATTGTTCTAATTTTCGCGACACCCATGTCGCCTTCGCTTCTCAAAAATTCCCATGCTAGTTATTCCTGCGATTGATCTCAAAGACGGTCACTGCGTGCGCCTGCGGCAAGGCGATATGGACAACGTCACCGTGTTCTCCGAAGACCCGGCCGCCATGGCGCGACACTGGGTCGATCAGGGCGCCACGCGGCTGCATCTGGTGGATTTAAACGGCGCATTCGCCGGCAAGCCGATCAACGAAGGTGCGATCAAAGCGATCCTCGCCGAAGTGGGCGAAGACATCGACGTGCAGTTGGGCGGCGGCATCCGCGATCTCGACACCATCGAGCGCTACCTCGACGACGGCATCAACTTCGTCATCATCGGCACGGCAGCGGTCAAGAACCCCGGCTTCCTGCACGACGCCTGCAACGCGTTTCCCGGCAGCATCATCGTCGGCTTGGATGCCAAGGACGGCAAGGTCGCCACCGACGGCTGGAGCAAGCTCACCGGCCACGACGCGCTAGACCTCGGCAAGCGCTTCGAAGACTATGGCATCGAAGGCATCATCTACACCGACATCGGCCGCGACGGCATGGGCACCGGCATCAATATCGAAGCCACGGTGCGGTTGGCAAAGCCGCTGCGCGTACCTGTCTACGCGTCGGGCGGTATTCACAATGTGGAGCATGTGAAACTGCTGAAACCGTTTGAGACAGACGGCATTGCGGGCGTGGTGTGTGGGCGGGCGTTGTACGAAGGCACGCTGGATTTTCGGGCGGCGGTGGCGGCGTTGAGGTGAGCATGCACGACTCCGGCGATCTTGGCTTCACGTTTCGCAAGAACAAGAACGGCGAAGTGTGGATTTCGCACCACGGCAAACACATCACGACGTTGCGCGGCACAGCGGCCATCGACTTCATCACCGAAGTGGACAACGCATCGTTTGACGATCAACAGCAATTGATGGCCCGCGAAACCGGTAACTACAAGCACGGCAACGAGCGACTCGCGTCGCAGCACCCGCGAAACCAGCGATAACGCGTCCTCCGCTCCGTGCGCTGTAAACGAATCGTCCCCTGTTTAGATACCAACGTTCCGTAGGGTGGGCAGCCTCTGCCCACCGTGACGATGGCGTAACGCGATTGGTGGGCACGGGGTGCCCACCCTACGAGCCTACCTAATGGTCACCAAAAATGCTCTGTAAACGAATCATTCCCTGCCTCGACATCAAAGACGGTCGCGTCGTTAAAGGCGTGAACTTTGTTGGCCTGCGCGACGCGGGTGACCCGGTTGAGGTAGCGAAACGCTACAACGATCAGGGGGCGGATGAACTGTGTTTTCTCGACATCACCGCGAGCGTTGAAGCGCGCGGTTTGCTGTTTGATTTGATTGAGCGTGTCGCATCGCAAGTGTTCATTCCGCTCACCGTCGGTGGTGGTGTAAAAACGGCTGAAGACCTGCGGCCCCTGCTCAATGCGGGCGCGGACAAGGTGAGCATCAACACGGCAGGCGTCAACGACCCGTCCATCTTCAACAAAGCGAGCCATTTTTACGGCGCGCAGTGCGTGGTCGCGGCCATTGATGCAAAGCTTACGCGGCCCGGATTTTTTGAAGTGTTTGTACACGGTGGCCGCACCGCCACCGGCAAAGATGCAGTGGCCTGGGCACGCGAAGTGGCAGATCGCGGCGCGGGCGAAATCCTGCTCACCAGCATGGATCGGGACGGCGCAAAAATTGGTTTTGATCTCGAACTGACGCGCGCGATTGCTGACGCTGTGAGCATCCCCGTGATCGCGTCCGGCGGCGTCGGTAACCTGCAACATCTGGTGGACGGCGTGCTCATCGGCGGCGCAGATGCCGTGCTGGCGGCGAGCATTTTTCACTACGGCGAACACACCGTCGGCGAGGCAAAAGCGACCATGCGCGCAGCAGGAATTCGCGTTCGTTTGTAACGAAAATTGGTAATCAGCTTTTGGTGCTAAGCCCAGTTTAGCGAGGGCTAACGTTGCTAAAAGCACCTAGTCGACTTAATAGATAAACGCCGCTCAGCCCAAGTGAGATGGCGCTTTCAGCCGAAAGCTGTATTACTTTTTAGCGGCTGCCTTTGCCTCGACAACACGCTCAATGCGCGGGTCGGGAATGAACCAAATCAGCGTCACAAAAACCAGCAACGCACCGGCCACCCACGACCATCCGAGCAATGCAATCGGCACCGCGGCTCCGTAGGCGGCGAGCGACACTTTGCCTTTGCGATCCGCGCCCACCGCAATCGCGAGCGTTGACCGATCACCGTGCGATTTGATAATCCGATGTTGCAACAACGAATAGCCCACCGCGCACATGAATAAATCGAACGCATACACCGCCACCGGCAGCGCTGAAAACTGGTTTTCACCCATCCAGCCGGTGGCAAACGGCATCAGCGATAACCAGAACAGAAAATGCATATTGGCCCACAGCATCGCGCCGTCCACCTCCCTCACGGCATGCAACATGTGATGATGGTTGTTCCAGTAAATGCCAACGTTCACAAAGCTCAACACGTAGCTTAAAAACACCGGCCACAGCACCGCGATGTCGCTCCACGCGTCGCCGTGCGGCACTTTCAACTCAAGCACCATGATGGTGATGATGATGGCGATCACGCCGTCGCTAAATGCTTCTAATCGTGTCTTGCCCATGCGGTGGCCTCTGCGCGTTACGCGTTGAGCAGCAATGCTGCGATAAATATCCCGATCATCATAAACACCAACACCAGTTTAACCACCGTGCCCACGAGCAATCCGAGCCACGTGGCGAGCCCCACTTTCGCGGCTTGTTTGGCATTTTTTTGCGCGATGAATTCGCCAATCACCGCGCCCACGAACGGCATAAACAGCACGCCCACTAAGCCCATAAAAATACCCGCAATCGTGCCCAGCGCCGCGCCAATAATGGCCAGCGTGCTCGCCCCCGCTTTCTTCGCGCCCAGCACCGTGGCCAAATAATCGGTGACCCACGCCAGCACCGCGAGCACCGCAATTACCGCCACCACCCACGGCTTGACGCGTGTGAAATCGTCCAGCCAAGCGCCGAGTACGATGCCCGCCAGCACCAGCAGGGTGCCGGGCAACGCAGGCAACACCGTGCCCGCAAGGCCTACGAGGATGAGCAACGCCGCCGCGATCCAACCGATAACGTGTGTGTCCACAAATACTCCAATGCAACACGAAGTAGATGCGCCAGTTTAGTGTGCTTCGTCGTTGCACGAGCCGCGAGTGATTCTGTCGCGCAAACGCGCGGCGCAGTTTTACCCTGAACGCGCGGAGGCATTGAATTTCTGATGCGCTTCGTGCAGAGTCGGAGCTACGGGTTTCGACCTTGGAAAAGTTGAATGAGCGTGGGGATGTGACGTGGTCGCGCCGATGGCGACACACCAGAGCATCACTCGGGCGCGACGCTGATAGCAGTGTTCGCCCGCGTCTGTAGCACCAGCACCAGCACCATCACCATCACTCACATTTCTTTCCTTGAGGTACGCACCGATGAAACCCGTCAATCCCAATTTACTTGTCCGGCGACCGCTGCCTGTCGCAGTCAAATATGCTGCGCTGCCTTTGAAAGCCAGGCGGAGGTTAATATTTGATGAAGCCTTCTACTCGCGTCCCTCGCAAACAACTTAAGCTTTATGTAGAAAGATCTAGCTGTGCCCCCTGACAATCAGCCCAACCCTCAAACCCAGCTTTATTACTACAGCCACGGCGTGCAGGTAGTTACTCAGGTGCCGTTCGCAATTGCACCCAACATGACTTGGGATGGCTTTTGTCGCCTCGTTTATGACCGCACCAATGAAGCGTTGCAACGGCAGGCCAATGCGCTGGTCGCGCGCGGCAACATTACCGCTCGCGAGGCCGCCGCGCTAGTCAACGCGCGTAATCAGCTGGTGTTGAAGATTCGCGCGCGTTCATCGCCATTCGGAGAAATGTACGCAGAGATTTTAAAGTCGCGAAAAAACCTTAAAACTTTTGAGCAATTTCTTGCGCAAAAGGGCACAGTCGAAGCGGTCATGCAGAGCGTCGGCAAAACGCGCGCCGTGGTCGACAAGATCGCAGTGGCTAGCCGCGTTGCAGGACCCGCGTTAATCGTGTTGCAAATTGGTTTGACCGCAGTGGTAATCGCGGAGGCTCCGCCCGAGGCGCGTGGGCGCGACGCGGCACGCGAAGTAGGCGGTTTGGCTGGCTCCGTGGGTGGCGGTTTTGCGGGTATGTGGGCAGGTTGCGCGACGGGTGCCGCGCTGGCGTCTCCGTCGTTGGTGTTACCGATTGTGGGCGAAGTTACCACGGGTGGCGCGTGTTTTGTTGGCGGATTGATAGGCGGATTGGGTCTAGGGTATGCCGGACAAAAGTTGGGCAGCGCTGCAGGCGAAGGCGGGTACGACCTGGTTACCCAATTGTCCGATTTCAAGTGGACGCGACCACGCTAAAGTTGACGCTCATGTTTAGTCAAATCAATCAACGCTTCGGTCAATGGCTCAGCAAACGGTCGGGTAACGCAGATGAATTTTTGCGTGTAGAAATCGTGGGCGACTCACTTGAGCTGCACACGGTTTCTGACGGCGTAACAACGCGAGTGCAGTTTGCGCAGATCAGGCGGATTGCCGTGGCCGACGTTTCGGCCGGGGTAGTTGACATACGCGCCGCGTGGTTTGAGTTGGTCGATGGCGCAGTGTTGACGATCAATGCTGAGATCATCGGCTGGGCTGCGATGTGGGAAGCGTTGCCTACTCACCTACCGATTGCCAGCAACGTGTGTGTTTCCGTTTTGTTGGGTGCGGAGCCCGAGCTTGGGGTGGTGTATGAGCGTGGCGCGTGAGGAAAACTACAGCGCTGGCGTTCATGCTGAGCGGCTAAAGCAGAGGCGCTTCGCTGACTATCGCGCATCCGGGCTGAATGCCGTTACTCGTGAACCGTCATAGCCGAATCATTGGCAACAAGCGAGACTTCTTTCGCACCGGGTGCGCGCGTATTCAACTACAAAGACACGGGCATGTAGCAGATTCGTGACTACGCCTTTGATCTCGTCAATAGCGATAAATCCAATTCAGTGAGCCAATCGGGCAAGTCGTATTTCAAGTTCAACACGTCGTACAACTTCACGCCCGAGGCGTTGGTGTACGGCACCGTTCCGCAAGGTTTTCGACGCGGTGGCACCAACGCGTTTCGCAATTTTGACGGCAAAACAATCGCCGCCAACATCCAAAACTATCAGCCCGATTCGACTACCAATTACGAGGTTGGTGTGAAGGGCACGTTCTTGAACGGACGTGCGTATGTGCAGGCCGATGTGTATCAAATCGACTGGAAAAACGTGCAAACGTATCTCGACCAAGCGGTTGAAAACGGCTTCCCGATCAACGGCACCACCAACGGCCCCAATCCGCGCAGCCGTGGCTTTGAATTTTCCACCCGCTTTAACGTCAACGACAACTGGCAGCTAAGCTTGGCCTCTGCCTACACCGAGGCGAAATGGACGGCGTCAAAAAACGGTGTGTCGCTACACCGACGGCAGCGGTTGTCGCGACCCCTATCTCGCCGGCGGCATACTAGGCGGCTCGCCCGACTGGAAGCACAATTTTGGCGTGCGCTACATGACTAATTTCAGCAACGGCAACACCGGTTTCGTCGCGGCTAGCGGACGCTATGTGGGCAAGGTGCCGGTTGATCGCGGCGATGATCCAGCCTCGCCGGTGGCATCGCGTAACGCGGGCAGCCTGTTCGACGTGCGCGCGGGTATGTCGATGGACAAGCTCGACGTGACGCTGTGGGTTGAAAACGTTGCCAACACGCGCGCGCAGGTATCGTCGCAGCCGGACGCCATGATGGGACGGCGCCTGATGTTCACCTCGCCACGCACGTATGGCGTGAACCTCTCGTATGCGTTTCGGTAAGCGTTGATTGGTGCGCAGGCGTGTCACGTATTGGCGAGCGCTGCGCAGCGTGGTGGCGGCGTGCACAGCGCTCGCCTTGACCGCTTGCAGCACGAGCTTGGAGCGCGCCGCGCTTACCAAGCAAAGCACGCCAACCGCGCTAACCACGGTCGACGCCAGCGGCGTGCCCGATGACGTAACGCGCGGTGAGCTACTTCGCGACAGCGCGTTTTTTTTCGACGCGCGGGGCGGCGAGGCGCAGTGCATGGTGCCGTCCGGCCTCATCAACGTGCGCGCTTTTCGGCATCATCGCTACGCCATCGCTTGGTCAACGCCGCTCAACTGCGGCGGCAACACGCGCGTCACATCAGGCTGGGTCAGCGAAGCCGACGTGGACTACGCGGACGCTGCGCTCGCACCGCTTTTAACCCGCGTGATGCCCAGCCCGTCGCTCGTCGTTGCTATGGCTTATGCAGGCGACAAGATTTTTTGCGACGGTAACGTGTGCAAAATCACCGAGCCGTTGTACGGAAAAAATCGCTGCTATCTTGCGCCTGCGGCCGCGTCCGCATTGCAAAAAGCGGCAGCGATCTTGGCGGGCACGGATGCTTCGCTGCGCTTGTCACTGCTCGATTGCTACCGACCGGTCGACGTGCAAATAGAGATGTTCAAACGCGTGAACGATCCGGTGTGGGTCGCACGGCCCACGCCGCCGCGATTCGGCGGACACAATCGTGGTGTTGCCGTTGATCTGACACTTGAGAAGAACGGTGTGGCGCTCGATATGGGCGCGCCGTTCGATGCATTCAGCGCACTCAGCAACTACGACGACAAAGTCGTTGGCGCCGCCGCTCACGCGAACCGCACCCTGCTTCGAGACACCATGATCGCCGCAGGCTTCAAGCCGTATGACGCCGAGTGGTGGCACTTCTACCTGCCGCTAGATTCGCGCGTGATGAATTTTCCGCTTTAGAGACCGCGGCGGTGTTTGGTCGGTGACGATACACGCTAGCCTTTGTCGGCGAACCGCGCCAGAAAATTGCCCGCTTTCAGGCACAATATCGGAATACAGCTTTCACGTGAAAACCCCGTTACAATTGGGCTAAAGCCATGCAAAGCCGAAAGTCGATATTTGGCATTGTATGCATTCTTGCCCAAGTAAAATGGACGTTTAAGGAAAAAGCTGTTGAACGATCTCGCCTCTCAGAAGTTAATTTTTCGCAGCGTGATTACAGCGCTGGTGTGGGTTGCAAGCACTGCGGTTTCCGCGCAATCAGTCACCGTCGTCGAGTATTACAACCGCGCGCTCGACGCGTATTTCATCACCGGTCGCAGCACAGAACAGACTCTGCTTGATGCTTCGCCCGCCGATTTTTCGCGCACGGGGATGGAGTTCACCGCGACTGCCGCAACAGCCGCAACCGCGCCGCAAATTCGTATTTGCCGCTTCTACGTGAACACCGTCACACCGTTCACCAACTCACATTTTTATGGTCGCGAAGGCATCGATTGCGAGGCCCTGCGTGCACAAAATCTCGCTGGATTCAGCTTTGAGGATTTTGATTTCGCCGTCGCGCAACCCGATGCCGCCAACGCCTGCGCTGCGAGCACACCGGTGCGCGTGTTTCGCAGCTTTCGCAGCGGTACAGGCGGCCGCACCTCAAACCACCGCTACACCACCACCGTGGCCAGTTTCGACGCGTTAACCGCAGCCGGTTGGACGCCGGAGCAGGTAGCGTTTTGTGTAACGAGTGCGAAGGACGCGTCACTTGCACCCGCGTCAAGTTTCAAGCGCGTGGTGTCGCTGCCGACGTCGCCATTTGTATTGGCCTGCAGCGGGCAAACGTCGAACAACCAAGGCGTATTGTTTTCCGGTGCAGAGGTTGAGCCGAGCCTTGCACGAAACCCCACCAACCCGAAGCACATGATCGCCTCGTGGCAGCAAGATCGCTGGTCGAACGGCGGCTCGCAAGGAGTGGCAAGTGCCGTCACCTTCGACGGCGGCAACACGTGGTCGAACACCAGCGCCGTGTTTTCGCGCTGCGCGGGCGGCAGTAATGGAGCCGCGGGCAACTACGAACGCGCCACCGATCCGTGGGTCAGCATTGCTGCCGACGGCACTGCGTTTCAGATGGCGTTGGGCTTCAGCGGTGATCTGTTTACTGCTGCCACCGTCAGCGCCATGCTGGTGTCGCGCAGCACTGATGGCGGCCGCACGTGGGGCGCAGCGCAGACCTTGGTGCGGGACGTTTCGGCCAGCATTTTTCACGATAAAAACACGCTGATCGCCGACCCCACCAACGCGCTGTTTGCGTACGCCATTTGGGGTCGAGTGACGAGCGACAACTCCGGCCCGGCGTGGTTTACGCGCACCACCAACGGCGGGCTGAGCTGGGAAACTTCACGCAGCATTTACGACCCAGGCGTCACCAATCAAACGCTTGCCAATCAAATCGTCGTGCTGCCCGATTCGGCTAACGGCACATTGGTCAACGTGTTTCTCGACATCATCCGCGCCCCGAGCGCGGGCAACCTGCTCGGGCAACGCATGCGCGTAGTGCGCTCTAGCGACCGAGGCGTGAGCTGGTCTGCGCCGATCACCATTGCTGAGAACTTAAGCGTCGGCACCCGCGATCCAATCACCAATGATCTGGTGCGCGACGGCACCGGCGTTCCGTCAATTGCGGTCGGCGCGGATGGACGCCTACATGTGGTGTGGCAGGACGCGCGATTCGGACGCGGCGACTACGACGGCATCGCGTATTCGCAATCGCGCGACGGCGGACTCACGTGGTCAACGCCAGTGGCGGTTAACGCGCGCATTGATGTCGCAGCGTTTGTGCCGACCGTGCACGTGCGCAGCGACGGCACCATCGGCGTGACGTACTACGACTTTCGCGCTGACACCATTGACCGCGCCACGCTGCCCACCGTGTATCGATTGGCCACCTCAAAAGACGGCGTGAGCTGGCGCGAAAGCGGCATTGAGGACGCGTTCGAGCTGCGCCGTGCGCCCATTGCGAAAGGCTTCTTTTTGGGTGACTACCAAGGCTTAAGCAGCAACGGCTCTGCCTTCTCCGCGTTATATGCGCGTACTAGCGGCGCGCTCTTCAACAACGCCACTGAAATCGTTTTTGCGAACGTGGCCGATGGGTCACTCAAGCGCGCGGGCGAAAGCTACTTGGCGCGCGCTGCGCCAAAAGACTTCGTGGTGACCGCCGCCTTGACCGAACGTGTGCGCGCTAATCTCGAACGCGTGATTGCTAATCGCCGCGAAAAATTTACGCCGCGCGTGCAATAACTGGCAATGAGCGCGGTTACTCAGCCGTTATATTCGCCGCTTTAATCACGCCGCCAAACATTTGAATGTCACTGCGGATGGTCGCATCGAATTGAGCGGTGCCCTGAAACTGCACGGTGCCGCCCGCGCCTTCAACGCCCTTTTTAAACGTGTCGACCTGCACCGCTTTTGCCATCTCATCGGCGAGACGTTTCACGATTTCGGGCGGCGTGCCCATCGGCGCGACGAAACCAAACCATGCGTCCACCGAGAAATTCGGGAAGCCTTCTTCCGCTGCGCTCGGCACGTTTGGCAAGGAGGCCACACGTTTGTTGCCAGTCACCGCGAGGATGCGAATCTTGCCGGTTTGCGCGAGCGGAATCACACCCGGCGGCGTGGTGATCACGATGTCGACGTTGCCTGCGGCGAGGTCGGTCACCGCGGGGCCGGTGCCTTTGTAGGCAATCGGCGTCATTTTTGTTTCGGCTAATTGTTCGAGTAATGCGCCGGAAATATGGTGCAACGAGCCGGGGCCCGCGGTGCCGTAATTCAGCTTGCCCGGATTGGCTTTGGCGTAAGCAACTAACTCTTTGAAGGTCTTCACCGGCAGCTTGTCGGTCACGGCAATCGCCTGCGCCGAATTGATGATGAGCGCCACCGGCGTGAAGCTTTTGACCGGATCCCAGTCGAGGTTTTTGTACAGAAAATTGTTTGCCGCATGAAAGCCGGAATACGCCGCGAGCAGCGTGTGGCCGTCGGGCTTTGCCTTCGCCACGTAGCTCGCCGCGATGTTGCCGGAGGCGCCGGGGCGGTTCTCAACGATCACCGGTTGGCCGAGCGCTTTGCTCAACGGCTCAGCGATTTGTCGCGCCATCAGATCGGTTGATCCACCGGGCGTGACAGGAACGATGAGCGTGATCTGGCGCGACGGAAACGGCTGCGCCTCCGCAAGCCCCGCGACCGCTGCAACCACGGCAGCGCCCGCGAACAAAAACAATCGGTTCAAGTTAACCATCGTATCCCCCAAAAATTGACATGGATTAATGCGAATCCGCCCCAAAGTTTAGAGAATGTCCTCGTCCACTCGCCAATTTTTTACGCATGTCATCTAATCCCACCACTCTGTTTTCACCCATCCGTGTTGGCGCCATTGACGCCAAAAACCGCATCTTCATGGCACCGCTTACTCGCTGTCGCGCAACGCCCGGCACTGATGCGCCGAACGCGATGATCGCCGAGTATTACGGACAACGCGCCAGCGCCGGCATCATCGTGTCCGAGGCCACGCAGGTGTTGGCTACCGGCAAAGGCTACGTCGGCACACCCGGCATTTACAGCCCCGAGCAGGAAGCGGGCTGGAAGTTAACGACCGCTGCGGTGCATGCCAAAGGCGGAAAAATCGTCGCGCAGTTGTGGCACGTCGGCGCGATTTCGCATCCCGATCTGCAACCGGATCATGTGTTGCCGGTGAGCGCAAGCAGCGGCTACAACCCTGGCGGCACCCTCTACACGCAGCATGGCAAGAAGGAGCGCGTCGCCGCGCGTGGGCTTGAAACATCAGAGGTAAACGAGTACATCGCGGCGTATAGGCACGCCGCAGAAGTCGCCAAACGCGCGGGCTTCGACGGCGTAGAAATTCATGGTGCCAACGGTTATTTGCTCGAACAATTTATTCGCGATAACTCGAATAAGCGCACTGATGAATTCGGTGGATCCATCGCCAATCGCATTCGCTTCACGTTAGAGGTCGTGGATGCCGCGATCTCAGTGTGGGGCAAAGAGCGCGTTGGTATTCGTCTGTCGCCCGTCAGTGCCGCCAACAGCGCGCATCAGGACAGCAACCCTCAAGCAACCTACGGCGCGCTGGTCGAAGCATTAGCCCTTCGTGGCATCGCCTTTGTGCATTTCATCGAAGGCAACACCGGTGGCGCGCGCGACCTCACGGGCTTCGATTTCGCGTGGGCTAAAAAGACGTTAACCGCAGCGGGCGTCAGCTACGTTGCCAACAATAAATATGACCGCACGCTCGCGCTGCACGCTATAGCCCACGGTGCGGCTGACGCCATTGCGTTCGGGGTTCCGTTTATCAGTAATCCTGATTTGCCGGATCGCCTGATGCGCGACGCGCCGTTAAACCCGGCTAATCCAAAGACGTTTTACAGCGCCGGCCCCGAGGGTTACACGGACTACCCGACGCTCATGTAGCCGCCGTCCACCGGCAGAATACTGCCAGTGACGTAGCGCGCAGCGTCCGAACATAAAAACATAATTGGATCGGCGATCTCCGCGGTCTCCGCCCAGCGATTCATCGGAATGCGGGCCATGATTTGCGCGTTGCGCTCCGGGTTTTCGCGCGCACCGCGTGACAGCTCGGTGACCACCCAGCCGGGAGCAACGGCGTTCACGCGAATGCCGTCAGGCGCGTATGCCGCGCCGAGCGACATCACCAGATTTTTCACCGCACCCTTCGATGCTGAATAAGCGGGCTGCACCGGGCCGCCAAAAAAGCTCATCACCGAACCGATGAATACGATGGCACCTTTGCTCTTCGCGAGTAGTGGGCGTGCGGCGGTGGCCACGCGCATGCCGCCCGTGAGGTTCACGTCGATGACTTCGGCAAACGTCTCGGGATCATGCTCCGCTGCACGGCGAATAATGCCCGCCGAGTTCACCACGAAGTCAAGTTGATCAAGCGAGCCGATGAGACGTTTCACCGCCTCACCATCGCGCACATTCAACGTCTCGCAACGCACGCCCGCGAAGTCAGGATTCACCCGCACGGCGTTCATTTCGTCTTCGGTCACGCCACAAGCAATGACCTTCGCCCCCGCCCGCTTGAAAGCGAGTGACGCCGCAGCACCAATGCCTGAGACGCCGCCAGTGACTAGCGCTACTTTGCCCGAGAAGTTGAAGGAGGTGTTCATACTGATCGGTTACAGCGCAGGCGCTTCGCCCACTATCGCGGATGCGGACTGCATGCCGTCCCGCGTGTAAACCGTGATCGTTGAATCATCCGCTACTAGCCAAACTTCTTGCGCACCCGCTGCGAAATACGCGCCGCGTTTGGCAGACATTTCGGCGTCAGTGTTGCTATTGGAAAGCACTTCAACACAAATTTCTGGAGCCAGTGGCAGTGGACTTGAATAACCGTGAGTCTGTTGGGCTTGTGCTGAACGCCAGCCTACATCAGGCACGCGAACGCCAATGATGGTTTGAATGGCGGGCTCAGTCAAAATCTCGCCATCTGCTAGCTTGCGAGTAAGGTACTGAACAACTTTGGTTTGGCGGCTGCCGTGCCACGTTGAGGCAGGACTCATTTCAATTAGGCCCCACTGGTTGAGTTCGATTTTGAAGGGCAGATCACGAAGGGTGGGCTCTGCCAAAACATCTGACCATTGCATACGGTTCTCCAAGTCATGGCACGAGTGTAGTGCGAAAGATGGCTTGAGCGGAGCGCTACCCAGCAGATGTAGCCACGGGCGGCATGGGTGTCGCGTTGCTCATCTCATCGTACGACACTACAAAGTTATGGATCCATTTTGCGTGATTTCGTCATGTAACCAGCACGGGTCCAGATCCGCGCCGTTCGGCCAGGTCACAGCACCGAACACTAGGCCAACCTGCTCAAATCGTGCTTGTTCGCGCAGCACTGCGAATACGCCTGCGTCTGCACGATGAACTAGCGCTGACAAATCGGCGGTGCCGCGCGTGTTGTCGTTGAACGTCAACGCTAGACGGTAATTTGGCAGCGCGGCTACCGCTGCGATTCGCCACGGTGCGCTCGGCATTATTGCAGGCGCTATTCCAGCGGAATGATTTTCTTGGGCATCTGTTTGGCTTGACATAAATCCCAGTCCTCCATGAGTTCGACGCGATGCAACGCTGCCCATTCAAGCACCAATGCCATCGCCCGTCGCGGTAATTTTCCGCCCATCACGTCCAAAGTTCGAATATTGATCAAAGCTTCATGCTCCGCATACAGCGCATGAAAATGCGGTGGCGCGTGCTCACGCCAGAACATCTGAATGACGATACCAAAAAATTGACTGATCGTTGGCACGGTCGAATTGTGCGCTTACTTCAACCCCTTAAACCGCACCCGCTTAGGCCGCGCGCCTTCTTCACCGAGTCGCTTCACCTTATCCGCTTCGTATTCATGGAAGTTACCGTTGAAGAACTGCCATTGACTGTCGCCTTCACACGCGAGGATGTGGGTGCAAATTTTGTCGAGGAACCAGCGGTCGTGGGAGATGACCAGCGCGCTGCCTGCGAACTCTAACAAAGCGTCTTCCAATGCGCGCAGCGTTTCAACGTCCAAATCGTTCGATGGTTCGTCGAGCAAAAGCACGTTGCCGCCCTTGAGCAATGTCTTCGCCAGATGCAATCGTCCGCGTTCGCCGCCCGACAAATTACCCACTTTTTTCTGCTGATCCGCGCCTTTGAAATTGAAGCGCCCGATGTAGGCGCGGCTTTGCATTTCGAAGCGGCCAACGGTCAAAATGTCAGCGCCGCCGGACACGTCTTCCCACACCGTTTTTTCGTCGCCCAAACTCTCGCGGGACTGATCGACGAAGGCCATTTGCGCGGTGTGACCGATGATGACCTCACCTTTGTCGGGCTTCTCCAAACCGCGAATGAGTTTGAACAACGTTGACTTACCGGCACCGTTCGGGCCGATGATCCCGACGATGGCACCGGGCGGAACGGCGAAGCTCAAATCATCAATCAGCATGCGGTCGCCGAAGCTCTTGCTGACGTTTTTAAACTCTATAACTTGGTTGCCCAAGCGCTCGGCCACTGGGATAAATATTTCGTTGGTTTCATTGCGTTGCTGATATTCGTGGCTCGACAATTCCTCGAACCGTGCCAAGCGCGCCTTGCTCTTAACCTGTCGGCCTTTCGGGTTTTGACGCACCCATTCGAGCTCTTTTTTCAGCGCGCGTTGACGTGCCGATTCGCTCGATTCTTCTTTTTTCAGACGGTCGCCCTTTTGCTCAAGCCACGAGCTGTAATTGCCCTTGTACGGAATGCCTTGTCCGCGATCAAGTTCCAAAATCCATTCGGCCGCGTTGTCGAGAAAATAGCGATCATGGGTGACGGCAACGACGGTGCCCTGATAGCGCGCGAGGAACTGCTCTAGCCACTCGACGCTCTCTGCGTCCAAGTGGTTGGTGGGCTCATCGAGCAGCAACATGTCGGGCTTGGAGAGCAACAATCGGCATAGCGCAACGCGACGCTTCTCACCGCCGGAAAGCACGCCAACACGCGCGTCCCACGGTGGAAGACGCAGCGCGTCGGCAGCCACGTCGAGCTGTGCGTCGGTGTTGTGCCCGTCGCCTGCGGAAATAATCGCCTCCAGTTCGCCTTGCTCTTTGGCAAGCGCATCGAAGTCGGCATTTTCGTCACCGTAGGCCGCGTAGACCTCGTCCAAACGGGTCTGCGCAGCCTTGACGCCACCGAGGCCTTCTTCGACGATCTCGCGCACGGTTTTGTCGCCGTCAACCAACGGCTCTTGCGGCAAATAACCGACCTTGATGCCGGCCTGCGGACGCGCCTCGCCGGTGAAGTCTTTGTCGACACCGGCCATGATTTTGAGCACGGTGGATTTGCCCGCGCCGTTTAATCCGAGCAGGCCAATTTTCGCGCCGGGGAAGAATGACAACGAAATGTCTTTAATGATCTGGCGTTTTGGCGGAACAGTTTTGCTCACGCCATTCATGGTGTAGATGTATTGCATAGATAAGAGTCCTGCGGGGCAGCATGCACAAGTCGCACGCGCGCATCGCATAGGTGAAAGTAAACTGGGTTCCCCCCATTATCTCAGCCTCAGGAAATTCGGCCATGCGCAGCTTCCGTTACCGCCTTGTCAACGTGTTTGTCGAAACTGAGGCTGCCACGTTCGGCGGCAATCCGCTGTGCGTGTTTGAAGACGCGCGCGGCATGACTGACGCCGAGATGCAGGCACTCACCGCGCAGTTCAATCTGTCGGAAACCACCTTCATCTTGCCTCCGGCGTCTGGCTCGGGCCTGCCGCCGCAGGTGCGCATCCTCACGCCCGCGTTCGAGATGCCGTTTGCCGGGCATCCGACAATTGGTACGGCGTCGGTCGTGCATGCGATGGGGCTGGGTGGCGAATCGCTGATTTTGTCGATGAAGGCGGGCGATATTCCGGTTGAGCGTCACGATGGCGCGTGGACGTTCACGGCGAACGCGCACACGTCGCGCGCGGCGGGGATTGATAAAGCTGACCTTGCAGTGATGCTTGGCATTGCCGAGAGCGACTTGACGGGCGAAGCAAGATACGTGGACACCGGCAGCGAGCAAATCGTTATCCCAGTGGCATCGCTCGACGCGCTGGCACGCGTGAAACCGGTTGAAGCGCTGCTTAAACAGCACGTTAAAACCAAGATCGAGCGCTACCTCGCGTACGTGGTCGCCCGCGTCGCGCCGGACAAATTTCAAGTGCGTTTTTTCTTTCCGAAAAACGGCGGCCTCACCGAGGATCCCGGCACCGGTTCCGCCTGCGCAAACCTCGGCGGCTACCTGCTTGATGCGGGTGAGGCCACGCCGTCGCAGTTCACGGTCACGCAAGGTGAATTTATCAACCGCTTGAACGTGTTGCAGCTCTCGCTGACGGCAGAAAAACGCATTCGCGTCGGCGGGCGCGTGGTGGCATTGGGCGAGGGTGAAATTCATTTGCCGTAAAGGCTCAGCCCGAACGACCTATCAAAGCGCGTTTCGCGGTGTAAGGCCTGCCCTGACTCGCGCGACTTAACTACGATTAACCCAAGTGAGAGTCAGGCGATGAATACTTCATTTTTCTGCGTTACGGCGGCGCTAGCCGTCGTCGCTGCGCAGGCCGCCGCGCCTGCCGTGGCCGCAGCGCCTTGCACCGCCACCAGCGGTGCAACGGTGCCGGTGGTGGTCGAGCTCTACACCTCGGAGGGCTGCGATAGCTGCCCGCCGGCAGATCGCTGGTTGTCAAAAACCATCGTCGAGCGCAGTAAAGATGCGGCGTTCATTCCGCTCGCCTATCACGTCGATTATTGGGACTACATCGGCTGGAAAGACCCGTTTGCGCAGGCCGCGTTCACGCAGCGGCAGTCCTCATTGGCGGCAAGCACCGGTGCGTCCGGCGTCTACACGCCACAATTTTTCGTCAACGGAAAAGATGATCGCTCGTGGACGAGCGGTTCCGCGCGGTTGGCCTCGACCGCCCGCGCGTCGATCAAATTTGCTGTGAGCTCAAGCTGGAAAGGCGAGGGCTCCGCCGTCACGCTTGCCGTTTCTGGCAAGTTTGCTGACCCCGCCCCCGGCGTTCGTTTGCGCTATGCCGTCACCGAGAACGGCTTGGTCAGCGCCGTAAAAGCGGGCGAAAACCGCGGCGCTACGCTGCATCACGACGCGGTGGTTCGCGCGACCGGCACGTTGCCAGTGGATGCCAGCGGCGGCTTTGCGCTGGTCGTGCCGCTACCAAAAACAATCAAGCAAGCAAACAGCCGATTGCACGTGATCGCTGAGGACGCACGCGGCAACCCGCTCGCTGCGGCGACGATTTTCTGCGCGAGTTAGTTAACAGCTTTTGGCTACAAGCGCCATTCAGTTTGGGCTAAAGGCCGATTAGTCAAATAAGCGACTTAAGCCATAATTTGCGCTTAGCCCACGTAAAATAGGGCTATAAGCGAAAAGCTGATCGTCAATTCTTTCCTGCACCAATGCTTCCAATTGTTTTTTTCGGGCTATGTGTATTATTGTAGTAATACATTAGTCGCCGCGTTTTAACGACGCTCAACCGTGTTTCGTTTCGACCTGCTTCCTTCGTCCGCCACGCCGATCTATCGTCAGATGGTTGATCAGGTTGCGCACGCAGTTGCCTCGGGCGTGCTTGCCGCTGGTGACGAGTTGCCCTCCGTGCGCGCCGTTGCGCAACAGTACGTGGTCAACCCGATGACGGTGTCAAAGGCGTATTCGCTGCTGGAGCTTCAGGGCCTCGTGGAGCGGCGTCGCGGCGTCGGCATGATCATTCGCGAATCCTTGGCCACCGCGCTGCCCGAGCGGCTCGTGCAGCTGCGCCCCGCGCTTGAACACGCCGCGAGCGTCAGCCGCCAGTTGGGCATCGCGCCCAAGGCCGCAGTTGATGCGTTTAAGCACATCCTCACCGCCACCGATCAGGACACGCTCCATGAATGAAGCCGCCGCGCATCACGACCCCGCAGCAGCGGTCAAGGTCAATCACCTGAGCCTGCGCTACGGCGCAATCACCGTGCTCAACGACCTGAGTTTCTCCATCGCGGCGGGCTCGGTGCTGGGCGTGGTGGGGAGGAACGGTGCGGGCAAAACCTCCTTGCTGCAAAGCTTGGTTGGGCTCAACGTGCCGCAGGGTGGCACGTCTAGCGTGCTCGACTGTCCGAGCCTTGCGCTGACCGATGATGTGAAGGCGCGGCTCGGCTACGTGGCGCAGTCGCCAGAGCTCTTCGATTGGCTGCGTGTGAGCGAGCAAATCTCGCTGATTGGCGGGCTGTATCCGGGCTGGTCACAGGCGCGCGCCCGCGAGCTGTGTGTGCGCTTTGAGTTGGCAGAAGATATGCGCGTGCGCACGCTTTCGCTCGGCGAAAAACAGCGCCTCGCCATTGTGCTCGCGCTCGCCCATCAGCCCAATTTGCTCGTGTTTGACGAGCCCGTTTCGAGCCTGGATCCGATCGGGCGGCGCGACTTTTTACGCGCGGTGTTTGAGCAAGAATCGTTGCACGGCGCAGCGGTCACCGTGGTGATTTCGAGCCATCTGCTGGAAGACTTGGAACGCGTGGTGACGCATGTGCTGTTTCTCGATCAAGGCCGTGTGCAACTCATCGGCGCGCGCGACGATCTGGCAGAGAACATTCGCGCGGTGTTCACCGATGCGCCCATCACGTCGCAGGCGGGCGTGCTGCGCACCGGCAAGCTCCACGACGGCACATGGCAGAGCGTGATCGACTTGAGAATGTTTGCGGCGGACGCGTTGCCGCCGAATGCGCGCATGCAGGCGCTGGGGCTGGCCGATCTATTTGTGGCGTTGAATTCGTGAAGGCGGAATGGGCGCTGTGGCGATTGGCGTTGGGGCTGCTTGGCGGCACGTGGATGGCCGCGTTGAGTGTTGCTGCAGTCGCGCTTGGCTACGCGATGTTGCTACACGTCATGTTTAATCCGTTGCGATCCGCGGCCGGCATTGGCTGGTTGGTTGAATCAGCGGCATTGGTCGTAACGGTTGCTTTTCTCGCGCTTGCGTTTGCGCCCACCGCGTTGCGCAGCGTGTGGCGAGTTCATACGTTGCTGCGACTCGCGCCGAACGCACAACGAGTGCAATCCGCGCTCACCCATCGTCTGATTGTGCTCGCGCTGATTGCATCGGTGCCCGCCATTATTCTGCGCTCACTGCTGTCGGTCAAATTCGGCAACAGCATCGACGCAACAGTTTCAATCGCCGACGTTACGTTCAAAAACTACGCCCTTGTCACGCTGTACCTCGCGCATGTCGTCGCGCTGATAACGATTACGTTTGGCTTGTTTAAATTGTCGATCCAGACAGCATCGCTACCCATCATGTACGGCGCGGTACAGTGGTCATCGACAGGCTATTTCTGGTTGCCGCTTGCGGCCTGCGCCGCTGTGGTTGTCGGGCATTTCGGTCGACCCAAACTAGAAGCGTTGATTGGCGAAAACCCGTATTGGGCGCGCCGCGCCGCCGCGAAAGGAAAGGCGCGTCCGCCGTGGTGGATCGCGCGGCTACAGCGGCGTGCAGCTAGCGCAGCGGCGGCTCCCGACGGCGCGAGTTTGCGCATTGTCGCGTTGCTCGCGGGCGAGCCGCGAACACTGCGCATGACCTTGACCGGTGCGGTCATCATTATCTACGTGGCGCTAAGCGCGGGCTTCATGGCGAGCTTTGCCGTATCGTGGTTCTTGGCCTTGCCGATTGCGATCTTGCTCGCGCAATTGCGGCCAATTCCGCTCGGTCGAATCATGTTGCTGCCGCTAGGCGTTGAACGCGCGCGCATGGGTCAGATCATTAATGCGGTGTGGGTGCGCGGGCTCACCTCACGCATGTTGATTTACTCGGTGCTTGGCATCGCGCTGCATGCGGTTTGCTGGTGGCTAAATTGGCCCGCGTTTATTCGCTCACCGTTCTTCAGCAGCGCTGACGTGGCAACGCAATTGTTGTGGAGCCCGCTGGCGCAGAGCGTGGGTTTGTATGGCATGACGCTGAGTGCTTGTTTGCTATACAGCGCGTCGCCGCGACTGCTTGAGTCGTCATCGTTTTCGCGCGCCGGGCCGTTTGCAACCGTGGTACTGGTGGCCACTATCGGCGTCTCTTTTAATTGGGCGTTGCACGAATGGATTCCCGCGACCAACGCTCGCAACACGCGTCACATCATATTCGCCATCGTTTACGGCGCACTGTTGCCGGCCTGCGCGTGGTGCGTGAATCGCGCACTGCGTTATCAATGGGCAACCGCCAATCTTTCGGCCATTTCGGCTGCAATGCACGCGTCATCAATGCGGTCGCAAAACACCTTTTCGCCGCAGTAAACGCGCCGCAACTCATCGTATCAACTGGCCACTCGTGGCACACATTCGCCAATAACGCCGTTTGTGTAGGCGCGGCGGAGATTGCGCGATATTCTGCATGGTTATGACTGCACCGATTGCAAAAATTACAGCGTGGTACACCGATCTTGAAGCGCGTAAATTGGCCTTGCTGCCGCCGGACGCGCGCGAGGAAGTGCTGGCGTTTGATCGCGCTATGTGGCGCAATAAGTGGCGCTGGCTGAGCGCGGGTCTAGCGGTGTGGTTGATCGCGTCGAGCGCGTTTCGTTTTTTGCTAACGGACATGAGCTGGAAGGAGGCCGTCGTCATCGCGTTGCTACTGTTGCTGGCGACCGCCGTGGCGATTATCTCGGCATGGTTTGGTCACTACAAATTTCGCGTGACTTTGCGTGCGTTGGCCGTGACCGTGGCGCTGGCGGTGGCCGGTGCAGCGTTGGGCGGATTGGTTGGGCGTTGGGTGCGACACGGCTCACTTCAAGGGCCGAGCAACGACCTGCCTCGATTGGCAGGCCACGTATTGTTAGCGGGCGTGATTGTGGGCGTCGTCTACGCGCTGTTGATGTTTGCCGTGCTGCAAGTGCGGCGGCGCATGCTTCAGGCCAAGAACGAAGCGCTGACGCGGCAGGCGCAGCAGGATCGCACGGCGCGGCATTTGGCCGATGCTCGCCTGCGGCTGATGCAGGCGCAAGTGGAGCCGCATTTTTTGTTCAACACATTGGCGAGCGTTCAGGATTTGGCTGAAGGCAAAGCGGCGGCTGCCGCCGCGCTGACGCAACAGTTGATCGCGTTTTTGCGCGCCGGGTTGGCCGGGTTGCGAGATGACACGACAACACTCGCACGCGAGTTCGATATGGCCGCCGCGTTTCTCACCATCATGAAAACGCGCATGGGAGAGCGGTTAACGTTTGAGCTGCATTTGCCCGACGCGCTGATGGATGAAGCGGTGCCGCCCGCGATGCTGATTTCGCTGGTAGAAAACGCTATCAAACACGGGTTAGAACCCGCGCTGGACGGCGGCCACATGCGGCTTTCAGCGTGGCGCGATGGCATGACGTTGACGGTGGAAGTGAAGGACACTGGCTTGGGCCTCAGCGCGCCGGTCACGGCCCGTTCGGGCGGCGTTGGATTGACTAATATTCGCGAACGATTGGCTGCAATTTACGGCGAAGACGCAACGCTTTCAGTACGTGAAAATGTGCCGCACGGCGTGATCGCGTCGATCTCCATCACTACCCGAAAACCCGTTGAAAACGCGCCGAGTGGCGCTGTGTCGGAGTATTAGATGACCACTGCATTGATCGCTGACGATGAACCGCTGATGCTCGCGCGGATGCGCACCGCACTTGCCGCCGCGTGGCCCGAGCTTGAAGTGATCGCGGAGTGCAAAAACGGCGTTGAAGCGCTGGCGGCTTGGCGGCTGCATGCGCCCGACGTGGTGTTTCTTGACATTCGTATGCCCGGTAAATCGGGGCTCGAAGTGGCAGCCGTTATTGGCGATAGCGCGCACGTGGTTTTTGTAACGGCGTACGATGAACACGCGATTGCCGCGTTCCGCAATGGCGCAGCCGATTACCTGCTGAAACCGGTCGAAGTGCGACGTCTGCAAGAGACGGTGCAGCGCTTACAGCGGCGCATCGCGCAACATCCCACGAGCGCGCCGAAGGACTTAACCGCGATGGTGAAGTCGTTGTTGGAGCAGAGCAAACCCGCGCCGCATTTGAAGTGGATTCGCGCGTCTGTCGGCAACGTAACGCGGCTGATTCACACTGATGACATTTTTGTTTTTTCAGTCCGATACGAAGTACACGCGCATCGTGACCAAAGACAGCGAAGCCTTCGTGCGCACGCCGATTCGCGAGCTGCTCGAAGGGCTAGACGCTGAGATGTTCTGGCAGGTGCATCGCGGCACTATTGTCAACGCGCATGCCGTGGATCGCGCGGTGCGCGAACAGCCGGAAAAACTGGTGTTGCACCTGCGCGGCAACGCCGAAAAACTGGTGGTTTCGCGGAACTATTATTCGCTATTTAAGCAGGAGTAACAGCGGTATGGCTTTTGGCTGAACGCCACACTTAACGAGGGCTAAGCGCCTGAAATGCAAAAAGTCGATAAACAGCGAAAATAGGCGCTAGCCGAAGCATTATGGCGGTTTCGTTAAAAAGCTGATCCGAATTGAGCGTCAATTTTTGCTCACGCGGGTATCACCGTTTTTTCGCACCCCGCTCGAATAAACCCACGGCGAGCGCAACGCCCAGCATCGCGAAAACCGATGCGACCACCACGCTCACCGTCATCGCTTCCGACAAAATAAACGAGCCGCCCACTACTGATAACACCGGCACCAGCGCGCCGAACGCCGCCGCACCATTTGCACCCAACTGCCTTACCGCGAAGGTGAAGGCGACCCCGCCCAACAGGCCCGCAATCACGCCTTGCCACAGCGCTTGCAGCGCCAAAGTTTGGGCGTCGACGTGGAAGAATCCGTCAACGCCGACCAGCAAAATTATCGGCAACAACAACAGCGCCGACCATGCGTTGACGAGCGCTGAACCCTGCCACGGCGTGAGACCGCTTTTGCGAAATGCGATGCCGTAGCCGCCCCAACACAGCGCTGCGAGCAAAAAGAAAATGTCGCCGATCCACGTCTGCTCGCCCGAGGTCAACGCGCGCGCACCGAGCACCGTCACGCCCATCGCGATAAGCAGAAAACCCACGCCGCGGCTCGGCGACACGCGCGTGCGATCAATGATCCACATCAACATTGCCGTAATCAACGGCCCAGTTGCCGCGACCATCACGCCCATGTGCGCTGCGGGCGCGAAGCCTGTGCCTGCGAACGCGAGTAGCCCGAATGGCAGGCCTCCGCCGCACACTAGCACGAGCAACACGCGTCGCGACACGGCCTTCGGCAGCAAGCCCACACCGCGCAACGCGGGCAGCAAACACACGCCGGGAATTACGTAGCGCAGCACCGCTAATTCAGCCGGCCCGAGCGGCGTGATCGCTGCGCTGCGCGAGACGATTTGCCAGCTGGCACCGATCAGTGCGGTGATTAAACCCGCCCCGAGTCCCAGCGCCCATTTTTGTGTTGATTGCATGCCGATGCACGCTATGTGAATGCGCGCTGAGAGTCATAAAACGTGAGCTTACGCGGCGAGCAATTGACGCGCTATCAAGATCGTGCGCAATGCGCTGGCTTACGATACGACGTAGGTGTGCAGCCCGCAATGGCGCGAAACACGCTGCTGAAATGCGCATGGCTTGCAAAGCCGAGATCAAGCGCTAAGCGCGTGAGATTGCGCTCGCCGCCATCGAGATGCGCAATTGCTTTTGCAACGCGCAAACGCAAGTGCGATTGATGCAGCGTGGCACCGGTGGCGGATTTGAATTGACGCGCAAGGTGAAACGGAGAGATCGACGCGGCGCGCGCAATGTCTGACAGCGTGATCGCCCTGTCCGTGTTGTCCGCCAGAAATTCTTGCGCGGTAACGACTGCGCGCGACACGCGGGGACTGGCCTCGCGAATTGTTGCGTCGCGCCCAACGCTGCGCTGCAACCAGCTCGCAAAAAATTCTTCAAGCGCCAGCGCGCGATTGGGATCATTCTCCGGTGCGGACAACAATGCGCGTAGGCGAATCATTTGCCCAATAGTCATTGGCTGTGCGCCGCTTGAAATCTCTTCAGTTTTCGGCACCACCACGAGGCTCACCACCTGCGCGTTTGCGAAGCGGCGCATGCGATAAGGCGCGCTGGCATCCACGGCAAGCACGGTGAGCGACGTGGCGACAAACTGCTGTTAGCGTTGCGCTAATTTGATCGCGCCGCATTGCGGAATCACGAGGCGCGGACTGGCCACTTGGAACGCATCACTCCACGCCGCGTCCGTGCTCGGCGCGCTGTGCAAACTCATGCTGAACAGCGCGGTGTTGATGACGGGCTGCACTGAATGCGTCACGTTGTCCCCTTCGCCATCGCGTCAGCCGAGCGCGATCCGAGTGCTACAGCCGATCAATCACCGCCAAGTGCCGCGCCTTCTGAACTTCGTGCAGCCAGCTGCCGCGAATGCTCATCGCGGCGAGCATTTTCAAGTCTTCGTTGCTGAGATCGAGCGCGGTTGCAATCGCGCGATAGTTCTCGCCAATGTAGCCGCCAAAATACGCCGGATCATCGGAATTGATGCTCACCGAGCAACCCGCATCGAGCAATTTTTTCAGCGGATGCGTAGCGAGCGATGGCACCGCGCAAAGCTTCACGTTTGACAGCGGACACACGGTCAACGGAATCTGGCCGCGCGCCAATCGCGACGTAAGCGCCTCATCTTCAATGGCGCGAATGCCGTGATCGATGCGCGCTACGTGCAGGATGTCGAGCGCCTCAATGATGTACTCCGGCGGGCCTTCTTCGCCCGCATGCGCAACCACCGGCAGGCCGCGCGAACGAATCTCGGCGAACACACGCGCGAACTTTGACGGCGGATTGCCGACCTCGCTTGAATCAAGCCCAAAGCCGTGAAAATGCTCCATGTACGGCTCAAGCTCGGCGAGTGTGTCAATCGCGTCCTGCTCGGAAAGATGACGCAAAAAATTCGGGATTAAGCGCCACGTAATGCCCAGCTCCGCCTCGCCGTCATGCAGCGCCTCGACGATGCCGGTGACCACGTGTTCAAGGTCAATGCCGCGCGCGGTGTGCGTCTGCGGGTCGAAGAAAATTTCGCTGTGCACCACGTTGTCCGCCTTGGCGCGCTGCAAATAGGCCCACGTCAAATCGTAAAAATCGTCTTTGTCGCGCAGCACGTCAGCACCGGCGTAATAGAGATCAAGAAACTCCTGCAAATTGCTGAAGTTGTAGGCCGCACGCAGTGCTTCAACGTTCGCGTACGGAAGCTTAATACCGTGCTTGAACGCTTTGGCAATCATCATCTCGGGCTCAAGCGAGCCTTCGATGTGCAAGTGCAGTTCCGCCTTCGGCAAACGTGCGATAAACGCATCAGCACCGGCACGGTTTTTTTGGAGGAGGTCGGCGAATGAAGTCATGCGCGGAAGTCTAGTCCGCTCTAGGGGATTGCGCTAGATCGATCTGTACCTGTAGGAGCGGCTCTGCCGCGACCCGCATGTCGCTTGAGTGGGTCGCGGCAGAGCCGCTCCTACACTGCGACTACGCGCGCTTTTTCGCTGCTCGCCACATCGCCAACTTCTCCTGCACCACGGGCGCAAAGCGCGTGCCCGCCGATTGCCCGATCTGGATAAACGCCGCGCGATTGCCGAAATCGGTGCTGGCAAGCCGCGCCAAATCAGGGCGAATCACCACGTCGGCTTGATCGGCCTCCAGCTTCGCGAGCGAGCGGCCCATGATTTCAAAGCTGTGCATCACCTGCTCATAAATGCCGACTGGTGTGGCGTTGAGCGGCCCGCTGCTCACGTCCACCGCGATCACAAAGTCCGCTCCCGCGTCGCGCGCGATGCGCACCGGCACTGGGCTCACCAGTCCGCCGTCAACAAAATCGACCTCGTTGATTTTTGGCGGAATAAACACACCGGGCACGCTGCATGAAGCGCGCACCGCGAGGCCCAAATCGCCGCTGCGGAAGGTGGCCACTTCGCCCGTGCGCAGCTTGGTGGCCACTGCGATAAACGGGATGCCGAGCAACTCAATCGGACGGTCACGCGTGGCACGGTTGACGAAGGTTTGCAGCGTGTCGCCCATCACCATGCCGCGTTTGCTGCCGCTTGACATATCGACGATGTCGATGTCTTTCACCTTAAGCGCCAAATCTTCCATTTGCGCACCGGTAAAACCCGCTGCATAAAACGCGCCGATCAGCGCGCCCGCGCTGGTGCCAACGATCAAATCCGGCTTGATCTTCGCGGCCTCCAGCGCCTTGATCACGCCGATGTGCGCGAAGCCGCGCGCCGAGCCGCTGCCGAGCACCAGCGCGACGCGCGGCGCGTCGGCGCGTGCGCCTTTGCTGCTTTGCGCGGCGGCTAAACCAGACGCCATGATCGGCAACGCGCCGAGCATGCGCAACGTGTCACGCTTCACGTCATTGATAGTGCTCATCAGCGTTTGCCCGCGCCCGCTTCGAGCGCGGCTTTAACGCGTGCTGCGGCGTCCTCAAACGAATTGGCGGGCTCGCCCTGGGTGATGTTTGCCACCGTCTCATCAAGCACGATCAGTTCGGTGCGACGATTGAGGCGTCGCCCTGCGTCAACATCATTCGGCGCTGCGGGCTGGCTAAACGACAAGCCCCGTTTTGACACGCGCGCTACCGGCACACCGCGCGCAATGAGCGCGGCGGCTACGGCGTCAGCGCGCTGCTCTGAAAGTTTTTGATTCAGTGCGGCTGCTCCGACGTTATCGGTGTGACCTTCAACGGCGATCAGCTTCTCGGTTTTGGTTGTGAGCAGTACGGCGATGCGGTCCAAGTATGGCGCGCTGGCCGTATCGTTTAACGCCGCTTTTCCGCTTTCGAACAACACCGAATCAGGCAACACAATCTGCACGCCGCGCTCAAGTTGGGCGATAGGCAATACGATCGACGGCTTTGCTACCGGTACCGGCGCAGGAGCAGGCGCAGGTGGCGGCGGCGGTGGTGAGGCACAGCCAGCGAGCGCTGCGAAGAAAATGGGTGCGAGCATGCGCGCTGATCGTGCGGTGAGTCGATACATGAAGAATCCTCCGTGAATATTTTTATGGGATCGCGCGTGGACAGGTGAACAGATGCAAGCGCGCGGGTAGCGTAGGGGAGCGCGCTCGCCGATGCAAGGGCGCGCGCAATGCCATCGTCGTATTAACTGGGCGCTTTGCGTGGGTCTAAGCGCTAACTCGTTGTTTTTAAAACAAATTAAGTACCATCCGCGCAGTCCATCAAGGGCAATTATAAGAATTACCTGAGGCAATTTATTGCATGAGGCGAACGTGGTCGTGCGCGGCAGCACGCACACGCGTGTGTTGCGGATTTAGCTCAACCTTTTCAAAAAATCAGCGAGCGAGACAAACGCCGCGACATTGCCTGCCCGTGCCCTCGGAACCAACCCGCTAGCATCACTATTTCAATGCTGGTGCGGCATGTGTATTCTCATCAGTGAACCGCACGCAGCTTCAGACAAACCACCCCTTCAGTCGCCGCACTGTTACCCAGCGAGGCGACACGCCCCAACCCCATGACAGGAAACCATTGATGAGCACCCAGCCGACCATCATTTACACCATCACCGATGAGGCACCGGCGCTGGCCACCGCCGCATTCCTGCCCATTGTGCAGGCCTTCACGGCCCCGGCGGGTGTCCACGTGGTCACCAGCGACATCTCGGTCGCGGCGCGCGTTCTGGCGGGCTTCCCGGAATACCTCACTGAGGCGCAGCGGGTGCCCGACACGCTGGCCGAGCTCGGTCGCCTGACGTTGCTGTCCGATACCAACATCATCAAGCTGCCCAACATCAGCGCGTCGCAAGGCCAGTTGATTGCCTGCATTCGCGAGCTACAGGCCAAGGGCTACCAGCTTCCCGACTACCCGGAAGACCCGAAGACGGATGAGGACAAAGGCATTCGCGCGCGCTACGGCAAGTGCATCGGCAGCGCCGTCAACCCGGTGCTGCGCGAGGGCAATTCGGATCGCCGCGCACCGGCTGCCGTGAAAAATTATGCACGCAAAAATCCGCATTCGATGGCCGACTGGAGCCAGGCGTCGCGGACGCACGTTTCGCACATGCATCACGGCGATTTCTATCACGGGGAAAAGTCGATGACCCTCGACAAACCGCGTGACGTGAAGATGGAGTTGATCACCCGAAGCGGCAAGACGATTGTGCTGAAGCCGAAAATTTCCCTGCTCGCAGGCGAGATCATCGACAGCATGTTCATGAGCAAAAAGGCGCTGCTCGATTTCTATGAAAAAGAAATCGAAGACGCGCACAAAACCGGCGTCATGTTTTCGCTGCACGTCAAAGCGACCATGATGAAGGTGTCGCACCCGATCGTGTTTGGCCACTGCGTCAAAATTTTTTACCGTGATGCGTTTGAAAAGCACGGCAAGCTGTTCGACGAGCTCGGCGTGAACGTCAACAACGGCATGGCCAATCTGTACGACAAGATCAAGACGCTGCCGCAAACCAAGCAGGACGAAATCAAGCGCGATTTGCACGCCTGCCATGAGCACCGCCCGGAGCTCGCGATGGTCGATTCCGCCAAGGGCATTACCAACTTTCATTCGCCAAACGACGTGATCGTGGACGCCTCAATGCCCGCGATGATTCGTCAAGGCGGCAAGATGTGGGGCGCGGATGGTCGTTTGAAGGATGTCAAAGCGGTGATGCCTGAGAGCACGTTTGCCCGCATTTATCAGGAGATTATCAACTTCTGCAAAACCAACGGCAACTTCGATCCGGTCACGATGGGTACGGTGCCAAACGTGGGCCTGATGGCGCAACAAGCTGAGGAATACGGCTCGCATGACAAGACCTTTGAGATCACCGAAGACGGCATCGCGAACATCGTTGATCTTGCGACCAACCAAGTGCTGCTGTCTCAAAACGTTGAGACCGGCGACATCTGGCGCATGTGTCAGGTGAAGGACGCGGCGATTCGCGATTGGGTGAAGCTCGCGGTTAACCGCGCGCGAAATTCCGGCATGCCGGTGGTGTTTTGGCTCGACCCGTATCGCCCTCATGAAAACGAGATGATCAAGAAGGTTGAGCTGTACCTTAAAGATCACGACACCACCGGCCTCGATATCCAGCATTTGTCGCAAGTCCGCGCCATGCGCTACACGTTGGAGCGCGTGATCCGCGGCCTCGACACCATCTCGGCCACGGGCAACATCTTGCGCGATTACCTGACCGATTTGTTCCCGATCATGGAGCTCGGAACCAGCGCCAAGATGTTGTCCATTGTGCCGCTGATGGCCGGTGGCGGCATGTACGAAACCGGCGCGGGCGGCTCGGCCCCCAAGCACGTGCAGCAACTGGTCGAAGAAAACCACCTGCGCTGGGATTCGCTCGGCGAGTTTTTAGCGCTCGCCGTGAGCTTGGAGGACATGGGCATCAAGACCGGCAACGACAAAGCAAAAATTCTCGCCAAAGCGCTGGATGCCGCGACCGGAAAACTGCTCGACACCAACAAAAATCCATCGCCAAAAACCGGGCAACTCGACAACCGCGGCAGCCAGTTCTACCTTGCTATGTACTGGGCACAAGCCCTCGCCGCGCAGACCGAAGACAAGGCGCTCGCCGAGCAATTTGCGCCGTTAGCAAAAGCGCTAACCGACAACGAAAAAATCATCGTCGCCGAGTTCGCAACCGTGCAGGGCAAGCCCGCTGACATCGGCGGGTACTACATGGCCGATGTCGGCAAAGTGAACGGGGTGATGCGACCTAGCAAGACGCTAAATGCGGTGTTGGCGGGGGCTGGGGCGTAGGGCGTTCGGGTCGCACTCCCCACCCGTCGTCATTCCCGCGAAGGCGGGAATCCAGCTTGTAGCCCGCGCGTAGCGTCTGCAAACGACGCTCCGTGTTGCTAACTCGGTGGACAAGCACTTTGGCGCACGGCTTGCCGTGTCTCGACCCAGCCTACGAGTCTGAAAGAACAGTTAACAAAACCACACGACTCGTGCTATTGAGTGGCTATGAAGACCATTACGCTGACCGATGATGCCTATGAGCGCATCGCTGTGCTCAAGACGTCGCCCAAGGACTCGTTCTCGCGCGTCATTTTGCGTGTGGCGCCCAAGCGCGGCACCGCGTCGCAAATGCTCGCAGCGGTTGCCGAATTGCCGAAGTTGACTGCCGCGCAAGAGAAAAAAATGCGCGCCGTCAAGGCCGAGCAGAACGATTGGGCCAACGTGCGCGACCCTTGGACGGCTGGTTAGGCTGCGCGTGGATTTCGTGCTGGACACGAACTTCCTCATCGGCCTCTGGCGGCAACCGCGCGACGGGGTGGAGGCGCGCTGGCTGCTTGCCAACTCAAACGCCTCGCTCGGGCTCGCCTGGGTGGTGAAAGCCGAATTCCTCGCGGGCGCGGTGGTTGCGGGACACTCGCTAGAGCGTGTGAGCCTGTTCCTCGCGGATTACCCAGTACTCTGGCCAACAGACGCCACCGTGCTCACCTACGCACGCTGTTATGCCGCGTTGCGAAAAACGAAGCTAGCCGTCGGCCCGAATGACCTGTGGGTCGGCGCGACAGCGCTCACGCACGATGTCCCGCTTTTGACACGAAACGTGAAAGAGCAATCGCTGATTGAGGGTTTGCAGGTCATCGACTATGCAAAGCACTGAGCGCGCAAAGGCGGGGCGAACAGCGGCCGCCGTAGGCTGGGTTGAAGGCCAAGCGGTCACTTTAAGCTTCTAGGCTGGGTCTCGACCCAGCTTAGAAGCTTAGCAATGAGCGCATTTTTGAATTGCTGCAGTTGTCGTTATTATCGTAGTGATAGCAACTTTCCCAATTCATCATCATGATTCCGTTGTTGAGACTGTCACTAATAATTCTTGGGTCGTTAGTCAGTGGAGGTTGCTGGAGCGCCACTACCGCATCGAACTTTCTCAACACGTTGTGCGAGCGGGGATTCGACAAAACAACGATGCCAAGCGCAGAAGTGGCAAGATTTTGCAACTGCATGATGCGTGATATTCAGCCTCGGTTAACCCCCGCACAGCAGTCGTACCTATCTGACGTTGATTCAAGACTCAAACGCGGTATCTCCGTGTCGAAAGAAGCATTGGCCGTATCGGGTGTACGCGATTTGGTAGTTGAGGCGCAGGCTCGCTGCGAGGCCGCTTTCTACCCTCCGTCAGAACCGCTGTCGATCACCGGGGGTGAGCTACGTCTGTATTTGAATTGTGACGATGAAGAACAGGATGTTCGAATATTGATTTCCATTGCTGGATCACTCATTGCGAAAGACGAGTTGAAACTGTTGACAAAGCGTCTGCTTGTGCGGGCTGATGACTCGTGGCCAACAGCGACCGTACAGCAATCGTTTGATGGCAAAACTAGCGGATCGGAGTCGTGGTCAATAGGCCTGTCGGGGGATAGCGTTCATCCTGAAACTCCCCGTAGACTGCTAGAGACGCTCCGATCAACTAAGCCTTACAAGGTTATTGTTCGCCGGGGTCAACAACAATTTTCGGGATCCTTTGATTTGGCTACACACCTTCCGCCGCGTTGGCAGCCTTGCGGTGGGATCATCGCTGCCGAAAAAAAATAACTTTGGCACCAGCGCTCGCGAGCACGTGAGTAGTTGTGTCCGCGCCTCACTGCACCGCCTCCCAAGCAGCCCGCGCGCGCCGCATTAGGCTTGGATGCAGCACACCCAATTTCGGCGTCTGTCCGTTCGGTGCGGTTGGTGGCACTTTGAACCACGTTTCGTTGAACGGTAGTTCTACGGTTTGTTTGAAGCTGAACTTCGTGGGGTAGCTTAGCCCAGCCAATTTGTAGGCCGCGCGTTCGGGTGGCGCGACAAGAAATTCGCCAGCGTGCAGGCGATCAGTTTTCTGGCTGGTGCCGTAAGCGATCAACACGGAATAATGTGGGACATGATCGTCGAATACCTTCACGACCAGCGCTGGTCGCGGCTTGGGGCCGGGCTCGATGCCGCGATCAAGCGGAAAATGGCACCAGACAATATCGCCAGCCTCGGGCGCGGGCCACCAATGGAGGCCCATTGACTAAAACAAGCTGGACTTGACCGACTGACTCTTGCCCTGCGGGCTCGATTTGCGAATCGCGCGAAGCTGCGAGGCGCTGAGCGGGCCGTCATCGGCGTCGTAAAACGGCAACACATCACGTGCCAATTGACGCACTGCATAGTGCAGCACTTGCGTTTCCTTGATGCCGAGCGTGGCGGCCAACTGCGACAGCGTTGCACGGCTCACGCCGCTGTCGGAGTCGGTGGTGCGCAGACGAAACAGCAGTTGATCAGGGCGGGTGGAGGCGGGCATTTTAAAAATTTCGCACGACTAAAAATATATCAACAGTATATCTTTCAGGCGAGCATTGGCCGATTGACCCTCGGTTGAACGGCGCTGACGAAACGACTGCGCGTAACGATTAGAACGCCGCACCACATCGTGAATCGGTGGCCCCGCTTTGCCAGCCGCCAATACTCAACGCATGCGCACATGCGTTGAGACGTGTCGCTTGTTGACTAGCGAATACAGCTGATCAGGCCGCGCACTTATTGCCTTTTTGCGCGCGGGTCACGAAGCGGATGTCTTCGCGAATTTCTTTCAATTGGGCGTCGGCGTTGCCGTGGTCGGCAGAGCCCCAAAACGGCCAGCCGGTCAGCAGAAAGCCGACCGCTGTTTTGACGTTTGCCTCAGAGTCTTTGCTCTTTTTCGCGTCACTGATGAATTTCTCGGCCTTCGTAAGTGCGTCCAGCTCTTTCGCCAACTCTGGGCAGGATTGCTTCTGGAAGTAGGCGAAGTCCACGGCAAACGTGGGGGCGGCGGCGAAGGTGCAAAGGGCTGCGCTGACGGCTATGGCTGTGAGATTGAGCTTCATGAAATTTTCCTCGGTTGGGTTGACAAAAAAATCTATGACGCGAGTCTAGGAGCGACCCAGGCCCTGTGTCCTTAAATTTCCTTAAATCTCGCGGCAACAACACGGGCGACTTATAGCTTTTAGCTGTTGCCCCTATTTATGTTGGGCTGAACGCTCATTTATGTTGATATCGACTTTATAAAAAAATCGAGCTTAGCCCCCGCTGGTTAGGCCATTGAGCAAAAAAGTTATTGCGCGACCATGAGAGCAGTAGCGTTGCGTTCCGCGCATGCACGGCGGTGATTGCGCGAGTCTGGTGACGTGGGCGGCCGCCCGAAACGGCCCAAAGAAAAGGGCCGCAATTGCGGCCCTTTTGTGTATGCGCTTTGTCCGGCGGTTACCGAGCGGCGCGTTCTCGCTCGGTTATTGCGGCGGATTTTTGATGTTGGATGCTTGCTTGCCTTTTGGGCCAGCCACCACTTCAAAGGCCACTTTTTGACCCTCTTTTAGCGAGCGAAATCCGTCCATCTCAATTGCCGAAAAATGTGCGAACACATCATCCGTGCCATCGTCTGGTTTGATGAAACCAAAACCTTTGGCGTCGTTAAACCACTTTACTGTGCCTGTCGTCATAAAAATACTCCCTACTACCAAGCTT
>JAYSRA010000074.1:0-33634 GCA_043721275.1 Burkholderiales bacterium
ACAGCTCTGACACGCCCCTTCTCGAACCTCACGCCTCAAAATCCGCTAAATCGCCGACTTCACCGAATACGTAAACCTTCTGCCGCGCAGACTCCTAGCATCGTATTTTATTCAATATCGACTATTGCAATAAAAGCTGTTAGCCCAAGCAAACTATGGTTATCGGCCCAAAGCTGATAGAACTTTTCGCGTGTTCGTGCAGCCTTTGTAACCTCGCGCGAGCACCGCGCAATCCCTACAATCACTCGCCATGACTGACACCGCCGCTAACGTTCTGCCGATCGACCGCGCCATTTCGATTGCTCGCGTGGGCTTGATCGCGATGGACATGGATTCAACCGCGATCACCATCGAATGCATCGACGAAATCGCCGATTTTGCGGGCGTCAAGGCCGAGGTATCGGCAATTACCGAGTCGGCGATGCGCGGCGAAATTGATTTTCAGCACAGCCTAATCGCTCGCGTGGCGTGCCTCGAAGGGCTTGCAACTTCGGTGCTCGCCGAGGTGTACGAATCGCGCCTTCGCCCCTCGCTGGGGCTTGCTGAGTTGATGAATTACGCGCACCAACACGGCGTCAAAACGCTGCTGGTTTCTGGCGGATTCACCTACTTCACCGAGCACATGCGGCAGCGTTTTGGCTACACCTACACCCGCGCCAATACGCTTGGCGAACACAACGGTCGTCTCACCGGCACCGTCTGCGGTGCAATCGTCGACGCCGCAGAAAAAGAGCGTTTGCTGCGCTTTGTGGCGAGCACGTTACCGGCCGCGCGCAACGCAACCATTGCGCTAGGCGATGGGGCCAACGACCTGCCGATGTTGAAGGCGGCAACCTTGGGCGTGGCCTACCACGCCAAAGCCACCGTGCGCCAGCAGGTGCCGGTCGCCATCAATGTGGGCGGTTTAGACACGCTTCTCTCGCTACTGCCCTGATTTCGCGGCGCTTTCGCAAAATTTCCCGCGCTTTCCCGCGCTTTTGCTCGTTTTTTTGCGCACTGTTTGCTAGACTTTCTCGACTACGAGCGACACCATTGTTCCTCAGGGGAAAACATGAAAAGCAAAACTTCTAAAGCACTCACCGCATCCAACGCTGCGCTGGCCATTTTGTTCACGGGTGCTGCCATCGTGGCACCGGTCGCCGCGCAAGACGCAGCCAAGCCCACGCCAACGTCTGGCGCAACACTGCAATACACAGGCGGCGACACCCGATTCGGCATCGGCTACGACAGCGAAACTAAGCTCCGCGGCGAACTTTTTCAAGTGCTGCGCAGTGACGAAAAATCCGCCACGCTCGCTGAAATCTGGGCCAGCCGCGACTCCGGTGGCGCCAAGCTTTCGCAGCACTGGAGCGGCAACGGCAGCTCGGTCAATAAACTATTTGCAGCAGTCGATCAGGGCGGCAAAGATTTGCGCAAAGCAACGCTCGGCGGCGGCCAAGAATATGAGCAATGGTTCTGGAATACTTATCTCAGCAAAGGCTTGAGCGGCGCGCGCCTCACTGGCACGGCAGCGGTTGCCAACACCGTCACGCAGACCGGCACCGACGCTGGCCGCCCGTTCGTTGAAGACGTCACCACCACCATCACCACGCGCTCGTATCAACGCCCGTACGACTGGGGTGTAGGCGCACGTGCGGGCCATTTCTACGAGAGCGCCTTGGTGCGTTTAACTGCCGGTGTTGACTACGAATGGGGCAAGTATTCTTCAAGGCAATGGACTGGCACGCTGACCGCCGAAAAATTCTTCGCCGGTTCACCGATATCGGTCGCGCTGTCCGGTGAAATCAATCGTCGCAGCGGCGACTTTGAAGGTGCCCGCAACGACCAGCGTGGATTGGTGATGCTGCGCTACGAACTCGGCGCGCCGAAGAGCAATTTCCGTCCGAACAAAATAACCCGCAGCGTCACCAGCACCGAGCGCGTGCCCGATCCAAACTGGAAGCCACCGGTCGCTATCACCGCAACCACGCCTGATGCGGTCGCCGCAACGGCCAAAGCTGCCGAGCCGACCACGCGCATGGAAAAGCGCACCACCCGCGCCAACAGTAACGACGCGCAAGAAACGTATTTCGACTTAAATTCGAGCCGACTCAAACCCGCGGCAATGAAAGAGCTTGACGCCTTGGCGCAGCGCATCGCGGCGCAACAGCCCTATGTTGAACTCAAGGTCAACGTGGTGGGCCACACCTGCCCCACCGGCGGTGATCGCAACAACGTGGTGCTGTCGACCAAACGCGCTGAAATAGTCAAGGCCTATCTGGTCTCCAAAGGCGTTCCGACGGAGCTCGTCAGCACGTCGGGCCAAGCGGGCAGATCGCCTAAATACCCCGAGGTGAAAGGCCAGAGCTTCCGCAACCGCCGCGCCGACACCGACGTGTTGATCGTCAAAGAAAAAACCGACAACGTCAGCGTGGCAGTGCCCGGCGCGGCGGCACCTGCAGCAGGCGCGGCAGTGGCACCGCCCGCCGTTGCAGTCGCACCTGCCACCGCGCCGATGATCGAGCGCCAAGTCACACGGGACGTTGTTGAAGACGTGCCGAACAACTGGATTTCACGCGCGCTGCACAACCCGTCGCAGCACAAAACCACTGTTGACAGCTACCGCTGGGCAGAGGCAAGCACGGCGCAAACCACCGGCCCGCGTCGCTTTATCAATCGCGGTCCGGCGGCAGGTAATGATGCCTACACCGTTGATTGCACCGCCCCAATCACGTTTAACGTGCTCGCCAACGACACCGACCCGGACGGCGACGCGCTGACCATCACGTCCGTATCAACACCGGCCAAGGGCACCGTGGCCATCTCCGGCGGCAAAATTGTCTACACGCCAAGCGTCACCAGCTGCGGCGGCGGCACTGATAGCTTCACCTACAGCATCAGCGACGGCAAAGGCGGTGTTGCCACAGCAACGGTCGCTGTGACCATCAACAACACAACGCCGGTAAACGCCGCACCGGTTGCTGTCAACGACGCCTACACCATCAATTGCTCAACAGCGAGCACGTTTAACGTGTTGGCTAACGACACCGACAAAGACGGCGACGCGCTGACCATCACCTCGGTGGCGACACCTGGTAAAGGCACAGCGAGCATCTCTGGCGGCAAGATTGTCTACACGGCAAACGCGTCAACCTGCGGTGGTGCCACTGACAGCTTCACGTACACCATCAGCGACGGCAAAGGCGGCACTGCCACGGCAACCGTTGCGGTGACGATCAACAACGCGCCACCGCCAACGACCAACAATCCGCCGGTGGCCGTGAGCGACGTTTTCATCGTGCCTTGCCGCTCCACCGCAGCACTTGATGTGTTGGCTAACGACAGCGACAAGGACGGCGACGCGTTGACCATCACATCGAACACGCAGCCTTCAAAAGCGGCGATCTCGATTGCTAGCAACGGCAAATCGTTGCTGTACACGCCGTTGGGTGGCGCTTGCTTTGTGAACGATACGTTCACCTACACCATTAGTGATGGCAAAGGTGGCACGGCGACGACGACCGTGACTTTGATAGACCCGTGATCGAGACCATTGCGCGGCGTTTCCGCGCAATGCAAAATGGGCCGCTTCTGCGGCCCATTTTTTTTGATCTCATGCGGCAAATTCTGGTCGTTCATCATTCGGCAAGCGGTGGCACACGAGCGCTGGTATCTGCGTTTCGCGAAGGCGCTTCAGCGACCGACGGCGTGCACGTTTCGACACGCTCTGCCGATGTTGCCAGCGCCAGCGAGGTGCGCAACGCCGACGCACTCATCATCGCCACGCCGGAAAATTTCGGCTACATGGCGGGCAGCATCAAAGCGTTTTTTGACCGCGTTTTTTATGCCTGCATGGCAGACACCACAGCCCTTGGCGGCGGCACCGAAAGCCTACTCGCCGGACGCCCCTACTCCGTCCTTGTGTGTGCAGGCAACGACGGCACCGCTGCCATGCAAAGCGTAGACCGCATCATCACCGGCTGGCGTATGCGCAAGGCGCATCCGGGCGTAATCGCACGACGCGTGGGCGGCGAGGCAGGCTCGTCGCGCGGCGCATTGCGCGACGAAGATTTAGTTGCAGCGCGCGAGATGGGGCAATTGTTTGCTGAGGGTTTGTTGATCGGGGTGCTGTGAACGGCGTGCTTCGCGTGTCGCGATAACGCGGTATTGCATGCAATGGCTCAGTCAATCCTGCAACTCACGGCCGTGCAACCACGTTGACTCGTGTGCTGTGCGCTTCAGAGAAAAAAGTAAACCTTGATCGTGCTTTCTGGCTTTTTTTGCGGCCTTGGCGACGGCAACGCACGACTTCGATGGCAACGGCGCTGCGCTGCTTCCTCCCCGCTCGCCGGGGAGGGTTGGGGAGGAGTACGGCGGTGGCGTGGCACCAGAGCATTTCGCAACGCCTTCTCCCCGCATCACCTCCCCCGTCAAGCGGGGTAGGGACAACACACCCTTGGGCGCGCAAGCTTTGAGCCTCCGTGCTAATCAGGAGTCGACTTATGCGAAAAATGACCTTTATCCCTTGTTAGATGGCTACCGCAGCAAAAAGCTGCAGGCCGTTTTTAGCCAAGTTCAACGTATCGTGGTGACCCGGTTTGTGGGCCTCACCTTCACAGCGCCTGCGCTAACTATATAAAGCCAAGGTGCGTGGTCAACCACGTTAAACTTTATTGTCATATTGACATACCGTTTCAAACACGTAACCGCAATCAAACCACTCCGTAGGGAGCCGGTAAAACATGGCACAAAATCTCGCACCTTTTCTTCAAGCGCCAGGCGATCCCAACGATCTCTACCGCGTTGCATGGGATTTCTTGAAGGGGCTCACGGCAAATTCAAGAGCCCCCATTTTCCCCAACTTTTTTATGGGCTCTTCATTCAATGGCGTAAGCGCACAATGGTCGACCTTTTTGAGCAATGCGCCGCTGGGTTTTCAGAATACCTTGCTTCGATGCGTGAACGCCAACTTACGCTACTTTCATCCTAGCATCACGCAAAAGCTTTATGCCGACCCAAAGATTGGCATCGCGCTGAACAGAGCCAAAACGGACCGCAGCGACTTGCGCATCATGCCCGCGCCACTAGCGCCCCGCTTGGCTTACTGCTACCACGCGAGTCTCGTGGACACGTTCGGCGCGCCAGACGCGGTGAGCGCCGTTGCAGCAGGTCAATTGGTGCTAATCGGACTCAGAAACTCTTCGTCAACCTTGGTCAACAAAGGCCTCGGTTCGTACGACGATGCCATCATTGTGGTTAAAGGTGTAGGGGCAGCACGAGCCACAGCCACGTTTCCGGCGTGCACCGAGCCTGGCGCGCAATACTCAAATCGAGCGGCGCACAAACCCGGCGGCAAACCCGGTGAGCGGGTTGATGCGCGATACGACGCTGTAAAACATCGGAAGTCAGACGGCGTAGACGTGAATCAGGATGGAATATTGGACGCAGGTCGGTTGGTCGAAGGCACGTATCAATACGCTGAAAAAACCGGTGGATTTTTGGGCGCGCGTGCGTTTCAGGTAGGGCACCGAACGCAAAAAGGCAAGAAAAATGTGTTTGTTGTCGGCACCACGCAGGTCGCAGAGCGCGACACCGACGGCGATGGCCGCTTTACCAATGCAGATCCCAACCGCATTGATCGCACGGGTGCTGCAACCTCGATGTACATTCATCAGGGCGGCTCTGATGCGGCCGCAAAGGTTAATACTTGGTCAGCGGGTTGCCAAACTATTCCCAAAAATCGCTTTTCTGCATTTCTAGGTCACGTTCCCGCGAACGCAACTTTTTATTACGTACTGCTTAATGCGACCACGTAGAGCGCGCACGCAATGAAAGCTTTTTTCATCGTCGCTACCAGCCTATTAGCAGCAGGCATCTCCTGCGCCTCGGCCGACGGCAGCAAGATCAGCACTGTCAACGGCTCTAGCGCGCATGCTGCGGCGTCGAGCGCAGCAAAACAATCATCCTGCGCCTTCGGCGGCTTTGTTAACGAAACTGATCGCGCGGGATTGAATGTGCGCCAAACGCCTAATGTCCGCGGCAAAATCATCGGCAAACTGCCCACAAACTATAAGGATCCTGACAGCGCCTTGGTGGTTCGCGTCGAAGTTGCCGTGCTTGCGAGCGTTAACGGCTGGTTTTTGATTGATCAGGCCACCGACAACACGATGCTGACCGAAAAACCGGAGCGCCCGATGTATTCGGGCAAAGGATGGGTGAGCGGCAAAAAACTGGCCGTTAAAACTCAAGCCAAGATAGCTCGCTTAGCGCCCGAAGGCGGCGCCGAAACCGCTTTTTTGGTGGGCAATGTCCTCGATGGCGATAGCCTCAACAAACCCGCGCAATTAGTCGCCTGCAACGGCAAATGGGCACAGGTTGAATATGCACTTAGCGATGTGCCGAAAAACCAGTTGAGCGAAATCAAAATCAACCCTGCCGCAAAGATCGGCGCACCGGCGGGCTATGTGCGGGGCTGGGTCAACAAAATCTGCGCAACTCAAGAGACCTCGTGCAGCGGATTAGGCAATGAGCCTTAGACAAGATGAGCTGAGACGACTTTGATTCGTTGGGCGCGCTATTTCCAGGTCGTCTTGTTGACGGCCTGCATCAAACCCGCGCCGAAGCTCATGCCGAGGCGTTTGGCGAACTTGTCGAAGCTGTTTTCTTCGACTGTGTAATCAACCAAATCTTCTGCTTTGACGATGTCGCGCGCGACGCTGTCCACGGTGCCCAACCCGTCAACCAATCCGTTGTCGATGGCTTTGGTGCCGCTCCAGATCAGGCCGCTGAACAGGCCCGGCGTGGTGTCTTTTAACCGCGAACCGCGACCGTCTTTCACCGCTTTGATGAACTGCTGATGCACGTCGGCGAGCATCACCTCCAAATGCGCTTTGTGCTCCGGTTTCATCGGTGCAAACGGATCCATGAAGGCTTTGTTTTCGCCTGCCGTGACGGTGCGATTTTCAAGGCCGAGTTTCTCAATCGCCTTGTCTGCGCCAAAGCCTTGATAGATCACGCCAATCGAGCCGACGAGGCTTGATCCATCAACAAATATCTTGTCGGCCGCTGCGGCAACGTAGTACCCGCCCGACGCGCACAGCTCGTCCACCACCACGTAAATCGGCTTGTCCTGATAGTCCTTGCGCAGCCGCTTGATCTCGTTGTAGATACGCGCCGACTGCACCGGCGAGCCGCCGGGGCTATTGATGTTGAGCACCACGGCGACGCTATCCGGATCCTTAAACGCAGCCACTAAAGCGGCATTGATATTCTCGGCACTTGCCTTGCTGTTGTCGGAAATTTCGCCTTCCAATTTAACCAGCGCGGTGTGCCGTCCCACGCTGTCCGAGGTCGACACGCCGCGTCCAATCCAGCCCATCGCGGCAGCAAAAATCGCGACCGCCAAGGCCAACCAAATCAGCTTGAAAAAGATTGACCAGCGGCGTTTGGCGCGCGCCTCGTTCAGGTTGCCTTGCGCGAGTTTGTTGACAAGTTCGCGCTCCCAGCCGGTCTGCGTTGGTAGTTGATCCATAGGGTCCATCGTTTGAAAAGTTTACGCGCTGGTTTCAAGAAAGTGCCGCAGCGCAGACACCGAATCTACCAGTGTTAGCGGCTGATGTGCTTCGAGCAACGCCCGCTCATGTGCGCCGTAGGTGACGCCGACGGCAGCGGTGCCAGCGTTTTCCGCCAGTTGCAGGTCATGCGTGGTGTCGCCAATCATCACGGCGTCCGATGCGTTCATGCCGGTGATGTCGAACAGCGCGTGCAACATGCCGGGATGCGGTTTGGAAAAGCCTTCATCGGCGCAACGCGAGGCGATGAAATATTCACGCAAGCCCAACGTGTCGAACGCGCGATCCAACCCTTTGCGTGATTTTCCGGTTGCTACCGCCAGCGAATGCCCGCGCGCTTTGAGCGCGGCGAGCATTTCCGGCACGCCATCGAAGAGGACGATTTCGTTTTCGCCGACGATAAAGTGGTGACGAAAACGATCTGTCAGCCGCGTCAAATCTTCTTCGCGCAACGTGGGAATGGCGAGCTCTAGCGCGGGCCGCAGGCCCATGCCGATGATGAACGACGCCTGCGCGTCGGTCGGAATCGGGTAGCCCAAATCATCCGCCGAGCGTTGCAGCGCGCGCTTGATGACAGCCGTGGAATCGGCGAGCGTGCCATCCCAATCAAAAATAACGAATGGATAACGCAAATTACTCACAATTGGGCTCCGTACCAAAAATCCGCCAACTCCGAAGGTAGCGGCGCCTCAACCGTCGTTTCAACATTCGTCACCGGATGCTGAAAGGTGAACGACTTCGCGTGCAAAAACATGCGCTTGAATCCGCTGGCTTTCAGCTGCTTGTTCCACGTCGCGTCGCCATACTTATCGTCCCCGGCAATCGGAAAACCCGAGTGCTGACAATGCACGCGAATCTGGTGCGTGCGGCCGGTTTTAAGCTCCGCTTCAAGCAGACTCATGTTGGCTCCGCGCTCCAGCAAATTGAATATGGTGTGCGCAAATTTGCCTTCGTCTGCATTCACTTCAACGCGACGTTCGCCATCGGGCCGCGTGTATTTGGCGAGCGGTAATTTGACGTGCTGGCGATCATTCACCCATTCGCCTTTGACCGCGACAAGATAACGCTTGTCACCCGATTTATCGCGCAGGGTTTCGTGCATGCCAACCAGCGCGACGCGGGTTTTGGCGATCAGCAACACGCCTGAGGTGTCGCGATCCAGCCGATGCACCAGCTCCAAAAACGGCGCATTGGGCCGCGCCATGCGCAATTGCTCGATCACGCCAAAACTGATGCCCGAACCGCCATGAACGGCCACCCCTGCGAGCTTGTTGATGGCGATCAGATGGTCGTCTTCCCACACAATTTCATGCGGAAATTCACCGGTGAGCTGCTTATGGACCGGCGCTTCGGCCACGCGAACCGGCGGCAGCCGCACGTCGTCCCCAGCGGCCAGTTTGGTTTCGGCCTTGACGCGTCCGCCGTTCACCCGCACCTCACCCGAGCGCACGATGCGATACACATGCGTCTTCGGCACGCCCTTCAGCTCGCGAATAAGAAAGTTGTCGATGCGCTGACCTGCGTATTCGGTCGAAACAGTTAGGTGACGAACCTGGACGGTCTCAGGCCGCGCGGCACCCAAAGTCAGCGTCCCAGAAGCGAGCGGCGGCAAGCTTGCCGGGGCTGCAGGCTGAGAGTTTCGGGGAGGAACGTGGGCTAAGTCCTTCATTTACCTTATAATTTGCGAGTTGCAGGGAATCGAGAGAGACTTTGCAGTTTGAGTCAAGTGGTCGGAGCCAAGCTTCCGGCAATCACGTTTGAACCCCTCAAAAGCGCGTAATCGCGGTAAGCCGTGGTTAGCGCTGGCAGTGATGGTTCTCACGGATTATGCCTTTCAGTGCTTACGCATTTGGATTCAACGGTCAAGCCGCCACCGGGAAAAGCGGCGATAAAGTAGAAAAGTTCAGCCACCGCGCACCGCTTTAATTTGCACGCTGGCCTGTGAAAAGTTTGATCGGGTTCGTCTCATTTTGACGGGCTCCACACGAAAAATAATTGTCATGAATCCGCGCGCCAGCGCTCTTGTTTCGCTCGTAAACGAGCCTGCAACTCAAAACACTCTCCACCCGGCATACATTGTCGGCGCTGCAGAGCTGTCGCTGGGCCCGCTGCCGATTCGCACTTCGACATTTTTCGCCTCAAGCGTCCGTACTCGCCGCCGTTAACGTGTAAATCGTTACGGCGCGCTTTGATGCGTCACAGGTCTACGAAAGCAAGTTAAAGCCAAGCCCTCACGCTGAACGTGAAAGGTACGCATGAAACGCATGCTGTTTAACGCAACCCAATCGGAAGAACTCCGGGTTGCCATCGTCGACGGTCAAAAACTGGTTGATCTCGACATCGAATCTGCTTCCAAAGAGCAGCGCAAAAGCAACATTTACAAAGCCACGGTCACCCGAGTTGAGCCCTCACTTGAGGCCTGCTTCGTCGACTACGGCACAGAGCGAAACGGCTTCCTGCCGTTCAAGGAAATCTCGCGCTCGGTGGTGAACGTTGACGGTGAAATGAACCGTAACAAGATCGCCGACAACCTGCGCGTCGGTCAAGAAATCATCGTTCAGGTCGAAAAAGACGAACGCGGCAACAAGGGCGCAGCGCTCACTAGCTTTATCTCGCTGGCCGGTCGCTACTTGGTGCTGATGCCGAACAACCCGCGCGGTGGTGGCGTATCGCGCCGCATCGAAGGCGAAGACCGGAACGAACTGCGCGACACCATGGCGCAGCTCGAAGTGCCGAACGGCATGAGCACCATCGCCCGCACCGCCGGCATTGGTCGCACGGCCGAAGAGCTGCAATGGGACTTGAACTACCTGCTGCAACTGTGGACGGCCATTGACGGCGCGGCTAAGGGCAACAAAGCGCCGCTGTTGATTTATCAGGAATCGAGCCTGGTGATTCGCGCGATTCGCGATTACTACACGCAGGACATCACCGAAATCCTGATCGACACCGAGGAAATTTACGAGCAGGCCAAAGGCTTCATGGAGCACGTGATGCCAAACACGGTCAGCCGTGTGAAGCTTTATCACGACGACGTGCCGCTCTTCTCGCGCTTCCAGATCGAACATCAGATCGAGAGCGCATTCAGCCGCACCGTGAACCTGCCTTCCGGCGGCGCAATCGTGATCGACCACACGGAGGCTTTGGTGTCAGTCGACGTGAACTCGGCACGCGCCACCAAAGGCGGTGACATCGAGACGACCGCGTTCAACACCAACATGGAAGCGGCCGACGAAGTCGCGCGCCAGTTGCGCCTGCGCGATCTCGGCGGTCTAATCGTTGTTGACTTTATCGACATGGAATCGCAGAAGCATCAACGCGAGGTTGAAGACAAACTCCGCGACTCGATGAAGCTGGATCGTGCCCGCGTTCAGCTCGGCAAAATCTCCCGCTTCGGCCTGATGGAATTGTCGCGCCAGCGCTTGAAACCAAGCTTGGGTGAGAGCGCGCACCTGCCCTGCCCACGTTGCCACGGCACCGGCCACATTCGCTCCACTGAATCGACCGCGCTGCACATCCTGCGCATCATTCAGGAAGAAGCAATGAAGGACAACAGCGCGCAGGTCGTCGCTCAAGTTCCGGTTGATGTTGCAACGTACTTGTTGAACGAAAAGCGCTTCGATATTCAGTCACTGGAATCGCGCTTGAAGGTCAGCGTGGTGCTCATTCCGAATCTCTACATCGAGACGCCGAATTACACCGTTCAGCGCCTGAAGCACGACGAGTTGAACCACAACGAGCCGTTGCCTATGAGCTACAAAATGGTGGATCGTCCTGAGCAGATTGATGCGGCAGCGGAGATCAAAAAAGAAGCCAACGAAGTGCGCGTTGAAGCCGCCGTGAAAGGCATTACGCCATCGCAGCCCGCGCCGAATGTTGCGCCGAAAGCAGAAGCCGTGGCTCCCGTTGCCGTGGCCGCCGCAGCGCAAACATCTGCACTCGGTCAGCCGAAGTCTGGGTTTTGGTCAAGCATTAAATCGATGTTTGGAATCGACGCTGCGGCGCCAGCTGTAGTCGCACCGGTGGTCAAAACCGAAGAGAAAAAACGCGAAGGTAGCCGTGACGGTGGCCGCGAGCGTGATCGTGGTGAGCGCGGCGGACGCAGTGGTCGCGGAGATCGCAATGACCGAGGTGATCGGGGCGACCGTAACGCTCGTGGCGATCGCAAAGATCGCGGCGAACGTACCGATCCTGCGAAGCGAGAAGGTCGCAACGAACGTGGCGAAGGCGCCAAAGCGGGTCAAGGTGATCGCCAACAGCGTGACGCTAGGGCACCGCAAGCCGCTGTTGTAGAAACGAACGCAGCGGTCAATGGCGCAGCGAATGCGGCAACCACTGCAAGGCCACCACGCGAGCCAAGAGAAGCCCGTGAGCCGAGGGAGCCACGTGCTGATCGCGGCGAGCGTGGCGAGCGCTCCGAGCGCGGCCCACGTCGTGAGCGGGGTGATCGCGCCGACCGCGCACCGCGTGACGCCAGCGCCGCAAACGAAGCGCCCGCAGTTGAGTTGCCGTTGAATGATGGCGTTGCAGTGGCCGCATCGGTTGAAGCGGCGGACGCGAATTTAGCGACATCTGCAGCAGGGACGCAACCGCAAGATCGCGGTGATCGTCCGCCTCGTGGCGAGCGCGGTTCACGCCGTCGTGATCGAGATAATCGCGGCGAAAACCGTGGCGAACGCAGCGAAGTCCGTCGCGATGAGCCGTCCGGTGAAAACAACGGCGCCGCAGCGGCACCAGCGGCCCAAGCCGCAATGAGTTTCGACGCACCGGTTAGCGCGCCTGCGCACGTGCCGAGGCCTGCGCCTGCGCCTGCACCCGCACCTGCCGGCCCCGCGGCAGCGGCTGCACCAGCGCCCGCTCCCGCTCCCGCGGCCAAGCGCGAAGCACCGAAGCCTTTCACCTACGCGCTATCGGGCGATGCTGGATTGCAGATGATGGAGACCAAGTCAGGCGGTGCCAGCGGTGCAGACGCGGCCTACGTCGCAGACGAACCGGTGAAACGCGGTCGCTCACGTCCACCACGCTCGCAAGCGGCCGCAGAGTCAATGCAGATGGTAGAAACGGGCAAGGACTCAGCGCCACCGTCGCAGTAAGTAAGTCACAACGCGGCCGATAAAACCGGCTAAGAAAAAGCCCCGCTCGCGGGGTTTTTTTTGTTTTACGGCGAGCGTTTTTAGAGGCCTATGCGGTGGTACAGCTTTTTGCTGTAAGCCATATTTCACTTGGGCTAGACGCTAATTTTTTGATTTATCGATAAATAGGCTAATCTGCCGTTAGGCCCAATGCGGAAAGCGTCTTAGCAAAAAGTTGCTGATAAACTTCGTGCGATTTGTGCACGTATTGCATAGCTTGACGCCTCCATAAAAAAAGCCCCGCGAGCGGGGCTGTTGTCACACCCAGCTCGCGCTTACTAGCGATGTGCGGTGATTAGCATGACGTATTCCACCAACGTCGCTCCGCCGCCAATTTGCTGTGTCTCTTCAACGCTCTACTGGCGCATAAGCTGGGCAGCGCTTTTATCCGTTACGTCGTCAAGAAACTTATTCGCATTCATACAAATATCCTTTGTTGAAAAAAGTGCGTTGCGCAACCATAGCGAAACGCGCTCCCATATTACGTGAATCAGCAACCTGCGGCAATGCGTGACTGCTGCAGCCTGCGCACTAAACCGTAGCGATCAGCACCGTTATCGGGTGGCGATCAGTCGCTCAGGCGGAGCGTAAAGCGTCAGCGGCAACGCATACTTTCCCGGCGCTGCCGACGGCAGTTTTCCGGTCAGCCGAGCGTCCACATAGGCCGCCACCGCTTGCGTGTTGCCGCGATGTGGATGTCCCTCAGGCACCAGCGAGAGCGCTCTGGTTTTAGTGTCGGCATAAGCGGCTAACGCAGGGTGACTGGCGTTGAACGGCTCCTCGTTTGCGGCAATCCATGCATCGATAAATGTCGCCTGAATACGCTGCGGGGCATCATTGCCGAGTTTGGCGATAAAAATTTTCACGGCTTCATTCATCGCCGTGCGAGCCTCAGTGAGCTTGCCTTTAGCGCGCAGCGCCAGCGCGTAGGATTGCAACACCTCCGCGTAGCCCAAGTTGGCGGCGTGTCCCTCTATTTCACGCATGAATCTCAAAGCGCTCTCAATCGCGACCAACGCGGCGTCAAGCTTGCCTTGATTGAGTTGTGCATCGGCCACGATCCAGCGCCCGCGCTCACGAAAATACACCGGCTGCGGATATTTTTTTGCGTACATCGCGAAGCCCTGCTTTGCCAACGGCTCCGCATCCATCGGTCGCCCCGCAAAGTTCAACAATTTCGCCAATGTCAACCGCTGAAGCGCGACGGCCTCGTCGTCCACTGCGGGTAGCGCTTCGGTGATTTGCAGATTGGCGCGTTGCAGCGCAATGGCCTCGTCAAACTGCCCTAGGCCTACGAGCGTTTGCGAGAGCAAACTGCGCGCGCCGATGCTGCGCGGATGCGACACGCCCATCACCGTTTCCATTTCAGGAACGACTCGCTTTAGCGCGCTTGCCGCTTGCGCGAACTCATTGCGATAGCAATCTATGCGCGCCAAACCGTATCGCCACACCAACTGGTTATCTAGCGACTTAAATCCAGTCATTTGACCCGCATGGTCGACGAGATTTTGAAGCACAGTACGCGCTTCGAGGAGTCTGCCCTGATCGACCAAGGCGTTAGCCAAATAGTTAGAGCCAATCAGCGAAACTAGATTTTTCTTTCCAGCAAATCTCTCTTCTTGCTCGATTGCCTGCCGTGCGAGTTTCTCGCCCTGCACAGCATTGCCAGACATCGTGGAAGTTTCAGCCAGCAGGGCCAGCGTCTTTCCTGTCCACTGGTTGGGCATGCCAAAAATACGCTCTGACTGTTCGCGTAATTTGCTAGCAACACGGTCTGTATCTGCATGCTGGTCTTCTTGAAAAAAGAACTCTGCGAGTGAATATAAAGCGTCGAAATATTCAACCGTGTCAACCACGCCAATCGCTTCGTACTGCTTAACCGATTCTTCCAGCAGTTTGCCTGCCTTGAGGTGTTCACCTAACGACAGATAGATGCCGCCCAAGCGCATCTGGATTTCGGCGAGCACCTCTGGTTGCTTTGCTAGCTCGGCACCTACACGCGCCGCACCGCGATCAAGCATTTCTAACGCCGACAGCTGTTTACCGCGTGCGTTTTCAGGATTATTTTCTTCAAATAGTTTTGCCATGAAATCGGTCACAGCCTTGGCACGTGCGCTCTGCGCCACGGCCACCGCTGTCTGCGCAACAGCGTTACCACGCTGCACCACCGCCACGCCCGCAAACCCCAACAAGGCAACCAGCGCCACACCTGCCGCCGTCACCGGCCAACGATTGCGAGCCACAAACTTGCGTAGCGTGTACCACGGTGTTGCCGCGTGGGCGTCCACCGTGCGGCCCTGCAGCAGGTTGTCAATATCGCGACTGAACGCTTCTGCCGAGGCGTAGCGATGCTGCGGATCAAAGCGTAATGCCCTGGCCACAATAGCCTCAACGTCTGGACGCACCCAGCGGGCGAAGCGCTGTGCGGTGGTTTGACGAAGCTGGGCCGTGACATCGGTTAGCGCCACGGTGCTGATGGGCCGCACCTTCTGCAAGGTGGTCGCATCCACGCTGCCCACACCGCTCCATTTAACCTCGTTGGGTCGTTGCCCGCACAGCAGCTCATACAGCACCACGCCCACGCTATACAAATCGCTTTGCGTGGTGATTGCATTGCCTATGATCTGCTCTGGGCTTGCGTAACTCGGCGTCATCGCCACGCCCGCCACTTGCGTCAAATCATCCACCACTTGCGCGTCGGCGTCGGGCGCTGCGCCCGCATCAACGTCCGCCGCGCCCATCGGCTTGGCGATGCCGAAGTCAAGGAGCTTCACCTGGCCCGATGCATCAACCAAAATATTGTTCGGCTTAATGTCGCGGTGCACCACCAAATTTCGATGCGCGGCACCCATCGCAGCGAGCAGTTGCTGCACTAATTTAAGCCGCGCAATCACATCAAGTTTTCGCGCGTCGCAGTAGTGAGTGATCGATTCACCCGCCACGTATTCAAGCGCAAGATACGGGAAGGTCGCGTTACCCACGGTGGCCGTGCCTACATCAAACAAGCGCGCGATATTCGGATGATTCAGGCCCGACAAAATCTCACGCTCACGTGAGTGGCGCAGCGATAAATGCGCGTCTAACGAGGTAGCGTGCGGTAATTTAAGCGCCACCCGCCGCGTGATCGCGCCGTCGGCCCGCTCGGCCAACCACACGTCCCCCATGCCGCCGCTACCGATTTTTTCGATCAGCCGGTAGGTGTCCACCACGTCGCCTGCTTGCACTTGGATGCGCTGCGCTCGTGCTTTTGATTGCGCCCGTGCATCGGCGACGGCCGACGAGTTTGCCAACGCAAAAGTGAACTGCGTTTCGCCGCTGTCGCTTGAAAACATCGCCTCCAGCGCGCGCCGCACCGCGGGCTCAGTGGTCGCTGGCAGTTGGGTGCGCGCCCACGCCGCGCGCTCCGTGGCGGGCAGATCAAGCGCGACATTAATGAGCAAAGAAACTTGCGAAAGTTGCTCTGGCGTGAGCTTCATGCGTGTGCCCAGATTGAAGGAGCCGCATTACCGCACATCCAGCCCAGTGTCGTCAACCATGGCAGTGCGCGCAGATGGATGGTCTCGCAGCTAACGGCTTACTGAAACTACAGACAACTCAGCCCAGAATGATCTGGATCAATTCAGCAGCGTCGTGAGCCCCGTCAAAATCTGCGGGTCAATGGTGCCCGGCGTGCCAAACAATTGCTTGCCTGCTTTGGCCGCCATCACCGGGGCTTTCACTGCATCACCAAACAAGAACACCACAGAGTTGACCATGCGTTGCTCCGTTTTTTTGACTTCGATATTGGGCTTGCGATCTTTGGTCACGGCAAAACTTTTAAGCTCGGGCACTGCCTCGTCAATATCCACACGCAGCGGCAACCCGGTCGTGGTGTCAATCCACACCTTGAGCAAATGTTCGCTAGATTTTTTGTTGCTGCCATTTTCAAAAACCAGCGCACTGCGTCCGGCAAGGGTCGCCTTACCGAGTGCGCGGCAACCTTCGTTCATATCGGCAAGCATGGCCACATAAGAAACACCGGTCAATCGATCATCCGCCGACGCCACCGGCGTCACTTCAAACACGCCCTTCATCATGCCAACATATTTGGTTTTGTCGACCACCATGAAATGCGTAAGCTGGTCGCCCGTGGGCGCTTTTTTCGCGCCGTCAGGCGGCATGTAAACCGCTTGATGAATGCGCGCGTTTGCTAAGCCCAGCGCCGCCGATTTAGCGATCACCGCGCAACTTAAGTCCGCAGCGAACGACGAAGCCGCGGCCATCGCCAACAGCGCGCCAGCGGCTAATCGTGTCAAGGGGATGAGCGGCATGCGGGATAAATTGAAGATTGTCATGGTGTGTGATTTGGTGTTGTGAGTTGGTTGCGGAATTGGACATGGCGCGCAAATTGCGCATCGCGCACATCCGCCGTTCACTTTGCCGCCATCGCCCGAACCAGTCGCAGCGCGCGCATCATGGCATCGGCTTTGGCCTGCGCGTTGGCGGGCACCGCTTGTCGCGATTTTCCGGGGTCGTCGAAGTCGTGGGTGGCACCTTGGTAGTTGACGATCTCAACGGTGCGTTTGCCGTTGCTCAAATCTGCACGCGCGCCCGTGAGCGCTTTACGGCAGACCTCTGGATTCACCTCTTTATCGTCGCTCGCTAAAAACACGGTGGTTGGCACGCGCGCCTCATACGCGGTGTTTGATAACAGCGCCTTCGGGCCACAGCCCGGATAAAAAACTAGCGCTTGTTGAAAGCCCAACATGCGCGTTCTGCGTGTTTTGTAAAGGTTCATCAAGTTCAGCGCGGTGCTTGCACCGTTTGACCAGCCTTGCAGCGCGATGTGGTTAGTTTGCACGTCCCCGCGTTGATACAAATAACTCAGCGCATCCTCCGCATCCCACGGGCGCACGGTCAGCTCATTCACCGCCTCGCGATCCGCATCGCCGTGCGTACCGCGCCCGTATCCGTGGGCGCGCCCACGCGGGCCGAAGCTATCGACGTGAATTGCCAGCACGCCATTTTCCGCCCAAAATTCGCCCCACATCTGCGCGCGCTTCGACAGCGTTTTTACGTTGCAATCGGTGAGCTCACCGCGGCGCACGAAGGTGCACACCGCGTTCACGTTTGAGCTGTACGGCCCGCTCCGCCCGTGCATCATCACCACCGCCGGAAACGGCTTGCGGCCTTTGGGTTTGTAGACATAGCCCACCAATTCAGCCGTGCCTCTTGGCGTGTTCGGTACTTCAAACAAACTGCCTTGCGCATTGGCCGGGAAATACACGGCACCTACTTCAATCGGCTTTGCTGCGCTGTTCGTGGGCCGCGCAACGCTGGGTAGCGTGGACAACAGTGCGCATGCTGTGAACAGCGCAGCGCTCGCGGTGCGCGCCACCCGCGGACAAATAAATGTAGGTTGCATTACGTTTCTTTTCATCGTACAAATCGTAGGGCGGCACGCTTGCGGTGCCGCCGAATGGGGAGGCCTCGGATAGCTGCCAACGAATCCGAGAGAGACGCGATTTAACGGCCTTCGGCATAAACACAAGGCGGAACCGCAAGCGTTCCGCCCTACGCCGCTACATCCCCAGCTTTTTCTCAATCGCTTTCAGGCGCGTCGTGAGCGCTTCGATCTTCGCGTCTTTTTCTTTGATGACTTGATTGAGGCCTTGGATGGCCGATAACGCCACACCGCTCATGTTCATGGACGCGATACTTTTATCGCTATCGCCCAAGCTGAACGCTTTAAAAAAATCTTGTGCCATTGGGCCGACGTTCTTGATTTTTTCGGTGCCGATATAGTTCCAGCGAGCCACGGGCATCGCCACCACGCGGCGCAGCGTGTCGAGCGGATTGAGCGCCTGAATGTTTGACTTAGTGGCACGATCACTGGTGCAAGACCAGCTCACCACACCAGCGGGCAATACGCAGCCACCCGCGCCCACAATGCCGCGAAAAAAGTAAAAACCACCGGGCGCGTAGGCGGTGAAGGTGCCTGGGCCCGCGCTGTTGGTTTCAACGCTTGAGCCACCCCAAACAAAGGCGTTGTCGTGAAAGGCCTTCGCATAGTTGCCCGCAGCAAAGCTAGCTTCACCTTGCGTGTAATTTCCAACGCCGCCCGCTACGAAGCTGTAAATGCCAGCTCCCGTAATTGAACTGCCGGCCGTATTACTGGCTCCGCCTGCAACAGTGGCAAAGGGAGCGTTGACGAAATTTCTCTCACCACCCGCAATCACCCCACTATTGCCGCTACCTATTGAGTTGTTAATCCCGCCGGAAATTACGCCGCCGCTAAACCCAATCACATCGTTTCCGTAACCACCCGCTATTGTTGAAGCACTTGCGTTGAGCCCTAGCCTGTTGCTACAACTCTTAGTAGCGGTGCCTGTTAAGACATTAAAGCAATTGCTGCCGCCATAACCACCGCCGCTGATCGTCGCACCATACGGAGCCTCATTAAAATTAGATCTTGATCCTGATGTAATGTTTGGGCCGCTGAGGTTAGAAGCGGTCGGACCTTTTGCTTCGATGAACGTTCCGCCGGAAAAGTTTGCGCTTGAAGGGTCCCGTACACTGATCGAGTAGCTACCGGACGAGCTAACCAAAAGGCGTTGACTCGCCTCAATTTTGAGATCACCTCCACTGTATAGTCTCAGCTCCTGCGTATCTGTAGTCCCCAACACCGCTGGCACACCAAACGCATTCCCGCCATTCACAAACGTATTCGCACCCGTTCCCGGCGGCTGCCAACCTGCACAAATCCAATTGCTGCTGGTGCTGCTCCAAATCACTGTCTGACTATCGGCGCATGCAGGAACGGGCAACAGTTGCGATGCCGCCAGACCAATCGTGCCCGCGCCCGTAATCGGCCCGCCAGTGAGCCCTGCGCCGGTAGCAATGCTGGTGACCGTGCCGCTGCCGCCGCTAGTGCCCGTTAAGTCGGCTGCGCAGGCCCAGTTGCCTGCCCCATCGCTTTTGGGCACTTGGCCGTTGCCGCAGCTTTGCGGTAATTTGTAGCTATTGGCGATGCTCAACGCGCCCGTGGTGGTGATCGGACCACCCGCGAGGCCGGTGCCTGCGGTGACGCTGGTGACGGTGCCGCCGGTGGCGCCGCAGCCCGCGAGTAAAAAGCTTTGCACGGCGGTGGGGGTGTTGCGCGTGCCGCTGCCGAGGGCGACCCCGTTGGTGAGTTCGTTCCCGCTAAATCCTGCAAGTTTGCGGCTGATAATCGTTGCATCGGCAACCGTCATCGTGGGGTTGCCCGTGATGTTCAACCCGCAGCTGGGACAGTTGATCGCGGCCTCGACCGTGGGCGAATCAACGGAATTGATACCGGTGTTGGCCACCAGCGGCGCACCAGTGATGCCCAGGGCGTAGCGGGTGAGCACCACGCCCTCCACCGCGAGGGACGAGTTGCCGTCGTCGAATGGGCAGGTTTGCGCATGGGTGGCTTGAGCGGCCAGCACAGCCACGCCCAAGCCAAGCGCCAGCAGCGCCGCGCCCGCCAAGCTTTGTACAGAGTTTGATGTTGCAGAATGTTTTTTCACGATGGTGTCCCCGCAGTAGTTAAAAACGTCATGAGTCTGCCACGCAAATAGCAGGCAACCAAGGGGGACGTAACGGGCGCGAAAAAGCGGACATTGGGGTGAAAAATAGATTTTTGTAACGTATAGCTTAAGGATACAACGCCCATTTCACTAGGGCTAGCGGTGATTATTGTCGTTTATCGACTATTGCCATAAATAGCCGTTAGCCCCAGTTAAATAGGCGTTTCAGCAGAAAGCTGATTCGCCCGTTGGCGGCGCGGATCGCGTCACATCCCGTCGCGTCGCGTCGCGTCAGTAAGGCGAACGCGTCATCACCTTGACAATCTGCGCCGCCCGCGCCATTGCGTCAGCTTTCGCTTGCACGTTGGCGGGCACTGCTTGGCGCGATGTGCTGGGGTCGTCAAAATCGTGCGTGGCGCCGTCGTACGTCGTCACATCAACCGCACCGGCGCTGCTGCCGCGCACCGCGACCGGCGCATTGGTGAGCGCGGTGCGACAGGTTTCGGGGTTGACCTCTGCATCATTCCCCGCCAAAAAAACGGTGCTGGGTGCGCCCGCTGCGTAAGCTTTATTCGACAGCAGGGCCGCCGACCCACAGCCTGGATAAAACACCAAGGCCCGCGCAAAATCAGGCTCACCAGCGGGGCGGCTTAGCTGGTTAAACATGACGTTTAGCGCAGTGCTTGCGCCGTTTGACCAGCCTTGCAGCGCGATGTGCGCGGGCCGCACGTCGCCTCGCGTTAGCAGGTAGGCCTTGCCCGCTTCGGCATCAAGCGGGCGCACGGTGAGCTCGTTGACCGACTCGCGCTCTGCCGCCCCATGCGTGCCGCTGGCAAAGCCGTGCGCCACGCCGCGCGGGCCAAAGCTGTCAACGTGGATGGAGAACACGCCGCGATCACTCCAAAATTTGCCCCACATTTTTGAGCGCAGCGTGAGCGTGTTGACGTTGCAAGCGGAGGCGTCACCCCGGCGCACAAAACTGCACGCCGCATTCACGTTCGAGCTGTACGGCCCGCCGCGCCCGTGCAACATCACCACCGCTGGCCAAGGCCCGCGCCCTTTGGGTTTGTAGACATAACCCACCAATTCAACACCCCCGCTGCCGGGGAAATACACGGTGCTCACGCTAGGCAACACGGCCGCTGGTTGCGCCGCGCTGGGGGCAGCGCTGATAAGTGCGGCGAGCGCGATAACGGCGGGCAGACACAGTGTGCGGAGGATGGTGAGTTTGAACATGCTTTTTTTCATCGGTTACAGGTTGGGCAGCGCGTCTGGGCTTGTGCGCGGTTGCGGCACAAGCGATGAGACGCAATGGCGTAAAAAAAGCGGACATTGCGCAGCGGCCGAGTCGCCTGCGCCGCCTAGGCAGGCACGCAGAAAAGCGCGCGAAAACACGGACGTACTCGGTCAGGCTATCTCAAAGATGTCCGAGATTCTGTCGTTAAGCCCAACCGTTTTTCGATGGCTGCAATCTTCCGCTGCGACGCATCCTGCGCTCTGTTTTTTCACGATTGTGTCCCCGCAGTGGTTAAAAAAAACGTGGGTGTGCCACGTAATGAGCGGGCAATTTAGTGATGCGCAGCAAGCGCGAAAAGCGGAGATCGAGGCGGTACACAGAATTTTTTAACCGACGCACCTGACTGTGTATGTCCCCATTTCTGCAAGAAATTACGTCTCAACCTACGTCCCCATGCTGCGCGGCTCTCCGTGCCATGGGATCGTGAATCATCGAAACCAGGAGATAGCGATGGCGGGCACTGAATTTCTTGCAGAAACACTGAGCGGCTTCGATGCGCAGCAGCGCAGACGATTGATCAACTTTGAATCCAATGGAGTGCAGTTACAGGCCGCACACACGCATTACCTTCGACAATTAGTGGAGCAGTTGCGTGGGCGGATAGTGACAGACGTATTTTTTATCGGCTATGCCCACAACGACCACACGATAGGTACCGCGCGTGCTGCGGCTGCCGCAGCAGAATTCAGCCGTATTGCCACATGGCTTGGTCACACCGTATCCATCTCGTCGGTGGATTCGGCGCCGGTCCGCGCCTCGAAGCCCCATAGCGATGAGTACTGGCGAGGCGTTGATGTGCTCGCCTACGTGCAGGCCGAATCTCCTAAGCCGCCGCCACAGCCCTTACCCAGCGACAGCGCGCCTGCTATGCCAGGCCCAAAGCGATATGTAGATTGGGAGGTTTATGCCGCATGGGGCTGTGCGTTCATGCCATTGCCGGGTGCAATCGTTTCCTTTAATGCGTACCACTTTCGACGTAAGGCACCAAACACAGCCTACGGCGTGTGGCTCGGCTCGGTACAGTTTGGCATGGGGTATTTGATCGATGCAGGCCAAGCAATGAAGTTGGCGAAACTGATCAAGCTTGCCGGTTTTACTCGCGTGGTTAGTCTGCTCAAGCACGTGCCCGCAGGTGCCGCAAAGTCCATTGCCACAGCGCTTGGACAGTTCGCACAAACGGCCGTCGGTTCGATTTCAGACCCGTCGTATTCCGACGCGCCGGCGGTCACGCCATTTGCCGCCTCCGATCTCAACGGCGCGACCGCTTTTGGAAGCAGCTTGAGTGCGGGTGCGGGTCGCAGCTTCAGCTCCGCCGGACTGACCGTGACGCAAAAAATGCCGCAATACAAACTGAAGTACGACCAGCAGTTCAATCGCTCTCGTTGGCTGAAGGTGAGCAATGCAACCGTCGATTTGGTCAGAGGGGTGGATATCGGCGGCTGGGCGTCGGGCCTCCCCGCGCCGCCCTCGGCTTCAGCCAATTTCGTCGGCGGCCCGATGATTGCGCTTGAGTGAGTGTGTGCGTCGCCGGGCGCGAAGCGCAACACGTGCACGACGCCACGGTCAATGTCCGGAAGTGCCCCGCGATTTCGTCTCTACAACGCAGCAAGCGTTTTATGACATTGGCCATTTAAGAAGTTTAAAAGTTCACCCCATGCAGAGTCGCCCCGGCGCAGTTACCGAACCTCACAGTCCATCGCGAAATGCGTTTATTGCGTGGGCTGCGCCGCACGACGAGCGGGTTTGAAATGAACGGTATGGGCTCGCTGCAAAACGCTAACGCGATGCGCCGCATGCGGGTGGTGGTGGTGCTTTTAGTGCTGCTGTCTAACGTGATTTTTTTGTACGCATTTTTCTTGATGAATCTGGTGTTCTTCGTCGCGGGCGTTGGCGTGATGACCGCGCAGCTGTTCTCAACGAGGCCGTTCGAGGCGGAGCAATTTGTGGTGTTGGTCACGCTTTTAGCGCCGTGCATAGCGACTGTGTCGGGGATGATGGCCGCTGCGTCTTGGGCGGCGGCGCCCGCCACCGACGCGAGCCAAGCCCCCTCGCATTTCGCAGCGTACGCCGCCGCGTTGGCGGTCATCACTGGAGCCGTGCGCTGCATTGAACTGATGTGGATCGACCCATCAATTTCGCCCGGTTCGTACCCGATCGTCGCGGCATTTTTATTGATGGCGTGGATTGTTATCTCGAACGTGATTGCCACGTTGCGCCATCGCAGCGCGCCGCATGCCCTGTAGTTTGGGCGAGCACAAAACTTTACAAATTCACGCATGTCCATTTTTACAGCGCGTTTACGTCTCAACGTAACGACGATTTTTAATGCTGCCGAAAATACAACCGTTTACCGGTTGGGCACGACCACCGAGATCAATTAATGAAAACACCATTACCTGAAAACCGTTGCACCAATCGGGGTGTGAGCATGCGAATGATGCTTCGTCCGCTCCGGTTAGCCGCAGCGCTTTCGTTTGCGCTCGCATTGCATCCAAGCCATGCTGCCATGGGCGATTTGGACACAAGCTTTGGTAACGGTGGAGACGTATTTGATGGCTTGGGTGCCAATGCGTTTGAGTACGGCGATGCGGCGGTGCAGCCTGACGGCAAAATCGTGGCGGTCGGCAGCTGCACGTTTAGCGGTTCGGTCATTGCGTCGCTGAACGGTAAATACTTTTGCGCGAAACGGTATGAGGCTAATGGCGCGATCGATAGCAGCTTTGCTACCAACGGCTTTTGGTCTGACCGTGATTCAAGCGCGACCGGAATCTTTAGATCGTATGACTCACTTGCGTCGTCGGTACTCATTCTGAGTGATGGAAAAATTTTGATTGGCGGCACCTGTCGCAGCAATCAGGCATGTATGGCGCGCTTAACCAACGCCGGGGTGCGCGACATTCCGTTCATGCGCGAAACAACTTACGCCGCCGTGCCCGCATCACCCACCACGCGCTTAGCTGAGACGGCATCAGGTAATTATTTAATTCACTACAGCCGAGTGGCGGCCTCTGGCGACCGGCAGTTGATGACGGTGGCCAACTTCACGCCGGGTGGTGTGCCCAATGTTTTGTTTGGCGCGAATAACGATGGTGTGTTTGTCGAAGGATTTTCGTCGCCCAATAACCGCTATTCGCCTAAAGGAATCGTCACACAGGGCGACGCAATGTGGCTCGGTGGCGAAATCGACAGCGGATTCGGGCGCTACCTGCGTCTGCACCTGGTGACGAAGTGGGGCGTTTCAGATCAATCGGGCGGGTTAAACACCATCGTCAGTAAATACCTTGGCGTGGCAGGGGGTGGTCAGACCGCCGTGTTTTCTATCGGCACAGTTTTGGCCAACGGCGCGTCTGACCCGCGCATCACAGCTTCGGTTATCACCGACGGCAAACTCGGTGTGTACCGAATGGACACCACCGGTTACGCCGACGACACATGGTTTGTCGGCGGCTTAAAAGCGACCACGATCACCGCCGTGCCGCCCGACCCAGCGTGCATATATTTTGGCGGCATGGCACTGCCCGTAGGCGGCTATGTTTTTACCGGCGCACAATTTAGACCCACTGGCACCGGGGTGGGTGCCACCATTGCCTACTGCGTGAGCCAATTTGACGCCTCCCTCACGCCCTTGGTCACCAGTCGCGTTGCGCCAGTGAACGGCCCCACGGTCTACGCTGCGATAGAGCGCGTGTGGCCAGTGTTGGGGCGTGAAGGCAGAATATTGGTGGCGGGTGCCTGCCGTTACGGCAATGGTGCGATGTGCATGCAGCGCTACGATATCTTGCCGACAAATTGTTACGACATGGACGGGGACGGCTCGACCGCGCCGGGCGTCGACGGCGTGATTTTGGCGCGCTTGCTCGCCGGATTTAGCGGCAACAACCTCCTCTACGGATTGGCGCTGCCGAGCGGCGCAACGCGCAACACGGCGGCCCTCATTCAGACGCATTACAACCGCTGCCAATACTCGCAATATTCGTCGTGCTACCGGGTCGCTGGGTCGATCTTTTCGACCGCCCAAGGTCTTTTGAACGACGGGCTCGCCGTGATACGCGCGCAGCAAGGCTTGCGCGGTGCGGCGTTGCGGTTGGGCGACGGTCGCTACCCAGCGCAAGATTTCATGGGCTATGCGTGCGGGTTTCGCGACTTGTTGCGGTAGCGCCTAGCTCGTAGGGCGGAACGCTTGCGGTTCCGCCATGTGGCTTGGCATGCGGACCCAAACGATGGGTCAGCCTTCGGCGGAGTAGCGAGGTGGAACCGCAAGCGGTTCCTACGACACTACCGCTCAGTCATACGCAGGCGACAGCGCAAAGTTGCCGTAACTTTCTGCGTTATGCTGCATTTGGTGCGGCGTGAGCGCGAGCATTGCAGCGCCGTTTCGGCGTCCATACGCGTGATCATCGATGAGGTTGCCGGACACCGGGACGATGAAATGTGCGAGCTCGTGAATCAAGGTTTGCGTGCGGTCGTCGTCATTGGCGGTGTCGTACACCGCGCTCAAATAAATCGTGTCGATGCGCTGCCAGCCCGCGTATCGCCCGCGCTGGGCGCTGCCGCCCCACCAAGCGAATGCGAACCAGTTGGGATTGGTGAAAGGCTCGGCGTCAAAATGCATCCAGCCAGCAATGCCTCCGGGGCGCGTAAAGGTGGCGAGCATGGACGTGTACACCGAACCAATATGCGCCAGTGAAGCGGCAGGATTGGCTGACTTCACCACGCCGAAATGCGCGTCTACCAAAGCGAGATTACGACCACCGGAGAGGCCGCCGCCAGTGATGAGCTCGACCCCGGCTTGCGCTATTTTTGTTTGCGCGCTATGCATCGCGCTCATCGCGCGCTCGAGATGAGTTTTAGCCAGCGCAAGTCGTGCGCGCTTTTTGGGTTGGCAGCAGCTGAGCTTCGCGTGCGTGCGCCCCATCACGTCAACGCGGCCATCTTGCGCGCCAAAGTGAAACTGCTGAAAACGTCGAATCGCCTCTTTGGTGAGCTTGCCGGGGTCACCGTCAACGATCAGCGCTGCAATCGGTCCGCCCATGTCGGCGGGCACATTGTTGAGTGCGCTCTGCACCGTTTTTACGCTGGCAGGTGGGTTATTAGCGCGCTCGCCGACCGCACCGGCAATCACCACGTCATCACTGCCGACGCCACTGCCGACGCCGCCTTTCGCGGGCACCGCGACACAACTGCGATTTTTAGTAAGTGCTTTATTCATGCTGGGTTCTCCTCATTCGTTGATAAAAAATTTTGTCGTCATCGCTGTGATGTGGCTATCTCGGCCTGCCAATCCACAGCGTGCTGAGCGCTTGCCGCGACTCGAGCGCGTGGGTCTGTGAGCGCATGCGGGCGCGAAAAAAGAGCGACGCAGCAAGCCCGAGCGCGAGCACGATGGCGCACACAAACGCACTGATGACGCCGTGCAGCGGCAACAACAACGCGAAGAAAAAACAGAAGCAGGCGCGGATCAAGCAGCCGTCGATAAAGCCCTCGGCGGTGCGCAGTGTTTTGCTGTGCGAACCCGAGCTGTGAGCGTTGGCCAACACCGTGGCGCTGATCAACGGCAAGCCGAGCAAGGCCGCAGCCATCCAGCGCGGCGAGACGTGCGCTAGCAGCATGGTGAACAGCACCAGTAGGCCTGCCAGCACCGCGTTGATTGCGTGCCGATGCGTCATTGACAACGCGGCAAATTTCGACCGTGTGGCGTCCGCCAGTTGCGCACTAACGGGCGCTCCGGTTTGCGGCAGCAGCAGTCGCGCGCCCCATAACAACACGCCGCACACCAGCAACGAGCCGGTGGTGGGCTCGGCAAAACTAAACAGCGAATGCGTGAGATGCACCAGTGCCAGCGAGGCCACTGCCGCTAATGGCAACAGCGACCAACCGCGCAAAAAATGCGCGAACGCGAGAAAAAAAACGGCGAATGCTGCGTATGCGCTGGCGGTCACCATTGAGTCGGTGAGTACGGCGGCCATCCACACTGTATCGCGATCAAGGGCCAGCCACAACAGCGCGGGGGCTGACGCATACGGCAGCCCCGCCACCATGCCACTGACCCGGTCGCCGAGCTTGCCGACACCGCGCAAAATGGCAAACACCAAGATGCTGCTGGCCAGCACTTTAAAGGCAATCACCACGCCTACCGACATTCCAGACACAACCAGCACGCTGATTCTCCATTGACTAAATTAAACGTTGAACGGGTGCCGCGGCAAATGCGTTGCGACTGCCGCGGCCTCATCAAGCATCGGCAACTGCATTTGGGTGGTCCCTCATCGAAAGACGAAGTGCGGCGCAAAATGCGGACATTGCGCGATCACTTTCAGCCGGCTCGTCGCGCGCATGTGCAAAATTGTGCGTTACAGCTTTTTGCTACAAACCCCGTTTTTATTGGGCTAAACAGCCAAATAGCTAAATACCGATAAACCAATAAAACCGCATACAGGCCACGTAAAATGGTCGCTTCACACAAAAGCTGTATTGCTTAGCAATGCTGTTTTGCGCGTCGAAATACGCCGCTGCACGCCCGTTCGGGTTACTCTGCGCAACGCGCGATGCCTCTCGCGGCTTGCCGCTGATGTCCGCTTTTTTTGCCCGTTCACGTCTTCCACGCTGTGCCTCCATTTTTGAAGAACGAAAAGGTTAAGTCGTGCAGATAACCGCGAGTAATTGGCAGTTGTTGTCGCCGCTTTTGGACGATGCGTTGCTGCTTGCACCGGCTGCACGGCTAGCGTGGCTGAACGAGCAAACGCATCTCACGGCTGCCAATCACGCTCATCTATCGCGCCTGATCGCGCTGGCCAACGCGCCAGAAACTGACCACGTTTTTCAGGAATTAACCGGCGCAATCACGGTGCCAACACCGCACTACGCGGTCGTTGGCGCGCAGCCCGACGAGCGCGTGGGGCCGTATCGATTGCTGCGGCTGTTGGGTCGCGGCGGCATGGCCGAGGTGTGGCTCGCGCGGCGCAACGACGGCGCGTATGAGCGTGATGTAGCGCTCAAACTCCCGCTCGCGCACCTGCCGCAAAACGTCGCCGCCGAGCGGCTGCTGCGTGAAAGAAACGTGCTCGCGGCGCTGGAACATCCGTCGATTGCGCGGCTCTACGACGCGGGCGTTGCCGCCAACGGCCAGCCGTTTTTGGCGATGGAATATGTTGAAGGCGAAGGCATTTTGAGCCACGCCAATCGACTCAAACTCGACCTGAAAGCACGCGCAAAATTAATGCGCGCCGTGCTCGATGCGCTGCATTACGCGCATCAACATTTGGTCGTGCACCGCGACTTAAAACCCAGCAACATCATGGTGCGGCCCGACGGCCGCGTCACGCTGCTCGACTTCGGTATCGCCAAGGTGCTTGAGAGCGCCACCGCCGCCACTCAGGCCACCGAATTAACCCAAGCCGCAGGCACCGCATTGACGCTCGCCTACGCCGCGCCCGAGCAGCTGTTGGCGGAGCCGGTCACCACCGCCACCGACTTGTATTCAGCCGGTGTGGTGATGTTTGAGCTCTTAACCGGCGCGCGTCCGTTTGCGCACGCCGAGCGCAGCCCGTCCGCGCTGTTGCAGGCGATGGACGCGAGCGCCGTGCCGCTGCAAGTGAGCATCAGTAATGACAGCACCGCCGCCGCGCACGGCTACGACAGCAGCAGCGCGTGGGCCCGCGCCTACCGCGGCGATCTTGCGGCCATTTGCGCCCGAGCACTGCGCCGCGAACCCGCTGCGCGCTATGCGTCCGCACTGTCCATGCACGACGATCTAGCGCGCTATTTTGACGACCAACCGGTGCAGGCCAGAGCGGGCGCATGGACCTATCGCTGGCGCAAATTTTTTGATCGCCACCGCACACCAATCATTGTGTCGGCCGCCGCAGCAATAGCAGCGCTTGGCTTCGGCACCCATGCGTGGCAGCAGCGCCAAGACTCACGCGTGAGCGCGGCGCGCGCAACGGCCATTGAAAGCGTGGTTAAAAATCTGTTCGACGGCATGAACCCAAACAGCAACACGCCGCGAAGCTTCACCGCCAAAGAGCTGCTCGACAAATCGCGCCCGCTGATGTTGCAAGCAGGTAGCAGCAACGCCGATTCACGCAGCAAAACCAACCTGATGATGGGCAAGCTGTATCTGGACATCGGCGCCCTGACCGAAGCCAGCGCATTGTTCGAAACCGAAATCGCCGAGGCCCGAACCGCGGGTGACGTGCGGCGCGAAGTGTGGGCGCAGTGCCTGCTGGCCGATGTGAATATTGACCGCAACGCGTATCCGCTTGCGTATGCCGCGATGACCACGGCAGCCGCTCAGCTAACAGCGGCAAAAGGTCAGAACAATTTGCTGATTGCCGAAGTTAACTATCGCTTGGGTAGCGCCGCGCTGTTCATGCAGACACTCGAGCAAGCCGAGCAACACTTGAAGCAGGCGTTGACCGAGGCAAGTGCTACGCGGCCAGCGGCCACGGAGCTCCACGCCAATGTGCTCATCAAGCTTGGTACCATCGCTCGCCTGCGGGGCGACGTGGTGCGTGCGAGCGGGTATTTCAGCGACGCTCAAAAACAGTTACAGGGCACCAGCGGGATGCAGTTAACCAAAGACGCGCTGGCCATCGAAATGCTGCCCGTGCTGTTCACGTTAGGCCGCTACGAGGAGACAATCAAACAGGCTGAGGTGCTGCTCGATCAGTTCGCGTCGCGCAGCACCGCTGACGCCGCGTATCCTATGGCAACGGCCGTACACTATGCGACCGCCTTGCTACGAACAGGCCGCTTTCAGGACGCTGCAACGCAGGCCAAACGCATCACTGCAAACGCGCCTGCGGACGATGGCGGTGCGCGCTATCAAGCCAAATTTGTCGAAGCACAGGTCGCGCTATTTTCAGGTCTCGTCAATCAGGCTGAAACGAAATTGCGCGCCCTGCTGGACGCGAAATCCGACCCGTCGAACGCCGCGTTTTACGAGCGCGTTCGGCGTAATCTCGCGCACAATCTGCTGCAACAAGGGCGTAACACGGAGGCCCTGACGCTGCTGCGAGACGTAGAAACCATGCAGCTCGGATTGTTCAAAGACAAACAAAATCCCGACATCGCCGTCACGCGCATTTTGATCGGCGTGGCATTGCTGCGCCAGGGAGATGCAACCGGTGCCAATCGCGTACTCGCAGCTGCCCGCGACGCCATGCAGATCACGCGCGGTGCGCGGCATTTCGGCACGCTGCTGGCTGAGTCATACCTTGCGCTTATCACTGCGGCTAGCGGCACACCCGCAGCGAACGCAGTAACGCTTGCCGACCGTATTGATCGTGAGCTCGGCTGGCAGTATGGTGCCACCGAGCTTGCCGCGCGATTGCGAAAGCCAACCTCAAACATTTTGAATTCCGTTCCCGCAGTTTTATAAGTCAACATAAAGGATAGACACATGCCACCTGGAATCGTTATTGTCGGCGGCGGCCCGAGCAAGCCGTGGAAAATTTCGCTCAACGTGCTGCACATGACTCCGCTTAATGAAAGCTCTCAAAAACTAAAGCTGGAGTTGAAACTCCTGAGCGCATCCGCCCTGTGTCGCCACGGTGGCACATTCGCCATCATGCATGCGCGGCTTTCAGGAAAAGTGGTGCAGTTGTACACCGTGACACTTCCTAAGCAGCCGCCCATGGACGATGACGCGATGCGCAACTACTCGTTTGTAGCGCAGGTGAACATTGACCTAACGCTGGGCAAAGAATTTCGCGTAGAGTGGTTCACGCTTGCCAGTGACGGCAGCGTCGTGCCGCGCGATCCACTTCTCTATCCGGCGAAAAATGTTCACCCGTGACGCCGAGCCGGAGTCCGGCAACACCATCACCATCGTTATTAAGTTCTTTGACGAGCAAAAAATTCAGCACGCAGTGGCCTCTCCTATGCCCAAGCGGCGCGACGCCGAGTGGAGCGCGCTGCGCGCTGAGATTAAGGACAAGTGGGGCGGCGAGCTGGTGGCGCGCAGCGTGTTTCAATCAACCGCGCTCGCCGATATTGAGCTGCTAAAAACAGTGGCGCGGCAGCGGAGCGAAAAAGCGGGCGTCAAATACGCGCCACCACAATTTCAAAATTACCTGTCGCTGGTTTACCGCGTAGCCGCAACAGACTCAGTAGTGGATCCATACAAGCGCGAGCTGGAGGTCGCTCAAGTGGCTGAGCGCATTATTAAGACGGTATCTTCGTGGTCTGACATTGAGCAGAGTTATCTGCGCCCGCAAGACCTTGACCCAGGCTTGAGGCCAATGGCGCGACCGGTGAAATTTGATGCGCCCGACACCGATCCCAACCACGTTAAACAGAGCCATTTACTTGATGCGCCGCTAGGTGTCGGGGTGCAAAGTCTCTGGCGCTATGAGGGCGCAGACGGCGCAGGGCAACGCTTTGTTGACATCGAGCGCGGCTGGAAGTTGAGCCACAAAGATTTGGCTAACAAGGCTGGGCAAGCTCGCGTGCAAATGATTCCGGGGGCTGGCGTGATCTCAACAGGGCGCTTCAACATTTGGCATGGCACCTGCGTGCTCGGAATTGTTTGCGCGGCGCACAACGGCACTGATGTCATAGGCATGGCGCCGCGCTTAGCGAGTATGCAGGTGCTGTCCTATGTCGACGCCGCTTACGTCGCCAATACGGCGGATGCCGTGATGCATGCAGCCGCACAACAGATCGAGCGCGATGTGACCGCGGTAATTGGTCGAGAGCGCCGTCAACCGACAACGGTTCGCAACAACGTGGTGATGTTGATCGAGGCGCATGCATTGCCAGAACGACAGCGCTTTTACTTTCCGGTCGAGATTTATCCTGAAACGTTCGACGTGATCGCGCTGGCCACCCACGCAGGAATCACCGTGATTGAGCCTGCGGGCAACGGACGCGTACCGGACGATGAGATCGATCCACAACACCGCAGCGCGGTCGATCTGGATCGTATGAACGAATTTATTCAGCCAGCGCTCGCTTGGAAAAAGCCACCACGCTCATTGTTTCGCGGGGCACTAAATAAGCGTCCACCAGCGCCGCGCAATGGGCTGTCCGCATTCGCGGATTCAGGCGCGATCATGGTGGCGTGCGCCGAGCACGTCGAAGGCACGCCTCGCGACTGGACGCGCTCGAGGGTGAGCAACTTCGGCACTCGCATTGATTGCTTTGCCGCAGGCGAGGGCGTTTTCACGCTCGACGCAGGCGGCGGCAACGGGCCAGATTTCAGCGGCACGTCATCGGCTTCCGCCATCGTTGCGGGTGCCGCGTTGTGCTTACAAGGCGTCGCGCTTGCACATACTGGTCAGCCGTTTGCACCGGCACAATTGCGCGAAGCGTTAAGCGATGTTGATTGCGGCACACCGAGCATCGATGCGCGCAACGACAAAATCGCGGTGATGCCGGACTTAATGAAGATCGCCGAGAAAAAGTTCGTCGCTGGCGGCTAAGTCGTATGGCGCCCGCCGCTTAATCCTCGCGCAAAATCATCAGCAGCAGCAATTTCGCTTTGTCCCAATCGCGGCGCACGGTGCGATCAGCGCGGCCCAACAACTCGGCAATTTCGGGGAACGTCATGCCGCCGAAGTAGCGCAGCTCCACCACCTGAGCTAGACGCGCATCGGTTTGCTCGAGCTTGGTGAGCGCTGAGTCAATGGCCATCACATCAAATTGCGCGTCGGCGTCGGCATCATTGGATACGCTGTCGGCCACGGCGGTGTTGAGGGTGACCATGCTCACCTCACCCCCGCGGCGAATGGCCAAGTCGTGACGCACCAGATCGACAATGATCGAGCGCATGGTGCGCGATGCGTAGGACAAAAACTGCGCGCGCTCTGCGTCAGCTAAGCTCTCGATGCTGCGAAGTTTCAGGTAGCACTCGTTGACCAAGGAGGTGGTGTCGAGCGCAAAGCCGCCGCCATCACGGTGCAAGCGCAGGTGGGCGAGGCGGCGCAGTTCGCTGTAGTACACATCAAATTTAGCGTCCGCGGGCGCGGTAGTGGCGTCATTAGTCGGCATCAAGGGCTCATCGGTTGTGCGCTTGGAAATGCAGGCGCATGGATTTGAGTTTAGATGCAATGCTTCGTAATTAGCAACCCGTATGTCGCGCGGATTACTCAGTTTGTTCCGAGCCTCACGGCGCGCGGCTGTCCG
>JAYSRA010000075.1:0-33265 GCA_043721275.1 Burkholderiales bacterium
GTTGAAGAAGTGCGCCGCTACGAGCGGGCCGTGCTGGATCTGTGTGTGAACAAGGCGAATATGCCGCGCACGCATTTCATCAAGGAGTTTCCGGGCAAAGAAGTCAGTCTGCGCTGGATCAAGGGCGAAATCGACGGCGGGCACCCGTGGAGCGCGGTGCTGGCGCGGTTTGAGCCGCACGTGGTTGAACAGCAGCAAAAGCTGCTCGATTTGCAAACCCGTGTGGGACTGCCGATCAAGGACATCAAGGAAATCAATCGCCAGATGACCACCGGCGAAGCCAAGGCACGCCGCGCCAAGCGCGAAATGACCGAGGCCAACCTGCGCCTGGTGATCTCTATCGCGAAGAAATACACCAATCGCGGCCTGCAATTTCTGGATCTGATCCAGGAAGGCAACATCGGCCTGATGAAGGCGGTGGATAAATTTGAATATCGCCGCGGCTACAAATTCTCGACGTATGCAACGTGGTGGATTCGCCAGGCGATCACGCGTTCCATCGCCGATCAGGCGCGCACCATCCGTATCCCGGTGCATATGATCGAGACCATCAACAAAATGAACCGCATCTCGCGGCAAATTTTGCAGGAAACGGGCATCGAGCCCGATGCGCCAACACTCGCGTTGCGCATGGAAATTCCGGAAGACAAAATCCGCCGCATCATGAAGATCAGCAAAGAGCCGATCTCCATGGAAACGCCAATTGGTGACGATGATGACAGCCATTTAGGTGACTTCATTGAAGACACCAACACGCTCACGCCAATGGACGCCGCAGTGCAAGACAGCCTGCGCGATCTGTGCAAAGAAGTGCTCGACACGCTGACGCCAAGGGAGGCCAAAGTGCTGCGCATGCGCTTCGGCATCGAGATGAACACCGACCACACGCTAGAAGAAGTGGGCAAACAGTTCGACGTCACCCGCGAGCGGATTCGTCAGATTGAAGCCAAGGCGTTGCGCAAACTGCGTCATCCGAGCCGCGCTGAGCGGTTGAAGGGTTTCGTGACTGAAGCGTAAGTTTCTGCGGTTTGCGCCGCTGAACAAAAAATGGGCCTGTGAGCCCATTTTTTTTGCGTAGGGTGGGCAACTTGTTGCCCACGATCCGAGCGATGCGATAATTAAGTTAAGTGGGCCGTTAGCTCAGTTGGTTAGAGCAGAGGACTCATAATCCTTTGGTCGGGGGTTCAAGTCCCTCACGGCCTACCACTCCTCATCTCGCGTCACTCCCGCAGGCTGGAACCCCGCCTCAATCCGTATCGTGCGCGTACCGGGCGCCACGAGTGCGTTGAGTAAACCTGCCGCAGATGCCGGGTCATGAGCGTTCATCGTGATTGCCGCGGAATACACGGTGGTTAGCGCAAATTCGCTGGGTAGCGCACCGATCAGGCACACGCCAACGGTATACAAAATCTCTGAGCATTGCGTGATGCCCACGGCAGACGCGTCGCCCGCGTCGGCCATGGCGCGCATTGCGGCGGCTCCGTTGGCAAAGGACTTGAAGCGTGCGCTGTGTGATGCGGACAAACCCAACGCGGTGAACACTTTCATGCAGTGAATGCCCGCCGTGGAGCGCACTGGGTCGGGTAGGTAGATGCTCGATGCAACGCTCAACAATTGTTTGAGCGACGCGATGGTATCAACTTGGGCCACTGGCGCCTTCGTTGGAACAGCAACGCCGGTATGCACCCGACCCAGCGCGACCACGCTGGCTGCGTCCACCACGCCGTCAGCAGCCAGCATGTCCATCATTGGTTGGGTAAGCACGATGACGTCGCACGCCGAGCCGCTATCAAGCCGTTCGCGCATAGCGCCCACCGCGTCAAACTCGGCATCAAGTTCAATGCCTTCAAGCGCCGCTACGCGCTGCACCAATGCCTTCGCGGCCCCTGCACTCAATACCTTCAGGGTCATCGGCTATTCCTCAAACTTTGCGCCAGAAATCTTCACGATGTTGGCCCACTTTTCGATGTCGTCTTTCACGTATTTTGCGAAAGTCTCGGGGCTCATTTGCATCGGTGTTGCGCCCTGCTTAGACCAGTCTGATTTGACATCCGCGCGGGTCACCACTTTACTGATTTCTGCGTTGAGCTTGTTGACGATGGTGCGCGGGGTGTTGATGGGGGCCATCACGCCGAGCCAGATCACAGCCTCATATCCAGGCACGCCCGATTCGTCCAAGGTGGGCACGTCGGGCATCACGGTGGAGCGCGTCTTGCCCGACGTGGCGAGCGCTTTAACTTTGCCCGCTTTCACTTGCGCGGCCATCGTGGTGATCGCGTCGAACATCACGTTAACGTGGCCTGCGACGATGTCGGTTCGCGCGCCGCTACTGCCTTTGTACGGCACATGCAGCATATCGATGCCTGCGGTTGCTTTCAACAATTCGCCCGCCATGTGATACGGCGTGCCGGGGCCGCTGGAGGCGAAGGTGATGGCCTTGGGTTTGGCTTTGGCCGCAGCGATCAGCTCGCGCACGTTGTTCGCAGCAACACTCGGATGCGCAACCAATACCAAGTCGGAATAATTGATCGGAGCAATCGGCACGAAGTCGCGCAGCAAGGCATAGGGCTTGTTCGGGATCAACGTTTCGTTCACGGTTTGCGCGTTTGACATGACGAGCAACGTGTAGCCGTCAGCGGCCGATTTCGCCACCGCATCGGTGCCAATCACCGCGCCCGCGCCGGGTCGGTTGTCGACAATAAAACTTTGCCCGAGTGACTCCGATAAGCGCTGCGCCAGCGCCCGCGCATACACATCAGCGGGCCCGCCAGTGGCGAAGGGCACGATGAGGCGCACCGGCTTGGTGGGGTAGTTTTGTGCAGACGCAACGCCGGTTGAAATGACGCAGCAGAGGGCGGTTAAAAAGTGTCGCACGTGGGCTCCAAAAAAATCGCTCTTCATCTGACCTGTAGGAGCGGCGCAAGCCGCGAACGGCGGCACGCCGACCCTTTCGCCGCTCGCGCCGCTCCTACACGGGCAAGGGCAACTATCGAGTAACCAACGCTTGCGACAGCACTTTTCCTTCGCTCGCGCTCGGCACGCGAACGTTCAAAATGTGTGCGAGCGTCGGCGCGATGTCCACCGTTTCTGCATACTGCCCAAAGCGCCCCGGTTGGATCCATTTTGCGCCGCCCAGCATCAGCGGTACGTTGGTGTCATAACTGTACGGCGTGCCGTGCGAACACACTGCTTGCGGCGAATTTGACTTGCTCTGAAAATAATAAAACGGCTTTTGTACCACCACCAAATCAATGGCAAATTGACGATGCCACGCGCGCTGCACAAGCGTGGCCACGCGCGTCGGCGGCACATTGCCGCGCTCAAGCTGGGTGCGTGTGAAGGCGAACGCCATACCCGGTTGCACGAGCACCGCGCGCGCCATGAAGTTCTCCACCTCCTCACGATTTACGCCTTTTGCATCCATCGCGGCGTAGTCCAACGTCCAGCCACCGGTCATGTGTTGCGGCGCGAGATTCGCGATGCCAAATTTTTGCTCAGCCAATGCGTTGACGGCACCGCGCATTTCCTTTGGATCAATACGCCCCGCATCAAAGCCACGCGCAGTGCTGTACTCCGGTGTGTTCATGAATCCATGGTCGGCGGTCAGCACAGTAAGCACATTGTCACGACCGACTTGCGCGTCAATCGCATCAAAGAATTTGCCGAGCGTGCGATCCAGTCGAATCAAGTGATCCAATGACTGAATACTTTCGGGCCCAAAGTTGTGATTGATGTAGTCATGACTTGAAAAACTCACGGTCAGAATGTCGGTTGCGTTCTTAGGGTTTTTGCCAACGGATTCGCCTTTAAGCAGCGTGATGGCGAACTCCGCTGTGGCCTCATCGCCAAACGGGCCAGCAATCAGCATGCTGTAATAAATCGGGCCCGGTGTGATCTCTCCGAGCCCGTACATATAGCCCATCTTCGAGGTCATATTGTTGTAAACCGCCGCCCATGGTTGGCCTTCGGGAAGCGCGCGTTGGTAGGCTTTCGGGTCATCAAGCAGCAGGTTCCAACGCTGATGAAACCAGCGATTTTGCGGCTTTTTTTCGTAGTACGTTTCCCACCAAGAAGGGTGTTTGTCCATGTAATAGCTGGTGCTGGTGAAGCGGCCGGTGGATTTTGAAAGCATGTACGCGGTGCCTGACTTTCCCGCCATCAGTATCGCGCCGCGATCCTTGCCCGATACCGAAAAGATGCGACCTGCGTTGTTGGTGGCGTAACGAAGCTCGTCGCCGAGCAAACTCACCTGCAAATTCTTAGGGCTTACGCCGTCGTCCTCGCTGGTGGGGGTGCCGTCGAGGTATTTGTGTGCGGCGTCCGCCGTGTTGTAGATAAATTTTCCGTCGCGGCTTTTCCAGTCGTTGGCGATGATTCCGGTTTGGTATGGGTAAGCCCCAGACAAAATGCTGGCGTGGCCCACGGCGGTCACCGTAAACGCATGCGCCTGATGCGCATCTGAAAACCATGCGCCTTTGTCCATCAGCCGCCTAAAACCGTTGGGCGCAAGCAGGTCGTAGCTTTTCAACAATTGCTCTTGCGGCAAACCGTCAATCACTACAACCAAGACCAGTTTGGGCGGCGCGATGCCGCCTGCCACGTCGGCGCGTTGCGTCTGTGCCACGGCTGTTCCAAGCGCAAGGCCGCCGGTCAGAGTTGCCACCAGCCGAATAAACAGTTTGGAAAATTTCACCACTTGAGTCCTGAGTTATGGCGTTTGTGTTCAATGCAGGTTAATTTTAGGCCGCGTTGCGCGCGCTCGTTAGCGCCGCTCATACGGGCATGTGTGAATTGAGTGAAACCGCATCACCCACGCGCAACGCATACACTCGCGATCACAACGCCTCAAAGGAATTACGCGTGAAAACTAAAGCAGCCGTCGCTTGGAAATCCGGCGAACCTCTCACCATTGAAACCGTTGATCTTGAAGGGCCGAAGGCGGGCGAGGTGCTGGTTGAGATCAAAGCCACGGGTATTTGCCACACCGACTATTACACGTTGTCCGGCGCTGACCCGGAAGGCATTTTCCCCGCCATTCTCGGCCACGAAGGCGCGGGCATTGTGGTGGACGTCGGCCCCGGTGTCACCAGCCTGCAAAAGGGCGACCATGTGATTCCGCTCTACACCCCAGAGTGCCGCAGCTGCAAGTTTTGCCTATCGCGCAAAACCAATTTGTGCCAACTCATTCGCGGCACACAGGGCAAGGGTTTGATGCCCGATGCGACGAGCCGTTTCTCCGTCGACGGCAAGCCGATTTTTCACTACATGGGCACGTCGACGTTCAGCAATTACACCGTCGCGCCCGAAATTTCACTGGCAAAGATTCGCAAGGACGCGCCGTTCGATAAGGTCTGCTACATCGGTTGCGGCGTGACCACGGGCATCGGTGCAGTGCTTTTTACGGCAAAGGTGGAAGCAGGGGCGAACGTTGTGGTGTTTGGCTTGGGCGGCATCGGGCTCAACGTAATTCAGGGTGCCAAAATGGTAGGTGCCGACAAGATTATCGGCGTTGATTTAAATCCGGCGCGCGAAGCAATGGCGCGTAAATTCGGCATGACGCACTTCATCAATCCGAAAAATACTGAGAACGTGGTCGACGCCATTGTGCAGCTCACCGACGGCGGCGCGGACTACAGCTTCGAGTGCATCGGCAACACCCAAGTGATGCGCCAAGCGCTCGAATGCACGCACAAAGGCTGGGGCCGCAGCATCATCATCGGCGTGGCTGAAGCAGGCGCTGAAATCAGCACCCGCCCGTTCCAATTGGTCACCGGGCGCAAGTGGGAAGGCTCCGCATTCGGCGGCGCACGAGGCCGCACCGACGTGCCAAAAATTGTCGATTGGTACATGGAAGGCAAGATCAATATTGATGACCTCATAACGCACACCATGCCGCTTGAAGACATAAACATTGGCTTCGATTTAATGAAGCGCGGCGAATCGATTCGCGGCGTGGTGTTGTTCTAAATCGTGACGACGCTCACGTTACTCAGCGAGCACGCTAGCTTCGGCGGCGTGCAGCGCTTCTACCAACATCAATCGACCGCCATCGGTTTGCCGATGCGCTTCTCGGTATTTTTACCGCCGCACGCGATGAGTGGCGAGCCGGTGCCCGCCGTGATGTATTTGGCCGGCCTCACCTGCAACGAAGAAACCTTTGCGATCAAGGCCGGGGCGCAGCAAACCGCCGCCACGCTTGGGTTGGCGCTGATCGCCCCGGACACCAGCCCGCGCGGTGCGGGCATCGTAGGCGAGGCTGATGCGTGGGACTTCGGGGTGGCTGCAAGCTTTTATCTCGATGCCACCGAAGCGCCTTGGTTTGCCTGTTATCGGATGGAGACCTATCTCACACAAGAGCTAATCGCGTTGCTGCAAAACGCGCTGCCGATTGACGTGTCGCGACTGGGCATTCTTGGTCACTCGATGGGCGGACACGGCGCACTCACGCTAGCGTTGAAGCATCCGGCGCAGTTCAAATCGCTCTCTGCGTTTGCGCCGATTTGTGCACCGATGCATTGCCCGTGGGGCCAGAAAGCATTCACCGGGTATCTGGGCAGCGACACCTCGACATGGGCCGCCCACGATGCCACCGCACTCATGACCAAGCAGAGCAGCGCGCCGTTCGCCGAGGGCATCTTGATCGATCAAGGGCTGGCTGACAAATTTCTTGAAGTTCAACTGCATCCGCAATTATTTGAAGCCGCCTGCGCCGCCGCTGGCCAACCGCTCACGCTGCGCCGTCACGCAGGTTACGATCATGGCTATTACTTCATCAGCACGTTCATCAACGATCATTTGCAGCATCATGCGAGGGTGTTGACGCGTGGCTGAAGTGGTCCTGCTGGCTCCCTCCCCCTGGGTGGGGAGGGTTGGGTAGCGGGTCTGTGTGTTGTAGCCAAACTTAAACTGAACGCCACGTCCCTCTCCCCCAGGGAGAGGGAGCCGAGCCGCCCACTAACCAACATCGTCGTCGTTATGCCCACCTCCTACATGCACCCCACCACCCAACTCATCCACCCCGCCCGCCCTGTCCCTAAAGGCTTTCGGGCGTTGGCACCGGGCACTGAGCGGGCCTCTACCGTGCTGTTTGACAGCGCAGAAAAGTGGCTCAACCGCTCGGGTTTTGACGAATCGATTTACACCTACGGCACCAGCGGAACACCCACCACCCGCGATCTACAAAACCGCATCGCCGAGTGGGAAGGCGGCTTCAACACGGTGCTGTTTCCGTCGGGCTTGGCGGCGGTGGCCTATGCGTTTTTGCCGTTCGTTGCACCGGGCGATCATGTGCTGATTCCGTCGAATGTGTACGACCCGGTGAAAACGCTATGCAACGGCTTGCTCAAGCGCATGAATGTGGCCGTTGAGTTCTACGACCCGCTGATCGGCGCTGGCATTGCCGCACAGATGAAGCCAAACACCAAGCTGGTGTGGGTAGAAACGCCGGGCTCGATTACGATGGAAATCTCCGACTTGCCCGCCATTGCCGCCGCCGCCCACGCCGCTGGCGCGCTGGTCGCCATCGACAACACCTACAGCGCTGGTTGGTACTTGCGGGCCTTCGAGAAGGGGGCCGATATTTCGGTGCATGCGCTCACCAAATACCCGGCGGGGCACAGCGATTTGGTGATGGGCTCCATCACCACCAAAGATGAAGCAACGTGGCGACGGGTGAAAGAAATGGCGCTGCAAACCGGCCAGTGCGTCGCCCCGGATGATGTGTATCTCGTGCTGCGCGGCCTGCCCACCATGCCGATGCGCATCAAGCACACGGAGCGCGCAGCGCTCGACATTGCGCGTTGGCTGAAGACGCGGCCCGAGGTGAAACTCGTGCTGCACCCTGCGCTGCCCGATTGCCCTGGGCACGATATCTGGAAGCGTGATTTCACCGGCTCAACGGGCGTATTTTCACTTGTGTTGCATGACCAGTTTGGCGCTGATGCAGCGGCGCGTTTTATTGACGCCCTTGAACTCTTCGGCATCGGCGCAAGCTGGGCGGGTATCGGCTCGCTCGCGTTAACCTACGACCTTACTAAATCACGAACCAACTGGCCGCATAAAGGCGCGCTGATCCGCTTGAATATTGGCCTTGAAGATGAGGGCGATTTGCGAACGGATTTAGAGCGCGGATTCGCGGCGCTACAGCTAACTCCCCTCTCCCTCCAGGGGAGAGGGAGCAACCCACAAGGAAACCACCATGACCACCGCATTTGATTTCAAAGCCAAAGACATCACCGGCAAGCAGCAAGACCTTGCGCAATACAAAGGCAAGGCACTGCTGATTGTTAATACCGCGAGTAAATGCGGCTTCACGCCGCAGTATGAAGGCCTGCAAAAGCTCTACGACCAGTACCACGAAAAAGGCCTTGAAGTGCTCGGCTTTCCGTGCAACCAATTCGGCGAACAAGAGCCAGGAGATGCTGCCGAAATCGCAAGTTTTTGCGACTTGAATTACGGCGTTAACTTTCCGATGTTTGCCAAAGTAGACGTGAACGGTGAAAACACCGCGCCCCTCTTCGAGCACCTGAAAAAAGCCGCACCGGGCTTGCTCGGCAGCGAAAATGTAAAGTGGAATTTCACCAAATTTTTGGTGTCACCCGACGGCACAGTGAAGCGCTTTGCGCCGCAGGATGCACCGGCGTCGTTGGCCAAGGACATCGAGAAGGTGCTGGGCTAGCAACGTCATGCCCCTCTCTTTCGCCACCCCGGCGAAGGCCGGGGCCCACGCCCTAGCGCGGGTGATGCATGCCTTAGGGCCAATTTTCTCTCGCTCCATCAGGGCGTGGATTCCGGCCTTCGCCGGAATGACTAAGGGGACGATTGGCGCGCTTATCGGGCTGGCGCTACTCACCCCGGTCCCGTCCGCCAAAACCCTCCACCTAGCCATGACCGCCGCCGAGTCCACCTTCGACCCGGCCGCCTCCGACGACATTCCGTCGAGCGACATCATTCGCATGATTTTCGATCCGCCCTTGGAATACGATTACCACGCACGGCCCGTCAAGCTCCGTCCTGCAACGCTTGCCGCCATGCCCGATGTTTCGGCCGATGGCAAAAACTTTGTGCTCACGGTCAAACCCGGCATCTATTTTCAAGACGACGCTGCGTTCGCCGGCAGGCGGCGCGAACTGGTTGCCGCGGACTACGTGTATTCCATCAAGCGCTTGCTAGACCCGAAGATTGCCTCACCGAATTACTACGTGGTGGAGAACAAAATCGTCGGTGCCAAGCCCATTCGCGAGGCCGCAGAAAAGACCGGGAAGTTCGACTACGACCGTGAAATTCCTGGTCTTAAAACGCTGGACAAGTACCGCCTGCAAATTACCTTTGACACGCCACAATTCGAGTTTGTGTACGACCTTGCCGCCGCCACGTTTTCAGCGGTCGCCCGCGAAGTCATCGAAAAATATCGTGACGAGCGAGGCCGTGTGCGCGAGCATCCGGTGGGCACCAATGCCTATCAACTGGTCAAGATGGAATGGAAGCGATCCAGCAAAATCGTGCTCAGCAAAAACCCGACCTATCGCGAAGAATTTTCGCCTCTCGCCGGAGGTGTCCTGTCCGCGCAGCGAGTGCCCGCCGTTAATCGCATCGAGTTCAACGTGCTTGAAGAATCGCTGCCGCGTCTACTCGCGTTTCAAAGCAGTGAGCTGGACGCTGTCGACGTGCCGCGCGACCTGCATGAACGCATGTTTAACGGCAATACGCTGAAGCCCGAGTTCGCGGCCAAGGGCATTCGCCACCTGCGCTTCATGGAGCCGCTGCTCGGCTTTCAATACTTCAACATGCAAGACCCGGTGGTGGGCGGCACCTCGCTTGAAAAAAATGCGCTGCGCCGCGCGATTTTGCTGGGTTACAACAAAGCGCGTGAGGCGCAACTCGCGTACAAAGACCAAGTCGAGCTTGCCACGCAACTCATACCGCCGACACAGTCCGGCCATTCGCCGGGCCTCAATCTGCGCCCTCCTTACGACCCAGCGTTGGCGCGCGCGCTGCTCGACCGCTTCGGCTACAAAGACTGTGATGGCGACGGCTACCGCGAAGCGCCCGGTTGCAAGCCGCTCACTTTCACAAGGTCCAACCCGCCCGACAGCCGCTCTCGATTGCAGGACGAAATCTGGAAGCAAAGCATGGACGCCATCGGCATCCGCGTTGAGTTTTTCAATCAAAAATGGCCCGACCTGATCGAAATGTCGCGCACCGGCAAGCTGCAATCGTGGGGCTGGAGCTGGATTTCTAGCGGGCCCGGTGGCGACGGCTACGCAAGCCTCCTCGTATCGCGCAACATCAACGCGATCAACGATATGCAGTTTAAAGACGCGGAATATGATCGCCTCTACGACCTAGCGCAAACCAAGCCCATCGGCCCGGAGCGCACCGCGATTTACGCCGCACTATCGAAAATCGCCGCCGCCAACAGCGTGCTCGATTTCGGCTTTCACACCTACGCCAACGACGTGTCGCAACCGTGGCTGAAGAACTACACTCGGCATCCGTTCTGGCGCACGCCGTGGAAGTTCGTCGATATTGACGAGACGCGGCGTTGAGGATCGGCACCCTCCCCCAGCGGGGAGGGTGGGGGTGGGGGCAGGTAGCAAGAGAGCAGTTTGGCTTTTTAACAACGTTCCCCCTCCCTAGCCCTCCCCCGCTGGGGGGGGATATACCGTCGGCGAACCGCATCGATTGCATAATCAATGCTTCAATTTTTTGGAGCGCTCACTATGAAGCGAATCCTCTTTGCCTGCGCCGCCGCGCTGGCGATTGCCCTGCCCGTGCAGGCCACGGACATGAGCAAGACCCTGAGGGTTGCTTTTCAGGTGGATGTGACCGGCTTTGATCCTGCGGCAACCAGCGATCTTTACTCAGCACACATCAACAATGCCATTTTCGGCAACTTGTGGGAGTTCGATTACTACGTTCGGCCGGTGCGTTTTCGTCCATTCCTTGCGGAAACCATGCCTGAGATTTCGGCGGATGGGATGACCTGGAAAGTGCGGCTGAACAAGGGCCTTTTCTTCGCGGACGATCCGGCATTCAAGGGCAAAAAACGAGAAGCAACAGCGGAGGATTTGATTTACGCCTGGAAGCGGATGCTCGACCCAAAAATAATTTCACCCAAAGCGTGGGAAATTAACGGTAAGTTCATTGGCGCAGACGCCCTCACCAACGAGGCGAAGGCGAGTGGCAAATTCGACTATGACAAACCGATTGAAGGACTGAAGTCGGTCGACCGCTACACCGTCGAGATGAAACTGGTCAAACCTGCCTACACTATGGTTGATCTGATGCAGCAGTACAACTGGTCGCCGGTGGCGCGCGAGGTGATTGAAGCGTACCGCGACGTGCAGGGGCGCGCTCAGGGCAATCCCGTCGGCGTTGGACCGTACATGATCAAGCAGTGGACGAAGGGCAGCAAGATTGTGCTGACACGCAATCCCAACTTCGCCATTGGAACGTTTCCGACTGAGGGCGAAGCGGCCGATGCAGAAGCGCTCGCGAAGTACAAAGGGCAGTCGCTACCCATCGTCGGCAACATCGAAGTCAGCATTATCGAGGAGGCAAATCCACGGTTGCTGAGCTTCAAATCCGGCGCGCTGGACTACGAATTTGTTGGCTCTGACTTGATCGGCAATGTCGTGAAAGACGGTAAGCTTGACGCTGAGTATGCGAACAAAGGCGTTCGTCATCAACGCGCGCTCGAATCCTCCATTGCTTACGACTATTTCAATCTGGAAGACCCAACGGTGGGCGGTTACACGACGGAGAAGATCGCATTGCGCCGCGCGATCATCATGTCGTTTCCGACCGATCAAATGATCAAGACGGTTTGGCGCAATCAGGCGACGCCAGCGAATCAAATTATTCCTGCGACGCAATCGGGGCACGACCCAAAAAAACCGAGTGTGTCTTCCTACGACGTGGAACTGGCCAACGCGCTGCTCGATAAATTTGGTTACAAGGACAAGGACGGCGACGGCTGGCGCGACATGCCTGACGGTTCGCCGCTGGTGATCACACGTTCGAGTACGCCGCGCGCGCTAGATCGAGAGAAGGACGAATTGTGGAAAAAAGCATTCGATTCCATCAAAATAAAACTGCAGTTCAACAACCAGAAGTGGCCCGACCTGATCAAGCAGGCACGCGCCAAGCAGTTGCAATTCTGGGATTTAGGATGGATTTCTGACGGTCTGGACGGCGACTCGTTTGTGGGTTTGCTTTACAGCAAAAATAGCGGTCAATCGAACTTCGCTAACTTCAACGTAAAGCTCTACGATGAGCTTTACGAAAAGGCGCAAACGCTACCGCTCGGCACACAACGCTGGGCGTTGTACAAAACCATGAACGAAATCGCCACAGTGAATTCCGCTTGGTATCCGGGCGTGTTCCGCTATCAAAACGTGTTGATGCAACCGTGGTTACTTAATTACAAACGCAATCCGTATCGTCAGCATTTTTGGCACCTGATGGACATTGACGAGAGCAAGCGGGCGAAGGGTTGATTAAGCAGCAGCTTTTCGCTGAAACCGCCATTTTACTTGGGCTAGAGGCATATTTCGGCTTAAGTCGATAAACAGCCTTATGCACAACTGAGCCCTAGTTAAACGGGGCTTGTATCAAAAAGTTGTTAGCGTCTGCGAGGTGCGTGGAGCGCACCTCGCTGGGCATCAAAACGCTACCGTGGCAACGAATTAACTTCTTTTTCCCAACGCTCCAGAATGCGTTTCCGCTCTGTGGACGCGCCGTATTTTTTGAAGTCGTAGTTGATGAGTTTCATGCCTTCAAGCGTCGGGATTCTTGCGTCTTGTTTAAAGGTTTTGTTGGCTGGGTTTTGTAGCGAATTGGCTTTCGCGCCGATCGCTTGGCCGATCGGGCCCATGAGCCAGTCGTAGTATTTTTTGGCGTTGTCGCCGTTTCTTGAGCCCTTGATGAGCGCGATGCCGCCGAGCTCGTACGCGGTGCCTTCGCACGGCGCTACCGAGCGCACGGCTTTAAACCCCGCTTGGCGCTCTTCTTCAAAACCAAACAGAAACGAGATGCCGATACCCGCCTCGCCGCGCGCGACGTTTTTGGCTTGTGCTTGCGAACTTTTGGTGTAGCTGGTGATGTTTTTGTGCAGCTTTTTCATGTACTCGAACGCTGCGTCTTCGCCCATCAATTGGATGAGTCCCGCAACAATGGTGTACGCGCCGCCGGACGAGCCGGGGTTGGCCATTTCGATCTCGCCCTTGTACTTCGGGTCGGTCAAATCGGCCCAGCACTTGGGTGCGGGTAATTTCTTTTTAGTGAGGATGTCTTCGTTCCAGCCAAGGCCGATAGCGCTGGTGTAGAAAGCGCCGACGGTGTTGCCGCTCATGTCGTACTGGCGCACGCTCCAGTCGTACAAATCTTTGGTGTACGCAGGGCGATAAACGTCGAGCAATTTCTCTTCCGACGCGGCGAGGAACGGGTCGCCCGTGCCGCCCCACCAGATGTCAGTTTTGGGGTTGGCTGATTCGGCTTTTAAACGAGCCAGCGCTTCACCGGTGCCCAAGTGCGTTTGCACAACTTTGATGCCGGTGGACTTGGTGAATTCGACAGCGGCCAGTTCGCACCACGATTGGTTGGTGGAGCAGTAAGCGTTGACTTGTTGCGCGAAGCTGGGGGCGGCGCAGAGGGCTGCGAGGGCGGTGGTGAGGAGGAGTTTTTTCATGTTGAGTCCTGAGTTTTTCCTGTTGAATCTTTTGCTTTACTTCGTCATCCCGCCCCGGTCTTCACCGGGGTGACATCCAGGCCGGGACCCACGCGCGTAGCGCAAAACGAGGATCGGCGTTCATCCTTAGCTCTGCGCAGGGCGTGGGCCTCGGCCTTCGCCGGGGTGACGGAGTGATGGGGGTGAAGTTTATTTCACCGAATTCTTCACATCACGATCCCATTTTTCAATGAGACGTTTGCGTTCACTGCTTGATCCGTACTTCACGAAATCGTAATTGATTAGTGGCGCTTTTTCCAGCGCTTTAACCCTATCTGGCGCGAAGGCGGCGCGGTTACTGGGGATGGCGATCACCTTGGTTTGGTCGCGAATGGTCTGCGCGTCGGCGGTTAACGCCCAGTCGTAAAACTTTTTCGCCGCATCAAGATTCCGTGCGCCTTTGACGAGGCTCATCGCGCCGACGCTGTAGCCGGTGCCTTCGCAGGGCAGCACGATTTCAATGGGTGCGTTGGCGTACAACTCGGGGATGAATTCATCGAGAAACGTGATGCCGATCATCGATTCACCACGCGCCACGCTTTGCCGCTGCGCGGTGCCGCTGGCGGTGTAACGATTCACGTTTTTGTTGAGTGCGCGCAGGTAATCAAACGCTTTGTCCTCACCCATCAATTGCACCATTGTGGCGAGAATGGTGTAGCCGGTGCCGCTGCTGATGGGGTTGGATGCTTCGATCTCGTTTTTGAATTCGGGCTTGAGCAAATCGCTCCAACAGGCGGGCGCCTTCAGGCCTTTCTTCGCGAGCAGATCGCGGTTGTAGCCAAAGCCCAGCGTGATGCGATAAATGCCCGCCACTTGGTCAGCGCTCTTCGCCAACAGGTCGGCAGACCACAGATATTGATCCTTCATATTGGCGCTGACGTAGGGCTGCAACAGGCCCTCGTTGGCGGCTTGCAAATGCGGATCATGGGTGCCGCCGTACCAAATGTCGGCCTTCGGATTCGCGCTCTCCGCCTTCAATTGCGCGAACGCTTCGCCCGTGGCTTTGCGCGTCATAGCTACCTTGATGCCGGTCTGCACCGAGAACTCGCGCGCCTTGCTTTCGCACCAATCGGCGTCGGTTGAGCACAGCATGTTGAGCTGCGCTTGGGCTGCGGTGCAGAGCAACAGCAATGTGGCGGCGAGCAGGGTTTTCAATGCGGTTTCGACGGGGAGATAAGATTGTGCGGAGCATAACGTGTGCCCGTGGCGGAGCGATGACAGCGGTGCCGCTCCGACAAGAGCGCTAATCCAGCACGACACTACCAAGCGGCGTTTGCACTATCGCCACCAAATTCGCCGTGGTGCTTTGCCCGACCTGCACCCGTGCGTCGACAAAACACAGCGATTGCAGCATGTTTGACACCGCCTCCGGCGCAGGTGCGGCGAGCATCAAGGCGGTCAGCGATACGCCAACATCAATTAGGCGATCACACGGATGCGCATCACCTTCGCGTTGGATCAAATGCGGCAGCGCACCACCGGCGATGCGTGCACCGTCCGGCGTGAACGCAAACCGCCAATGAAAACCACCGCGCGAGGCGGGGCGCACCACGTTCGCGGCGTAGTTTGGCGTTTGCGCCAACCGCACAATCGCATCGGCCGCGCCCACACAGCGCGCCACCCACGCCACCAGGCGTGGGCCGTGCATGATGTGCTCGCGCACGTCCGCCGTGTCAAGCCCGAACCAACGCGGAAAGTTGGCAACACCCGCGTCCGGGTCAATCGCGATGATTTCTAAGTAGCGCTTGCCGTCGAGTTTTATCAACGCGTTGTGAGTGGCGAGGCCTTCGTGCTTGCCTCCGGCAGCCGCTTCGACGCCCAGCGTTTCGCGCGCCCATGCGCGACCTTCGTCGAGATGGTTTGCCGCAACAACGAGATGGTCGAGTTCAGTGGTGACCGTGTTCATAACGTCTCCGAATCCAACCAAATCGTGACTGGACCGTCGTTGATGAGCGCGACTTTCATGTCGGCACCGAACACCCCGGTTGGCACCGGTTTGCCTAGCCGCAAAGCGAGCGCTGCAACGAAACGATCAAACGCCGGAGCCGCCTGCTCGGGGCGTGCAGCCTCGGTGTAGCTCGGACGATTGCCGCCTTTGGCGTTGGCGTAAAGCGTGAATTGGCTGACCGCCAAAATGTTGCCACCGACATCAATCACGCTCTTGTTCATCAGCCCGTTGTCGTCGCTAAAAATGCGCAGTTTGACGAGTTTGTCAGCCATGCGATCAATCACTGCGTCCGTGTCAGTATGCGTGATGCCGATCAAAATCAGCAGACCGCCGTCGATGGCCCCGGTCACTGTGCCGTCAACGGTGACGCTGGCCGAGCTGACGCGTTGAAGCAAAATTCTCATGGATGAATTTTAGGGGGCATGAGTTTGGATTGAATCAGGCAACACGACGGGGCGAAGCGCGACACTAGAATCAACAATGTACTCACCCCTGTAGGAGCGGCTCTGCCGCGACTCAAGCCGCATAGTGGTTGCCGGTCGCGGCAGAGCCGCTCCTACAAATTTTCCGAAGTCACTCACCATGCGCATCGTCATCACCGGTGGAGCCGGATTTCTCGGCAAATTGCTGGCTGCAAAAATTCTCGAACGCGGCGCGTTAACCGATGCCAGTGGCCAGTTGCGCGAGGTCAGCGAACTGGTGTTGGTCGACATGGCGCATGCTGCGGGCGAGCCTTGGCTTGCTGACAAGCGCGTGTCGCAAGTGATAGGCGACGTGGCAGATCGCAACGTGCTGGCCCAAGCGATGACCGCCAACACCGCCAGCGTGTTTCATCTAGCTGCCGTGGTCAGCGGACAGGCCGAAGCAGATTTCGACATCGGCATGCGCGTGAACGTAGATTCAACACGCGCGCTGCTTGAATTGACGCGCACCCTGGCCAAGTCACCAAAATTCGTATTCACCAGCTCGATTGCGGTGTTTGGCGGGGCGTTGCCCGCCGTGCTTGCCGACGATCAAGCGCTCACGCCGCAAGGCTCATACGGCGCGCAAAAAGCGATGAGCGAATTGTTGGTCACCGACATGTCGCGAAAAGGCATGATCGACGGGCGCTCGCTGCGCCTGCCCACCGTCACGGTGCGTCCCGGCAAGCCGAACAAAGCGGCATCGAGTTTCGCCAGCGGCATCATTCGTGAGCCGTTGGCGGGCGTCGCAGCGGTGTGCCCGGCGGCACCCGAGGCGAAAATGTGGGTGCAGTCGCCGCCGCGTGTGATCGAGAATTTGCTGATTGGGCATGAGGCGTCAGCGTCCAGCTTGGTCAACACGCGCTCAATCAGTGTGCCCGGCATCACCGTGTCGGTGCGCGACATGTTCGACAGCTTGCGTCGCATCGCGGGCGACGTGGTGGCTGATCACGTGACATGGCAGCTTGATCCAACCATTGATCGATTGGTGTCATCATGGCCGCAGGCATTCTCGGCTGAACGGGGCCGCGCGCTGGGCATGACTGCTGACGCGGGTTTTGATGACATGGTGCGGGCCTACATGGCGTACGTAAATTCAACAAAGGAGTGACGGCATGAGCGCTTGGGATTCAACGCAAGTCAAGGCGAGCATATCGCCCGAAGAATGGCAAACGCGCGTGAACCTCGCTGCCTGTTACCGAGCGGTGGCGATGATGGGCTGGGACGACTTGGTGTTCACCCACATCACGGCAAAAATTCCGGGCGCGGAGCATCAGTTTTTAATTAATCCGTATGGTTTTATGTTTGAGGAAATCACGGCTTCATCGCTCATCAAGATTGATTTGCACGGCAACAAACTCGACAACAATCCGCACCTGGTCAACCCTGCCGGATTTGCAATTCACAGCGCCATCCATGCCGCGCGTGATGATGCGCAATGCGTGCTGCATGTGCATAGTTTGAACGGCGTGGCGGTGAGCGCGCAAAAGAACGGCGTGTTGCCCATTTCACAGCAGTCGATGTTTGTGTTGGCGGGGCTTGCGTATCACGACTACGAGGGCGTGGCGGTCACGGATGCCGAAAAGCCGCGATTGGTGGCCGACCTTGGAACGAAGAACTATTTCATGCTGCGCAATCATGGCCTGTTGACGGTGGCGCCGACCATCGCCGATGCGTTTCAATTGATGTACACCTTTGAGGCGGCCTGCACCATTCAGATTCGCGCGCAGGCGGGTGGCGGTGAGCTGATTGCGATTCCGCAACCCCTCATTGACAGTGCGTTTGAACAGGTGCGACAGGTGACCAAAGGGCTCGGCGGACAGCTGGCATGGCCGGGATTGTTGCGGCGGCTGGACCGGCGATTTCCGGGCTACGATCAGTAAACGCTTTCGTGCGCGCGAGCGCTCGATTCGCGTGCAGTAGCATCAGGCTACTGAAGGAGAAAAAGCACGGTGAGTGATACGATTAGCCGCACGGATTTGTTTACGGGCACGATGCCTGTTGCTGAGCGCCAGCGCTTTGACGTGGTCGCGCTTGAAGCTTATCTTCACGCAAACATAGCAGGCTTCACCGGCCCGATGACGGTTGAGCAATTCAAGGGCGGGCAGTCAAACCCTACCTTCAAATTAGTTACGCCGAACAAGTCTTATGTGCTCCGATCAAAGCCCGGACCGAAGGCGAAATTGCTGCCCTCTGCACATGCCATTGAGCGTGAGTATCGGGTGATGCAGGGTCTTCATGGCAGTGACGTACCGGTCGCCAAAATGCACACGCTGTGCGAAGACGAATCGGTGATCGGGCGCGCGTTTTATGTGATGGACTGCGTGGATGGCCGGGTGCTGTGGGACCCGCATTTGCCGGGCATGCAGCCGTCGGAACGCGCGGCGATCTTTGATGAACTGAATCGAGTGATGTGCGCCCTGCACTCAGTTGATTTCACGGCCGTTGGCTTGTCTGACTACGGCCGCCACGAGGGCTATTTGGCGCGGCAAATTGCGCGCTGGAGCAAGCAGTATCGCGCCTCGGAGACGGAGTCGATTGCCGCGATGGACGCATTGATTGAGTGGTTGCCCGCGCACATTCCGCCCAGTGAGGAGACCACTATCGTGCACGGCGACTACCGTCTCGATAACGTGATTTTTCACCCGACCGAGCCGCGCATTTTGGCGGTGCTTGATTGGGAATTGTCGACGCTCGGGCATCCGCTGGCGGATTTTGCGTATCACTGCATGACTTGGTATTTGCCACCCGGAGCAGGGCGTGGGTTAGGTGGCGTGGACATCACGGGCAGCGGCATTCCTTCGATCAAAGACTACGTTAGTCGCTATTGCGAGCGCACAGGGCGCGCCGACGGCATTCCGAATTTTGAGTTCTACATGGCCTTCAACATGTTTCGCATGGCGGGCATTTTGCAAGGCATCATGAAGCGCGTGGTGGATGGTACGGCAGCGAGCGCGCAGGCCGTTGCGATGGGTAAATCGACGCGGCCGATTGCCGAGCAGGGCTGGGCGGTGGCGCAAACTATTCCCCAATGAGCTTCCCGTTGTAGGCGCGGCGCGAGGCTCTCCTGAGCACAGCCAAAGGGCCGCGAAAAATCTACGACGCACATCACTTTTCGCGGCTCGCGCCGCGCCTTCAAACACCTCGGAGAGAAACGAAGATGGACTTCCAACACAGCGACAAAATCAAACACTATCAAACGCAATTGCGCGGTTTTTTTGATCAGCACATTTACCCGAACGAGCATCGGTACGCCGCTGATATTGAAAAAAATACGGCCGCCGGAAAGCGCTGGACGCCGACCGCCATCATCGAAGAATTGAAACCGCTGGCGAAGAGCGCAGGCCTGTGGAATCTGTTCTGCCCGCATGCTGAATATGGCGCGGGGCTTAACAATCAGGAGTACGCGCCGCTCGCCGAAATCATGGGTCGCGTGCCGTGGGCCTCCGAGGTGTTCAACTGCTCCGCACCCGATACAGGCAACATGGAAACGATCATCCAGTACGCCAACGCCGAGAAAAAAGCGGAGTGGTTGCCGCGTTTGCTAGCGGGCGAAATTCGCTCCGCGTTCGCGATGACCGAGCCGGGCGTGGCCTCATCAGATGCGACCAACATCGAAACCCGAATCGAGCGCGATGGCGACGAATACGTCATCAATGGTCGCAAGTGGTGGATTTCTGGTGCGGGCGACCCACGCTGCGCTGTCTACATCGTGATGGGCAAGAGCGATCCAGCGGCACAGCGGCACGAGCAGCAGTCGATGATCCTCGTGCCGTCGAACGCGCCCGGCGTGAAGGTGATTCGTCCGCTCACCGTGTTCGGTTACGACGACGCACCGCACGGGCACTGCGAGATGACGTTCACCGATGTGCGCGTTCCAGCGGCCAATATGTTGCTCGGCGAGGGCCGCGGTTTTGAGATCGCGCAAGGCCGACTCGGGCCGGGTCGCATCCACCATTGCATGAGGCTCATCGGCTTGTCGGAGCGCGCGCTGGAATTGATGTGTAAGCGGCTGTCGTCGCGCGTGGCATTTGGCAAACCGGTGGCCGCACAAAGCGTGTGGCACGAGCGCATCGCCGAGGCGCGCTGCATGATCGATCAGGCGCGCTTGCTCACGTTGAACGCGGCGTGGATGATGGATGTGGCGGGCAACAAAGTCGCCAAACAAAACATCGCGATGATTAAAGTGGTCGCGCCAAATGTCGCCTGCCAAGTGATCGACTGGGCCATGCAAGCCCACGGCGGCGGCGGCATGAGCGACGACTTCCCCCTCGCCTACGCCTACACCGCAGCGCGCACGCTACGCTTCGCCGACGGACCGGATGAGGTGCATCGCGCAGCCATCGCCAAGACCGAGTTGGGGAAATACGCTTCGCGGTAGGCTACCAACCACTCGTTTGCAAATGCTGTAAATAAATACATAATTCATGTTGCGCAGCGTTTCCAGCTGCGGACAAAGGTGTGAATTGTGAGCATCAAAAACTGGCCCGCTGATGAGCGCCCTCGTGAGAAATTGCTTGAACGGGGCGCTGCCAGTTTGACTGATGCTGAGTTGCTGGCGATTTTTCTTCGGGTGGGCGTGGTGGGCACCAGCGCGGTGGGGTTGGCGCGTGAGCTGTTGCAACGGTTTGGGTCGATGGCTGCTGTGGTGGCTGCACCGCGTGAGGCGTTTTGCGCGGTGCACGGCATGGGCGAGGCGAAGTACGTGCAACTGCAAGCCTCAGTCGAGCTGGCGCGGCGGGCATTGGCCAGTGCCATGAGCGCCCGCCCGTTGCTCAACACGCCGGAGATTGTTAAAGACTATTTGCGACTGTCACTAGCACATGAACAAGTTGAGGTGTTTGTGGCGCTGTGGCTTGACGCGCAGCACAAGTTGATTGAAATGCAGGTGCTGTTTCGTGGCACGTTGACGCAGACGAGCGTTTATCCGCGCGAGGTGGTGCGCGCGGCACTCGCCAAAAACGCGGCAGGCGTGATCTTGGCGCACAATCATCCGTCGGGTGGCACAAACCCTAGCCAAGCAGATCGAACGCTGACACGAACGCTTAAAGACGCGTTGGCGTTGATTGATGTGACGGTGATTGATCACTGCATCGTCGGCTGCGGGCAAACGCATTCAACCGTGCGATCTATGGCAATGATGGGCGAGATGTAGCTAATCAGCTTTATGCTGAAAGGCTTGTTGTGCTTGGGCTGATGCGCTAAAAGCTTATCAGTCGACTTTAGCGATAAAGATCATCTAGCCCGAGTAAAACCGACGTTTCAGCCAAAAGCTGATCGCCCGATCTTGGCCCCTACTAGCCTTCGGTCAACTTAATTTCAACCGTCGCGCGATCACGCAATTCGCGCAGCCACGTTTGGTAGGCCTCGTCGGCTTTACGATCGCGCAGCGCGACGCGGGCGCTTTGCCGGGTGCGCTCAGCGGTGACGTCTTGGCTGCGGCGCTCCGTTACCTCGATCAAATGAAAACCGAACTGGGTGCGAATCGGCCCGATCACGGTGTTGATCGGTGCTTTGGTCATCGCGGCTTCAAATTCCGCAACGGTGTCACCGGGGGAGACCCAGCCCAGCTCGCCGCCCTTTTGCGCGCTGCCGTCTTCGCTGCCGGTCTTTGCCGCTTCTTCAAATTTCGATCCGCCCGCAATGCGATCTTTCAGGCGCTCGATTTTGCTTTTGGCTTCGGCTTCGCCCACCAGATCATTCACGCGAACCAGAATGTGCCGCGCCTTGTTTTGCTCGACCACGGCTTTTTGTTCACCGGCCCGTTTATCGATCATGCGCACGATGTGAAACCCGTTGGCGCTACGCAGCACGGCGCTGGTGTCGCCCACCTTCATCGTGCTTGCTGCGGTGGCATAAAGTGCTGGCAAACGGTCCGCCTGCCGCCAGCCCAGCGCGCCGCCCTGCACCGCGTCATTTGAGTCCGAAAAAACCGCCGCGACTTGACCAAACGCGGTGCCGGCCTTCAATTGTTTTTCGGCTTCTTCAGCGCGCTTTTTACGCGTCTCGATTTGATCGGGCGTGGCCTGTTCTGGTACCAGAATCAAGATGTGCGCGAGCGAATATTCGCCTTGATTTGCACCCTGCGCCAACGCCTGCGTCATGTAGGTGTCAATCTCGGAATCGGTGACCACCACGCGTGATTCAACCTCGCGATCACGCAAGCGGCTAAGCACGATTTCGTTCTTCAATTCGTCGCGAAATTTGTCTAGCGTCACGCCGTCGGCTTTAAGGGCACTGACGAACTGCGGCATCGACATTTTGTTGTCGGTAACGATGCGTTGCACCGACGCGTTCACCGTTTCATCATCAGCGCGAACGCCGTATTCTTTCGCATACTGCAACTGCACTTTTTCGTTGATAAAGCGCTGCAACACCTGCGCATCCAGCTCGCCTTCGGGCGGCAACGCCACGCCTTGTCGTTTGAGCTGCGCGGTGACTGCGCGTTTTTGCTCGCTTAATTCGTAGCGCGTAATCACCTCATCGTTGACCACGGCCACAATGCGGTCTACCAGCTGCACCCGCGCCGCGGGCGCTTGCGTTTGCGTTTGCGCCTGCGTGTTGTAGGCGCTAAGCGCGAAGCCCATCGTCAGCATCAGGCTGGCAGTGGCGCTCAATGGCAAGGGATTAATTAATTTCATGATGAATACATTTCGCGTCGATTGAGGGGTGACGCACTGTGCGTCAGGCAGATCAGGGAACTCAGCAAGATCAGGGAGGAGCGGTGTTGAACGGCGCAAACAACGATTCGTTCGAAATGGAGGCCGGTTCATCAAGGCGACGGCGGGTCGGGTTCTCGTACAGTAACGAATAGTTTGGAATGTTTCTTTTCAGCACATCAAGCGGGTTGGATCCGATTCGCCCCAGACCGTTCAGTTCAAGTTGCAAAAAAAACGTGTTGGTTGCGGTGGTCGTCGATGTGGTCAAGCGCTGCGCCACGGCCCGAATCACGTAACAACAACCATCGTATTCAATACCTAATATACCTTCGGTGGTGCGCCGATCAGCAATCGAATAGTTCAATCGTCCCACGGCGTAAATGCCGCCATAAATCGGCCATTGCGCGGCAACATCCACCTGCTTCACGCGCACCGGGCCGGTTGAGGTGGCCAGCTCGCGAATAGCGCGATAGTTGATATTGATTGTTTTTGACCGCTCGGGGGAATAGCGCAAGCCCACGGCATAGCGCTCGGTCTGGCCCTCGTTTGCGTTGTACTGCGCGTTGGTTTCCACGTACAGCGCATCGGTGACGCGCCCCTGCGCCGAGATCAAAAGATCAGAGCTGTTGCGGTCACGCGCGGTCTCGTACGCGGTGACGCGTTGCTTGTTGAAGTAAAAGCGCTCGCCGAGCGTCAAGCGCAGCCGCTCTTTTTGCGAATCCGGGTCGAGCCAGCGCGAGGTAACGCCGATCGAGAGCTGTTGCGTGTCGCCGATACGATCCTGACCGGTGTAGCGGTTCTCGCTGAACAGTTGCAGATAGTTGAAATCAGCCAGCGCCGTGTCAAATACCGGCGTCTGACTCTGATCGCGATACGGGATGTAGGCGAGCATCGCGCGCGGCTCCAGCGTTTGCACAAACGCGTTGCCAAAAATCGATGAATTTCGCTCGAAACGAAGGCCGCCATCGACGCTGGTGATCGGGATGATGCGGGTTGAATTGCGGTAGTCGTCGAATTCACCAATCAGCTGATAACGCGTGGCGTGTACGCCGAATTTAGGCGTTAAAAACGCACCGGGCGTGTCGTATTTCCAGGCGAAGGTGCCGTAGCTGTAAGCGCGATAACCCGACGGGAACGCTGCGTTCGGATACTCAAAGCGCGTCACGTCGGCGGACATTTTCAGCTCGAAGCGCCGGTCGGCAAAGGGCCGATAGTCGGGCGATTCTGCCGACAACTGCGGCATGCGGTCGTACGGCGGCAACACCAACGCAGCGGGGTCTTGCAGCGTTTGAAAGCGCTGCGCTTTGGCGATATAGGTCCAGCCCGCGTTGCGATAAGTCAACGTCGCGTCGCGCGCCAATGTAGTGATTGAGGTGATCGAAACAAAGTCGGCGAGATCGACGAAATAGCGCGGATCGGAGACATGGTTGTAGTTGATCGCCAGCGTCAAATTCGGCGTGAAAAGCTGTGTGTGCCGGATGTTGGTGGCGTCGCGGGTGATGCCCGCGAGGCGATCCTTGGGCAGTATTTCGCCGTCCCATTGGCCGGCGGACGTACCCCACGGCGTCTCGAACAAATAGCGCGCCTGGCCGTTGAACAGCACGCCGCGCTTGGTCATGATGCGCGGCGTCAGCGTCGCGTCGTAATTGGGCGCGAGGTTGAAGTAATACGGAATTTGCAGATCAAAACCGCGATTGCCGCTGGTGCCGTAGGTGGCCGACAAAAAGCCGCTCTTACGCTCGTTTTTCAGCGGAAAGCTGAACTCCGGCAACCACGCCACCGGCAGCGGCCCTAAATAAATTCGCGCGTTTCGGGCAATGCCTACACCGGTCGATTCATCAATATCAAGCTGGCCCATTTCAAGGTGCCACGCGGGCTTGGGGCCAACACAGGTCGAATAGCTGCCGCGATTGATGCGGTATTTTTCCGGGCCAGTAAACAGCAGCTCGTCGGCCTTGCCGCGGCCTTTGTATAGTCCGAGCACGAAGTCCGGCTGCTTCATAAAACCGGTTTCAGTGTCGCGACGGTATTCAAGCTCGGGCCCGGTCACCAAGTCCTGCCACGAGCGAATCACCACGTTGCCACGGGCCTTGATGGTGTCGATGTCGAACTCGTAGCGCATCCAGTCCGACAGAATCTGTCGCGACGGTGAACGCACGTCCACGCTGCCCTGCGCTTCAACATACTGGTCATCAACACCAGTAGATTCCGCCGCCGTCACCGTCGCCGTCTCCTTGGTGCCCGGTGCAACAGGCCGCAGTTGCAGCGGGTAGCTGCTGTTCGACGTTGCGTTCGAGTTACAGTAAGCCGCGCTCAGCGCAGGGCGCTTTACTTTTTCTGCGCTGCCGACGGCGCTATCCGAAACGTTGCCCGCCGCGCCTGGCAGAGCAGCGGCAACCGCCATCGAGCACGCGGTCTGCGCGTACGCGTGGCCGGTCAAGCAGAGCGCTGCGCCGAGCGCGATGACGGGGCGGGCGCAATGATCGATGGTGGGGCCAATGGCGTGGCGAATTGAGCGGCGCAAAATGGGGTGGAGCGTGGGGCACGCGACCACTTATGGGCTTGATAGACTTACAAGTTTAGCTGACTAAATCAAGACGTTATCGCAGAAGAAGCTGCGGTACGCGTCACCCAACGTACCCGATGCGCCGCATAGACCTTCCTCCCGCTTTAGCTGACCCGCGCCTCGACGAGGTCGTCACCTGGCTTGCGCCGCTCACCGCGCCAGATGGTGGTCCTTGGACCGCCATTAGCGCTGCCTCAGAAGATGCGAGTTTTCGTCGCTATTTTCGAGTGACGGGCGATGCGGGCGCAACTGCGATCGTGATGGATGCGCCGCCGCCTGCCGAAAACGTGCGCCCGTTCATCAACATCACGCATCTGCTGGCGGATGGTGGCTTGTGCGTGCCGACTATTCGGGCGCAACATGAGGCGCGCGGATTTTTGTTGTTGGATGATCTGGGGCACACAACCTACTTGAGCGCACTTGCCGAGGTCGGCGAATCAAAGCGGCAGTCGCTGTTTTCTGACGCGATCACCGCGCTCGTTGGCTTGCAACAGATTGATCCGCTGCGCGCTGCAACGCCTTTGGGCCGCTACGACGCGGCACTGCTGCGTCGCGAAATTACGCTGTTCCCCGATTGGTACTTGGATCGTCACCTAAAAGCCGAGTTAATCAACGACGAAAAAAACGCGCTAGAACGTGTGTACGCCACGCTGATCGCGAGCGCTCTGGCGCAGCCGACGGTGCTTACGCATCGCGATTACATGCCGCGCAATTTGATGGTCACGCCTGAGCGAAATCCCGCTGTGATTGACTATCAAGATGCCGTGATTGGCCCGATAACGTATGACGTGGCGTCCCTCATGCGCGACGCATTTTTGAGCTGGGACGAGCCGCAAATCATCGACTGGGCAGCGCGTTACTGGGATCAGGCGAAAAAAGCCGGTTTGCCGGTGCGCGCTGATTTTTCCGAGTTTTATCGCGAGATGGAATGGATGGGCTTGCAGCGTCATCTAAAAGTGCTCGGCATTTTTGCCCGCATCAACTACCGCGACGGCAAGCCGAAATACTTGGCCGACACGCCGCGCTTTGTGCAGTACGTGCGCCACGTCGCCAAGCGCTATCAGGCGTTCACCCCGCTGCTGCGCTTGTTTGATCGACTGGAAGGGGTGGCGATCAAAGTGGGATACACGTTTTGACCGTAGCGATGGCACTGACTGAAGCGATGATCCTCGCTGCGGGTCGCGGCGAGCGGATGCGGCCGCTGACCGACACGCTACCGAAGCCGCTGGTGGTGGTGCGCGGCGCGCCGTTGATTGAGCATCACATTGGCAAACTGGTCGCCATCGGCATCAAGCGAATCGTGATCAACGCGAGTTATTTGGCCGACGTGTTGATGGCCACGTTGGGCGATGGTTCGCGTTTTGGCTGCGAGCTGATTTATTCCTTGGAAGTCGCGCCGTTGGAAAGCGGCGGCGGTGTGGCCACCGCCAGCCGCCATTTCCGATCCAGCGTCATCGTGCTGGTCAGCGCCGATATTTACAGCGATTTTGACTATGCGAGGCTGATACAACCCGCCGCCGCTATTGAAAAAGCGCACAACAAAGCCCATTTTGTAATGGTGCCATTGGTGGCGGGCGAACCAGGCGGCGAATTTGCGCTCGACGCCGATGGCTACGTGAGCTTGAGACAACCCAGACTCACGTTGGCGAGCATCGGCTGTTTGTCGGTGGCCGAATGCCAAGCTTGGCCGCGTGATCGGCGGTTCGCGCTGCTACCCGCGTATCAGCAATGGGCGAGCGAACATGTTGTGACCGGCGAGATGCATTATGGGCAACGCGTGAACGTCACCTCGTTTGCTGATGTCGAAGCTTTAAATTCATGCACACAGCACCCTCACCCCAGCCCTCTCCCCGAGGGAGAGCGGGCAAAACAAAACGGAGTAACCCTTTGAATCCCCTTCTCGATTTCACGTCTCTGCCGCGATTTGCGGACATCGAGCCCGCGCATGTCAACCCGGCCATCGAGCAATTGATTGACGAGGCGAGAACGGCCATCGCCGTCGCAATCCAAGCGGAATCAGTCTCGTGGGCGACCGTCGTCGAGCCGTTGCAGGATGCCACCGAACGGCTTGGTCGCGCGTGGGGCACCGTGGCGCACTTGAACGCTGTGATCAGCAGCCCTGCGTTGCGCGATGCGCACAACACGGCGCTGCCCAAAGTCACCCAGTTCTATACCGAAGTCGGCCTCAATCGCGGGCTGTTCGAGCGCTACAAAACTTTGGCCGACAACCACGTCAGTCTTACCGATGAGCAGCGCGCGTTGGTCAAGCACGAGGTGCGCGATTTCCGCTTGAGCGGCGTCGAGCTGGAAGGTGCAGCGCGCGAGCGTTACGCCGCGATTCAGGAATCGCTGGCCGAGACGCAATCGAAGTTTGAAGACAACGTGCTCGATGCGACCAACGCATTTTTTCTCGACGTTCCAGAGAGTGAACTCAAGGGCGTGCCGGCTGACGTGGTCGCAACGGCTCGCACCAAGGCAGTTGAAGCGAAATTGGCGGACGGCCTGTGCCGCCTCACGCTACAAGCGCCGTGTTTTTTGCCGGTGATGCAATACGCAGAATCGGCCACGCTGCGCGCCCATATGTACCGCGCCAACGCGACACGGGCAAGTGACGTTGGCGACAGCAAATTTGACAACGGCGGCCACATCGAAACCATCATCGCGCTTCGCGCTGAGGAAGCAAAGCTGCTGGGGTTCGCGAACTTTGCCGAAGTGTCGCTAGTGCCAAAAATGGCCGATTCACCGACGCAAGTGCTTGAGTTTATTCGCGATATCGCGAAGCGCGCAAAACCGTTTGCCGAACGCGATCTGACCGAGCTGAAAGCCTTTTCAGCTAATGAGCTCGGGATCACTGATTTGCAGTCGCCCGACGTGATGTTCGCCTCAGAAAAATTGCGTGAAAAGCGTTACGCGTTTAGTGATGAAGCGCTGCGCCAATACTTCCCGGAAGACCGGGTGATCGCGGGGCTTTTCCGCGTGGTTGAGAGCATTTATTCGGTGAGAATCGTCGAAGGAAAAGCGTCGAGCTGGCACAAAGACGTGCGCTTTTTTGAAGTCCTCGACCAATTCGGCAGTCGTATCGGCGAGTTCTATTTCGACCTGTATGCTCGCGACAACAAGCGTGGCGGCGCATGGGCCGATTCAGCACGAGATCGCCGCATGAAACAGGGTCTGTTGCAGACCCCAGTCGCCTACATGACCTGCAACTTCGCTGCGCCCGTTGGCGGCAAACCCGCGCTGTTCACCCACGATGATGTAATCACGCTGTTCCACGAATTTGGTCATGGCCTGCACTTGTTGTTGACCGAGGTCGCAACGTTAGGTGTGTCCGGTTTCGGTCACGTTGAGTGGGACGCGGTAGAACTGCCGAGTCAGTTCATGGAAAACTATTGTTGGGAATGGGACGTATTGACCCACATGACGCAACACGCTGAAACTGGCGAGGCGCTGCCACGCGAATTGTTCAACAAGATGATCGCCGCGAAAAATTTCCAGTCAGGTTTGGCGACGCTACGGCAAATGGAGTTTTCGCTGTTTGACATGCGCCTGCACGCAGAAAATCGCGTCGCCAATCGCGACACGGTGCTCACAATGCTCGCTGAAGTGCGTGGTGAAATTGCGGTGCTCACGCCACCCGCATACAACCGCATGCCGTGGTCGTTTGCGCATATTTTTGGCGGTGGTTATGCAGCCGGTTACTACAGCTACAAATGGGCGGAAGTGCTCTCAGCTGATGCGTTTGGCCGCTTTGAAGAAGAGGGCGTGTTGTCGCCGGTGGCGGGCAGCGCGTTCCGCCACGAGGTGCTTGGGCGGGGCGGCAGCCGCGATGCGATGACCAATTTTGTGGCGTTTCGCGGCAGAGCCCCGTCGGTTGACGCGCTTTTGCGGCACAATGGCATGGTTGCGAATTAGTTATTCTGAAGGAGTTTTGGCAATGAAAACATCGTTCGTATTATCCGCACTGGCTATCGCCCTGATGGCGCCGATGCTGGCCGATGCGCAGCAGGTTTATCGCTGGGTGGACGCCACCGGCCGCGTGCAATATTCGGATCAGCCACCACCGCCCGGCACAAAAAACGTTCAAGAAAAAAACGTCGGCGGTAACTCCATTCAGAACAATGATTTGTCGCTGGTCGCGCAGGACGCGCAGAAGAAAAACCCGGTCACGATGTACACCAGCGAATGCGGTGAGTCGTGTGATGCAGCGAAGGCTTACCTCAACAAACGCGGCATTCCACACACGGTGGTGGATCCGACGCGAAGCCTTGAGCTCAACAAAAAATTCAAGGAAGAAAGCGGCGGCGTGGTGGTGCCCGTGTTGAAGGTCGGCGAGAAGCGATTGTCGGGCTGGAGCGAATCGAGCTGGGCCTCAGCACTCGACGCGGCAGGCTATCCGAAGACGCCACCGTTCAGCAAACCAAAACCGGTTGAAGACCGCGCTGGCCTCGATCCACCGGCCCCCAAAGCGCCGGCAACACCCGCACCGTCCGCCCCCGCCAAGGGCTAGTCGTTGTCTTTGAAAATCACTACGTGGAACGTCAATTCGCTGACCGCGCGACATGACCGCGCACAGGCATGGCTTGCGGCCAATCAGAGCGATGTGCTATGTCTGCAAGAGCTTAAATTAGAGTCGCACAAGTTTCCGCACAATACGTTTGACGCGCTCGGTTATCGCGCTGCCGTCTTCGGTCAGAAGACCTACAACGGCGTGGCGATTCTCGCAAAAACAACCTTGCCCGAATTCACCGATGTGGTGATGGGTGTGCCCGGTTATGAGGACGAACAACGCCGCGCAATCGCCGTGACCATTGGCGATATTCGCGTGATCAATTTGTATGTAGTCAACGGACAATCGGTCGATTCCGACAAGTTTCAATACAAGCTGCGCTGGCTCGAAGCCGTGAGCGCGTGGCTTGCTACCGAGCGCGCCAACTATCCCAAATTGGTGGTGGTCGGCGACTTCAACATCGCGCCGACCGACGCTGACGTTCACAATCCGGCGTTGTGGTTTGGGCAGGTGCTCTGTACGGATCAAGAGCGCGCGGTGTTCCATCACTGGATAGGGCTTGACCTCGTCGACTGCTTTCGTAAGTTTGAACAGCCACCGAAGACGTTCAGCTGGTGGGATTACCGCATGCTCGGTTTTCCAAAAAATAACGGCATGCGCATTGACCATGTGCTCGCCTCACCCGAGATGGCCAACACCTGCACCGAATGCGTGATTGATCGCAACGAACGCAAGGGTGAGAAGCCGTCGGATCATGCGCCGGTGACAGCTACTTTCACAGCGACATTGGCTTAACGCCACGAAGTCAACATTACGGTCATCCTGAGCAAAGCGAAGGATCAGATTGCGTGCACCGATGTCATTAACTCGCAGCTTGCGTTGTATGGCACGTGATCGTTCGCGTTGCTCAGGATGACATTTATTTCCGTTGACCGAAGGACGCCATCTTGAAGGTCATCGTCCTTGGCGCTGGTCTCATCGGCGTCGCCTCAGCGTACTACCTGTGGCGCGACGGTCACGACGTTGAGGTAATCGAGCAACGCGCCGAACCCGCCACCGGCACCAGCTACGCCAACGCGTGCCTCGTATCCGCCTCACGCGCGTTGCCGTGGCCCACGCCCGCTGCACACAACACGATCTGGCGCGCGCTGACTGATGCTTCGGCACCGATGCGCATCACGAAGTGTTTCGACCCTGCGCTGTGGCGTTGGGGCCGTGAATTTCTCTCTTACGCGAATCAGCGCGACTATGTGCGATTGACCAAAGCAAAACTCTCATTCGCCAAGTTTTGTCAGCTTGAACTGGAAGACACCTTGGCGCAAACCGGCGTTGATTGTGGCTACCGGCGTGACGGTTTGCTCTACGTTTGTTGCAGCGACGCCACGATGTTGGCGGCACGAGCACGCGCAGCGCTGGTGGGTGAACACGGCTTTGACGTGCGCGTGTTGTCGCGAAACGAAGTGCTGGCACTGGAGCCGTCGTTGGCATCATCAACCGTCGTTGGTGCTACGTTCGCGGTGACCGACGCACAAGGCGATTCGCGCGCGTTTACGCGCGCGCTAGCCACGTGGCTTGCGACACAAAGCGAACGCCCCGTGCGCTTTTCTTACGATGAAACCGTCAGCGCGAAAGTGCAGCAACGAGGCCGCACGTTTCGACTCAGCACGCCGTATCGCGAGCTGAGCGCGGACGCGTTCGTCGTCGCGCTCGGCCCGCAAACGCCGCACTTTGCACGCATGCTTGGCGTGCAAATTCCGATCTATCCGGTCAAAGGTTTTTCGATCACAGTGCCGGTCAAAGACGCGGCCCGTGCGCCACAACGCGGCGGCATTTGCGAGGACTCGTTGATCGCCTATTGCCCGCTGCAGAGCGCGTCGAGTCCTGTAATGCGCATCACCACCGGCGCGATATTTTCCGGGCAAGACAACGGATTCACCGACGCTGATTTTGTGCCGCATCGCGAGCACTTTGAAGCGCTGTTTCCGGGCGCGCTGGACTGGTCTAGCAGTGCTGTCGAGAAGTGGGCGTGCCAGCGTCCGATGACGCCCTCATCGTTGCCGATCATCCAACGGGACACGCGTTTCGACAACGTCTATTGGAACTGCGGCCAAGGCCACATCGGCTGGACGATGAGCTGTGGTTCTGGACGTGCGATTGCGGATTTGATGGCGGGTAGAACGCCGTCGTTTGGACTGCAAAATATGCAACAGCTTTCGACGTAATCGCTTGTTTTGCTTGGGGTAGGCCCGCAAAAATGCAATAAACGACTTTACGCCATTTAGCGATACCAGCCCCAGTAAAATGGCGCTTCCCGAATTGACTCATAAATAATCGTACCGAAGGGGTCATCGTTGACTCATAAGTCAGCGTACCGAGCGGGTTTAAATATTTGCCGCAGAGTATCGTCGATTTGTTGCTTCAAATCGAACGGGTTTAAGGTTTGGTGGTGAAGGCGTAGCGCACGTTTAGCGTTGTACCCGACCCCTCTGGATTTCAAGATTCGTTGGTAGGGTGTTTGAGGCGTGGGCTCGTAAATGCGTCGCGTCTTGTTACCCACGCGCTCTTTGCTGATCAGCTTCAAAGTGGGCAAGAAGAAGTTCACATAGTCGCGCCAACACCCCGTGAAGAAGGTGTTGAGCGTGTCGGCCAGATCCGGGTTATCCAGTCGCTGGTAGCCCAAGAACTGGCGCACCACGGAATAGTTCTTCTGCTCGACATAGGCCTGATCGTTCTTCTCATAGGGCCGCGAGCGGGTGAAGTTCACTCTGGGCCGGTGGGTGGCGAAATAGAGCTGCAAGCTGTGGTTAATGAACTCGGTGCCGTTGTCGGTATCGAAGGCGCTCAGGGCAAAGGGCAGCCGCGTCTCAACGGCCATGACGGCAGCCTTGATGCCCACGGCAAGCTTGCTCCAGACGCTCGCACACTCAGTCCACCCGGAATGAATATCGGTGCAGGTCAGCGTCCAGAAGAACTCCCCCGCGATGCTCGCCCCGCAGTGGGCTACGGTGTCGGCCTCAAGGCTTCCGGGACGATCAACCTCATGGTGATGGGTGCGCACCGGCACGAGGCTGCGTAGCCACTCGGAGGCCGGCGTGGTGCCCGCGAGACCATGCAGTCGTTGTCGATCCGACGCGCGCGTGGGGGCCAGCAGCCGATCCACGGTGGCCGCTGAGATGGTGTTGATCGCACGCTTTGTCTGCCGCGACAGGCGCGTGCCGATTTCGAGTTCGTAGTGCGCGAGCCAGTGCGGTAGTAGCGCCACCAAGCGCTTGCTGCAGGGTCGCTTGGCCGCCTCCCAGATCGCGTGAATGGCGGCCACTAAAGCTGCATCGGCGGCGTAATGCGCGGGACGCCCCGTGCGCGTGGCGCACGCTGAAGCCGTTGGCACGGCTCCC
>JAYSRA010000076.1:0-33249 GCA_043721275.1 Burkholderiales bacterium
ATCTTCTACAACAACTGCTTCAAGAATGGCTTGTTGCCGATCCGGCTGGCCGAACATCAGGTGGCCAAGCTGTTCGACGAAGTGGCGGCGTTCGTCGGCTACGAATTGGCGATCGACCTCGAGCGCCAAGTCGTGATCCGGCCCGACGGCGGCGAAATCGCATTTGACGTCGAGCCGTTTCGCAAGTTCTGCCTGCTCGGCGGCTACGACGACATCGGCCTGACGTTGCGCCATGCCGACAAGATTCGCGCGTTCGAGGCGGCACGTTTGCTTGAAAAACCTTGGCTGACGCGTCGAATTTGAGAACCCATGGCTCCCATCGCAAGCAGCCGACTTTATTACTACCTGTCGCGCCACTGGCTGATGGCGCTGACCGTCATGTGCGCGAGCTTCGTGCTGTTCGGTCTGCTGAGGAGAAGTCGCTGTGAAGATCGCAGTCCTGCCCGGTGACGGCATCGGCATCGAGATCGTGGCGCAGGCACTGCGTGTGTTGCAGTGCCTCGACTTGAAATTCGATACCGAACAGGCGCTCGTCGGCGGTGCCGCGTATGAGGCCCACGGCCACCCGCTGCCGCCGGCCACTTTGGCGCTTGCGAAATCGGCGGATGCCGTACTGTTCGGCGCCGTGGGCGACTGGAAGTACGACAAGCTCGAGCGGTCGCTGCGCCCCGAACAGGCCATCCTGGGCCTGCGCAAGGAACTCGGCTTGTTCGCTAACTTCCGCCCGGCGATCTGCTACGAACAGCTCACGCATGCGTCGAGCCTCAAGCCGGAACTGGTCGCCGGCCTGGACATCCTCATCATCCGCGAACTCACCGGCGACATCTATTTCGGCCAGCCGCGCGGCAGGCGCACCTCGCCTGACGGCGCATTCGCCGGCGCCGAAGAAGCCTTCGACACGATGCGCTACACGCGCCCCGAAATCGAGCGCATCGCGCATGTCGGATTTCAAGCGGCGCGCAAGCGCGGCAAGAAGCTCACCAGCGTCGACAAGGCGAACGTGCTCGAGACCTTCCAGTTCTGGAAAGACGTGGTCACGCAGGTCCATGCTCAGTATCCGGACGTGGCGCTCGAACACATGTACGTCGACAACGCGGCGATGCAACTGGTGCGCGCGCCCAAGGCGTTCGACGTGATCGTCACCGGCAACATGTTCGGCGACATCCTGTCCGACGAAGCGGCGATGCTGGCGGGCTCGATCGGCATGCTGCCCTCGGCCTCGCTCGACGCTTCGGCCAAGGGCCTGTACGAGCCGAGCCACGGCAGCGCGCCCGACATCGCAGGCAAAGACATCGCGAATCCGCTGGCTACAATCCTGTCCGTTGCCATGATGCTCAGATTCACACTGAACCAACCAGCAGCCGCCGAGCGCGTCGAGGCGGGGGTGCGCACCGTGCTCGCATCGGGTCTGCGAACGGCGGACATCTGGTCGGCCGGCACCACGAAGGTAGGCACGCGCGCCATGGGCGACGCGGTGGTCGCGGCGCTGGCTGGCCAGGGCTCGAAAACCATTACCACGAAGACCGCGAAGGGCTAGTCGGCTCGGTTCGTTTCGCCCCTTCCTGCCGGCGTCTCGAGCCGGGGCAGAGAAGGGCAGGGAAACTCAACCGAGAGGGGCGATGGACATGAGACTGACAGGATTGGTCGGGTGGCGCGGAATGGTCGGTTCCGTGCTGATGGAGCGCATGCAGGCGCAGGGCGACTTCGGCTTCATCGAGCCGGTCTTCTTCAGCACCAGCGACGCGGGCGGCGCCGCGCCGGCCTTTGCCAAGAACGAACGCAAGTTGCTCGACGCTTTCGACATCGGGGCGCTGAAGCGCTGCGAGATCATCGTCACCGCGCAAGGCGGCGACTACACCACCGACGTGTTTCCGCGGCTGCGTGCCGCGGGTTGGAAGGGCCATTGGATCGACGCCGCGTCGACGCTGCGCATGAAGCCCGATGCCGTGATCGTGCTCGACCCGGTGAACTTGGCCGTGATCCGCGACGCGCTCGCCAACGGCGGGCGCAACTGGATCGGCGGCAATTGCACGGTGAGCTGCATGCTGATGGGCGTGGGCGCGCTGTTCAAGGCGGGGCTGGTTGAGTGGATGCAAACGTCCACCTATCAGGCCGCGTCCGGCGGCGGCGCGGCGAACATGCGCGAATTGCTCACGCAATACGGCGCGCTGTACGCTGAGGTGAAAGATTTGCTCGCCGATCCGGCCAGCGCGATTCTTGAAATCGATCGCTTGGTCACCGCCAAACAAAACGCGTTCACGGCGGAAGAAACGGCCAATTTCCGTGGCGTTGCGCTCGGTGGCAATTTGATTCCGTGGATCGACGCTGATCGCGATGACGGCACGAGCCTCGAAGAGTGGAAGGGCGGCGCTGAAACGAACAAGATCATGGGCATCGGCGCGATGTTCGGCTCCGCTGCGATCCCGATTGATTCCACCTGCATCCGCGTCGGCGCGATGCGCTGTCATTCGCAATCGTTGACCTTCAAACTCAAAAAAAATATGCCGCTCGCCGACATCGAGCAGATGATCGCCAACGACAACGAATGGGCAAAACTCGTTCCGAACAGTCGTGTCGACAGCGAAAAGCAGCTAACGCCGGCGGTCGTTTCCGGCACCATGACCATCCCGGTGGGCCGCGTACGCAAGCTCGCCATGGGGCCGGAGTACGTCGGCGCATTTACGGTCGGCGACCAATTGCTGTGGGGCGCGGCCGAACCGCTGCGGCGGATGCTGCGGATTATTCAGACGCAATAAGGTCGACTAAAAGGTCGACTAAAAGGTCGGCTAACAGGTTAGCTAAGTACACGACCGCACGGCCTGAATTCACCTAACAGCTTTTGTCTACACACCCTATTTCGATTGGGCTAACGGCTAATTACAGCATAAGTTGACTTTTAATATTTATCGCGTTTAGCCCACGTTAAGTGGACGTTTCAGCAAAAAGCTATTGCCTTGAAAATGCGTCCACCGTCGCCTGCGCACCGTTGCGAAACAGTTGGCTGACGTAGCGCTTCACTGGTGCCGCGAACATGGGGTTGCGGCCTAGCGCGCCGAACACCGGTTCGATGCGCAGCACGGCGTCGGCAAATGACAACGCGTCATACGGGTGCTTGGCTGCGATGGCGGCAAACGTTGCGGCGAGTGGGTCTTGAATGACGATTTTTTCGTCGAGTTCGTTGGTGCCGTAAACGTAGCGAATCCAGCCGGCGGCTGCCAGCGCGATCGCGCTAATGTCATCGCCTTTTGCCAATCGTTCTGCGGCGACCGCGATCCAGCGTTGCGGAATTTTTTGTGAGCCGTCCATGGCCACTTGCGCGCAACGATGACCGTTGGCGGGGTTGCTGAAACGCTCGATCAGTTGCTGTCGATAGGCGCTGAAATCGACCTGGGCGATGGGCGCAAGCGTCGCTTCAGCCTCGTTCATCCACGCATGCACCAACTGCTCGAAGGCAGGATCAGCGATGGTCTGAGCAATGGTCTCGTAACCCGCGAGATAGCCCAAGTACGCCATCATCGAATGCGAGCCGTTGAGCAGTCGCAGCTTCATTTTTTCGAACGGTTTCACATCGCTGACGAACTGCACGCCGACGGCGTCCCATGCCGGTCGAACGGTTGCGAATTTGTCCTCGACGACCCATTGCGAAAACGGCTCTGCGTGAACGACGCCAAAGTCGTCCACGCCTAACGCCGCCGCTACGTCTATCAAATCTTGCGGCGTTGTTGCAGGCACGATGCGATCCACCATCGACGACGGAAAGCGCACGTTGTCACGCAGCCACGGCACGATGTGCGGATAAAGTCGCGCGACGAATTGATGCACCAGCGCTTCGAGCACCGCGCCGTTCTGCGGTAGATTGTCGCAGCACAAAATCGTCAGCGGTGCGCCTCGTTTGCCAAATGTGCAAAAGCGCTCGTGCAGGCCGGCAGCAAGCAAGCCGAGCACGCTGACCGGTTGATCGGCGTGCAGCAAATCGTTGACGATGTCAGGGTGATTCCACAGCGGTTCGCGTGTGCTGACGTTGGCGTAGTAACCTTTTTCGGTCACGGTCAGCGACACTAATTTTGTTTCCGCACGCGCGATGCGCGCGATCACAGCCGCCATCTGCTCGGGCGCGAACAGCACCTCACGCACGCTGCCAATCACTCTCCATTTGTCGCCGACCTGCGATACGCTGCGCACGGTGTACAGGCCGTCTTGCGGCGTGAGCTGATCGCGCACAGTTGGCGATTTGAGGCTGACGCCAGAGATGCCCCAATCGCCACCTTTACACGCCATCGCCGCATCCGTGTACACGGCTTGATGCGCGCGGTGGAATGCGCCGATGCCGAGATGGACGATGCCGATCCCGACTTTTGACGGGTCGTAGGCGGGGCGTTGGATGTTCGCAGGTAACGCAGGCAGCGACTGCAGATTGAGGCGCATGGTTTTCAGCTTCGGCTAGCAACGTACGTGTCGCGCAACTCACGCTTAAGCACCTTGCCAATCGCGCTGCGCGGCAGCGCGTCGATGAAGCGTAAGTCTGACAGTCGCTGCGTTTTGCCGGCCCGCGCGTTGTACCAAACCATGAGTTGCTGCGCGTCCATTGTGGCATCGGCGCACTGCACAACAAAGGCAATCGGCGTTTCGCCCCAACGCTCTGATGCCACCCCAACAACGGCAACATCCACAACGTCGGGATGAGCACGCAGTTCACTTTCCAAGTCACTCGGATACACGTTGTAGCCGCCGCTGATGATCATGTCTTTGCGGCGGTCGAGTAATGTCAGAAATCCATCGGCGTCAAACCGGCCGATGTCCCCCGTGCGGATGAATCGCGTGCCCGCAGCGTCAAACCATTCGACCTCACGCGTCTGCTCATTTTGATTGTGATAACCGGTCATCATGCTTGGCGAGCTACCGACGAGCTCGCCCATCGAGCCGGGCGGCAGCTCATGTCCCGCGTCATCAATCAGGCGAATGTCGCTGCCGATTGCGGGCCTGCCGACGGTGTGCAGTTTGTCTCGGTGCAAATGGGCTTCAAGAATGCAGGTGCCACCGCCTTCGGTCAAGCCATAAAACTCAATCAGTCCACCCGGCCAGCGCGCCAGCACGTCGGCCTTAAGCTCAGCACGAAACGGCGCGCTGGTGCAAAACTTTGCTTGAAACATCGACAAATCAAAGTCGTTGAACGCGGCGTGCGCCATGATGCGCTGATACTGCACGGGCACCAACATCGTGTGCGTCGCGCCAATGCGCTGCGCGGTTTGCAGATAGCCGAGCGCATCGAATTTAGCCATGAGGTGAACACGGCCACCCCAGCCGAGTGTGGGGAAGAACGACACCAATGTGGTGTTCGAATAAAGCGGCGTGGCCAGCAACGTCACGCTATCCGGCGCGTACGCGTAGCTGCTCGCGCGATGAATGTGCGCCCAGCGCATGGCGTGCGACTGCACGATGCCCTTCGGTGTGCCTGTGGTGCCAGAGGAATAGATGATGTTGAAGGGGTGGGTAGCCACGACATCCACTGGCGTTGGCTGCGCGTTTTGGTCGGCGAGCCAGTCGTCGAAACGCATAGCGTGCGCGCCTTGGTCAAGTGCGATGCGCAGCGGCAGCTCACGATTCTTTTTCGGTTCAGCGTCGAGCAACTGCGAAACTTCAGCATCGATAAACAGCCGCTGCGCCTGCGCATCGTGCAGCATGGAGCGCAGGCTTTCAGCCGTTGACGACGGCGCAAGCGGAGCCACGACCACACCGGCACGCAACGCACCGAGAAACACCACCGCATAGCGCACCGAGGCCGCAGCGCACAGCGCGATCACGTCACCCGCTTTCACATTGTCGCGTTGCAATGATGCGGCAACGCGATCCATGAGCACGTCAAGTTCACCGTAAGTGATGGCTCGGTGGTCGTCGTTGAGCGCGGGCGATCGCGGAGCCCGACGCGCGTGAGCGCGAATCAGCTCAGACAAACTCACGAAAGGCGGCAGCGGTGACGTTGTCGCTGTTATCGTGGTGGTTGAGCCGGTCGTCATAAGCAGGACAGCAGCGTGATTGCAGCACAGCACATTGCAGCAGGCACGTTCATGATTTTTTCCACCGCGTATTGGGCAGCAGCGGATACCAACCGGGTCGCGACGGGTCACGGTCGTAGGTATAGCCACCTAATTGTTTAAACAACTCGTGATATTCAGCGAGCTTGTTGCGATCCAATGTGACACCGAGACCGGGACCGGTGGGCACGGCAATCGCGCCATCAACATACTTCATCTTGCCGCCGACGATGATGTCGTCAACCAGATGGTGATAGTGCGCATCCGCCGCGTAGCCCAAGTTCGGAACGACCGCGCCCATGTGCAGCATGGTCGCAAGCTGAATGCCGAGCTCGCCGGACGAATGCACCGCAACGCCAAGCCCGAACGTATCGCAAATGGCTGCGGCCTTGATGCAGGGGCGAATGCCGCCCCAGAAGGTGGTATCGAGCAAGATCACATCGACCGCACGCGGCGTATTCATCACGTTCATCGCGAGCTGCTCGAAGTTGACGACCACTGTATTCGTCGCGATGGGAATGCGTACGAATTCACGCAATCGCGACAGTTGCGGCATGCCGAACACGGGGTCTTCGAAGTAATCGTTGTTGAGTGGTTCGATGGCCTTTCCAAAGCTGATTGCATCGGCGAGCGACAACGCTGAATTCGGATCAAAGCGCAGGCGATCTTGCGGAAACGCCTTGGCCACCGACTGGTAGCAATCCAGCTCGTAGCAGGGCGCATAAACGCCGCCCTTGAGCTTGTGTGATTTGAAGCCGTGCGCTTTTTTTAGCGCCTCTGCATGAGCAACCAATTGTGCTGCGGTGCGCACTTCGCCCTCGCCCGTCCGATCATTCGGCAACCGAAAGAACAAATAACTGGCGAAGTCAACGGCCTCACGCACACGCCCGCCGAGCAACTCCGCCACCGGCACGCCAAGTCGTTGGCCCATGATGTCGAGGCACGCAAACTCGATGGCCGCATGCAGTTGCGTACGGTTGTTGTAGAGGCTAGCCGTTGGGTTGCAGATCGCGAAGCGCAGCGCCTCAAGCTCGAAAACGTTATGGCCTTTCAGGTAGCCAATGAGGCGCTCAATGCCACTGCTAGCTGCCTCTCCGCCACCGCCAAATTCACCAAGACCCAAGTAGCCGTCATCGGTTTCCACCTCGACCACCGTGCGCACAAAGCGCCCCCAATGCGCGCCGTTGCTGTGCAGCAACGGTGCCTCCAGTGGCACCGTGACGGGTGTGGCGCGAACACAAGTAATTCTGCTGGGTTTCACTTTTTCCTCGTCTGACGATGCTCGCGGTCGCGTTGGCCTATGCTAGTGGCAAAACAACAATGTCACGTTCGATTTCATCGCTATTTTGAACAAGGAGGCTCGTTCATGAAACTTCGTACTCTGGTTACATCGCTGCTGGTTTCGGCCACGCTTATCGCACCCGCGTTGTCGAATGCGCAAACAAAACTTAAGTGGGCGCATGTTTACGAAACATCCGAGCCGTATCACACCGAATCGGTGTGGGCTGCGGGCGAGATTAAGAAACGCAGCAACGGCAAGTTTGAAATTCAAGTGTTCCCCGCCTCGTCGCTTGGCAAAGAGACCGACATCAATCAGGGCATGACGCTTGGCACGGTGGACATGATCATCAGTGGCCCGTCGTTTGCAGCTCGCAGCTATCCGCGCTTGGGCATTGCCTATTACCCGTTCATCTTCCGTGATGCAGCGCATCAAGCGGCGTATTCAAAGAGTGATGTGTTCAAGGAAATGGTCGACGGCTACCGCGCCAAAACCGGCATCCAGATGACCGCCTACACCTACTACGGCGCGCGGCACACGACGTCGAACAAACCGTTTTCTGATTGTGCTGGCATGAAGGGTTTAAAAATTCGCGTGCCCGATGTCCCTGTGTATTTGGCGACGCCAAAAGCGTGTGGAGCGAACCCGACGCCACTCGCGTTTGCTGAGGTGTATCTTGCTTTGCAAAACGGCACTGTCGAAGCGCAAGAAAATCCGCTCACGACAATCGAAGCGAAGAAGTTCTACGAGGTACAAAAGAACATCATGCTGACCGGTCACATCGTTGACGGCCTCGTGACGCAAATCGCGCCGCATGTGTGGACGAAATTGACCGATGCCGAGAAAACGATCTTCACCGATGTGACGCGTGAAGCCGCAGCGCGTGCCACTGCCGCGATCATCAAGCGCGAAGGCGAGCTGGTTGAAGAGTTCAAGAAAAAAGGCCTCAATATCGTCGCCGTTGATCGCGCGGGCTTTCAGGCGGCGGTGCTCAAAAGCACAACGCTTGAGTCGCTGGGTTTTGACCGCAAGGACTACGACCGCATCACGGCACTCAAGTAGCCAACTCGCGCTGCCATGGATCTCGATAACGGGCCTAAAGTGATGGGAGACGACGGCGAATTTCATGCCGTCGACGACGAAGTGAGTTTTGCCGGAACACCATTTGAAGGCTGGATTGCGCTCGGTCTCTTTTGGGCGCTGGGCGGCGTGGTGTTTGTACAGTTCGTCACGCGTTATGTGTTCAACGATTCAGCGTCGTGGACCGAAGAGATTGCGCGTTACTTGCTGATCGGTACGGTGTTTGTCGGTGCCACAATTGGCGTCGTCAAGAACAATCACATTCAAGTGGACTTGCTCTATCGCTACTTGCCGCCAAATGCATCGCGCGTGATGTCGACTCTTGTAGACGCAGTGCGCATCGCGTTCTTCGCAGCAATGGTGCTGTTCACCGTGCAGATGATGATGAAAATGGAAAACTACAAAATGACCATCATCGATTTGCCCATGAATATCGTCTATGGCATGTGCCTGTTCGGTTTTGTTGCAATGATGGTGCGTTCGGTGTGGGTCGCCGTGATTCACTGGCGGCGCGGCTATAGCGTGCTCGAGCGGCCCGACTCCACCATGGCTGACCGCTAGAGCGCGAGAACATAATGTTAAAAATTGTGTTCCTCGTGTTGATGGCGAGCGGCATCCCTGTGGCAATCGCTATGGCCGGTGCTTCGTTGCTCTACATCCTCATCAGCGGCGACCTGCCTGGATTTGCCGTGGTGCATCGCATGATTGGTGGCATTGATAGCTTTCCGCTGCTCGCCGTGCCGTTCTTTATTCTGGCCGGCAACCTGATGAATAACGCGGGCATCACCAATCGCATTTACAACTATGCGCTGGCACTAGTCGGTTGGCTTAAAGGCGGTTTGGGTCACGTCAACGTGCTCGGCTCGGTGATTTTTGCCGGTATGAGCGGCACCGCAATTGCGGACGCGGCGGGCCTTGGCACCATCGAAATCAAAGCAATGAAAGATCACGGCTACGATCTTGAATTTGCGGTCGGAGTAACGGCTGCGTCGGCCACGCTCGGGCCGATCATTCCGCCGTCGCTGCCGTTCGTGATTTACGCGATGATGGCCAATGTATCGGTTGGCGCGCTGTTTCTCGCGGGCATTCTGCCGGGCGTGTTGATGGCCGTGCTGATGATGCTTACGGTGGCTTACTTTGCGCACAAAAACGGTTGGGGCGGCGACATTAAATTTGTGTGGTCACGATTTGGCGGCGCGCTGGTTGAGACAACCATTGTGATCGCGTGGCCGATGGCGCTGTATTACGCGGTGCTTTGGGGCGCGCCGATGCAGCCGATGGTGATCGCTGCGTTGATTTTGCTGTTCGCCGCAGACTGGAAATTCAAGTTTCAGGCGGTGCTGCCGATCATGACGCCGGTGCTCTTAATCGGCGGCATGACCACAGGCCTGTTCACGCCGACCGAGGGCGCGATTGCCGCCTGCGTATGGGCGATGGTGCTGGGGCTGTTCTGGTATCGCACATTGTCATGGCGTATGTTTGTCAAGGTGTGCCTTGATACGGTTGAGACCACGTCCACCGTGATGTTCATCGTCGCTGCAGCGTCGATCTTCGGATGGATGTTGACGGCGACCGGCGTGACTGCGGCGATTGCCGATTGGGTGCTTGGCTTCACCAAAGAGCCTTGGGTATTTTTGTTGTTGGCTAACGCGCTGATGTTGTTCGTCGGCTGCTTTCTGGAGCCCACCGCCGCGATCACCATCCTTGTTCCCATCCTGTTGCCTATCGTATTGAAGCTTGGAATTGATCCGGTGCATTTTGGGTTGGTGATGGTGTTGAATTTGATGATTGGCCTGTTGCATCCACCGATGGGCATGGTGCTTTTCGTGCTGGCACGCGTGGCGAAATTGAGCGTGGAGCGCACCACCGCCGCGATTCTGCCGTGGCTAGCGCCGCTGCTAATCAGCCTTGTGATACTCACCTACGTTCCAGCGATTAGTCTGTGGCTGCCGAGATACATGGGCATGTGAGGCGCAGCGCAACGCGCTCAGCGGCGTCATCTTAGGCCGAGATTGGTATCCGCCTATTTCGATAACATTGCCGCATGCAATCTGCCTCCGCTTCCGCCAGTTCTTCCGCGTCTGCCGCGCTGCCCGCGCTTGAGCAACCCTACCTCGATTTGTTGCAGCACGTGAGCTCGCACGGTGCCATCAAAGGCGACCGTACCGGCACCGGCACCCGCTCGGTGTTCGGCGCACAACTGCGCTTTGACCTGCAACGCGGCTTTCCGCTGTTGACCACCAAAAAGGTGTTCTGGAAAGCCATCGCCTACGAACTTCTGTGGTTTTTGCGCGGCGACAGCAACGCCACATGGCTGCAAGAGCGCGGGATCACTATCTGGGATGAATGGGCGAAAGCAGACGGCGATTTAGGCCCGGTGTACGGTGTGCAGTGGCGCTCGTGGCCCAAGCGCGAGGTGGACGGCGGCGGTACCATTGACCAAATCTCGCAAGCCATCGATCTCATCAAACGCGACCCGAATTCACGCCGCATCATCGTCAGCGCGTGGAACGTGGCGGACCTGCCGAAGATGGCGTTGATGCCCTGCCATGCATTTTTTCAGTTTTATGTCGCAGACGGCAAGCTCTCCTGCCAGCTTTACCAACGCAGCGCCGACCTGTTCCTAGGCGTGCCGTTCAACATCGCCAGCTACGCCCTGCTCACCCACATGATCGCCCACCAGTGCGACTTAGCCGTTGGCGACTTCATCTGGACAGGCGGTGACTGCCACATCTACGACAACCACACCGAACAAGTCGCGACGCAACTGGCACGCACACCGCTGCCCCCTCCGCGACTCGTCATCAAACGTAAACCGGCGTCAATCTTCGACTACCAGTTTGAGGATTTTGAGATTGCGGGTTATCAAAGTCACGCGGCGATCAAGGCGTCTGTGGCGGTGTAGTTGTGACGTCGGACAATCCGATTCTGGCGGTGATGATTCACGTCAACGACGTGACCGCCGCATTATCTTGGTATTCGCGCGCATTTCCACAATCCGTGCGCAAAACTCTCGCTATGCCCACATTCGACTTTGAATACCTCGACGTTGACGGCGTGATGCTCGAACTGGTACCTGCCGATGAAAAAGTTAGTGCTGGGGCGAGTGGATCAGTGGTCTATTGGAAAGTGCAGGATTTCGATAAAGCACTCGCGCATTTTCAATCCATCGGATCCAAGCTCTATCGCGGGCCGATTGAAACTGAAAACGGCAAAAGAATGTGCCAAGTGCGCGATCCGTGGGGCAATTGCATCGGGCTTCGCGGCTGAGCGTGACGTGTGGGCAACAAGTTGCCCACCCTACAAATCCCGCTCTTCATAGGGCGTGCTCTGCGCACCAACTAAATAGCGTCACCAATCAGCTACCCGCCACCCAGTTCTCCACCCGCAAGCCACCCGCCTCTGCATACGCCGCGAAATCGCGCTCGTTATTGGTGACCAATGTGACATCCAGCGAGAGCGCGTGCGAGGCAATTAAACAGTCGACCGCATTGCGTTCGCTGCGCGGGAGCTTTGCCGCTACCCGTGCGTACGCGCCAGCGGCCGCTTCGCCAAATTCAACCACACGAACCCGCTCGCGCAACGCGTCAAGCACGCGCATATTCGTCGCATAGGTCGCTGGCCGACGCTCGACTCCATGCAGCAGTTCGCCGAAGGTTATTGCGCTCATTACCGCGTCACCCAACGAAAGTGTTGCAAACTTGGCGCGTACCTCTGGAGGGTGACGTTTGGCGAGATAGATGCAGATGTTGGTGTCGACCATGTAGCGCATCGCTATGTGCGCTTGCGCTTTGGAGTTTCAGCCACCGCATCAGTCACCGACGCTGTCGGTGAACGAGATGCTGCTGGATAAGGCAGCCTGTCCTGATGCACCTTATGGTCATCCCAGGCGCTCCAGTCTCGCTCTTTTTGATCTTGCCAGCCCTCGGGCCCACGCCCATCCGCCATGAAATCCGGACTGAATTGCGCGAAGATATCCATCACATCCGCCAACGATTTGCGCTGGGCCGCACGCAGCACCAACGTGTCCCCTTTGCGCTCAATAATCACGTCCTGCGACGGCTCGAAAATGGCGAGGTCTTTGGGGATGCGCACGGCGAGCGAGTTGCCACTTTTGAAGGCTTTGGTTTGCATGGTGTGGTCGGTGACTTTTATCAGCAGTATGGCATTGTATACACGGTATATACTTTGGCAATGAGTTTGGCAACAAAGAAGGCGGACAAACGATCTCTGGCGGTCATTGAACGATTCTTTGATGAAAGAGGTTGGATCGCATTCCAGTTTCAACGCGACACGTGGGCGGCCTATGCGGCGGGCAAGAGCGGACTGATTCACGCGCCTACCGGGTTCGGCAAAACGTATGCGGCGTTTTGTGGGCCGTGTGCGCTTGGTTCAGCGGGAACTGAAAAGATTGCCCCGCCCATCACCGTACTCTGGATCACACCGCTAAAGGCTTTAGCAGCAGACACCACGCTCAGCCTCAAAGACGCAGCCGCAGCGATGCAACCGACATGGACGGTGGGTCTGCGCACGGGAGACGTGTCCAGCAGCGAGCGCGCGAAGCAAGATCGGCGTCTGCCCACCGTGCTTGTGACCACACCGGAATCGCTCGCGCTGATGCTGACCAAAGCCGACTGGCGTGAACGGTTGTCGAGCTTGCGTTGCGTCATAGTTGATGAGTGGCATGAACTGATGTCGTCGAAACGTGGCACTTTACTGGAGCTTACGCTGACGCGCTTGCGTGGTGCGTCGGCTCGAAGAAAAACAAAGCTGCAAACCTGGGGTATGAGCGCGACGCTCGGCAATCTAGATGAGGCGATGCGTGTGCTGATTGGACCGGATGCCGCGCTCGCGGGTGACGGCGTGCTCATCAGCGCGAAGATCGAGAAGGACATCGTGATCGATTCGCTGATGCCTGAAAGCATCGAACGTTTTCCGTGGGGCGGCCATCTCGGGTTGAAATTGTTGCCCGAGGTGATCGCGAAGATTGAGCAGTGCAAAAGCACGCTGGTCTTCACCAACACCCGTTCGCAAACGGAGCTTTGGTATCAGGCGCTGCTCAACGCAAAACCGGAGTGGGCAGGCGTGATCGCATTGCATCATGGCTCGCTCGACAAGGCCACGCGCGAGTATGTGGAAGAAGGCATTCGCAGCGGCCTGCTGCATGCGGTGGTGTGTACCAGTTCGCTCGATCTCGGTGTCGACTTTCGGCCGGTTGAACAGGTGCTCCAGATTGGCTCACCCAAAGGTGTTGCGCGGCTGCTGCAACGCGCAGGTCGTAGCGGCCACCAGCCGGGCGCGAAGAGCCGCGTGACCGTGGTGCCAACGCATGCGCTGGAGCTAGTGGAAGCGGCGGCGGCGCGACAGGCAGCGCAGGCAAAACACATCGAATCACGCATGCCGCTGGGTCACGCATCGGGCGCGGCATTTGGCAAAACGCAGTGGCGACCGCTTGATGTGCTCACGCAGCACATGGTGAGCGCAGCACTCGGTGGCGGCTTCAATCCCGACGAGCTGCGCGCAGAGGTTGAAAGCTGTTTCACCTACCTGCAGCTCACGGATGCGGAATGGCAATGGTGCCTCGATTTCGTGACGCGCGGCGGTGCATCGTTGCAGGCGTATCCGGACTTTCATAAGGTGGTGATCGATCCTGAAACGGGCCTCTACGTGGTGACGGATCGTCGTATTGCCACGCGTCACCGCACCAATATTGGCACCATCGTTTCTGAGGCATCGATCACCGTGCAATTTCTGGGTGGCGCGCGACTGGGGCATGTTGAAGAGGACTTCATTGCGCGGCTGAATCCCGGTGATGCGTTCATTTTTGCTGGACGCATGGTGGAGTTCATCCGCGTTCGCGAAATGACGGCTTATGTGCGCCGCGCAGCAAAACGAAAGAACTTGGTGCCGCGCTGGGCGGGCGGCAAAATGCCGCTCTCGACGCAGCTAGCGGGTGCCACGCGTGACCTGATTGCAGAGGCGAAACATGGTGTTTACTCAACGCCTGAGACGCAACTCTGCGCACCGATCTTCGCATTGCAATCGCGGCTGTCAGCACTGCCCGATCAAAAGGAATGGCTGGTTGAATCGCTCAAAACCAGCGAAGGCTGGCACCTATTTTTTTATCCGTTTGAAGGACGGCTGGTGCATTTGGGGTTGGCCACGCTGTTCAGCTACCGCCTCGCGAAAACACATCCGGAGCTGGGCAAAACATTCTCGATTGCGATCAATGACTACGGCTTTGAATTGTTGTCGCCGACAGAGGTCACGCTGACTGCCAAGGAGCTGCGTGAGTTGCTTGATTCACGCCACGTTGAGGCTGACATCCTTGCTGGACTCAACGCGGCTGAACTTGGAAAACGTCAATTTCGCGAGATCGCTCGCGTCGCCGGATTGATCGATCAGGGGTATCCGGGCCAGAACAAATCGAGTCGGCAATTGCAGGCATCGAGCGGATTGCTGTTTGAAGTATTCACCACCTACGACAGCGATAATTTGTTACTTAAACAGGCGGTGCGCGAAGTGATGGAGCGGCAGTTAGAAGCGTCGCGACTCGCTTCCGCGCTGCTTCGCTTGCGCGGCAGCAAAGCGCTGATGATGAAGTGCGAGCGACCGACGCCGTTTTCGTTTCCGCTGATGGTGGAGCGATTGCGCGAGAAGCTTTCGACCGAACAGATTGAGCAGCGCGTGGCGCGAATGGTGGCGGAGCTAGATCGCGCGTGAACGCGGCGAAGCCACAATGAAACGAAGCAGAATTGTGAAACCGGCGCGCAGCACGTCCATACATAGCCATCAACTCACGCGTGCCCGTGCTTTCCGGTAAATCCCGCGTTAATATTTTGTGATCCATCACGAGATCAACCATCGCTGGCGCGCTCGCAATCGCTCATGCAGGTCGCGCTCCCGCAATCACACAACTCATACAGGCGCTGCATTCCGAGCGTCTTACTTACTAATAATGGCTTGCAGTGCAGTGCGGATGAGCTCTGGAATGGGCACACTTCGGTTCTCCGCGCGGTTCACGTAGACCTGCACAAAAAATCCTGTGGCTCGTGGCAAGTCGTCAGTCTCGCCAAACAAACCAATCTCAAATCGCACCGAGCGGCTGCTGAGCTTAGTCACGCGCAGCCCCGCATGCACAACCTCTGGAAAGGTGAAGCTGCGCCGATATGTGCAACCCGAATCAACGCAGTAGCCGACCACTGGCGCAGCATGAATATCCAGACCCGCATGGTCGATGAGGTACCGATTCACGAGCGTGTCAATCCAACTGTAATAAATCACGTTGTTGACATGACCGTAAACATCGTTGTCCATCCAGCGAGTGGGAATGGCGAGGAAGTGGGGGAAATCTGCACGGATCATGGGTACGATTGTACGAGCGGCGCGGGCCGCGAAAGTGACTCATGGCGGCCTATCGTCGATGCGTTGGAGAACCTCGCGCCGCCCTACATTAATCGTTCATCAAGCAGTTCAATCCAATGCTTTACCTGCAAGCTCGTACCGCTCTGCAGATGCGTCATACAGCCAATATTGGCAGTAGCGATCTGCGTCGGCGCACCGGCGGTGAGTGATTTGAGTTTGCGCGATTTCAGCTCACTACTGATCTCGGGTTGCAACACCGAATAGGTGCCGGCCGAGCCGCAACAGAGGTGAGTATCCGCCACAGGCGCGAGTGCAAAACCCACGTCCTTCAGCAACGATTCAACGCCACCTTTGAGCTTCATGCCGTGTTGCAGCGTGCAGGGCGGGTGATAGGCAATTTTTTCGCTCGTCGCGTTCACTTTACTTTTAAGCGTCAACCATTCGGCAGCAATCACCTCGGAGACATCCTTTGCGAGCGCCGCGACTTTTTCGGCTTTAGCTGCGTAGTTCGCGTCGTGCTTCATAAAGTGGCCATAGTCCTTGACCATCACCGAACATCCGGACGCGGTGACCACGATGGCTTCGGCACCCACCTCAACATCCGGCCACCATGCATCAATGTTTGCGCGCACTTTTGCAACGGCCTCATCATGCGCATTCAAATGATGGCTCAATGCGCCGCAACAACCTCCTGCTGACACGCGCTTGAGCGTGATGCCCGCAGCGTCGAGCACGCGCGCAGTAGCTGCATCAATCGACGGTGCGAGCACATCTTGCACGCAGTTATCGAGCAGCAACATGGTGCGCGCGTGCTGCGTGGTCGGCCAGACACCGGGCGCGCGTCGCGGTTGAATTTTGGCTTTGAGCGAAGCTGGCAGCAGCGGTCGCGCTGCGCGTCCTACGGCGAGCGCGGCGGCGAAAGTCTTCTTGCTCAAAAGCCCTTTGCGCAACAAGCGCCGTTTGAACGCCTCACCGGTGCTGCGGCCCACTTTTTTCTCCACCACCGAGCGCCCGATGTCAACCAAGCGACCATACTCAACGCCGCTCGGACACGTGCTCTCACAGCTGCGGCAGGTGAGGCAACGATCAAGATGTTGCTGCGTTTTCGCAGTAGGTTCAACGCCTTCAAGCACTTGCTTGATGAGATAAATGCGACCGCGCGGTCCGTCTAGTTCATCCCCTAAAAGCTGATACGTCGGACAGGTCGCTGTACAAAAACCGCAGTGCACACAAGCACGCAAAATAGCCTGTGCTTCGATGCCCTCGGGCGTGTCTTTGATGAAATCGGCGAGGTTGGTTTGCATGCGGTGTGTTTACTGTAGAGGCGGCGAAAGCCGCGAATGGTTACTTAAATGGCTTCACGGCCCTTTGACCGCGCTCAGGAGTGCCTTTCGCCGCTCCTACAAGGACGAAAACACGTGGTACGGATCAAAGCTCGCTTTGATCTTCGCGTGAATATCAACGAGCGCGGGTGACAGCGTCGCCGTGCGTTCGCTTGCCGAAGCAGCCCCGCGAAAAACACTGGCATGGCCGCCCGCTGCGCGCGCCCATTCACGAATCGCGGGTAATGCAATCAACGGACAACGCGACCAGCGCTGCGCGCCGCCCCAATCAATGGCCTGCATGTGCGCATTATTCGCCACATCGCCCCACGGTGCCGTGGATTTGCAGGCCACACGAATGAGCGGCAACTCGCCGGAAAAGAACGCGTGTTTCTGTTCGCGCCAATCGCGCCACCAATCGGCGTCAGCCGCGAGCTGTTCTCCACCCAGGTTCAAAGTGGCTGCCCTCACTGCGGGCTCGGCGCCTGCAAGTCGAACATAGAGTTTACCGCCAACCCAAGTGCAGGCTGTGATCGGATTCGCGTCTGCGTACCAGCGATTCATGCGCTCAATAGCGGTGTTGGCGTCTAACTCAAACACGCGCGTCTGCTGCGCCTTTGGCAGCGGCAGACATTTGAACGCGGTCTCAGTGATCACGCCCAATGTGCCCTGCGATCCGGTGAGCAATCGCGACACATCAAACCCGGCAACGTTCTTCATCACCTTACCGCCAAAGCTCAAATGATCGCCCTTGCCGTCCAACACTTTGCAGCCGAGCACGAAGTCACGCAAAGCCCCCGCATACGGACGACGCAGGCCGGACAAGCCACTGGCAACCATGCCGCCAATGGTCGCGTTTTCGCCGAAGTGCGGCGGCTCGAACGCCAACATCTGCCCGGCGTCAGCCATTGTTTTTTCAACCTCAGCGATGCGCGTGCCGCAGCGCACGACGATCACCAATTCGTTCGGTTCGTATTCCACGATGCCCGCGTGTTCGCGCGTGTCGATCACGTCACCCGCAGCCGCAGGCGAGCAGAACGTTTTGCTTCCGCTGCCACGAATGGCCAGCTTTGCGCCCTTCGCTGCCGCTGCTTTAATTTGGCATTGCCACGCGTCAATCATCGCTGCGCTCTAGCTCAGTTCGCCGCATAAATATGCTCCGGCTCTTCGTGGTCGATGACTTCTTTTTCCGCCGTTGAATCGGCGATCCATTGCTGCATCGAGGGATGCGCGAGCATCACTTTCACGTACTCGGCAACCACCTGACTCAGCTTCACGCCATACGTGTTGAAGCGAAAGACCACCGGAGCAAAGTAAGCATCCGCCACGCTGAATTTGCCGTAAAGATACGGCCCGTCGTTGCCAAACGTGTTGCGTGCTTCGGCCCACAGCGCCTGCAAACGATCAATGTCTTTCTGCACATCTTCGCGCGGCGTGTTGATAGGATAACTGCGCCGCACGTTCATCGGCATCCAGTTGCGCACCGCTTGGAAACCGGAGTGCATTTCGGCACTTGCACACCGTGCATGCGCCCGTGCAGCCGCATCAAAGGGCCACATGCCGGGGTGACGCTCGGCAAGATATTCCGACATGGCAAGCGAATCCCACACCACGATTTCGCTGTCGATCAAAACGGGTACCTTTCCATTCGGCGAGCGCTTGCGTGACTGAATTTCTGCCGCAAATTCTGGCGTGTCAAAAATGTGACGTTCTTCGGTGAACGGGACGCCAAACGCATGCAGCAGAAGCCATGGGCGCAGCGACCAAGAGGAGTAATTTTTGTTGCCAATTAGGAGGGTGTAGGGCATGGCGGTATATATGTGATTGATACGGGCGATAACTGTACGCGTTCAGTGCCGCTAGCTGATTGCAAAATGTGCTGGGTAGACCGCACTTGCTACTGCATCGGAATCGTTTTCCCCGGATTCATGATGTTGTTCGGATCTAGCGCAAGCTTTATGGTGCGCATCACATCTACCCCCTCGCCGTGTTCCGCCTTCAACGCGTCGAGCTTATGAATGCCGATGCCGTGCTCGCCGGTGCAGGTACCGCCCATACCTATTGCGATGTGCGCGATGCGGTCTGCTGCGAGTTCGGCGCGGCTGCGTTCCTCCGTGCTGTTCGGGTCAAAGGTGATGAGCACATGAAAGTTTCCATCGCCTACATGGCCCACAATCATGCACACGAGATCGCTCTTTGCGACCTCTTCTTTTGCCGCCATCACACTGTCTGCAAGACGCGAAATCGGCACGCAGGTGTCGGTAGAAAACGCCTGCTTGCCGGGTATGTAGTTCATGCCCGCCCAGTAGGCATCATGACGCGCTTTCCACAGTTTGCTGCGGTCTTCTTGTTTGTCGGCGAAGCGGTAATCATCGCCCCCGAAGTCAGCGGTAATCGATTTCATCTGCTCGATCTGCTCGGCCACGTACGCGTCGGTGCCGTGGAATTCCATGAATAACGTGGGTTTGGGCTCGAAGCCTTCAAGCTTGCTGTATTGAATGCAGGCTTTCATCTGCACATCATCAAGTAACTCGATACGTGCCATCGGGATGCTGAGCTGCATCGCGGTGATCACGGCGTTGACGGCCTCGCGCAGATCGTCAAACTGGCACACTGCAGCACTGATGCGCTCGGGCACGCCGTACAGTTTGAGCTGAATTTCAGTGACGATACCGAGCGTGCCTTCGGAGCCAATGTACAAGCGCGTGAGGTCATAACCTGCGCTTGATTTACGCGCCCGCGTTCCAGTGCGGATGATGCGCCCATCCGGCGTGACCACCGTCAAGCCGAGAATGTTTTCACGCATGGTGCCGTAGCGCACGGCGTTGGTGCCGCTGGCGCGCGTGGCGGTCATGCCACCGATGCTGGCGTTGGCACCCGGATCAATCGGGAAGAACAACCCCGTGTGGCGAATGTCGACGTTTAACTGCTCGCGCGTGACACCGGCCTGCACGCGGCAATCCATATCTTCGGCATTGATCTCGAGCACTTTTGCCATGCGCGACAGGTCAAGGCACACGCCGCCGTAAATCGCTTTCAAGTGCCCCTCTAGCGACGTTCCTGTGCCGTAAGCGATCACGGGGATGCGCGCCTGATTGCAGAGCTTTAAGATACTCGCGACTTCTTCGTTGCTTTCCGGGAACACGACAACGTCCGGAAGACCCGCGTCCTGCATGCCTTCGCCGTGGCTGTGATGCTCGCGCACGGCGTGAGTGGTGACCGTGCGATCGCCGTAGGAGGCGCGAAGGGACTCCACGGCAATGTCTACAACTTTTTCTGATGGGCGGTCAAAAGTAAGCATCAATATCTCTCCTAAGTTCTTCACCCTCTCCCGCAGGGGCAGAGGGGACTCAATTCTGGGTGACTACAACACTAAAACCTTGGCAAATCCGCAAACGGCATCGGCTTGCCTTTGCCAATTCTCATCTTGCCAAACTCCGCACAGCGATGCAGCGTGGGCACCGCCTTGCCGGGATTGAGCAGTGCGTGTTCATCAAATGCATGCTTAATTTCGTGCATGCGCGTCAATTCTTTGGGTGAAAACTGTACGCACATTTGATCTATTTTTTCAACACCCACACCATGTTCGCCGGTGATGGTGCCGCCGACTTCTACGCACAGTTCAAGAATTTCAGCACCAAATGCTTCAGCCCGTTCGAGCTCGCCGGGAATGTTGGCGTCGAACATGATCAGCGGATGCAGATTGCCGTCGCCCGCGTGAAACACGTTAGCGCAGCGCAGGTTGTATTTGGTCGACAGCTCGGCAATGACGTTCAGCACACGCGGCAATTGCGCACGCGGAATGGTGCCGTCCATGCAGTAATAATCGGGCGAAATTCGGCCCGTGGCGGGGAAGGCATTTTTGCGGCCGCTCCAATAGCGCAACCGCTCCGCCTCGTTCTGCGACACCTTGATGTCGGTCGCACCGGCATTGCGAAGTACCTCCGAAACGCGCGCCATTTCGTCGGCCACTTCTTCCGGCGTGCCGTCGCTTTCGCACAGCAAAATCGCCGCAGCGTTCAGGTCGTAACCCGCATGTACAAAGCCTTCCACGGCCTCGGTGGCAATCTTGTCCATCATCTCCAAGCCTGCTGGAATGATGCCTGCCGCAATGATATGACCGACCGCTGCGCCCGCTGCCTCCACGCTTGCGAAAGACGCCATCGCGACCTGCGCGAGCTGCGGTTTTGGCGTGAGTTTCACCGTTACTTCGGTGACGATTCCGAGCAAGCCCTCCGATCCGATCATCAACGCGAGCAGGTCGTAACCGGGCGCATCTAATGCGTCCGACCCAAGCTCAACGATTTCACCGGTCATCAACACCACACGCAGTTTGCGAATGTTATGAACGGTGAGCCCGTATTTCAAACAATGCACGCCGCCTGAATTTTCAGCGACGTTGCCGCCGATGGAACACGCGATTTGTGACGACGGATCGGGCGCGTAATACAAACCGTATTGCGACACCGCCTCAGAAATCGCAAGGTTCCTCACACCGGGCTGCACGCGCGCCGTGCACGCGAGCGGATCGATGTTGAGCATGTGCATCATCTTGGCTGTTGACAGCAGCAGCGCATCCGGGCTCGGCATCGCACCACCCGACAAGCCGGTGCCTGCGCCACGCGCCACCACCGGCACGCGATGCGCATGGCAGAGCTGCATCACGGCGGCGAGCTGCGCCTCGTCTGCGGGCAGCGCAACGCACTTAGGCAGCGCGCGGTACATTGACAGACCGTCGCACTCATAAGGACGCATGTCCTCCTCGGCGATTTTCAAATTCTCGGCGGGCAGCAGCGCGGCGAGCGCTTCAAAAAAACTGGCGGATTGCATGGTTAGCTCTTAGTCAAATTAAGCGCGAGCTTACGCTCGTTGCTGCGTTGTTGCAGGCGAATATTCACGCGATCAATCGCGCGTTGCACGTGGGCGTGCGAAAGCTTTTTTGCCAGCGCTGCGTTACCGGATTTAATCGCGTTCAATATCAAGTGATGATCGCTCTGGCCAAGCTCGGTAATGCCCACACCGTAGCCCGCTTGATCCCACGTCACCTTGCGCGAGGCGGAGAATTGCGCACCCAAAAACTCCACGAATTTAGCGAGCTGCGCGTTGTGCGTTGCCGCAGCAATCGCGTTGTGAAAAGCGTCATCGACGTCGGAGCCGTCAATGCGGGCTGCAATCGCGCGATCCATAGCGGTCACCGCGCTGCCGATGGCGACCGCCTCGCTGGAGGTGCGCCGCGCGGCTGCCAATTCGGCCGCGCCGGATTCAACGATTTGACGCAGCTCAAGCATTTCGCGCTCAGCGACGTCGGCCGCATCGGCCTCTGATGCAACTGCGCTGCCCGCGACGGACGGCGCGCGCGTTTCAGCGATACGAAACGCAGAGATTTTGTTGCGATCCGCGACAAACGCGCCCGCGCCCTGCCGCGACTCGATGCGCCCGTCGGCCTTCAGGCGAGCGAGCGCCTCACGAAGAATCGGGCGCGAGACGCCTAACGATTCGGCGAGGACTTTTTCAGTGGGCAGTTTTTCCGCAGCGCGCCACTCACCGAGATCAAGTTGCAGCAACAGTTGCCGATACGTCTCGTCGGCGAGCGACTGCGGACGCACGACTGCGTTGATGGTGTTGGTCGCGCTTGGTGCATTGGCAGCGTCGGCCGCGTTGAACGCGCCGGCCGCACGTTGTACAAACGGAACAAGAATCTGGTTGTCTGACAGCATGACAGAATGGTAGCAGGGCGGGCCGCCGATGAGCGCATTTCGCAGCCACTCACGCTATCAGCTTTTTTCTGTAACCGCCATTGGACTTGGGCTAAACGCATAATATTGCATAAGTCGACTTGTTACTATTTAAGGTCTCAGCCCAATTAAAGCATAGCTTACAGAAAAAAGTTGCTTTCATCCGATGAGCGCTTTTCTCTCAACTGCCGCACCCGCCGCCACAACCCCCGCCGCCGCCATCGCCACCACCGCCATCGCTGCCACTGCTGCCGTCACCGCTGTGCTGGCCCACGCTGGCGCCGCCAGCGCGGCCTCCGCTGCCGTCTGAGGACGCCTGCTGGTGTTGATAGCGCTTTTCAAACTCGCCTAACTCGTCCGCCGTGTAGCGGTTGCCGCCGGGGACGCCTAGCGTCTGATCGAGATCAAGCAAATCGCGGCCGCGCACTGCCGCTGCGTCTGCTACGCCAGCTAAGCCCGCCACGCCCGCCACGCCAAGCAGCGCGGCCCCGCCCACGAACGCCGCACTCAGGCCGTACGTGCGGGCGAGGCTTGCGCATTGCGCGGCATCGCTTGCGCTGTGCAGCGTGTGGTGCAGAAATTTGCCGAATGCTTTTTCGCAAAAGTCGGCATAGTTTTGGGTGAGCAAAAATACCGACAGCTTTGTTCGGCTAAATCGGAACGTGAAAATGATGACACGAATGGGACAACCGCATAATCATCAATCAGAATAACTCAGGAGGCCACCGTGAATGCAATTGACTTACAAGGCCGCGTTGCCGTAATCACTGGCGGCGCGCGCGGCATTGGCTTTGCGGTGGCGGCGCGCTTCATTGCGAGCGGCGCGACGGTTGCGATTTGGGACATTGATGCAGCGGTCACGTCGGCCGCCGCGGCCCGCCTTGGAAAAAAATCGCTCGGCATCGTGGTTGATCTCACGCAAGAAGGCGGCGTGACGGCGGCCACGCAATCCACGTTGGAGGCCTTCAATCGTATCGATATTTTGATCAACAGCGCAGGCATCACCGGGCCGAATTTGAAGACGTGGGAATACACGCCCGCCGACTTCCGCAAAGTGATCGAGGTCGATCTGGTTGCACCGTATTTGGTGTGCCGTGCCGTGGTGCCGCACATGATCAAAGCCGGCTACGGTCGCATCGTGAACATTGCCAGCGTGGCGGGTAAAGAAGGCAACCCGAACGCACCAGCCTACAGCGCGGCGAAGGCTGGTTTGATTGGGCTCACCAAGTCTTTGGGCAAGGAGCTTGCGACCACCGGAGTGGCTTGCAATTGCATCACGCCGGCTGCGGCGCAAACCGAAATGTTCGCGCAAATGTCAGCCGAACACATCGCGTACATGAAGTCAAAAATACCGATGAACCGCTTCGTACTAGTCGAAGAAATCGCTGCGATGATTGCGTGGTTGTCGAGTCAAGAATGCTCGTTCACCACTGGCGGCGTGTTTGATATTTCCGGCGGGCGGGCGACGTATTAAACGGCGCTAGATTCGTCGTGCATTCTGCACACCTTTAACCTGCGACACTAACGCCAACGCGACGCGCAGTTGATCGATGCTTTTCACCTCGGCGGTGAACTTCATTTTTGCCATGAAATCTCGGGTCAATGTGTTGACTGCGGTGACGTTTATTTTTTCGCGCGCTAGCACGTCCGAAATGTCCCTCAGCAGGCCTTGACGATCGCTCGCGATCACCTCCACCTGCACACTGAACAGATCGTTTTGCGCCGCGTCGCCCCAATCGGCCTCGATGATGCGATTGGGCTCGGTGGCGGTCATGCGAATTACGTTTGAGCAGTCGGCGCGATGAATGGTGATGCCTTTCAGTCGCGTCACAAAGCCCACGATGGGATCCGGCGGCACCGGCTTGCAGCACTGGGCCAAGCCGGTCATCAGCTTGTCCACGCCGACCACCAAAATGCCGCCACCACCGGACTTGGCGCGGCTTCGCGTGGTGTGAACTTCGCTGCCGCGTGCTGCCGGTTCAGCGGCCGTGTCGAGCAGGCCGGCAGCCTTGCGAATGGCCACATCAAGATCACGCGTGGTGAGTTCAGCGCGGCCCGCAGCGGCAAAAAATTCGTCCTGCGATTTAAAGCCCGCTTCGTGCGCCAACTTATCAAGACCGAGTGCGGTTTGCCCGTGCCGCTGCAAATCTCTTTCGATGATGCCACGACCATTTGACAACGTCTCGGCAAGCTCAAGTCCGTTGAAATATTGCCGCACTTTGGCGCGCGCGCGATGGCTGCGCAGATAGCCCGCGTCCGGGTTCAACCAGTCGCGCGACGGCCCGCCCTCTTTGACGGTGGACACCTCAACCCGTTGCCCGTTTTTAAGCGGCGTGTTGAGCGGCACCATCGCGCCATCAACCTTGGCACCTCGACAGCGATGCCCCAAACCCGAATGCAACGCGTACGCAAAATCAATCGGTGTGGAGTCCTTCGGCAGATCGATAATCTTGCCCTGCGGCGTCAGTACAAAAATCGTTTCGTCAAACAACGACGCCTTGAAACCCGCCAGCAATTCACCCGGCGAACCGAGCTCGTTACCCCACGTCAGCAATTGGCGCAAGCTTGCGATCTTGCCCGCGTAGGCTTGCTCAGAATCTTTTCCGCCGCCGCCGCTTTCTTTGTAATTCCAGTGCGCGGCAACGCCCAACTCGCTCGCCTGATGCATCTCGTGGGTGCGAATTTGCACCTCCAGCGCGCGGTCGTGCGGGCCCATCACGCTGGTGTGCAGCGAGCGGTAATGATTGGGCTTAGGTTTGGCGATGTAGTCGTCAAATTCACCGGGAATGGGCTGGAACATGCTGTGCACAATACCGAGCGTCGCGTAGCAATCGCGCGTCTCGTCCACGATCACCCGAATAGCGCGAATATCGTACAGCTCTTCTATCGCGCAGTGTTTGCGTTGCAGCTTGTCGTAGATCGAATAAATGTGCTTTGAGCGGCCGGTGATTTCACCCGTGATGCCCGCTTTTTGCAGCGCGTCACGGAGCACCGCTTTGGTGGTGTCAATGTAGGCTTCACGCTCAACGCGCGTCCCATCGAGATAGCGCGAAATGGCGTGATATTGGGTGGGCTGCAATAGCCGCAGTGACAAGTCTTCAAGCTCCCACTTGATTTGCCACACGCCGAGCCGATTGGCCAGCGGCGCAAAAATATCCATCACCTGCCGCGCCTCGGCCTGCGCGCTGTCAGTGCGTCGCGCCTCGGTCGACAGCGCCGCGCTGCGCAGCGAGACGAGCCGTTCTGCGAGCTTAATCAACACCACACGAACGTCGTCCACCATCGCCAAGAGCATCTTGCGCAGCGCTTCGGTTTGCTGCGCTTGCTGAGCTTGCATTGCCGCGGTGACGCTGCCAGTGTCGGCTGTTTTTGAGAGCCCCTGCATGCTCGCCATGCGATGCACGCCGACCAACAATTGTGCGATGCGCGGCCCAAATGTTTCGAGCACCAGCGCATCGGTGTCGGTGTCCGACGGCAGCGCAGTCAGATGCGCGGCGGCCACGCAGTCAGCATCAAGTTTCAAGCGCTGCATGAGCTCAGCCGCGGCAACGCCACGCAGCGATAGTGCCGAGCCCACCATGGAGGCCGTCCACGCTGCGATGTCGGCAGGCCGCGCGACTACCGAGGCGACGGGAGCGGGAGCGTTGAATGCGGTTTGGCGCGGCATTCGCGAATTATGGCGGAGAACGCTGCTTCGTTTGTATCGCTTCGCTTAGGAGACGCAGATTCAATCGCCACCCCGGCGGAGGCCGGGGCCCACGCCCGGCGCAGGTCGTTGACTATGCAGAGGGCGTAGATACCGGCCTACGCCGGTATGGCGGGAAATTTGAATTGTTCCGTGTTTCCCTAACGTTCAATCCAAACAAAGGCTGCCATCCTGCCCGTGATCGCTTCACGTCGATGCGAAAAAAATAAAGCGGGCTGATTGAACGTGCAATATTCACCGCCCGAAACATCGCTGACACCCATCGCGAGCAATCGCTGCCGCGCAATCGAATACATATCGCACAGAAATTTTCCCGGCGTTGCGCGCTGCACACAATGCACCGCCGCCAGCGCATCATGCGCAACGAACGCCGCGCGCACCTCCTCACCCACCTCAAACGCCGTGGGCCCGATACACGGCCCCAGCCAAGCCACAAGGTGCTCTGGGGCAACGCGCATCGCGGCAACGGTGCGCTCCAGCACGCCGCCCGAGAGGCCGCGCCACCCGGCATGCGCAGCCCCCACCGCCGAGCCATTGCGCGCCGCGAACAACACCGGCATGCAGTCCGCCACTTTCACCGCGCACACCAATCCGGGTGTGTGGCTGACCACGGCGTCGCCTTTGATTTCAGTACCCCCCAGCGGCGCGTTTTGCGGCAGCGATTCGGCGTGATGCACGTCAACGCCGTGCACTTGATACACCCAGCGAATGTCTGCTTCTGGCACACCCAATGCAGCAGCGGTGAGCCGTTCGTTCTGCGTGACCGAGGCACGATCATCCGCGGTCGCGTAACCCAAATTGAGCGAGTCGTAAGGCGCCACACTGACGCCGCCTAGGCGCGTGGTCATGGCGGCGCGTATACCCGCAGGTGCCGACCACGCAGGGCTAATCAGGTGCATAGAACGCGCCGAGGCGACCCGTAGGAGCGACGAAAGCCGCGATAAGCGTATGCAACAAAGTGATCGCGGCTTTCGCCGCTCCTACAAGACCACAATGTGGCTACTCACGCACATAAATAACCTCAATGCCGTCCTCGTCAAAATCGTCATCAAAGTCGTCCACTTCCGGCACATTGTCGCGCTGCGAGCGCAGCGCTTTGAGCAAATATTTCATGTCGTTAGCGAGCGGTGCCACAAAGCGCATCGTCTTGCCGGTGGCCGGGTGAACCAGCGTTAAGCGCCATGCGTGCAGCGCCTGCCGGTCAAACATCACGTCGCCGCGTTTGCCGTACGTTTTGTCACCCACCACGGGTCGCAAACCGCTCGCCATATGCACGCGAATTTGGTGGGTGCGACCGGTCTCCAACTTGCATTCCACCAGCGTGTAATGTCGCCCCATCAATGCGGGCCCGCCGAACGCTTCGCGTGGCTTGTAATGGGTCACCGCGGGCTTGCCACCGATCACCACAATGGCCATCTTGGTGCGGTCTTTGCCGTGCCGACCAATTGAGCCTTCCACCGTGCCCGATTTTTTTATTTCGCCGTGAACCAGCGCCAAATATTCACGACCCGCCTTGCGCGATTGCAACTGCCGCACCAAGTGCGTTTGCGCCTGCGGCGTTTTGGCGATCATCATCACGCCGCTGGTGTCTTTATCAAGCCGATGCACGATGCCCGCACGCGCCACGTTGGCAAGTGACGGCGCATGATGCAACAGCGCGTTGAGCAGCGTGCCATCGCGATTGCCCGCACCGGGGTGAACGACAAGCCCAGGCGGCTTGTTGATCACCAGCAAGTGCTCATCCTCGAACACGATATCAAGCGGAATATCTTCGGCCTCGGCCTCAATCTCACGCTTGGCCTCGGGAAGCCGGGCGACCAGCGATTCGCCACCTTCGAGCTTTGATTTGCCCGCGCGCACTTCGCCGTCAACCAGCACGTGGCCTTCATCGAGCCACGCCTTCAGCCGCGCCCGCGAATGCTCGGGAAACAATTGCGCCAATGCGCCGTCCAAACGCATGCCGGCCATCGCGTAAGGTACAACGATGGGCACGATGATCGGCGGATTAATGGCATCAGTGGCCGGTTCACTCATGGCGTGGCCTGATGGGTGTGGCACCTATAATCAGGCCCATATAAATGTCCGGTCCATGTGACTTTCAGGGATAGCCATGCGCTTAACAGCGAAGCTTCAAAAAATTGTTTTCATCGTTGCAAGCAGCGTCTTGCTGACCGGTTTGTCCGGTTGCGGCACGTTCAGCGATCTATTCGCCAAGACCGACGAGCCGCAAAAGATGGCGGTGGAGGTATTGTATAAGCGCGCCAAGGATGCGCTGAACGCGGGCAGCTATGCCGAGGCCATCAAGCTCTACGAAACGCTGGAATCGCGCTTCCCGTATGGCGTGCAGTCGCAACAGGCGATCATCGACACCGCCTACGCCCAGTACAAAATCGGCGAACGTGCGCAGGCAATTTCAGCGGCGGACCGCTTCATCAAGCTCTACCCGAACCACGAAAACGTGGACTATGCTTATTACGTGAAGGGCCTCGCTAACTTCATCGAGGACTTGGGGCTGCTGTCGTTCATCGCCACGCAAGATTTGTCAGAGCGCGATCAAAAATCTGCGCGCGAGGCGTACAGCACGTTCAAAACGTTGACTGAGAAATTTCCGCAAAGCCGCTACACGCCTGACTCGCGCTTGCGGCTGCGCTATCTGGTCAATGCGCTGTCAAAAAATGAATCGCACATTGCCCGCTATTACTACAACCGCGGCGCGTATCAAGCCGCGATCAACCGCGCGCAATCCTGCCTGACCAATTTCCCGAACACGCCAGCCAACGAAGAGGCGCTGCAAGTGATCGTGCTCAGCTACAAAGCCATGGGCAACGCCCAACTAGCCGCCGACACCGAGCGCATCTATCGGGCAACGTACAAAACCGCCGCAGTGGATTCCACCCCGGCTTGGTGGAAGTTCTGGTAGACCAGATTCGGTTCACGTAGGCGCGGCGAAAGTCGCTTAGCTTGCGGAATCGTGGCTTTCGTTACGCCCATGCGTTTACGGATTTTGAGTTATAGCTTTTTAGCGAAATGCCCGATTCGTTTGGGCATGCGTATTTAAAACCGCGTTTCTCGATTATTAGGGTTTTATAGCGCTATGCCCATATAGGATGGGGCTTTCACCGAAAAGCTGATTAATTATCGCAGTGCTCACACGTTGGTAATTCTGGTACTATCAAGCTAACCAGACCAGCAATGCAGGTGCGTAAAATGCAGATTAACATTCAGGACGCTAAAGCGCAGCTTTCGCGCATGGTGGACGCCGCCATGTTGGGCGAAGAAGTCATCATCGCCAAAGCGGGCAAACCGTTTGTGCGCCTAGTGCCTATCGATGCGCCGCCACGTGTGCCCGGTGCCGCCAAAGGCCACAACAGCCTCACGCCTGCCTTCTTTGATCCGCTGCCTGAAGACGAATTGAGCGCATGGGGGCAGTAGTGTCCTCACCGTCTGGACGAACCACCGCGCGCCCGCTGCTGCTCGACACCCACGCGCTGCTCTGGTGGTTGCTCGACAGCCCGGAGCTGGGTACGACGGCGCGCGCCGCTATCGCTGCGCCCGATCAACGCGTGTTGGTCAGCGCCGCAACCGGCTGGGAAATCGCCACCAAATACCGCACCGGCAAACTGCCCGAAGCACGTGACATCGTCGAAAAACTACCGACGTATTTGCGCAAACAGCGCTTCGAAGTCGTGCCCATTACGCTCGAACATTCAATGAGCGCAGGCGCGCTACCCGGCCCCCACCGAGACCCGTTTGACCGCATGCTGATTGCACAGGCCACCGCGCTGGACGCAGTTGTTGCGACCGTTGATCCGGTGTTTGCCGACTATGGGATTCGGGTTTTGTGGTGAGGGGTTGTGGCCGAGCCAGCAGGACTAAGCGTTCGGTTAGCGCGCGATGTCGCCCGCAGTCGGCTGCCACGCAAAAAGCTGCGTAAACGAGGCGTCTTCGTTGCGCCGTAGTTCAGCACGCTGCATTCCCGCTTTGCCAAGCACTCGATGCGAAGCGATATTCTCGGGTGATGTGGTCGCAATCACGCGCGCGATAAGGAAGGCAGATGCGCCGTAGGCAAGCATTCCGGCAACGGCTTCAGTGGCGAACCCTTTGCCCCAAAACTCGCGACGCAACGCATACTTGATTTCTACCTCGGGTTGACCGCCCGGATGCACGAGGCCACAAAAGCCAATGATCTCGCCTGATTGACGCGCAATCAAAGTGGACATGCCATAGCCGCGCAACTCGTAGTTGCGCTCCGTGACAACAACCCATTCCTCGCATTGCTTACGCGCCAAGGGCACACCGTCACCCACCCAACGCATGGCATCGGCGTCGCCGTACACCGCGTGCATGGCATCCACATCAGCGAGCTCGATATGGCGAACTACCAGGCGCTCAGTGGAATACATAACGGTGGTTGCAGTCATAGGGGCGATGAAGTGATGCGTCGGATTCGACCGTGTAGTTTGTTTTTCGACAAATATTTACACAACAACAATCTTCGGAATAACCCATTCAACAAGGGCTTAAGTGCCAAAGAGGCACTTATCGACAAATGCCAATTACCGACGTTAGCCCTTGTTAAATGGTCATTTCAGCATAAAGTTGTTGATACATATGACTCGTCAAATACCGCTACCGCTGCCCCTCAAAAAACGCCGCGACATCGCCCCGATCCCGCGTGAACGGCATCGGTGGCAGACTCGCGCGCAAAATCCTGCCATAGCCTTTAGTCACCAGCCGATCATCGCAAATCGCGAGCACACCGCGATCAGTTTCTGAGCGAATCAAGCGCCCTGCGCCCTGCTTCAACGACATCGCGGCTTGCGGCACTTGCCAGTCCATAAACGGGCTGCCGCCGCCCTCTTCCAAATGCTTCATGCGCGCTGCTAGAACCGGGTCGTCGGGCGAAGCGAACGGCAGCTTGTCGATGACCACCAGTGACAGCGCATCACCGGCCACATCCACACCTTCCCAAAAGCTCTGCGAGCCAATCAGCACGGCGTTTCCGAGCGAACGGAAGCGGCGCAGCAGTTCACCTTTGGGCGCATCGTTTTGGGTGAGTACGGGGAAGTCCAAATCGCGCTCTTTGAGCAGTTGCGGAAACACCTCCGCGCACTGCCGCAACGCGCGCAAACTGGTGAACAGCAGAAACGCGCGACCGCCGGAAATGGTGACCAATTCCAGTGCCTCGGCAATCACGGCTTGCGTGTGCTCGGGCGAGTTCGGCGGCGGCAAATTGCGCGGCACATAAATGCGACCCGCGTTGGCGTAATCAAACGGGCTGGGCCAGGTTTGCGCCTTCGCGGCCTCCAAGCCCAACTGCCGTGTAAACAGCGAAAAATCGCCGCCCGCAGACAACGTAGCGCTGGTGAAAATCCAGCTTCGCGCGCTGGCCTCGGTTTGCTTCTTAAAAATTTCCGCGACCGATAACGGCGTGGCATGCAGTTGCCAGCCGTTGGCGGACACATCCGCCCAACGAATCAAATCCGCTCGCGAATCGTCGCGCCAATCAGACAAGCGCCCGGCGATTGCAGTGGCGCGCGCGAGCAGGCCCGCCATGTCCTCCGAGCGATCTTCATGCTTCTCGATCTCATCAGCCAAGGCGCTCGTTTCTTGCACCAACTTATCGAGCGCGTCGACGAATTCGCGGCGGCTTAGCGCGTCTGATCGCAAAAATTTTCCACCGCCGTGATCAAAACCCAAGCGCACCGCGCGCGCCGCCATGCCCGCGCCCAAAGCCGCATCCAGCAAGCCTTTTGCGTCAGCCGCTTTGCTTCGCTGCACGAGCTCGGTGTCGCGCGCCAGCTCGGTCACTTGCAGCATGCTGCTTGATTCGCCGAAAAACGTGGTGGCCACATCCGGCGCGCGATGCGCCTCGTCAATAATCACCGTGTTGCACGCGGGCAGCAACTCGCCCAAGCCATCATCTTTAAGCGCGATATCGGCAAACAGCAGATGATGATTAACCACCACCACGTCGGCGGTCAGCGCCTCGCGACGCGCCTTCATCACGAAACATTCTTTGGCATGAGCGCAGTCGCTGCCCAAGCAATTTTCTCGCGTCGACGTAACAAACGCCCACACCGGCGAGCCCTCCGGCACCGTGTCGCAATCGGCTTTGTCACCGGTCAAACTACGCTCGGCAAAGGCAGAGATTCGCTGCACATGTTGAATGTGTTCACGCGCGGTGAAGCGCCCCTCCAGACGCGTTCGCGCCAGGTGGTAATGGCACACATAATTGCTGCGCCCCTTGAGCAGCGCGGTTTCCACCGGCAACTTCAATGCATCGCGCACGCGCGGCAGATCGCGATCAAACAATTGATCCTGCAACGTTTTGGTGCCGGTGGCGATGATGACCTTGCCGCCAGAGAGCAGCGCCGGCACGAGGTAAGCAAAGGTTTTGCCGGTGCCGGTGCCTGCCTCGGCGACCAGTTGCGTGTTGTCTGCAATGGCCTCGGCAATGGCGCTAGCAAGCTCCACCTGCTGCGGTCGAGCGCGAAAGTTGGGCTGGGCAAGGCTGAGCGCACCGTCGGGGCCAAAGATGCGTTGGAGGTCGGTGTTCACCCATCGATTCTATTGGGCCTGAGCGGAACGCCCATGCGCCTAAAATCTAGGGCTCAACTCAATGAACGAATCACACCTGTGCTGAAATCGCTTTTCACGAGCACGCCAAAATGGCAAAGCTCAAACGCCGACGAACGGCTGACCGCTGTTGCAACCCTTGCAGCAGATG
>JAYSRA010000077.1:0-10512 GCA_043721275.1 Burkholderiales bacterium
CGAGTCCGAGTACATGAGTAAGGCGCAGCTTGGCTTTTTCAAGGAAAAACTGATCGAGTTGCGCGGCCAGATCCTGCATAACGCCACTGACACCGGCGAGCACCTTCGTGACAACGAGGTGGCCACCGACCCTTCGGACCGGGCGACGCAGGAAGAGGAATACACGCTTGAGCTGCGTACCCGTGACCGCGAGCGCAAACTGCTGAAAAAAGTTGACAAAGTGATCCGCATGGTCGACGACGGCAGCTTCGGCTGGTGTGAAGAGACCGGCGAGCCGATTGGCTTGGCCCGACTGATCGCGCGCCCGACCGCCACGTTGTCGATTGAAGCGCAAGAGCGGCGTGAGCGGATGCAGAAGCTCTTCGGCGACTGATCGCACTGTTTATGCGCGCAGCGTGGCCAAACTATCGGCTTTGACCTACATGCCGTAAGCGGCTGCCAATGTAATCTTCAATTCGTTTTCGACCCCAGTTTCATCAAGGAACAAAAAATGAGTGCACCGTTCTCCCTCCCTCCGCTCCCCTACGCCGACACGGCGCTGGAGCCGCTGATTTCTGCGAACACGCTTTCGTATCACTACGGTAAGCATCACAAAACCTACGTCGACAACCTTAATAAACTGGTTGACGGTAAAGATTTGGCAAGCATGTCGTTGGAAGAAATCATCCACGCCTCTAGCGGCAAAGCAGACATGGCGGGCGTGTTTAATAACGCCGCTCAAGTGTGGAATCACACTTTTTACTGGAACAGCCTGAAGCCCAACGGCGGCGGCAAACCGATCGGCGCGATTGCAGCGGCCATCGACAAAGACCTCGGTGGTTACGACAAATTCAAGGCTGATCTTTCGGCGGCTGCGGTCACCCAGTTTGGATCCGGCTGGGCGTGGCTCGTGGCCGATGCGGGCACGCTCAAAATCGTTAAAACTGGCAATGCTGAAGTGCCGTTGACCAAGGGCCAAAAGCCGTTGTTGACCATTGACGTGTGGGAACACGCCTACTACCTCGACTACCAAAATCTGCGGGCCAAGTACGTTGAAACGGTAATCGATAAGTTGCTTAACTGGGATTTTGCGAACAAAAACCTCGCCGCTTAGTTATCAAACAATCTCCGCTTGAAGGCCGGTTCTCCGGCCTTTTTGCTTTTCGCTTCGTTGTAAAGTTGTGTCGATTAAATCTGTGTCAGAACCGCTGCTGAATGTTTGCGATTTGTCGCACTGTTATGCAGGGCGCGCCGATATTTCGTTCGGCACTTTTGCGCTCGGTTCGGGCACCATTTTGTTGGTGCGCGGTGCGTCCGGTTGCGGCAAGTCGACGCTGTTGCATTTGCTGGGTGGGGTGCTCCCGATAGGTTCTAACTGTGGTTCGGCGACGCTGGCTGGGCCGGACATTGCAGCGTTGTCCAGTGCCGCACGCGACCGGCTGCGACCACTGTTCGTCGGCTGGATGCCGCAGCGACAGTTCATGATCAACAGCCTGTCGGTGATTGAAAATGTGCTGTTGCCCGCGTCGTTATCAGGCACGGTCGACGCCGCAGTGCGAGATCGCGCCGGACAGTTGCTCAAAGCGTTCGCGATCTCTGAATTAGCGAATAAGCGTCCCGTCACGCTCTCGGTCGGTCAAGCGGCGCGCGTGTGTCTGGCGCGGGCGTTGCTGACACAGCCTAAATTGCTGCTGGCCGACGAGCCAACGGCCGCGTTGGATGAAGCCAGTTCGCGGCTGGTTGCGGCGCAAATCATTGCGTTTGTAGCTGCTGGCGGTGCAGCGATTGTGGCGAGCCACGATCCGCAACTGCGGGCGTGGCTGGCGGCGGACAACTCAGTGAATTTTTCAGAGCTGGCGTTACCGCGATGATCTCCAAGCTGGTTTGGCGTTTTTTGCGCGAGCGACCATGGCAGTTCGCGCTCGCGGTAACGCTGTGCGCCCTTGGGCTTGCCAGCGCCATCAGCATCATGGGGTTGCAATCATTGCTGGAAACGCACGCCCGACGACAAGCGCAGGGCATCGACATCGTGGTCGGAGCCAAAGGCTCGGCGCTGCAAAACGTGTTGGCGGCGGTGTATTACCTTGATGTGCCAAACGGCAACATTCCGCTCGCCGAAGTTGACAAACTGCGCGCCAACCCGCAAGTCGCCCGAGCCATCCCGATTGCGCTCGGCGACTCGGTGGCGGGCGCACGGATCGTCGGCACTACGCCCGAGTTTGTGTCGTTTTACGGGGCGGCGATTGCCTCGGGCGAGTTGCCCGTCGCGCCAATGGACGCGGTGATTGGTGCGGCGCTCGCGTCGCGCACCGGGCTCAAAGTCGGGGACAGTTTTGTTGGCGCGCACGGCTTTGGCGAAGGCGGCCCGGAGCATGAAGCGCTGCCTTACCGCGTGTCCGGCGTGCTCAAGCCGACCGGGCGCGTGATCGATCAGACCATAGTGACGCCGATTGAAAGCGTGTGGCTGGTTCATGGTGCGCACGCTGCTAGCACCGCTCCAGAGGCCACCTTCGCTTTGCTGCAAGTCAAGGGCCCCGTTGCGATGGCCACGTTGCCGCGCCTGATTAATCAACAATCGGGCTTGCAGGCGGCCGTACCTGCGCTTGAGTCGGCGCGTTTGCTCGCCAGTTTCGATTGGGTGGCGTTGATCGTCAAAGTGTTCGCTGCGGTGCTGGTGATCGCAGCGATGGCGTCCTTGCTCGGCGCGCTGTTGCAGGCGCTGGCCCGACGTGAACCGGAGCTCGCCCTGCTGCGCGCGATGGGGGCGAGTCGTGGCCAACTGGCAGCCCTGATACTCGGCGAATCGCTGGCGCTGATTGTCGCGGCATCGCTGCTAGCAGGCCTTTTGGTCGCGCTAGGCGCGTGGGCGTTGCAAGCTTACGCGCTGCCCGGTATCAGCGTGAACATCAGCAAGGGATTTTTATTGTGGTTGGCGGGTCTATCAGCAGCCGCACTATTGGCCATAATTGCTACCATTCCGGTGCTGTGGCGCAGCGCTTCGGTTAACGTGGCGGCTCAGCTTTCATCAAGGTAGGCACTATGAAATTTTCGTTTACTTTTTTTGCTGGGCTGATTACCGCCTTGACCGGGTTCAGTGCCAACTCGGTCACGCCCGTGGCAGGTGGGGGGGCGTTAATGCCCGCATCGGCATTTCTGCCGGAAAAACCCGGCTTCACCTCGTGGCGCGTTCTGGCACAGGTGGAGCTGGTCAAACAAAACAGCAAAATGCTGCCCACCTTTGCGTCTAATGTGACCGCTCTCGACGGCAAGGTGATCCGCGTTCAGGGTTTCATGATGCCGCTCGATATTGGCGACAAACAGCGGCGTTTTTTGCTGGTTGCCGCGCCGCCACACTGCTCATTTTGTCTGCCCGCTGGGCCTGACGCCATGATTGAGGTGCGCGCGAAAACAGACGTTCGATACGGTTTCGATGCCGTGTCTCTCTCAGGCAAGCTGCAAGTGTTGAAAGACGACCCGGCGGGGCTCTACTATCGTCTGGTTGACGCCGTAGTTACGCAGTAACCCGTTGTCATTTGTCGTGTAAAGGTGTAGCGTTCCGGTATGGCGTTTAATCTTTTCTTGAAATCATCCAAATCTGGTGCGGACAACCGCAAGCTCGAGCTGGAAGGTGTGCCAACCATCAGTGGCAACTCAAAGCTTGGCGGTAAAGTGCGCGCTCAGACTCCGGAGCCCGACAAGACGCCCAGTGACACCGAGATGGGCAACTGGGCACCGCTTGCAGGCCGCATTGAAGTCGACGAAGACGGCGATCTTGGCCCATCGCTCGAGAACGCCGCACTCATGTTTGCTCACGGCAACGCCACCGCCGCTACCGCCGCGTTAACCCACGCGCTGGATACGCCCGAGCGAACCGCGCCAATGGTGTGGATGTGTTTGTTTGACTTGCACGCACGTAACTCAGATCGCGCCGCGTTCGAAGAGTTGGCGCTGCGTTTTGTCGTTCAATTTGAGCGCTCGGCCCCCGCTTGGGATGAGCTCGCCACGGCGGGTACCGGTACGTCGGCGAACGCGGCGCAGCTGGCGCGGGCCAAGCCAAAATCCTTGTTGCGCGGCGACATGACCGATCCACAAGCGCCCGTGATTGCCTCATTAACCGACGCTGCGAAGCGCAAAGACGTCAATCCGCCGCGTTTTGATCTTGACATAGTCGATTTGAATAGTGTCAGCGACATTTGCGGTACGTTGCTGGCGGGTTCGCTTGCTGCGTTGCGGCGCAAAGGCGCGGTGATTTCGTTTCGTGGATTGGAGTCAACGCTGCGCCGTTTGACCACGCCGTTGCAGGCCGGAACCCGCTCACACAAAGGGCAGTGGTACTTGGTGTTGGAGTTGCTACAGTGGTCGGCAAACATTGCCGAATTCGAGGATCGCGCCGTGGATTTTGCGGTGACCTTTGAAATCTCGCCGCCTTCTGCCGAGCCTCTCAGTGGCATTCAGCGCAGCGTTCTCAGCAAGCAAGTGGAGGATCCGCTGGCAGCTCAAGATTTGCTGTTAGACGACCGCGTGACGTGGCTTGGCGAGCTTAAGGGCGCCGCAAATCCCTGTCTCAAGCAGGTTACCGTCGAAGCGGCCGTTACCAATCCGGTGGTGATCGATATGCGTCAAGTTTCCCGCGTCGATTTTGTATGCGGCGGTGCGATTGCCAACGCCTTTACGCGATTGATGGCGCAGGCCATTGATGTTCGCGTCATTGGCGCGTCGCCCATTATTCAAATCTTGCTGCAACTCACCGGCGTGCCTGCCACGCTTTTCGCAAAGGCCAGCTAAGCTCATCCACATTCTTATGTGGCGCTGAATTGCGGCTTTTTTTTACGCATGGATTCAAAACTCGATTTTCACGGCACAACGATTGTGTCGGTTCGCATCGGCAACGCTGTGGCCATTGGTGGCGATGGGCAAGTCACGCTCGGCAACATGGTGGTCAAGTCCACTGCGCGCAAAGTGCGGCGGCTTTATCACGACAAAATTATCGCGGGCTTTGCAGGCGCGACCGCCGACGCGTTCACGTTGTTTGAGCGCTTTGAAGGCAAGTTGGAGAAACATCAGGGCAACTTGACGCGCGCTGCGGTGGAGCTGGCCAAAGACTGGCGGCAAGACCGCATTCTGCGTCGGCTTGAGGCGATGCTGGCCGTGGCCGATCACACAGCGTCACTGATTTTGACGGGCAACGGCGACGTGCTGGAGCCTGAAAACGGCATCATCGCCATTGGGTCTGGCGGTGGATTTGCGCAAGCGGCGGCACGTGCGCTGACGCAGCACAGCGCTTTGTCTGCCCGAGAAATCGTCTCGGAATCGCTCAAAGTTGCGGGCGAAATCTGCATCTACACCAATCAAAACCACACCATCGAAGAGCTAACCTGGTGAGCGATTTGACTTTTGACGTTGTTGTCGTGGGCGGCGGCCCAGTCGGTTGGGCGTGTGCGTTAGCGGCGCAGGTTGCGTTGCGCAAACGTGGCCGTGTAGCGGTCGTTGAACGTGCGTCCGCGCAGCCTTCGGTTGCCGATTCGATGCTTTCCGCACGGGTCTACACGGTCGCTTCAGGCAATCTGCGTTGGCTGACAGAGCAGGGCGTAAAGTTTGATCTGACTCGCAGCGCCGCTGTAAGCACCATCGTAGTCTCGGGCCGGGATGGGCAGGAATCGATGCGCATCAGCGCCGACGACGCTGGCGACGCAGAACTTGCCAAAGTAATTGAGCACGAGGCGCTCACCCACGCCATCGCGGCGCGCGCGCAGGCGCTCGGTGTGCAGGTTGTCAACGGCACCGTATCCGCCTTGCACGATTTCGACGCGCAAAAACTTATCGAGCTCACAGACCGTCGGGTGTTGCAAGCCGGCCTGGTGCTCGCAGCCGACGGTATGCAGTCAAAGCTGCGCGAACTGTCAGGCATCAACGCGACCGTGCGTGCGTATCCGCAGCATGGCGTGGTTGCGCATCTGCGCGGCGCGCAACCGCATCTAAGCGCTGCGCGGCAGTGGTTTCTTCCCGATGGGTCGATTCTGGCGTTGCTGCCGCTGCCGGATAGCGACGGTTCTTTCGCAGTCTCTCTCGTCTGGTCGGTCAGCGAGGCGCGCGCTGATGAACTGTGCGCAGTGTCTGAGCGAGATTTTCTGCATGCGGTGAATGCCGCGTCACAACATGTGGCGGATGTCACGCATATGATCAGCGCTGTCCAAACATTTCCGCTCACCCTCGTACGCGTCGCCAACCCGGTCGCACAACGACTGGTGGTGGTGGGAGACGCCGCTCACGCTGTGCATCCGCTGGCGGGGCAGGGCGTCAATTTGGGCTTGGTTGATGCGCGTGTTTTGTGCGATGTCTGGCAGCATGCTGACAAAGTCGGCGGTGACCCCGGCCACGCGCTGCTGCTTGGACGCTATCGTCGCGAGCGGTTCGGGCCTACGCTCGCCATGCAATTGGCGACCGACGGGCTTTTCCGACTCTACAATCAAACTGATCATTTGCTGCTCATGGCGGCTGGCGACGCTGGAATGCGTCTTTTAAGCCGTCTACCTGCGTTTCGTCGCACCGTGTCCACCGCCGCGGTGCAATAAACGCTATTGCATCCGTTACGTCTGCTGTATTTCCAAGGATTTTTATGAAACGAACTATTGTCGCCGTGCTCGCCTTAAGCGGTCTGCTTGCCGCTTGTAACGCTCAGCAGCCGCCGGTCGCCATGCCAGCGGTGGGCGTTGCGCCGCCACCACGCGCCGAAAATGCAGCTGTGGCAGCGCCAGCGGTGGCATCACCCGCGAAGTTAGCGGAGGTTACGCAGGTGCTGGAAACCCGCTTCAAAGGCGCGCCGATCAAGGGCCTGCGCGCTTCGGTCTTTCCCAACATGTTTGAGGCGATGGTCGGCGACGATCTGATTTATTTCAACGACACGCTGACCCACTTCATCGTGGGCAACCTGATCGAAGCCGCCACCATGAGCAACAAAACCGAGGAGCGCACCGCTGAGTTAAACGCCATTGATATCAAACAATTGCCGCTTGCAGACGCCATCAAAGTAGTGCGCGGCAAGGGTGAGCGCGTGATGTATGTTTTCACGGATGTGGATTGCCCGTATTGCACGCGGCTTGAGCAAACGCTGCAAACGATGGACAACGTAACCGTCTACAACTTCATGTACCCGATTGATTCGCTGCACCCGCAAGCGGCGCTTAAGCAAAAGGTCATCTGGTGCGCGAAAGATCGCGTTGCTGCTTGGCAAAACGCGGCCCTGCGCGGCACGCACGTGCCGGGTGGTGACTCAAGTTGCGCCAATCCGATAGATGCCACGAAGGCGCTTGGGCAGAAGCTCGGCGTGCGTGCAACGCCATCGTTTTTCTTGGCCGATGGCCGCATGGTCGCGGGCGCGCTGCCCAAAGATCAGCTTGAAAGCCGTCTGAACGCGGCACAAGCCAAAGTCGCCGCGAAATAACCCGCTGCACGATTCCAGCATTCCACTTTTTCGAACCCTTTTCGACACCTAGGAGTAACTCATGGCCCTCATGGACTTCATCAAAAAGCAACTGATCGAAATCATCGAATGGCAGGACGATTCGCGTGACACGCTCTCGTATCGGTGGCCCGATCAAGACAAAGAAATCAAGAATAACGCGCAGTTAATCGTGCGTGAATCGCAGGTGGCGCAGTTCGTATATCTCGGTCAGTTCGCTGACACTATGGGCCCCGGCAAGCACACGCTGACCACCGCGAACATTCCCGTTTTGTCAACGATTCTCGGCTGGAAATACGGCTTTGAGAGCCCCTTCAAGGCCGACGTTTATTACGTCACCACACGCACCTTTGCGGGCAACAAATGGGGCACCGCCAACCCAATCATGATGCGCGACGCTGACTTTGGCGTGGTACGTATGCGCGCGTTCGGCCAGTACGATTTCAAGATCGTCAATCCGCCGCTGTTTTTGAAAGAAGTGGCCGGTACCGACAACCATTTCCGTCTTGACGAATTCGCCGATGTGATGCGTTCGAAGATCGTCACTGTGTTTACGGAGGCCATCGCCAACGCCAAGGTGCCAGCGCTGGATGTGGCGGCGCGTTACAGCGAAATCGGCGCCGCGCTGCTGCCCGCGATAAACCCGATCACGACCTCGAAATACGGCATCGAAATCACCTCGTTCAACATCGAGAACGTCTCGTTGCCACCCGAGGTTGAGCAAGCCATCGACAAGCGCGGCGCGATGACCACCATAGGCGACATGGGCGATTACGTCAGGTACAACATGGCCAATGCGGTCGCCGAAGGTAAGGCTGGCACGATGGGCATTGGCGCTGAATTTGCGATGGGCTTGGGCGTTGCACAACAAATGGCCAACCAGCCCGGCGGCCCAGTCGGCACCAGCGTCGGTGGACCCAAAGGGATGATGCCGGGCGCGATGGCTGCGCCTGTCGCCGCCGCAGCTGCTCCCGCGATGGAGCTCATGAACCCGGCGCAAGTGGCGCAGGTGCTGGGTGTTGCCGAAGCGGACGTGATGGCTGAGCTTGATGCCGGCAACCTCAAAGGCCGCAAGATCGGCACTCAGTGGCGGATCACCAAAGACGCGGTGGACGCGTATTTGAAGGGGTAAATTGTGGGGTATCCGCAACCATTGGAGCGTATGTCTGACCAGCAATATCTCGCTTGGGAAAATGCATTCGTTCAGGGGCGACACGAGTTTGTTGACGGAGAAGTGTTCGCGATGACTGGCACGTCGATGAACCACAACGAAGCCACGTTGAACCTGATTGGAACGCTGCGCAAAGCGCTAGCCGGCTCGCCTTGCCGTGCATTTGGGATGGACATAAAAGTCAGGGTCGCGGCGGCTAATGCGTTCTTTTATCCCGATATTGTTGTTGCCTGTGATGCGCAGGATTTTTCGCGGGAAGGTCCAGGCATTATCGAGTCCCCTAAAGTCGTCATAGAAGTCGCGTCGCCATCAACGTCCGAATACGATGCGATGGGAAAGTTTGCGCGCTATCGCCTGTCGCCAACGTTGATGGAATATGTGCTGATTTCGGCTGACAATCACGACTTGACCGTGCATCGGAAGCAGGCCGATGGTCAATGGGTGATTGCCGATGCGTCGACGCCGCAAACGCTCGAACTCAAATCGCTTGAACTCAGCATACCGTTCGCCGAAATTTTCGCCAATGTGCGCTACGTTGCTCCACCCACTGATCGCTAAATAAAGGTGCGATCGGCGCACCATCGAGTTTGCGTCCTATGAGCAGCCCACCCACCGCCACCCACACACCGGCCACCACGCCCGAGAAAGCCGCGCGCAGCAAATACAGTTGCGTGGCTTGCGGTGGCGAAGCGGTGTGGAATCCGGCCAAGCAAAAGCTCATCTGCGGCTTCTGCGGCACCGAATCGCCGATGCCGCCAGCGACCGAGACCATGCCCGGCATGCAGTCGACCGATGTCGTCGAGCACGATCTCGCCGCGGCGCTGCGCAATATGCAGGGCGAGCAGCGCGGCTGGGCGCTCACCAAGCGCATGGTCAAGTGCAATTCTTGTCAGGCGATCAGTGTGTTCGACCCGGCCAAACAGGCCAAATCCTGCGAGTTTTGCGGCGCGTCGGCTATCGTCGATTACGACGAAACCGATGATGTGATTCGCCCTGAAGGCGTGTTGCCGTTTCAAATCAGCGAGCCGAAAGCGCGCGACCTGATTCGCGCGTGGTACGGCAAACTGTGGTGGGCACCGGGCAAGCTCAAAAGCAAGGCGATGACCGACACCGTCAAGGGCGTTTACCTGCCGTACTGGACGTTCGACGCGCTGGTTGATGCGCAGTGGGAAGCGCAGGCCGGTTACTACTATTACGAGACCGAAACGTATTACGACAACGGCGAACAAAAGTCCCGCCAGGTGCAGCGCACACGCTGGGAGTACGCGTCGGGCAGCCTGAATCATTTTTTCGACGACACGCTCGTCTGCGGCTCAAAAGGCGTGCATCCCACGCTGCTGCGCGCCGTCGAACCGTTTCCGACCACAGATAATGGCGGTGGTGCGCTCAAGCCCTACGACGCCGCCTACGTCAGCGGTTGGACGGTCGAGCGTTACCAGATCGACCTCATTGGCGCAGCCAAAGCCAGCCGCGAACGCATGACGGGTGAGACCCAGCAACTCTGCTCGCAACAAGTCCCCGGCGACACCCAGCGCGGCCTGCAAGTCAACGCTGACTTTTCACGGCAAACCTTCAAACACATCCTCGCGCCCGTGTGGCTCATGACCTATACCTACGGCGCGAAGGACTTCCAAGTCATCATCAACGCCGTCACCGGCAAGCTCGACGGCGAATATCCAAAGAGCTGGATCAAGATCACGCTGGCGGTGATTGCTGCGCTGATCGTCGTGATGATCGTGCTCGGCGGCATGGGCGGCTCGCGCCGTTGATCGAGCTGATCCCGGCGGCGTTGCGCGAGCATGTGGCGTTTGCGCCGTATGTACGAGCTGTCGAGAAATATCAGTCGCATGCGCCTCTAGAACCCCTCTCCCGCATGCGGGAGAGGGGCAGGGGTGAGGGTGGA